>DATJHM010000313.1:0-76647 GCA_035493895.1 Ktedonobacteraceae bacterium
TATCTGCGACCGGGGCGACGACACGGTGGGAGGTGGCTGCCCCCGGTCGCAGATAAACGGGCGACTCTACAAGGATGGGGGACGATGGGCACCGGGTACAGGCTTATTTCCGTGACATTGTAGCAAGCCGCGCATCTACGAGAATGATTGAGATCGTCCCATAATAGTTCTGGTTCAAACGAGAGAGCCGGTAGAAAACGAGAGAACATCATGTCCAGTTCGAATACGAGTAGTGACGAAAAAAAGGCGCAGGTGAAAGAATATTTCGGGCGCACTGCCGCAAGTTACGTCACCAGTCCTTCCCATCGTACAGGGAGTGATCTTCAGCGGCTTCTTGCGTTGGGGGAGTTTGCGAAGGACCAGCAGGCTTTAGATATCGCGACCGGTGGTGGACATACGGCTCTGGCTGTCGCGCCACATGTGGCAAAGATCACCGTCAGCGATCTTACGCCGCAAATGCTGAAAGCAGCCGAGGGATTTCTCCTGTCTCAGGGAGTCGATAATGCAGAATTTCACATTGCTGACGCAGAACAGTTGCCATTCGGCGAGAACAGCTTTGATCGCGTCACCTGTCGCATTGCGCCGCACCATTTCCCCAATGTCGGCAAGGCTGTACACGAGGTAGCACGGGTTTTGAAGCCGGGAGGACTCTTTCTCGTCATTGATAGCTGTGTGCCAGAGGAGGCAGAGCTGGATCTGTTTATCAACAAAGTCGAAAAATGGCGCGATCCCTCACATGGTCGTTCGCACAAAGTCAGCGAGTGGCAACACTTTTTTGCCGAGGCGGGCCTTCAGGTCGAGACACAAGAGCTCTTTCGGCGCACCCATGGATACGATGCCTGGACAGAGCGCTCCCAGATGAGCGATGAGAACAGGCTGGCCCTGGCAAAATTTATGTTAAACAGTAGTGAGCAGACCAGAGAGTATTTTGCCGTGACCAGAAAAGCAGATGGACACCTGGATCATTTTAGCGGAGACTACTTTTTACTGAAGGGGCGCAAAAGCGAGCAGGTATAATATATCTCTTTTATGCTACAATGGGCGATAAGCAGCGAGATTGCCGGAAAGAGAGGAAGTGTAGCCGTGGATGCTGATTTCGTTTATTTGAGCGCCCGAGATATACCGCAGGTGCGTGCGCAAATCGTCGATGTCTATCGTAGTGCACTGGGGCAACCGCCATACAATATGCAAGAGATAGATGTGCGCAGGTTTGCTGAGACGCTCCTGCGCCATGCCACATACGAAGGGTTCCAGGGCTATGCCGCACGGAATCGAACGAATAGTCGCATTATTGGCTTCACCTACGGCTATACCAGCAGGCGTGGATTGTGGTGGCGAAATATTGTAGAGCAAGCACTGGGGCCCGCACAGGCCGCACAATGGTTAGAACAGGCATTTGAATTTGTTGAACTGGCAGTCCATCCTGACGCCCAGGGACAGGGCTTTGGTGGACATCTTCACGACACCCTCCTGAGCAATCTCCCCTATCGAACCGCCGTGCTCTCAACAGCGCAGAGTGAAACAGTGGCGCTCACAATGTATCAGAGGCGGGGTTGGGTCACCCTGAAAGAGCATTTCTTCTTCCCAGGAGCCCTGATTCCCTACCGCATCATGGGTCTGATACTTTGAAGCGTTGCGAAGAGCATGTTGCAAGAACTGGACATTCTCATTACCAGGTCGGCTACCCGATTGTTATCCTCTAGCACCTGAGTTATAATAACAACGATACCCAAGATACAAAAGAAACATGGATGAAGCTCAGATACGCATAAATATATGCACATTGAGAGCAGGCAGGCACATAACATGAACGGGAAAGTCACCTATCGCCAGCAGTTCACACGTTGTGGAAAACAGCGTTGTCGTAAATGTCGAGAAGGGACAGGGCACGGACCGTACTGGTATGCATACTGGAATGAGAACGGGCGCACGGTCAGCAAATATATTGGTATTCATCTTCCTAAAGAACTGGCACAGAGTCAGGAGACGAGCGGTGAAGTTGAGGAGACAGGAATTCCTCAGGACAGCGGCCCCGTGCTACGTATCTATGTGCTTGGGCAATTTCGTATCGAGCGCAAGAGCAATAATGATTGGCAGACAATAGATAGCAGAACATGGCATCGGCGCAGAGCACGCGCCTTGCTGGGGTGCCTTCTCAGTAGTCCCGGGCGTCGTCTGGGGCGCGAACAGATCATGGATCTTCTCTGGCCCGAACTTGAGCTTGAAGTTGCCGCCAATCGGCTCAACGGCGCAGTCCACGAACTTCGACAGATTCTTGAACCGGACATTGATCGTCCCGCCAACTCCCACCTGCTCCGCCTCGAACATGATATCCTCGAACTAGCAAATAGCAACAGCATCTGGGTCGACGCCGAAGCATTTGAATATCTGCTCAAAGAAGCCAATAAAAGCACGGAAGAGCAACGAATCGAACGGCTCTACGAGGAAGCGGCGAATCTTTATCGTGGCGGCTATCTGCTGGAAGAGCTCTATGCGGAATGGGCTGCACCCAGACGAGATATGCTTCAGAGAAGCTGGGTTGGATTACAGCTCCATCTCGCCCAGTTGAGAGCCGAACAAGGGGCGCTGGTGAGCGCGATTGAGATTCTGGATCGTCTACGCACCACCGATCCAAGCAATGAGACCGCTTTACAACGGCAAATGATTCTTCTGACCCTTCTGGACCGTAGAGGAGAAGCCTTACAACTCTATCGACAGCATGAAATCTTGCTTGAGCGTGAATATGATAGCCAACCGCTTGTAGAGACCAGTAATTTATACGAAACGCTCCGTTCCGGCCATATTCCCGAATTCTCCATTCCCTCGCGATCAATCGCCACCCTCCCGCACGATACACAAGAATCACCACCAGCGCAAACAACCTCGCCTATCACCCATTCCACCTTCCACAGACCCACCTTCCAGCCGGGTCGACATAATCAGAGCCCACTGATTGGACGTGAACATGAGCAAGAGATCATGCGTCAGGCGCTATTCGCGATAGAGGCAGAGGATAGTCAGGCAACGAACATTGCAGAGGGTATAAAAAAAGAGAAGCAGAAGTATCCCCATTTTCTTCTTTTGCGAGGAGAGTCAGGGATCGGGAAGACGCGTCTGGCCGAGGAACTGAGCCTGGAGGCGTATACGCAAAGCTGGGCTGTGGCCTGGAGCCGCTCATATGAGCAGGAGCGCACGATTCCTTACCGGCCATGGACAGAACTGCTGCGTATGCTCTTGCACAAAATCACACGAGAAGAACTGCTACAAATCACACACCCCGAAGGAGAAAATCCTTCCATTACCCATGTGCGCCTGGAGCGTCTGAGCATGCTCCTACCGGATCTGGCAAACCTTCCCGCAAACGGATTGGCACGAGCAATTACACCACTGCCACACGAGCAAGAACGGCTATTGCTCTGGGAAGCCACACTTGGTCTTCTTGAGGCACTCAGCAAATTCCATCCGCTATTGCTGGTCTTTGATGATCTCCATTGGGCAGACGATAGCAGCATCGAGATACTCACCTATCTTACCCATCACCTGCAAAAACAGCGGATCTTTCTCGTAGCGACCTGTCGAGATGGAGAATTGACCCCATTTCATCGGCTCCACACCCTGATCGCTGATCTGCGGCGTGAAGAGGCCATTATCACGTTGCCGATCCAGCCGCTCACGCATACACAAATCGGGGACCTGCTCGCGCATCTTCCGCAAGAAGCAGTACACAGCATTCAAGAGCAGGCAGCAGGCAATCCTTTCTTTGCCGAAGAGCTCGCGCGCTATGCAGGCATACATAACAATGAAAAAACGGAGCTTTACGAATACAAAGCCACCACGCAGGAATTTTTTGCGCGCAGAACAATTGACCAGAGAGGATTGACGGGACAGAGAACGCTCGCCGCAAAGCAATCTGCCCAGACCTTACCCGAAGCAATCTCAGCGGTGCTCGAACGTCGCCTCAGCCGTCTCAGCAACGACTGCCAGGCATTATTAAGCAAAGCGGCCGTGCTTGGGGGCTCATTTGAGCTGAACCAGTTGCTACCCATGACCAATGACCAGAGCGAAGATATCATTCTGGATCAGTTAGAAGAAGCACTGCACGCAGGTCTGCTCACCGAAGAAGGCGCGGGAGCCCATATTACCTATTACTTCTGGCATCCGCTCATCATCAGCCATCTCTATGAGCGACTCTCGGCGGCCAGGCGAGCACAGTTGCATCGTAAAGCAGCCGAGGCGTTAAAAAACGTGCACAAAAGTTCGCTCCAGCAAGAAAAAGCCGCGATTGCGATCGTTCATCATCTCAGCAGAGGGGGAGGAGATCCAGCGCAGATCGCCTGTTATGCTGAACTGGCAGGGAATCAGGCCTACAGGCTTTCAGGCTACTCGGAGGCCAGACGCTACTATTTACAGGCCATTCAGGCATTGATCAATCATGAGCCGCGTGCGCCCGAGAACAGCGACGTGCGCACCTACACACGCACCATCCATCCCAGAGCCATCAACCAGCTTCCTGGAGATGAGCTGCGCCATCTCTGTCGCCTGATGGAATTTGCGGCTGAGTGCAATATGGTACTGGGCGATTTTGAGGATGCGCGTTTTCTCTATCAATGCACACTCAACGTATTCATGAGTCATCAGCACGCAGGAAATCCTGCTGAACAGGAACAACGCGACCATGATATCCAGGTTCAGGCGTTGCTCTGGCGCGAGATTGGCAACAGTTGGGCCGCCACAGGAGATTACGCTCAGGCCTATGATAGTTATGAACGGGGTAAAGAGACCCTGGCGCAGGCAAACATTAACAGCGGCAGCGCCTGGGCATGTTTACATCTGCAATATGGCAACCTGCTGCGGATGGATGGTCGTTATGATGAAGCCCGCCATTATCTGCAAGAGGCCCTGGCTATCTTAGAGAAGATCGTACAGCCCTCCAGCAGAAGAGTAGAGCCGAGAGATTCCTACAAACTACAGCAGTGGCAGCCACATATCGTCAGCGTCAGCAGGCATACAAAAGAGCCCGCCACGCGCATAGAACGGACCCTGATTGGAGATCCCCTGGAAATTGGGTATGCGCATGAGCGATTGGGAATTGTTGCCGCCAGCGTCGGGCAATTGAATGAAGCCTTTCAGCATATGCGGATCGCGCTGCAACTCTACGAACAGAACGAGCTTCTCACCCAGACAGCCCGTGTCTATGGCAACTTAGGAGCAGCATACGCAGTGAAAGGCGAGTATAAAGCCGCCCATGACTATATGCAACGCTCATTGCAATTAGCGGAGCGCATCGGAAATATCCCCAATCAGGCCTTTATCATGGGCAACCTGGCAGATGTTACCTATCGAGCCGGGAAGCTACAGGAAGCCGAGCAATGGTACTGGCGAGGTCTGGCCCTGGCCGAGCAGATCAACGATCGCACGCGGATCAGCTGGTATCGCGCCGAACTGGCGCTGGTGCAGAAAGACCTGGGCAAGTTCCAGGAGGCCCGTGAAAGCATCCTGCGCGCCATCAAAATTGGTCGCGATATCAAAAGCTCCAGATGTATTCATTACGCCCTGATCGGGCTGGGAGATCTACGTATCCTCGAAGCCCAGGACAAACTGCTCACCACACAAATCTCACCGCAACTCTATAGACGGCTCCTCCATCGCGCCCGAGCAACGTTACAACATATCATCTCCCTTGAAGGATTAGAGGTAGAACCAACCATCGAAGGAAAATATCTCCTGGCAACCGTATCGGCATTACTCAATGAAACCGAACAGGCGCGACAAATTGCCTACACGCTCCTGAAAGAAGCCAAAGAGAACGAGACCATTCGTAGTACCGGGCGCATCTATCGACTGCTGGGGCTCATCGCCCGGCAACGAGGCGAGCAAGAAGAGGCCGATGCAGCCTTCACACAGGCACTCCAGATCTTTCGCGAGCGAGAAATGCACCTGGATTACGCACGCACACTACAGGATTATAGTATACTGCTCTTACAACGTAGTGCGCTGGCAGGAGAACAGCAGGCAAGCACGCAGAGCACACAACAAAAAGGGCTGGATCTTCTGCATGAAGCACAACGTATCTTCATCACATGCCATGCCACCCTCGACGAGCGAGCAGTGGCCCAGCATCTGAAGCAATACGCATTGCAAGCAATGAAGCGTTGATTGATCCTACACAACGGGGAGTTACGAGATGGCAAGCAACTACGCGGACATGGGCAGGCTGCAACAGGAAGCGCAAGAGCGTCGGGAGATCGAAGAAGCGATTACACGTCTCTTTGCACCAGAGGATGAGGCCTTACAGCAGGCGCTCCTCTCGACGAAAGAAGCAGGATTGCCAGAGATCCAAATTTCGCCAATCCAGGGGAAATTTTTGCAGCTCCTGGCGACAGCATGTCAGGCGCGTAAGATCCTGGAAATTGGCTCACTGGCTGGCTATAGTGGTATCTGGCTCGCGCGGGCCTTGCCAGCCAGCGGAAAATTGATCTCACTGGAGATCAGTCCCAAACATGCCGAGGTGATACGCAGCAACTTTGCCCGCGCAGGCGTAGGAGAGCGAACGGAAGTACGCGTCGGCCCGGCCCTGGAGCTTCTTCCGCATCTCGCCAGCGAAGCGCCATTCGACCTGGTATTTATTGATGCAGATAAACAGCCTTACCCCGAATATCTCGCCTGGGCACTGCGCCTGACGCGGCCCGGCAGCATCATCGTCGCGGATAACTGCATTCGTCGAGGCAAAGCGTTGCGCGATACAGGAGAAGAAGGAAGTAACCAGAGTATCTACACCTACAATCAACAGGCAGCCAGCAATCCGCGTCTGCAATCGCTGGCGCTGGCAATCGATACAGGCAACACAGATGGCTTCACCATCTCTGTCGTAAAACAAGAAGACTGAGAGGAGTAGAAAACGCATGCCCCTGGATACCGATTTTCATAGCCACGTTTCGAGAAGTTCAGCGCAGGCCATGGCACAAATGGCAAAGACACGCGGTCTCCGCGTCCTGGGCTTATCTGAGCACATCTTCCAGATGGATGATGCGCGTGAGCCATTAGCCCATATACCGCTTGAAGGTCCATTGCTGAGTCTATCGCGCTATCAAGAAGAAGTACACAGGGCAGCGCAAGAAGCACAGATCGATGTGCGACAGGGTCTGGAGGTGGACTTTATACCAGAAAAGCACGAGCGCATTCTGGCTCCGCTTCCAGGCTACGATTGGGATTTTCTGATTGGCTCAGTGCATCAGGTTGATGGCGTTTTATTTGAGTCCAAAGAAAAGTTCACCCGCGAAGAAGGGCAACACTTCTGGCAACGTTACTTCATCCTGTTACGAGAGGCAGTCAAGAGCAAAGCCTTCAGTCTCGTCAGCCATCCAGTGCGCATGCGAGCCACAAATCCGCACGTTCCCGCCACTATCGACGACGAACTTGAACAACTGGCGGCTGAAGCCACACGGCAGGATGTCGCGCTGGAGATCAACGGTTTTGATCTTTTGACCTATCCCACGCTGGTACGCCGTCTGGCCCGGGCCTGTGCGCTGCATAACACACCCATCAGCGTCGGCTCTGATGCCCACAATCCAGCGCAGATTGCGCGAGCACATGTGCAAAGCGAAGCCCTGTTGCGAGAAAGCGGCATCCGTACCGTTCGCATCTGGAAACAACGCAGCCCACAGGAATATGCTTTCTAACAGTCCCCCAGCGATAAGCAAGTACATCTCAGGCCACAGATAAACGATCCCAACCGATCAGATGCACGGGCAGCATTTGCTGAGCGGAAGAGAGGCGTAGCACAACCTGCTGCTGCAACGAGGTCAGATCGGTCGACCAGAGCTGGACGGAGCCATCGTTATAGTGAGCAACCGCGACCACCGCGCCCGCATACGGGGCCAGTGCGACATCCTGCGCCGACAACTTCTGTGCACCAGGGGCCAGATTGGCGACCAGCACGAGCGGAGAAGAGGCAAGCTTCACCAGTTGGAACGTTCCCCGAAGCGAACGAAGAGCAACGAGCGTATTGTCAGCCGCGTATCCCACAGGAACAGCGTTCTTCGCCACCGTTTTCTGGTCTGAACCATCCAGATTGCTCGCAAAAATCGTGTTCGCGCCCGCAACCATATCTACATAATATATTTTTGTGCCCGAAGGACTCAGCCAGAAACTGGTTGCGTCACCGGTCGGGCTGAGATTCTTGATCAGCAATTGCACACGGCTCGTGGCAAGATCGACGCGATAGAGATCAGTGCTCTGGTTATGTACAGAGGAAAAATAGAGATTTTGCTGATAATAAAATTGCAGATGCGAAATAGGAACAGGAGAAGAAAGAGAGAGATAGTGCTGAGATTGCTCTTGAACAGCATATTGTTGTAGATGCTGTCCATCAGACGTATAGATAAAATGATCATCGGTACTCCAGATAGCATTGCTGCCCTGTCCCCGCAGAACAAAGCTCTGGCCAGACAAAAGATGATAACTGGTCTGATCCTGCGAGAAAGAGTGATAGACCAGATTATCGCCAGCATGAGAGACACCATCGACCGTGGTATTCAGTGAGCAGCAGGAGGACAGCAAGCGTACCGAGCGATTATGTAATGGATCATAATTCTCGACCAGCAAATTTTTGTCATCGGCGGACGCTCTTGTCAGCACGAGCGAGCTCCAGGCGGAGGTGAGGGGACGCGCAGGAGAGGCAGAAAACATTTGTTGCGTAATTTTTGCCGCAGAGGGTGTGTATTGGAGAGCAGTAATCTGACTAAAAACCTCAAAGCCGGTAAAAACAAGCGTGACAGCCGCAACCAGAGCAAAAATAGTGCGCAAAGGAGGATGGCGCTGACGCTCTGGCGATGTGCGATTGCGTTCAGAGCGCTGTTGAGACCAGGACAAGAGCATACCGCCAGTATTTTCTATCTCAGGAGCAAAGCCAGAGGCGAGCGGAGGCGTATCGCGACTGACAGCGGAGAGGATCTGCTCCACAGACGAAGGCACATATTGTTCAGCTTCACCCAGCCATTGTTGCAGGAGAGCGCGTTGTTGAGCGAGCCGATAGCGTTCATAGCGGATAAGGGAAGCACAGGAAATACAGTTGAGTACATGCTGCTGAAGAGAAGCGACCTTGCGCCGATCTTCTTGAGTAAGATCGAGCAAAGACAGTTCACAGGGAGAATCCGGCAGATCCAGATACTCCAGCCAGAGAGAGCAGGTAGCAGATGATGCGCAGGGAAAGCGGTCCTGATAGAACGAAGTCTTATCCGTCATCAAATTCCTTCCTGGTTGAGCCGGGCATACACACGTTGAAAAGCCTGGCGCGCCCGTGAGAGGCGACTACGTACAGCAGAGAGAGAATCCTGCGTCATTTCAGCTATCTCTTTATAAGAGAAACCCTCAGCATCCAGCAGCAAACAGGTAGCAGAGGCCAGAGGAAGCTCTGCCAGAGCGCGTTGAACCAGATCATATTGTAAGACACGATCCTCAAAAGGCTCCTCAGTGAGGAGATAGGTCTCAGGAGGTTCCTCAAACGACGATTCATTCTCGGTTGCCGAGAATGGGAGTACCGTCACATGCTTACGTCTTCGCCACTCACTACGCGCCTGATTCAGGGCAATACGATATAACCAGGAGGCGAAGTGTAGCTCCTCCCCCTGCATGCGAGGCAAGG
The DNA here is from genome assembly GCA_035493895.1 of Ktedonobacteraceae bacterium. GTDB lineage: Bacteria > Chloroflexota > Ktedonobacteria > Ktedonobacterales > Ktedonobacteraceae > DATJHM01. The sequence goes on from DATJHM010000313.1 coordinate 9,644, forward strand.
CACGATATGCAGCTAGAAACGTCTCCTGGCAAAGATCTTGAGTTAATTGTACATCATGAGTCATGCCATAGAGCATGCGCCGGATACGTGGTTCATAAAATCGGATTAGAGACTCAAACGCAGCCATCGACCCCTGGCAGGCTGCAATAGTCAGTTGAGCCTCATCGTTGATAGCATTCATGTCACCCCATTATCGAGGCAGAGATGCTTAACCCGGAACCTCTATAAAGAATAATGTTCGTGCCAGTGATTTTGTCTCACATTTAGCAGGAGGTCCCGAGCGTCATACTACTCTGCCTGAGTACCAGTATGTGGCAACTTTTTCATTTATACAGTGAACTACTTCACACTTTTTGGCGCAAAACATGCACGGTCAAACATAACCCCGGGCGCAGACAAGCCGCACCTCTACGGGATTCCTGTCTATGGGCAGGCATATGGGGTTCTCGATGGGTACAGTAGAGAACCCGGGTGAGAGATAAGAAGAGAACAGCGGTTGAAGAACTTTGCAGAAAGTTCTTCAACCAGAGCTTGCCAGCAGGAACTTAGATCTTATGAATTGCGATCGTACCAACCTGTACATCGATCAGGACATAGCCATACGGGGCATGCCCAATCGAGCCGACAGCGCCCCTGCTCGAGGGTGAGACACTGGGGAAATCGCTGGTGACCGTCCCAAGCGCCAGTGAGGCACTGATAGAAAGTCGAGCTGAATGGGGGAAGAAAGCACTCACCGTACCAGCGTTCGTATGGATTTTACAGGAGCTGCCAATCTGGACATTACCTGCGAGTGTCACATTGCCAGATTGCGTCGAAAGAACAGAATTGCCCTCAACGAGCATATGGTCGACCGAGACATTGCCAGCATGGGTAACCAGAGCGACCTGCCCTTTGGTGCCCGTAGCAATGATAGAACCTGAAGACGTAGCAAAATCCAGATTCGTATTCACAGGCACAGTGACCGTGAAGTCCACCTGATCATTACTATTCGAGCTTACGCGAGGGAAGTCAATTTCCCGAGCCGTAATACTATTCGCCCTGGCATTGTGACTATACGAAACAGTAGCAGGACGACCTGCACCTGTATGGCGCACGGCGTATTTAATGGTCACGCGCCCGGGCGCGCCCACAGCGACATGCATCATGCCCGCATTGCCACGCAGAATCACAGTCTGGCGCATATGGCTATTCACGGTAAAAACGCGCTGCCCCTGGAGCGCCTGCGAATCATTACTATGAGCCATACTGGTCAAGTTCCCTGTACACGCGATTAAAGCCAACATCACACCAAAGGCAATTGCGCAGGTGGGAAGGGCCATAATCAACGCTCGTTTTAAAAATTGTCTGTTCAAAACATATACCTCTTCAACTTTTCTTCTAACCATTCCACTACAAGATCGCAGACAGCCGGGTGCTGTTCCTGCGAAAAAGATGGCATCTCCAGTCTATTCGGAGGATTCCACCTTCTTCTATACACATTACTGATGCATCCTAATCTTCACCGAAATGCGCAAAATTGCGCCCGCCGCGTCAGCATAAAGAGGGAAAAATGCGACAAGGTACATGCAAACGTGGGATAAGGGGGGAAAAAGGGCTGATCTCATAGCCCGCATAGTTTATAATAGCAGCAAATAAAATTACTATATACGAAAGGACTGGTCGCGTTTCTTTCTTGCGATGGTGGAGGGAGGAAAGCGTACTTAATGATGGCATTATATGAATACTTCCCTGGATCGCAAAAAAACCAGCGCTTCTCTGGCAATGCGTAAGCCGTTTCTCGCGCTCACGCCTCTGCACATCTTGACCTGGTTACTTGTTGTCTGCGCGTTAATAACGGGTGTGCTGCTTCTGCTTAGCGATATATTCGCGTTTCCCTGGTCCCATGCTCCCACCTCAGCCACACCATTGTTGTTAATTGGTGCCGCTTATCTTGCTTTCCAGGCGCTTACCGGTCCTACGCTGCTGGATCTTTGTAAAGCCTTGATTGTCAGTTCCGCGTTTATCCTCTGGGGCATTGATCAGTTGTTGCCGTCTGGCTGGTTTGCGACCACGCTGGGGGATGTGGTCATTGTGCTGTACGTTATCGATTTGGGGTGGATGATGCTTGAGCGATTGAAGCAGAGAGCGTGGAGTAAGAAGATGGTAGAAGCGGAGAAATAGACCTGTCTCGCCTCTATCAGTCGGTCTGCCAGGCTTCATGGCACACGTTTCTGTGGCACGCGAAACAGTGGAAAAGGCGGAACGCCACGTCTGCGGAGCCAGTGGGATTGAGTGAGTTCGCGGACGCCATTCCGCTGCGGCTTCATGGCGTCCCTACTGGCCTGGAGGGCGATACGAACGGGGGCTGTGAGGATGTGGGCACAGATAAACTGCGCCCGTTTGTCTAGCGATCGGCGAATTCTGCTTTCAGGGGTTCGACGATCTCTTTGTCCAGACGATGAACGATTTCAGCGGGATAAGGATAATTCAGATTGAGAATGATATGGGTGGCACCGTCGGCAATGTAGGGGCGTATGACATCACGGCTTTCGGCGAGATTGTCATAATTGACTCTCCATTGAATGGAACGCTCAATTGTCGAGGGATCACGCCCGATGGCGGCACAGTGCTGGTTGAGCACTGCATTCTTATGGCGGAACGTTTCGATATCGCCACCAACAAAATTCCAGATACTGGCATATTTTGCCACGACACGCAACGTCAGTTGCTCACCGCTACCACCAATGACGAAGGGCGGATAGGGCTTCTGTACTGGCTTTGGCTCACACAAAGCATCTTTGAGCTGGTAATACTTCCCATCGAAATTAGCGCGGGTCTCAGTCCAGAGGAGCTTAATTACTTCGCAGGCTTCACCCAACCGCTTAATGCGCTCGCCTGGAGCGTATAACTCCATGCCGTACATGTCATGCTCGGTCTGGTTCCACCCGGCGCCGATACCGAAATCCAGGCGACCATTGGAGATAACATCAACAGTCGTCGCAATATTGGCGAGGACGGCAGGGTGCCGATAGGTATTGCCCGTCACCATCAGACCGAGGCGAATGCGCTCTGTACGTGCCGCGAGGGCACCCAGAAGCGTCCAGCCCTCCAGTTCGGGTCCGGTGATATCAGCGGTGAGCGGAATGAAATGGTCAAACGCCCATGCATGTTCCATATTGGGAGTGCAATCCGCTTCTGTCCAGACGCGAAGCATACTTTCATAGGTCGTGTTTTGCTGTGCGGTTTTGATGCCGAAGTGCAATTTCACTGGGGTACCTCTTTCCAATCTTGTCTTCTACTATGGGATTATAGGTTAACATTCACTATAGTATCATATCGAACGCTGTATTTTCCCGCTAAGAACCTGGAAGCACAAAGAAAACGCTTGCTGAAACAGTAGCACAAGGTTGTTTTCCAGGCACCACAGGATAACGAACTGCGCAAGGAGGCAAAATAGCAAAAAAGAGATAAGATCATCATAGATAACACTTATCTCTTTTTGTTCTGAGGTGGTTTGTGCAGCCTAGACGCGCTCCAGAGGCTCGAAGCCGAGCACGCGCAACACATTGTTCATGGTCTGGATCGTCGTTTGCACGAGTTGAGCACGGAATGCTTTCACAACCTCGTCTGTCTCCCTGACGATGGCCGTCGTATGCTCGTAGAAGTCGCTGAAATGCGCGGCCAGATCATACGCGTAGTTGGCGAGCAGATGGGGAGCGAGTTGCTCAGTGGCTTCTGCCAGGCGGCGTGGATAGACATCGATATGGCGCAACAATTCCCATTCGCTCTGCTCAAGTTGCGCGGGCAATTGTTCCAGCTTGCTCGGCAGGGAATAGCCGTTTTCTTGCAGGCGGCGCTGAATATTATTGGCGCGTGCATAGGCGTACTGGAGATAGACGCCGGTATCGCCGTTAGGACGCAGAGCTTCATCCATATCGAGCGCAATAATCTGTTGCAGGCCAAAGCGGATCATAAAATAGCGAATGGCAGAGGAGGCCAGAATAGCGGCCGTTTCCTCGCTCTGCTCAGGGCGGATCTCCAGCATACGTTTCACGGCTGCGTTAATCAGATCATCAGCCTTGATTTCAATACCCTTGCGTCCGGACATTGCATAATAATTGCGACCATCCGAAGTATCAATGCCCAGGCTCTCAGCAGTGGCCCGAGAGAGCGTCACGACCTCGTAGCCGATATGGCGAGAGTTGTCGGCCTGTGCGACAAAACCCAGCCGTCGCAGGCTCTCATAGACGACCTGCTGCGGATAGGATTGCCGTACGTCGATGACATTGATCACCATATTGGCATGACCAAAGCGAGTGGAGTCGGCCTCTTCAGCGCTATTTTCCGAGCTGTCATTGGGAGTACGCATCGTCCAGAGCTTGCGCCCATCATGCTGCACGCCCCAGGGGATATAGTGAAAATCAACCCCGATATCATCGGTAAGGCCGAACTTCCAGAGCTGATTGGAGATATCCTTGGCGGTGTAGGTAGCAGTCCCGTCGCTTCTCACCAGGATCTTGTCCTGCATACGCTCATTCTCATTCTCATTCCCATCTTCCTGAGCAATTTCAGCATCGCCAAAGGGCAAAATCCAGCAGCCAGCCGCCGGTCCACTTTGTGGATTATCCAGCAATCCCCGGGTCCGCAACATCTCGAAGGTATGCGTCCACAGGCCAGCGCCGAGAATGGCCGATTCCCAGGTGAGCAGATCGTACGAGATATTCAGGCGGCTCATCGTTTTCAGATGCGCCTGCACAATCTGATGGGAGAGATCAGAGGCAAGCGTGGGATAATCGGGGCCAGAGGCGGGCTCTTCGCCATGTTCGATAGCATGCAGCACATTTCGGCGAAACTCTTTATACTCGGGTTTCTCTTCATAGAGCTTGCCAACGGCAACGTACACACGCGAACAATAATAATCGAACGACTCGCTCTCAAGCTGATCGTTGCCGCCCGGAAGCTGCAATTCGCCCCGCTGGAGCAGCGTGAAGCCGACGACGACATCGGCAACCTGTACACCAGAATCGTCGATATAGTTTTCCGCCTCGACCGTATACCCCTGCGAACGCAACATACGTACGACGGTATCACCCAGGCAAGAGTTGCGCAAATGTCCCACATGAGCCGCTTTGTTGCTATTGATTGAGGTATGTTCGAGGACAACCCTGGTCCCAGCGCCGATCGTATTCTGGCCGAAGTCTGGTCCCTCTTCCAGCACACGATTGATAATTGTCTGACCAACGGCGGCGCGGTTCAAACGGAAGTTGACATAGCCTGGTTTGGTGGCAGTTACCTCTTGTAAGATGGCAATATTCATGCCGTTCAAAATAGCCGTCAGGCTCTCAGCGATCTGCAACGGCGGTCGCCCTAATACATTCTTGCCCGCCCAGCGCATCACCGGGACCGAGTAGTCACCGAAGCTACTCTGAGCCGAAAAGCGCAAGTCGATGGGAAGTTGCGCGACGTCAAATTCGATCTGTTCCTGATCCAGATATGCGGCTACGGCCTGCTGAATGAGCCGGGCAAAATACGCCTGAAAATCGTTCGCAGTTGTTGTAGACACAGGTTCTGCCTTATTGGGTGCACTCATCAAAACCCTCTCTTCTTCAATCCGGTTATTGCAACCTACTATATCGTAAGGTCGCATACCTGGTCAAGCGTTTGAAGCTCGTGGCTGCTCTTTATGATTGCGAGACGGGACTTTCAGGCATATGCCGTTTTTACCTATTCCAGAAGAGATTAAGCAAGCACTAGCTTCAGACAGCCGGGGGACCGAATTTGCCAGCGTGGAAATCGCGATAGGCCTGTTCGATCTCTTCCATGGTGTTCATGACAAAAGGGCCGTATGCGACCACCTCTTCGCGGATTGGTACGCCAGAATAGATCAGGATTTTCGAGCGTTTTTTTGCTGTCAGCAGCAAGGTGCTTTCGTTTTCTTCTTGCCCATGTTCAAGAAATGTGAAGGTCATTGCACCGGTTTTCCGTACGACGGTTTTGCTGGACCCAACTTCTAACTCTCCAGAAAGCACGTAGGCGAACGCGTTGTGATTCTCCGGGAGACGATGCGTATACGTGGCCCCGGCAGCCAGCGTAATTTCTACAAAGGTGATCGGAACGAGCGTTTCCAGAGGTCCCTTCAGGCCTTCGATAGTTCCGGAATAGACTTTGATTGCCCCACCCTCAAAGGACTTGCGAGGAGCATCTTCGGAATAGATATCTTGATAGAGCGTTTTTGTATTTTTGAGCGATTTTGGCAGGTTGAGCCAGAGTTGCAATGTGTGGATCAAGTCATCGTCGACCGCTTCTTCTGCGTGCCGGGCGGCCCAGCCTGCATTCATATACTGAGCATCGCCAGCTTCCAGGATAGAGCGGCCTCCGGCATTGTCGATGTGTTCCAGACGGCCATCGATGACATACGTTACGGTCTGGAAGCCACGATGAGGATGGTCAGAAAAGGTTCCGCGTTTAAACCAGTCTTCCGCCATTAAGATAAAAGGATCAAAATCTCTCCATCGATCGGGAGATAAGATCATAGCATTTTGCACATGCGGATAGCCGTTTTTATGGTAGTGTACATACCAATGATCTTTGACATCTCTTTGAGAGACGCCAATCTCATGCGTGGTCATTGTTTTTTCAGCTCCTTCTAAATGGATAAATGCATCCAAAATATGCGGTGAAGATATGAGGAGAAAGAAGTCTGTAATTTCCTACTCTGTCTTTATGAACATCAGGTGGGTTATTTCTATTCCAGGAAAGATACTTCCAAGGAAGATATTTTTATTGCACAGATATGTGGAGGTACGCTATACTACCCCTGGCGCAGACAAGCCGCGCCCATAGACATTAAGTTAAGCGACCTCTCCTCCAAGGGGCGAGATGGGCAGAGCGAGTTCGCAGGCACAGTTCCGTTCTCACTCCACCGTGCCTCTACTGGGCCTGGGCGCAGACAAGCCGCGCATCTACGGAGTAATCAATGATGTTGTAGGGTTATTTCATGGCAACGAATCTTGAGTAAGCGGGGGGAATATGAGTGCAAATACACCGGATCGCCAGGGCATGCAGATATGGGAGGCCTATCTGCATAGTCATACGGGGATTATGCGCGTGCTGGAACGTGAGCTGCAAAATGCGCATGCGCTCTCCCTTGCGGAATATGATGTTCTCCTTCATCTGCGACGGGCGACAGAGCGTCGGCTGCGCATGGGAGAACTGGCGAGCGCAGTTCTCTTCAGCACAGGCGGGCTGAGCCGGTTGCTCGACCGGTTAGAACGCACGGGTCTGGTGGTACGAGAACGAACGCCCGATGATCGGCGCGGAGTCTACGCAGTGCTCACCGAAGCAGGATTGGCGCGGCTACGTGAGGCAAGCGAAACGCATCTGCACGGCATTCAAGAGCACTTTGTCGCAGCACTCCACGATGAAGAGAGAGAGCCGGTTGCACGCTTTCTCTCGCGATTAGTTGCCGTATATAACGATACCCATGAAGCAGAGAGCGTCACAACTGATCTCTCTTCGTCGCTTTGAATGCTTACCAGTGTTGACGGTGAACAGGTTGTTGTGCAGGCAGTGGTGTGGCAGGGAATAGCTGAGGAGAGAAATGTATCCATAATATCACCACTAAAGCGATCATAGTGATAGCGAGGAGGATGGACAAAACGATGATCAGTGTACGCGATGAACGCTTGCGAGTAGCGACAGCAAACGCTACATCGTAAGTCGCATCGTGTTCTGTATGTGCATTCATGCAAGGCTTCCTCTCAATCATGCAAATTTCATTGAAACAATAAAAATCATTCCTTGTGTCAGTGTATATCATTTTTCACAACTATTGCATGAGATTACGCTCACCAGCAGTAGCAGGTAGCTCGAAAGTACAGGGTAATAGCAAAAATTGTGATCATACGGCATTCAGTGAATATTGACAATTCCTGTAAGTGTTCGGTCAAGCTTCATGACATGTGTTTCGGGGGCAAGAGAAACAGGGGGAAGGCCAGGGGAAATGGGGGGCGCTATGTTTGAGGGCGAAATGGCTGGAAGTTGGACGAAGGCGGATAAGCGAAACGCCGGGGATGCAAAAAAGAGTGGCACCACAGGTGATGGTACCACTCCATGCTTTTTGTTCGTCTGAGGATTAGCCGTCAAGTGTGCTGGTATCGCCTACAGGCTCGCCCAGCTCTTTGGCGCGAATGACGCGACGCATGATTTTGCCCGAGCGCGTCTTGGGCAAGGCGGGCGTGAATTCCAGTTCATCAGGGACCGCAATGGCACCCACGGTATGACGAACGTGCAATTTCAGCTCTTTCTCCATCTCAGCGGAGGCAGTAAAGCCATTTTTGAGAATGACAAAGACCTTTACATGCTCGCCTTTCAGCGCATCCGGCTTGCCAATTGCCGCAGCCTCAGCCACGGCAGGATGACTGACCAGACTCGACTCGATCTCCATAGAGCCCAGGCGATGTCCGCTCACCTTAATCACATCGTCAACACGTCCCTGAATGCGGAAATAACCATCTTTATCCTGGAAGGAGGCATCGCCCGCAAAGTAGACGCCGGGGATGGTGTCCCAGTAGGTCTGGTAGCGTGCGGCATCGCCATAGATTGTGCGCATCAGGCTGGGCCAGGGGTGACGCACAATCAGGAAGCCACCGTTATCTTTGCCAACAGTTACCCCATTCTTGTCGACGACATCGGCTTCAATCGTCGGGAGAGGGCGCGAGGCGCTACCTGGCTTCAAAGGAAGGATCGGCGTTGGACTGATCAGGATCGAGCCGGTCTCCGTCTGCCACCAGGTATCCATAATCGGCAACTGGCTATGCCCGACATTCTTGTAGTACCAGATCCAGGCCTCGGGATTGATGGGCTCACCGACCGAGCCGAGCAGGCGCAGGCTGGAGATATCATGCTTGGCGGGCCACTCTTCCCCAAAACGCATCAAGCCACGAATAGCCGTCGGTGAGGTATAGAGGATCGTCACTTTGAAGCGTTCGACGATGCTCCAGAAGCGGCCCGGATCAGGATAGGTGGGCACGCCTTCATAGAGAACGCTCGTGGCACCGTTCATCAGTGGGCCATAAATGATATAGCTGTGCCCGGTCACCCAGCCAACGTCCGCGGTACACCAGAACACGTCAGTGTCCTTGATATCAAAAACAAATTTGGTCGTGGTATAGACGCCAACGGCGTAACCGGCCTGCGTATGAACCACACCCTTGGGCTTGCCAGTACTGCCACTGGTATAGAGAATGTAGAGGAGATCTTCGCTATCCATTGGTTCACAGGGTACAACAGTATCTTCGGGGATATCGGCTAAGAGTTCATCCCAGTAAATGTCGCGCCCGGCCTGCATATTCACTTCTTTTCCCAGGCGGCGTACAACGACAACATTGGTGATCGTCGGAGTCTCAGCGACCGCTTCATCGGCCAGTTTCTTTAACTCGATCAGCTTGCCCCCGCGATAGTTGCCGTCAGCAGTGATCACCACCTTGGCCTGAGCATCGATAATGCGGTCGCGCAGAGCGCTGGCAGCGAAGCCACCAAAAACGACCGTATGCACAGCGCCAAGACGGGCAACCGCCAGAACCGCAGCAATCTGCTCGGGAATCGCAGGCATATAGATTGCGACGCGGTCACCTTTCTGAATACCGAGATTTTGCAGACCTTTGGCAAACCTGTTCGTCATCACATAGAGGTCTTTATAGGTGAGAGTGCGGGTCGAACCATCGTCGCCTTCCCAGTAGAAAGCAACCTTATCGCGTACAGGAGTATCCATGTGTCGATCGAGGCAGTTGTAGACGATATTGAACTTGCCCCCAACAAACCACTGAAAAAACGGCTTGTCTGTCCAGGTAAAAGTTTGCTGCCAGGGTTCAAACCAGTGAAGCTCTTTCGCCAGATCTTCCCAATACTCGAAACGATTCTCTAGAGACCATTTGTAGAAAGATTCATAGTCCTCAAACCCTTTGGACTTCATGTAGGCAGTGAGGTTAGCATTACTCACCACATCATTGCTTGGGGCGAAAACACGATCCTCTGACAAAATAGAATCAGTATTTTCAAATCCGAGATTGCTACTCATGCCATTAAATCTCCTCTTCAGATAAAAAACGATACGAAAAGAGGTCCTTCCCAGATGTCATACAGGCCAGGCTAGCAGGTCACTGCATTGTAGGACAGCCAGCGAAATTTTGCACTACGGGTGACGCTTCTTATTCGGTCTGCAATCGTGAAACTACTTTTTGTTCCGGCAACTTCCACCTTCCATCATACCACATGCATTATTGCTCTGAGTAGCAACATATTCTCCACATTTTTCCAGACAAATCGTACATAAGATTGCTTGCTTTGCAGCATTTTTTGGCGAGTGAGAAAGAGCTATTTGTAGCAGGTGTTAAAAAGATCTCATCATTACAAGAAGGCAGTTGCGCTTGACATTGCCTGCTCGTTTAGGTACCATGAGAGCAGAATAGTAACGAATGTTACTACTACATCTTCAGGGTGGAGGAGCGTCCATGCACAATCGCAATACGATACGCTGGTTGCAGCTGACGTATAAGGTCCCCAGTGAGCCCTCGCAGAAGCGTGTCTGGGTCTGGCGGCATTTACAAAACCTGGGTGCGTACGCCCTGCAAAATTCGGTGTATCTGCTCCCTTCCTCAGATGAAGTAGAGAAGCGTTTTCGGCAGTTGGCGCACGAGATTCAGGAAATGGGTGGCGAAGCCAGCCTGTTCACCGTTCAAGCGCTCGATAGTGAGGACGAGCAGCGCATACTACACATCCTGCTCGAGGCTCGACAACATGAATATACCACAGTAACGACCGTCTGCCGCCGTTTCCTGGCAAAAACGTCCACACTCGTTGAAGCGCAGGAATGGAATACACAGGTGCATGCAGAGTTCGCAGAGGTATTAGAGAAAGTGCATGTGCTTTTTCGTACCGCCAAGCGCCACGATCTTCTCGGCCCATTGACAGCAACCCAGCGAGCAAGTGCAGCAGAAGCGCTGGTTGCCTGCGAACAAGTTTTTCGTGTGCTCCTGGATAAGGACTTCACCCGTGCTCGCCGCCTGCTTGATGCACATCGTGACTTCTTTCAGCCGCTGCTTGAGCTTGATCCTGCGGCCATCGACGCATCGATGTTGCAAGGGGACCCCCGTCTCCGTCTATTCAACGAACATAATAACACAGCCCAATGAAATATTTTCCTGGCCTGTATATGTTTTCACTAGTAGGAATATCTGCTAGCTCATTGATTTTAGGGGAAAAATAGAGTACGCTGCTTACAACAGCAACGAAAAGCGCTCTTAATCCGTATATACTTATAATGATACTGAGTAGTAGGCTCCATCCTACGGTACTGGTAAAGGGAATGAATTATGCAAGAACAATCTAAAGATCGGCGCACTCATGGTGCGAAAGCTATTGCTATTGATAATCGTGTGTTGATCATGCGCTATCGCCTATTCCAGCTCACAGCTGCAATCGTTGCGGCGGCCCTGGCACTCGGCCTTCATCTCATCTTTGCACGCTAGGCCACCGTACAACTTCTATTCTCTGGCCTCCTCAGGCCCCTGTATTCAGGGTGCCTTTTTTTTGCCCATAGACATGCAGCAAGGGAATAAGGGGATCGTTGCTATTTTCCACCATTGGGGCGATAGACTTGCATGTACGATTACAATAGTTTACAATCGATACTAATGTAACCATGGATAAAAGAGAACCCTGTCGAATGTTGGAGCGGCGTTATTTATGAGTCCTCTTCTCCCCAGGCAAAATACGTCTATCTCTGCCAGACCTGCTCGTGATGTCGCGCCTAAGCGTTTGATTGTGACAGCGAGTGTCGTGACGTTTGCCATACGCGACTGGTCGCTCTGGGTGCTCTTGCGCGATGGACCCTGGGGACCGCCGATGCGTCTGGTGCAGGGAGCGGAAACGGTCGCGGAGGCGGTGGAGCGAACACTCGAAGCCCTGCTGCTCTGGCCTGCGCAGGCTCCGCTTGTCCAACTCAAAGCGGGCTGGCAAGAACAACAGGTGTACGTATGGGGAAGTACAGAGCAGGGATCGGCGATCTCGCTGGTACATAGCATGTTGCTGCGCTCGCAGCGCGATGAATTGCGGCCGAACCTGCTTAAACAACCCATTCCCAGTCTACACGTACAATGGGTACCAATCAACGAGGTAGAGTCTGGTCAGCGTACGCTCGATGCCGATGTCAGGCCCGCCTTGCTCACGGCGTTGCATGCATTGCGCTCACAAATCCAATATGAGCCAGATCTGGTATTGCGCTATCTGGCGGATATGGCGGCAATGCGCCTGACGAATGCTACGCCTGCCTGGTGGCAGATGGAGCCAGCGACACACAGCGGGCGCAATACGCTTCCACTCAACGTGATTAAAGAGCCACCCGCCGGGAACGGGACATTGACCATGGCGGAGGCAACCTTGCTCTATCGCGCATTTTTCCCTCCTGATGAGCAGATCGACCTCCCGAATCTGCGCCGCCGTTTTCTGGGGACAAATCGGCTGGAAGCGCTCGATGAGGAGCGTCCGGTACGCGGTCGAGAAACCGATCGGCGACGGGTCAGCCGAGCGTATCTCTATAAAGAGTCTTGAGCTTCTTGTTTGTTCTTCAAACATAGGTTATGATGGAGAGAGCACATTATTACGAATGATGCTTCTCTACGATGCTATTTGTGTTGGCGAGGATGTTTTTTTATGGCAAAGGTAACAACTGGCACAGGTGATACAGGCTATACGGGCCTGCTGGGTGAACAGCGCGTCCCGAAATACGATCCACGTCCTGATACATTCGGGACAGTAGATGAGGCAACGTCGGCCCTCGGTCTGGCGCGCGCGCTCACCCAAAATCCACGCGTAAAAGAACATATTTATCGCATGCAGCAGGAACTCTATCTTTTAATGGGAGAGCTGGCAACCCCGCCGGAAAACTACGAAAAGATGGGCCTGCGTATGACGCGCGAACACGTGGAAGGGCTAGAGCGGTTAGAAGAGGAGTTAAAGAGCGAGGTAGAGATTCCAAATAAATTTATCATTCCTGGCGATACAGCGGATGGGGCGGCACTGGATGTGGCCCGTACCATCGTTCGCCGTGCCGAACGGATGGCAGTGAAGCTTTTGCACGACGGAGTGATCCAGAACGCTGAGGTAATACGTTATCTGAATCGTTTGTCCGATCTGATTTTTATTCTGGCTCGCTACGTCGAGGTCAAATCCTCACTGGCTCAGTTGCCAGAATGATCCGCATATAAGGAATAGTGCGCGGTTTTCAGATGTTGTTGATGGGAAACTGCTTTGATTGTGCTTCATGCTCTCTGGGAGAATGTAGCAAATGGCAAGCTACATCTCTGGTCAGAGTCTTCAAGCGCTGCTGAGGTTGTGTTTGAACAAGCCGAGCGCTCAACTGAACAAAAGAAGATACCAACTCATCCATTTACCCTCTCCACGACAGATCTCCAGGAAGCCATTGGCGATCTCGGTGGAAGCCTTTTCATGCAGGCGGGCGAACCTGCGACGCTTGCCTTGCGTCTTCCTACACGGGCACATGTACCGCTTCCTTCGCCGCAATTACTCTTTGAGCAAATCGCACTGAACGAGCAGAAAGTGGCGTTGCGCTGGTGGCGTATCCCAACGCTGACATTCAGTGGGGCCAGTGCGCTCGATATCTTGCTCAAACTGCCTCAGACGCCACGCGCGGGCATGGTCTATGGCGAGTCTTTGCGTTTTTGGATGACCGCAGCGGCCTTTGCCCTGGAACTGCTCACCCGGCAATGCTTTGTGCCGACACTTCAGCCGGTTTCACATGGCAAGACGACACGCTATCACGCGCTCTGGCGAGCACAGCTCACACCCGAGGATAGCGCACGGTTGCGCCATCTCGTACGCCTCTTACCGGCGCTCTGCTGGTCATTTCTGCCTCCAGGCGAAAATAACACGCAGATCTTACAGGAACTGGTCGGCGATTTTCTCAATCAGGTCATCGACGCATTTGTGAGAGAGCAGAGCACTTTTGCCTCTTTATTACCCACAGAGCGTACTGCGCGTACATTGCCAGGGCAATGGCTCCAGGCACTCGTGAGCCATGATCCAGTGCTAGCGGCTTCGGCAACGACCGTCGGGCCTTTTGCGCAGGAGCTGCACAATTGGCTGGCCCAGTTGCAACCGCTTGAGGCGACGGCAGCATTTCGCACCTGCTTTCGTCTTGATCCTCCTGATGAGGAAACGCACTGGCAGATCAGCTATCACCTTCAGGCGACCGATGATCCCAGCCTGCTGGTGCCCGCGGCACAGGTCTGGCAGGAGCGTTCCAGCGTGTTGAACTTTCTTCAGCACCAGTTTGAGAATCCCCAGGAGCGTTTACTGGCCGATCTGGGGCGTGCCTCGCGGCTCTTCCCGCTTTTCGAAGAAAGCTTGAATGTAGCTTATCCGGCTGAATTGTTTCTTGACACGGAACAGGCCTATCGTTTTTTGCGTGAAGCCGTGCCATTGCTTGAGCAGAGTGGCTTTGGCGTGCTGGTCCCGCCCTGGTGGCAAAAGCGCTCGGCAGCGATGGGGGTACGCTTAAAGTTCAAGGCGAGCGCAGTACAGAGCGCCAACGCCTTTTTGAGCATGGACAATCTGGTTGCGTATAACTGGGATGTGGCGATAGGCGATACCACATTGAGCGCGGACGAGTTCGAAAAGCTGGTCAACCTGAAGCAGCCACTGGTGCAGGTGCGCGGGCAGTGGGTGGAGTTACGTCCTGAACAGATTGATGCGGCCATTGCTTTTTTTAAGAAGAAAGCGGCGCGCCGGAATATGACCCTGCGTGATGCATTGCATGCGGGCCTGGGCGAAGAGATGAACGAGATGGGGCTCCCGGTGCTTGGCGTTGAGGCTGAGGGTCCACTCAAAGAGATATTTGATCGTCTGACCGAGCAGGTTCCACTCACACCGATTACCGTTCCACCCAGCTTTCAGGGCCAGTTGCGTCCCTATCAGTTGAAAGGCGTCTCCTGGTTGGCTTTTCTGACGCAATTTGGCTTTGGTGCCTGTTTAGCCGATGATATGGGCATGGGGAAAACACCCTCGCTGATTGCGCTGCTGCTGTATATACGTGCGCAACGTCCCACGGAGACCATGGCCCCAACGTTGATTATCTGCCCCATGTCGATTGTGGGCAACTGGCAACGCGAACTGACACGTTTTGCCCCCGGCCTCTCCGTGATGGTGCATCATGGTGCGGATCGACTTTCGGCCGAGGACTTTGTGCGTGAAGCTCAACAGCATATGGTTGTGATTACCACCTATGCGCTTGCTTTGCGCGACAAGGATGTGCTGGCAGCTCTCACCTGGGAGCATATCGTGCTCGACGAAGCACAGAACATCAAAAACGAGGCCGCGAAACAAACGCAGGCCATTAAACAGCTCCCGGGTCTCCATAAGATCGCATTGACCGGAACCCCAGTAGAAAATCGGCTCTCCGAGCTCTGGTCCATTATGGAATTTCTCAATCCCGGCTATCTCAACTCGAGCGGTGAGTTTCGGAAACGTTTCGCCGTGCCGATTGAGCGCTATCATGATGCGGCACGGGGCGAGACCTTGAAGCAGCTCATTCAGCCGTTTGTGTTGCGCCGCGTCAAAACAGATAAAGCGATCATCAAAGATCTGCCCGAGAAGATGGAGATGAAGGTCTACTGCAACCTGACGCAGGAGCAGGCCTCTCTCTATGAAGTCGTCGTGAAAGATATGCTCGACAAGATCGAAAATGCCAATGGTATCGAGCGCAAGGGCCTGATCCTGGCGGCGCTGACACAATTGAAACAGATCTGCAACCATCCTGCCCAGTTTATGCATGATAGCAGCAGCCTTCCACGCCGCTCTGGCAAGCTGGCACGCCTGGATGAGATGCTCGAAGAGGTAATCGCCAGCGGCGAGAAGGCGCTGATCTTTACACAGTACGCGGAGATGGGGACAATGCTACGGCAGTATTTGCAGGAGGGACAGGGCTATGAAACGCTCTTCCTGCACGGTGCGGTCGAGAAAAAGCAGCGCGATCTCATGGTGCAGCGCTTTCAGCAGGAGCGGCGAGGCGCGCCGCTCTTCATTCTATCGTTGAAAGCGGGCGGAGTCGGGCTCAATCTCACCGCCGCCAATCACGTTTTTCATTTTGATCGCTGGTGGAATCCGGCAGTCGAGAATCAGGCGACGGACCGCGCATTTCGTATTGGCCAGCAAAAAAACGTGCTCGTGCATAAATTTCTTTGCGTGGGCACACTTGAGGAGCGTATCGATCAAATGATCGAGCAGAAAAAAGAGCTGGCCGAAAATATTGTGGGGAGCGGCGAGAACTGGCTCACCGAGATGTCTACCAATCAACTCAAAGAACTGTTCGCGCTCAGCCGTGAAGCTGTAGTATAAGGGGTGATGAGTATGGATGGACGCTACGAAGATTTTCACTGGGACTACTATTCGTACGATCGGCCCAGAAAAGTGCAGAATGGGATTAAAGCGAAGAACGAACGAGGCACAATGGGTGAGACATGGTGGTCGCGGCGCTGGCTCCAGGCACTCGAGAATCTGGGGATGGGGTCGCGTCTCTCGCGTGGTCGTCTGTATGCGCGTCAGGGACAGGTGCTCTCGATTGACCTCAAAGAAGGAGAAGTCAAGGCGCAGGTGCAGGGCTCGCTACGGGAGCCGTATAAGGTCACGATCCACCTGCAAGTATTGAGCAAAGCTGAGTGGGAGCGAGCGACCGATGCCATGGCAGGTCGGGCGATTTTTGCGGCGAAACTGCTGGCGAACGAGATGCCGACAGCAATCGAAGAAGCATTTCAGGAAGTACAGCTCTCCCTCTTCCCCACGACGGATCAGGACTTGAAGACCCGTTGCACCTGTCCCGATTGGGCCAATCCCTGCAAGCATAGTGCCGCCGTCTATTATATTCTCGCCGAGCGCTTCGACGAAGACCCTTTCCTGCTTTTCAAACTGCGTGGGCGCTCTCAGGAAGCGTTGCTTGCAGCGCTCAGGAAAAAACGGCTCGCGGCATTGCCCGCTGAACCTGCGCAATCGAAACAAACGCTCTCATCTCCGGCAAGCGCTGCGGATACCTCGCTACGGTTAGAACAGCATCTGGAGACCTTCTGGCAATGTGCCGAATCCCTGGAGAGCTTCGCGATCACCCCCCACAATCCCGCCATCGAGCGGGCCATTCTCAAACGTCTGGGACCAGCGCCCTATAGTATAGGCAAAGAAAATCTCTCCATGCTGCTTGCGCGTATTTATGATCAGGTAGAAGAAGCGGCATTGAATCGTGCTGAGAATGAAGAATTATAAAGATGGCTATCTTCTTTACAACTTGAGTTCATCTATGTATACTAGGCGCATTACAGGCATATTTCATTACAAAGGAAAATACTACTTGGAGAAAGATACGAATACGTATGTGATTGATCCTGAAAGCGGTGCGGAAATGGCGCGCCTGATCGATCAGGATCGCATGCTGACACAGGCCATGGGAGGTGTATTTCCACAGGACTTTCAGCCTGATGATGGCAAAGTCGTCCTGGATCTTGCCTGTGGTCCTGGCGGATGGACACAGGAAGTCGCCTTCAACTATCCATCGCTGGCAGTTATCGGCGTTGACCTCAGTCACAAGATGATCAATTATGCTCAATCGCTCACCCAGGCCCAGCATCTTGACAATCTGCAATTTGAGATCGCCGACGTACGCAACATCCCGCTCAACTTTCCAGATAACTCTGTTGATTTTATCAATGCTCGCTTGATTGTGGGCTTTATGTTCAAAGAAGATTGGCCCAGGCTCATACAAGAATGTATGCGCATCCTGCGCCCGGGGGGCACGCTCCGTCTCACCGAGTGTGATCGGTCATCAAGAACGACGAGCCCGGCCTTTGAGGAGATGCAAGATATCCTCGCCATACATTCTTATCGAACAAACAGAACATTCGAGCAAAGAGATTGGGGCGTAACGCTACGTCTGTCACAACTGCTGCGCAATGCCACCTGCGAACATATTCAGGTCCAGGGTCATGTCATTGATTGGTCGATGAGAACAAATAGCTGGTCCGTCGTCTGCCAGAATTTCGAGGTTGCCTATAAATTGATGCAGCCCTATCTGGTAAAAGGTGGGGCCACAACCGATGAACAATGGGAGCCGCTCTGGGAACAGGCGCAACGAGAGTTCTACGCATCAGACTTCGGCGCGCTCTGGTACCTCGTCAGTGCCTGGGGGCAGAAGCCTCTGGCGGGAACCCGGGTTTGAAAATCGAGGCTTATAATGCTCCTTGGAGATTATTATAAGCCTATCTCCAGTTACTACGACGCTTTGAACCTGCACAAACAACCTTCAGACACCGTCCTCACGATCTCCCAATAAAACGCAGCGCCCATAGACATTCAGTGAGTTAGCCTCTCCTCCAAGGGGCGAGATGGGCAGCTCGAGGTCGCAGGCACAGTTCCGTTCCTCTCCACCGTGCCGCTACCGGGCTTGTATAGCGCACTTCGTGCTTATGCCCGACAAAACGCATCGCCTCTCCTGACACATGTACAGTACCAACATAAAAAGATTATATAGCATAAAAACAGATAAAAATCATCTTTACTTTCCTCAAACATTTCATTATACTTGACATAAATTCATGCAGCAATCGATTTGCAAAGGAAGATAGCATCTTGGAGAAGGATACCAATACCTACGTCATCAATGCGGAAAGCGGTGCGGAAATGGCGCGTTTGATCGATCAAGATCGTATCCTCACACGGGCCATGGGAGGCTTACTGCCAGAAGATTTTCAGCCTGATGGAGGCGAAGTTGTGCTGGATCTGGCCTGTGGGCCGGGGGGATGGGCGCAAGAGGTCGCATTTAGCAATCCTGGGATGCAGGTCATCGGCATTGATTCCAGCCGCAAAATGATCGGCTATGCCCAATCGCTCACCTCGGCCCAGCATATTGAGAATCTCGAATTTTATATTACCGATATTTGCAAACTCCCACTCGACTTTCCCGATAGCACATTTGATCTTATCAATGCCCGCTTGATTTCAGGCTTCATGCTCAAAGATGATTGGGAGAAGCTCATCCAGGAATGCATGCGGCTCCTGCGGCCTGGAGGCATACTGCGTTTTACTGAAGGTGATCGGGTATCAAAAACAACGAGTCCCGCCTTCGAGGAAATGCAAGACCTTCTTCTGGCATATGGTTATCGAGCGAACAGAAGTTTTCACCAGGGAGATGTCGGCGTTACCACCCGCCTACCACATTTCTTGCGTGCTGCCGGATGCAAAAATGTACGCGCGCAGGCGCATGTCATCGATTGGTCGATAGATACGAAAGAATGGGCCACGGTGCGCCAGAATTTCGAAATTGCCTACAAGCTTCTGCAATCCTACGCCGTCAATGGTGGAGTTGCGACCGATGAACAATGGATCGCACTCTGGGAGCAAACGCAACGGGAGTTCTATGCGCCTGACTTCTGCGCACTCTGGATTTTTGTGAGCGCCTGGGGACGGAAGCCCGCATAATTACGACCTATAAAACGACGGAGAGTGCCTCGTGAACGGACAGAGGCACGATGCCGGTTAATTTTTTCATCAAGCTGCTATCGAGCGAGGTATCCCGAGGATATGGGAAATCGGTCGGCATGTGTGCTGGAAAGAGGCCGGGGGACGTAACCCCCAGGCTTCTCATGGCCTCCAAATAGAAATCATAGACGCTCATTGCTTCCCCGGCCACATGCACAATGCCGACATAATCTGAGCGAGCAAGCGAAACAATTGCTTGCGTTACCTGATTGACGTCCATCGGGCTTTTGATCATATCGGTAAAATAGCGCAGTTGCTCTCCTGAGAGAAGACGATCGCGGACCTGAGAGAGCCGCTGATCGAGCTGAGAACCCGAGTAGCCGTAGAGATAGCTGGGACGCACGATGCAATAATTCGTGCAATGGGCCTGCACGGCCTGCTCAAAATACTGCAAATTTCGGCCATAGAGCGTGCTCGGGGTCGGAATATCGCTCTCTTTATACTGCCCCTTCTTTCCAGCAAAAATGCCATCGCTGGAGATGTAGAGCACGCGACATGCCTGACAGTCGCGCACAAGTTGATCCACGCGACGTTTGAAAAGAGCGAAATCGCAGGTAGCATCTGCCGCCTCATAGGCCATATTCGCAGCAATGATTACCAGATCAACCCGATGTTGTGTGATGAGAGAAGCAAGGGAATCGGTCCAGAAGTCGTAGGGATGAGAAGCGGGGAAACGGGCGGTTGTTCGATGCACTGGTACAACATGAGCCACAGGTTGAAGATGGGCCATAAGAGCGCTTCCCAGATAGCCAGTTGAGCCTAAAAGTAGTACGCGTTGATACTGATCTGTTTTTTGCATAAAAGATTCCTTGAAAAGAAGAACCAGAATATCATCTCAAAAAGTCATTATAGTATATTATGATATATGGAACGCTATCAGAAACGGTGCAAAGGAGAAGATATTTGTCCACTCACCCATCTCACCGCCATTCGCAGCATCCCTATCGCAGTCGGCTTGATTGGGGTTGGCGAGGCGTTCAGCAAGCAGTAACCAGAGGAAATATAGTTGTCATCGTCGATACGCTGAGTTTTTCTACAGCAACCGTAACGGCTGTTCATCAGGGAGGGATTATCTATCCTTGCACCTCGCAAACAGAAGCGGGCGTCCTCGCTCAACAGGTAGGAGGTGAGTTGGCGGTTAAGAGAGAGGAGGTTCCTGTGAAAGGGCACTTTTCGCTCTCACCTGGGACCTTTCTTGCGCTGGAGACTGGCAGCAAGGTCGTTTTAGCATCTCCCAATGGAGCGACCTGTTGTAGCTATGGGAAACATGCCCCCTTTCTTCTTGTGGGAACGCTTGTCAACGCGAGAGCAGTAGCAATGGCTCTTTCCAGGCTGCTTGAGCGGAACCCTGATCTCAGCGTGACCGTGATCGCTTGCGGAGAACGCTGGCGTATCCCCTCAGAAGACGGCCCCCTACGAGTTGCAGTGGAAGACTATCTGGGGGCAGGAGCGATTTTTTCGTACCTGAACTACGATAAATCTCCTGAAGCACGAGTTTGTCAGGGGGCATTTACAGAGGCATGTAATCATCTGGAAGAACTGCTCTGGGATTGCGCATCGGGCCGCGAACTACGTGAAAGGGGATTTGAAGGAGATGTTCTGCATGCTGCGCGTTTGAATGCTTATGAGACCGTGCCTTTTCTGCAAGATGGCCATCTTGATTCCTTTTCGGGTTGACTACCTCGCGAGCTTATTGTGCGCGCCTCTTTCCTGCTATTTCTCAACGATTACTTACATTGGCGATTAGAAGGCCGCGCCGATAAGGTCGTGAATATCCGCAACGCCCTCACGTTGCATAAACGCTTCAAGGCCCTCGACAATCTCGACGGCGGCACGCGGATTGGCAAAAGTGACGGAACCAACCTGGATCGCGGAAGCACCGGCCAGCAGAAATTCCAGAGCATCATTGGTACTGGCAATACCGCCAACGCCGATGATAGGGATTGTGGGCTGTGTGTTGCGCAGTTCGTGAGCCAGTTCATAGACATAACGGAGAGCAAGGGGCTTGAGTGCGGGACCAGAAAAGCCGCTACGTGGTGGAGAGAAATGGGGGCGGCGCGTTACAGTGTCGACACCGAGCGCGGGCAGGGTTTGAATAAGCGAGATAGCGTTTGCCCCCGCTTCGATGGCTGTGCGAGCACTCACCAGCAGATCGTGTTTGCCTGGAGAGAGCTTCACGATGAGCGGCAGGGTTGTAGCATAGCGCACAGCCGTGACGATCTCGGCGAGTAGAGACGGCTCATCCTCCCAGGAAGTACGGGCATCGGCTGAGAGTGCACTCAATTCGATGCCCGCAATACCCTCGATCTCTTCCAAACGTTGCGCAAGGTCGGCCAGCTCGTCCAGCTCATTACCCATGATATTGACGATCACTGGCGTCTGCCAGTTTGCCCAGACCGGTGCATATTTTTTGCGTACGACCTGTAATCCGGGATTGGGTCCGTCCAGCGTGTAAAGCAAACCGGCAGCGGTCTCTACTACGCGCTTCGCGGCCTGAGGAGAACGAGCATGCAGCGTGATCCCTTTGCTGATGACGCCTCCGAGCCGTGGCACCTCGCCCAGCTTCGCATATTCGACGCCAAAACCGAATGTGCCAGAAGCGGTCAGGACAGGATTTTTCAGCAAAAGGCCATTCTTCTGGCGAGGAGCCAGCTCGATTTGCAAGTTTGCATCCATCCGGACGTTCTCCATACGGTTTCAGTTTGAGAATAGGCCAACCTCGGCATGAGACAAAGCTCATTTCCCGAACTTTACTTGGTTTACCGATGTTTCAAGTATATAGCTGTTTCTAGCGACAACAGAGGTTTCAGAGACCAACGCCCTTTTGCTACCCGTCAAGGGATTGAAATATGCGATCCCGCAGGCGGCGGGCCTCTCTTGCCGCCTCTTCGGCAAATTCGTCGCCATCGCCAGCATATAAGATGCCACGAGAGACAGAGATAATCGCATTTCCTCCGTTGGCATCTACACCAGCACGCACGGACGCCGCAAGATCGCCTCCCTGAGCGCCAACACCAGGGATGAGAATGAACATATCGGGGCAGAGAGCACGCAGGCGCGCCAGCTCTTCAGGATAGGTGGCACCTACGACCAGACCACAGTTGCCTTCGGTATTCCAGGCCTGGATCTTCTGCGCCACTACCTCGTAGAGCGGGCGAACGTCCCCATCGATCTGCACAGGCAGGTCCTGAAAGTCGCGCGCCCCGGGATTAGACGTGCGGCAGAGCAGGATCACGCCTTTGTCGCGATAGGCGAGAAAAGGCCTGATACTATCATACCCCAGATAGGGATTGACGGTCGCCGCGTCAAAATTATACACGTCAAAGACCGTCGCCGCGTAATTGCGAGCAGTGTTGCCGATATCGCCACGCTTCCCATCATAGATCACCGGAATATCTGCCGGAATAACCTTCACCACTTCGTGGAGCGCCTGCATGCCTGCTTCTCCCAGCACCTCAAAAAAGGCACTATTCGGCTTAAAAGCACAGACATAGGGCGCGGTTGCCTCGATAATGCGATGGCAAAAACTGACGACCGAAGACAGCTCGGGCTCGCCAATGTAAGCGGGCGGGAAGCGGCTTGGCTCCGGGTCCAGACCGACGCATAACAGGCTGTTATTCTTGCGAGAAGCCGCAGCTAATTTCTCAACAAATTTCACGAAATTTACCTTCTTTGTCTACGACAGACTCCCCTGTCTGGCGAGAAACGCTTTACCTTTGCCCAGAGCCGTGTTGATCGGCACCTGTTGTTGACAGAAGGGACACTCCTCAGGAGCGTACGTTTGCAGATTGACGTGAATCAACGTCTGCAAAGGCACATTGCCAATGTCCGCGGGCTGCACATTGCCACGATTACAGAGTGCACTGACCCCCACGACGTTGCCGCCAAGCTGGCGAACGGCCTCAATCACCTGACGCACTGAACCGCCAGTCGTCAGAATATCCTCTACAATCAGGATATTCTTGCCTGGAATATAGGCGTCATAACCACGACGAAAAACGAAGGTCTTCTCTGGCCCATCGCCCTCTTTCTCGGCATAGACAGCCAGCGTTTCGCCAGTGGTACGGCGGGCATTGAGAAAATGCCCAACCCACTGCGATAGAATAATCCCGCCCAGCATAGGCCCTACCACCACGTCGATCTCCTCGGCAGTGTAGGGCTGTGCCATGAAACGGCAAAGTTGCGAAATCATGTCGGTATGGACATAAAGTGCATCTTTATTAATATAGACCGAGCTGTGGCGGCCGGAAGTGTAGACAAAATGGCTATCACTGACGACCGCGCTCGCCTCGGCAAAAAGCTGCATAATCTGCGGATCATTTTGCGGTGTTGACATCTTAATACTCGTTCCAGGATTTGATCGGGACAGTGGCAAGATCTTTCTGCACAATCGCCCTGGTAAACAGGCGCGCCTGTTTGATTTTCGTGATCAGAGGGATGTTGAAATCAATGGCAAAGCGACGGAGCGCATAATCGTCGTCAACTTCCTTCTGACTATACCGATCGACGACATTGATGGCAAGGTCAATCTTGTGATCGCGGAAGTAGGAGAGCACATTCGGCGTACGTTGCTCATGCATTTTATAGAGCATCGTGGCCTCGATATCGTGCGCATGCAAAAAGGCTGCAGTCTTCTCAGTGGCGTAGAGCGGCACGCCCAACGTCGCCAGCAAGCGGGCGCTCTCCAGGAAATTGGCCTTTTTATCGTCGCCACCCAGGCTGATAAAAATGCCCTTCTGCGGAATATGCCCGCCCGTGGCAATGATCGCCTTGAGATACGCCTCTTCCAGATCCTCACCGAAGCAGGCAACCTCACCAGTCGAAGCCATCTCGACGCTCAGAATAGGATCGGCTCCCGAGAGACGTGAGAAGGAGAATTGCGGTGCTTTGACCGTCGTAAAGTTCAGCGCTGGCATCGCTACGAACTGCACTTCCGGCTGGAACAGGGCATCGACAAACAGTTCGATGAA
This sequence comes from Ktedonobacteraceae bacterium, assembly GCA_035493895.1. Lineage (GTDB taxonomy): Bacteria > Chloroflexota > Ktedonobacteria > Ktedonobacterales > Ktedonobacteraceae > DATJHM01. Next base: position 34,189 of record DATJHM010000313.1, read on the forward strand.
GTTGACGCCAGTAACCTTGGAGATGAAAGGAAACGTGCGCGAGGCGCGCAGATTGACCTCAATCACATAGACCTGATTGTCTTTGGCGAGGAACTGAATGTTGAAGGGTCCAGTGATCTCCAGGGCGCGAGCGATAGCATAGCCGACCTCTTTAATCTTCCCCTGCGTCTCCTCATTCAGCGTCTGAGGAGGGAGAACGATCGTCGCGTCACCGGAGTGGACGCCCGCGTTCTCGATATGCTCAGAGATGACAAAAGCTTTCACCTCGCCATGCTGCGCGACCGCATCCAGTTCGATCTCCTTGACCTTCTGGAAGAACTTGGTCACCGTCACAGGATGCTCAGGCGAGACAGCCGCAGCCTCCCTCGTGTAGCGGACCAATTCGGCCTCAGTGTTGCAGACGTTCATCGCATTGCCGGAGAGCACGTACGAAGGGCGCACGAGAACCGGATAGCTCACACGCTCCGCAAAACGGATCGCCTCTTCGGTCGTGCTGAACACATCCCAGGCGGGCTGATGAATACCGAGCGTATCCAGCAGGTGCGAGAATTTGCCACGATCCTCAGCGCGGTCAATGTTCGCGACATCTGTACCGAGAATGGGAATACCGTAGCCATGTAGCGCACGAGCGCGATTGTTTGGCGTCTGGCCGCCAACCGAGACAATCGTCCCGTACGGCTGCTCAAAGTCGCAGATATCGGCAATGCGCTCAAACGTCAGTTCCTCGAAGTAGAGACGATCGGAGGTATCGTAATCGGTCGAGACCGTTTCAGGATTACAATTGATCACAATCGAGCGCTTGTTATATTTCTTGAGCGCTTCTACCGTACTGACGGAAGTCCAGTCAAACTCCACCGAAGAGCCGATGCGATAGGGACCGGAGCCGAGCACCACCACGCCATCGGTTCCCAGAGGCTCCACATCGTTATGCTGACCATTATACGTAAGATACAAATAATTGGTATCCGAAGGGAATTCGCCAGCCAGCGTATCGATCTGGAAGATTGAGGGCACAATTCCCAGTTCTTTGCGGAGCGTGCGAACTTCCAGGCCACTTTTATCAACCAGTTGACCGATGCGCTTATCAGACATCCCGATCTGTTTGCAGGCAGTCAGTGTGCGAAGAGAGAGATCCTTCTCATCTCGCAACAGGCGCTCCGTATTCACAATATGCTGAATGCGCAGCAAGAACCAGGGATCGATGCCGGTTACTTCCGAAATCTCTTCCACACTCATCCCGTTACGCAAAGCGAGCGCCAGAGCGAACATACGTTTGGGGGTAGGAGTGTAAAGATATTGCGCAATAATCTCCTCAGTGCTCCCCTCGTTCGCAAAAGCCTTCTCGGAAGTCGCGCCCTCAAAGTCGAGATCGAGCATGCGAATGGCCTTCTGGAACGCCTCCTCGAACGTGCGCCCGATACCCATCACCTCACCCACCGACTTCATGCCCGTTCCGATCGTCTTATCGACACCCTTAAACTTCTCGAGATCCCAGCGCGGAATCTTCACGACCAGATAGTCCAGGCTGGGCTCGAAGCAGGCCTGGGTTACGCCGGTCACGCGGTTTGTCAGTTCGGTCAGGCTATAGCCAAGAGCTAATTTCGCCGCGACATAGGCCAGAGGATAGCCGGTGGCTTTACTCGCCAGAGCAGAACTGCGTGAGAGGCGCGCATTCACTTCAATTACATAGAACGCGGAAGATTTCGGATCGAGCGCGTACTGGACATTACATTCGCCGACAATACCCAGGCTACGTACAATCGTAATCGATGCGCTACGCAGCATATGATACTCTGTATTGGTCAACGTCTGACTGGGAGCCAGCACAACCGACTCGCCGGTATGAATGCCCAGCGGGTCCATATTTTCCATATTACAGACCGTGATACAGTTATCGAAGCTATCGCGGACCACCTCATACTCTACTTCTTTGTAGTGATGTAGATACTGCTCAATCAGCACTTGAGGAGCGAAGGCCAGCGCCCCATTGACGATATGTTCCAGTTCCTCAACGTTGCGTGCTATGCCAGAGCCCTGGCCGCCAAGGGCAAAACCAGCACGAACCATCACCGGGAAACCGATCTCTTTGGCGATATTGAGAGCATCTGCCAGCGTCTCCGAGCTATGGCTCTGCGGAGTCGGAATGTGGATACCGTGCAAATGTTCAGCGAACTCCTGGCGATCCTCAGTCAAAATAATCGCAGAAATAGGCGTACCCAGCACCTGGACATTATATTTCTCAAGGACGCCCTGTTTGTGCAATTCGATACCACAATTGAGAGCCGTCTGGCCGCCGAATGAGAGAAGAATACCATCCGGTCGTTCTTTCTCGATCACCTTCTCGACAAAGAAGGCATTGACGGGCAGAAAGTAGACCTGATCAGCCAGCAGCTTTGAGGTCTGAATAGTTGCAATATTTGGATTGACCAGGATCGTCGAAATCCCCTCTTCGCGCAATGCTTTGAGAGCCTGTGAGCCCGAATAATCGAACTCACCGGCCTGACCAATCTTCAGGGCCCCCGCCCCCAGAACCAAGACTTTGCGTAGCGTGTTCACTTTAGCTTCTAACCTTTTCCAAGAAGTAGTCAAAAATCCACTCAGTATCTAACGGTCCCGGAGCAGCCTCGGGATGGAATTGCACCGAGAGGAAAGGATATTCTGTGTGGCGCATCCCCTCATTGCTGCCATCATTGAGATTGGTAAACCAGGGCTCAAAGCCTTCCGGTAATTTTCCCACCGCAAATCCGTGATTTTGCGTGGTGATATAGCAGCGTTTCGTGCCATGCAGGATACAGGGCTGATTCTGGCTACGATGACCAAACTTGAGGCGATAGGTCTCTCCCCCGGCAGCCAGGGTCAGCAATTGATGTCCCAGGCAGATCCCAAGCGTCGGGATTTTGCGCTCAAGGGCCGTGCGGATCGTCTGGATTGTTTTCTGCGGCATCTCGGGGTTGCCGGGTCCATTGGAGATCACAATGCCATCGAAAGAGAAATCACGAGAGGAAGAGAAGAGATCATAATTCCAGGGAACAGTGATCACCCGAACATTGCGTGCGCGCAGGCAGCGGGTAATATTATGTTTTGCGCCACAGTCGATCAGCACGATCGTCTTGTCGCCGCTCCCCTCCTGTTGCACATGATCCGTCGAGACATTCGCAACCAGATTATCATTATTGGGATCATAGAAAGGAATATCCTGTTGGAAGACGATTTTCGCCAGCATCGTGCCATGTTTGCGAATGTGCTGAGTCAGCAAGCGTGTATCTTTTACTTCCAGAGCGGGAATATGAGAATGATGGAGCCAGTCGCCGAGATTCATAATACTTTGAGAGTGAGAAGGAGTATCAATATAATTAGAGACAATAAGACCATTGATATGAATTTTATCATCTTCCCACCAGGAACGATCAGCGACCCCATAATTGCCCATAATCGGATACGTCATCACGAGAATTTGCCCGCTATACGAGGCATCCGTTAATGCTTCGGGATAGCCAACCATGCCAGTACTAAACACCACCTCACCGGCTGCCGCGCCCTCAAAGCCAAACGAACGACCTTCGAAACGCATGCCATCTTCAAGAACCAGGTAACCATAGGTGGCGGGTTCGCTGGTGGGAGCCGTCGTCTGTGAGCCAGCTATTTCAGCCAGCTCGTCCGGTAAGAGCGTATTATGCATTTTTTTATCCTTTGCTTCAATTTTATGGAGAGGGTGCTCAAGCTCATCATACCTGAGCACCCATGATAGACTCACAGTATAAACACGTAACTAGGCACGTCCAAGGATAAGTGCCAGCAACGCCATACGCACATACATCCCATTGCGGATTTGAGAGCGTAGATAGACCGCACGAGGGTCCGCATCAACGGAGGGATCAATCGTCCCAACGCGCGGAAGCGGATCCAGCAGGATCATATCTGGAGACGCATACTCTTTCAGCAATTGTGGCGTAACTATCACCTGCTCGCGCATCAGGCCCTGATAATCATCCCCGGCAGCCAGACGTTCGCGCTGAATGCGGGTCCAATACCAGAAATTACATGTCTTCGGGATATCTTTTTCAGAAGATATCTCAATCAAGCGGATGCCGCGCTCCTCAAAAGCAGCGAGTTCGGCAGGCGCGAGGCGCAAGCGTTCGGAGGCAAGTAAATAGATGGTGTTCCCCCGAAACAGAGAGAGGCCACGTATCAGCGAGTGCAACGTACGGCTATTTGCCAGGTCGCCCGCAACCAGGCCAGTAAGATAATCGAGGCGGCCAAACTGCTCATACAAAGTAAAGAGATCGAGCAGCGTCTGCGTTGGATGCTCATTATTGCCATCGCCCGCGTTGATCACAGGGATAAACTCTGCCGCTTGCGCCGCTTGAAGCGCGGCCCCAGGCACGGAATGGCGTAGCACTAACGCATTTGAGTAGGCCTCAAAGACGCGAATAGTGTCCTCAAAGGATTCACCTTTTGAGACCGAAGAGACGATCTCCGGATTCTGAATTTCCAGCGTCTGCCCACCCAGGCGTTTCACTGCGGCTGCAAACGAGCCAAATGTGCGACTGGAAGGCTCAAAGAAGAGCAGAGCAACGACCAATCCCTCAAGGATATGCGATGGTTCATTATACAGCGCAAGCTGTTTCATCTGGCGTGCAAGAGAAAACACCGTATGCAGATCACTTGCAGAAAACTGATCGAGAGAAACGATATCCTTACCGTGAAAGTCCCCTTGAATATGTGCGACAGCATCATTCAAACGAGGTAGAACGTACTGCATAGATCCTCCAGAGCGCAGATTAGCGTGCTGCGCGTTAAATGCCGTTCTCGACAGGTTGACAGGTCATCCCTTACTCGCGCCTTGCTCAAGAAGAGTAGCAGGGAGAGCGTCAGAGAATGAGAGCGAGCTTCAGCTTCAAACATCTGCTAATGTAGTAATTACGGCCTGCCCATGTTAAAAAAAAACCTCACCCCCGAATTCAATGGGGTGAGGAAGAAAGCATTCTTCCTGGCCAAACAGCACTGGGCCCGTCATACAAATATTGGGAACAACATACCTCTGGAAAGATCGAGACCTGAGATATGTGCCAGATTTTTGTAAACGCGAGCATGGTAGTAAAGAGCCTTTTCCAGTGCATGAATATATAAGGAAATGTGTGTACCAAATTGTTAGAAGTATACAGTACATCTTCCCGGAAAGTCAAGTGCAAAAAATTGGCATTTCATTGGCGAGGCCATAGACACACTGTACATATGGCCTCGTTTACGAAGGACTGCCATAAGCGCCGGTGACGCGATTATTGTACAGTCACCAATGAGACATCGAAAATCAACGTCGCATTTGCAGGGATATTCGAGCCCTGAGGAGGTTGGTCGCCATAGGCCAATGCTGGAGGGAGAATCAGGCGTCGCGATCCACCCGCTTTCATACCAATCAGACCCTCATCCCAGCCCTTAATGACCTGGCCCTGACCAAGTGTCACGTTGATAGGCTGACCACCTCGATCATAGGAACTATCGAACTTCTGACCTGTGCTTTGCACCCAGCCTGTGTACTGTACATACACCGTACTACCACTCTGAGCAGTGGCCCCAACGCCCACTTTTGTATCAATATACTCCAGCCCATCCGCCAACTTATGCACAGTTCCGCTTACAGCCGGTGGTGTAGCGGGACCAGCCGAGGGGGTTGGCGAACCAGCAGTCACAGTCTGCATACCATGAGCAATCGCCGTCGCTTCGGTCTTGGCACTTGCCGTCGCCTGGGCATTAGCAGTTGCAGAGGCTACCGCTGCGGTAGCCGCACTGGCGGTAGATTTGGCGCGGGCCGTCGCCGTACTATGGAGATCATTGACCTTTGTAGCTGCGGCTTGCTGCGCTGCGGTATAACGCTGAAATTCCAGGATACCTGCGATAGCAAGAATAATCAGTACAACGGTAATGATCGTCGTCGTTATCAGTAATCGCCTCTTGCGTCGACGCGCCAGACGCTCCAGACGATCTTGCTGACGTTGACCCGGACGTCGTCCAGATAGATTATCTTTCTGTCCCTTGTCAGTTTGTGTCATGCAGACAAATCTCTCCTCCTACACAAAACATAATCATTGCAGGTCGAGGTTACCATCAACCACACATTTTGGCAAGAGTTCACGACATTCATCGACAAAAATTTGTATGGCAGGTCGTGGCGATGAGGGTTGGTCTGGGCGGAGACAAGCCCCACCGCTACGATTTGCATGCGGCCGATGGAAAATTTGGCGCTTACCGGCAAGCAATCTTTGCCTTGACATCGATTCACCTCCGACTTATACTTTTTTCGCATTACTCAGTTCGAGAACGATCTTCCTATCACACGTGAAAGCAATTCTCGTGAGGGTATTGCGAATTTCGCCCCACACGTTATGCCCATAGGACACAGACACAGGGTGTGCCTCATTTGTACCCATAGAACATCCAGAGAAGGAGTCGCTATGAAGATCACGGCGATAGAGTTGTTTCAAGTCCCACCACGCTGGCTATTCCTTAAAGTATCGACCGATGCCGGTTTCAGTGGCTGGGGAGAGCCAATCGTGGAAGGACATGCTCGTACCACCGCGGCCGCTGTCGAAGAGGCCAGCAAATACCTTATCGGCAAAGATCCGACCCATATCGAAGATATCTGGCAAACGCTGTATCGTGCTCGCTTTTACCGGGGTGGCCCGATTATGATGAGCGCGATGGCGGGCATTGACCAGGCGTTATGGGATATCAAAGGGAAACAGCATGGCGTCCCTATTTATGAGCTTTTAGGCGGGCCTGTACGAGAAAAGATACGGATCTATGGCTGGATCGGGGGAGATAATCCCGCTGACGTCGCGGAGGCCGCCAAACGACGCGCCGAGACCGGTTTTACGGCGGCAAAGATGAATGCTGCAAGCCAGATGAATTATATTGACTCGTTCACGATGATTGACGAGATTGTCGCACGCGTGGCAAGCGTGCGTGAGGCGACCGGACGCAATTTCGATATCGCGATCGACTTTCATGGACGTGTCCATAAAGCGATGGCAAAAATGATCGCCAAAGAGCTTGAGCCTCTCCATCCCTTCTTTCTGGAAGAGCCTGTCCTCCCGGAAAATGGGGATGCGCTACGCGAAATTGCCCGGCATACGACGATTCCCATCGCAACAGGTGAACGGCTATACTCACGCTGGGATTTCAAACAGCTTCTCCAGGATGGCTCCGTAGCGATTATTCAGCCGGACCTCTCGCACGCAGGCGGCATTTCTGAGGTCAAAAAAATCGCGACGATGGCTGAAACCTACGATGTCGCCCTCGCGCCTCACTGCCCGCTAGGGCCGATTGCGCTGGCTGCCTGTCTCCAGATCGATGCCTGCACGCCCAATATGCTGATCCAGGAGACAAGCCTGAATATTCATTATAATCAGAACGGCGATCTTCTCGATTATCTGGCGGACCCCACTGTTTTCGCCTATAGCGATGGCTCTATCCAGGTGCCACAGGGACCGGGGCTCGGCATTACGATTAACGAAGAGGCGGTACGACAGGCAGCGAAAATAGGCCACGATTGGTCTAATCCTGTCTGGCGTACCAGCGACGGAACGATTGCGGAGTGGTAAGTCTGTTGTCTCTCTAGCCTTTGACAGCGCCAGCCGTCAGACCGCTTACGAGCTGGCGCTGGAAAACGGTGAAGAGAATGCAGAAATGTCGGGATTCAAGATCCTTATTACTTTTCTCGTGTGTTTCGCAAAATCATGAGGCAATCGCCATCCGAATATCGCAAGGTCAAAAAAGGGTAGAGTATAGCGGGATTGGGTGGTCAGGTCGGGTAGACTTCGATCTGTGCGCGGTGAAAAACAGCGTCTGGCGTACGAATTGAGAGGGAGAGCCGCCATTTTCCGCTCATGCTGAAGTTGCCGTTTCCAGTGAAATTACCTTTCTCGTCAGGCCGCAAATGCACGGTGACGATGCCCATATCCATACCCGGTTGCGTGGCATCGATGGATATGGTCAGTTGGGACGCTGAGATAGACGGTTGCTTGAGAATATGGAGAGTGAACGCATTTGGCCCCTGATGATTTGGACTCACGGTGAGCATTGCGGTAAACAGTCCATCTGTCGTTTGTATTGTCTGCACCACTGGCCGGGCTGATCCAGAGGAGCGCGCAAACGAATCTCCAGCTGGCTGAAGAAGTGCCGCTGGTAATAGCGTGCCTGCAAATATACTCAAAAGGCCGCTACAGAGCAGAACCGCGATGCCCAGCAACGCTTCCCAGCGCAAGATGCCGATCAACAGGCCAGTCTTTTGTTGGAGAGAGCGCTCCAGTGCCGTTACATCCTTCGCGATCATTTGCAGTGGCACGACTTCTTTTTCTTCTTGTTGCCCGATTGCAAGTGCTTGCTTGTATTTTTCATAGTGCTTTTTCAAGTGAGGACGAAGCCAGAAGACATGCACAGCACTGCTACAGATCATCAGCATCACCAGGAGCGTCTTGCTCAGCAGGATACAGCCGTACGCAGTGGTAAATAGTTGCGACCACGTGGGCAAATGTATTGCGGCATTCGAAGGACCGCTGATAGCCATAAGAATTACGCCAGTGAGCGCAAGGGGCGAATAGCGCGACAAGAGCGTAAGGAGAGGCTGCACCTGCTTCTCGAACGGCTTGCCACGTAAAACCGGGAGATAGGCGACCACCAGATAGAATATCCCCCCGACCCACAACGACGCGGCGAGCAGATGGAGCCAGTCGATCAGGACAGAGCCGACCACAATATCGCCATCGACAGCAGCAGCATGCCCTGAAAGCGTCACCGCGATCAGTAAAATCAGGCCGAGTCCAAGCTGTAACCAGGGAGATAGCGCTGTTAGCCAGGAGGGGAAACGCTTGAGAAACTGTCCCCCGGTCAGCACCAGCACCAGCACCAGCACGATTTCACGGATACTCCAGTAGGTGCCAAAAGGAGGATTCGCGATGCATTGCCACAGCAGAGAAGGAGCAAGCGCGGATAGCCATTGCCCACCCGTCAGGGCGAGCGTCTGACTCAGCAGAATGCCGCTATTGGCGACCAGGAGCAAGAGCAAGATGGGAATAGCCAGAACGTGTTCAAAGTAGCGCCTGACTTCGCGATCAAGCGCGAGCAATTCCAGATCTTTGATCTCCGTCAATTCGCAGACGAAAATTACCCAGAGTTGCACACCCACCCAGAAAACGATGCCAGCCTCAAATAGCGTAGCCATCAGACCACTGAAGATGGTGGAGAAATCCAGCGAATTCGTCGTTTCGAGCGTATCATCAATAATCGGAGGAGCTGGCAAGGTGCCTTTATAAGTGGGGACAGTTCCGTCCGGTTCGGCTACCGTAAAGAGAAACGAGTCGCTTGCAATGTGGCCATCGACGGTCGACTGCGTACGATAGAAAACGAGATAGACGCCCGGAGAAAGATTCGGCTTGAGCGAGAGATCCATCTCCCTGGCATTGTTTGCATTGACAGACGCGTTTTGCAGATCAACACGCGTCTCCTCGCCCGTCACACCCTGCGTAGAGCTTTTGGGGAGCAGAACGACCGAGGACGTTGAGAAAGGAGGATTCAGATTTTCGCTGAACCACATCTGAATCCTCGCTGGTGGGCTCTTGAGCACAACGCCAATGGAGGGATCAGAGCGCACAAGGACTGCATGGGCCTGGGCATTCAATGGGAAGGCAAGCATCCCACAAATTGCAAGCAACCATGCACTTATAGCAAGCAAAAACGGAGCCTTTTTGCGCCTCTTTTGTCGCTTATAGCTGCCAGACAGTGTATGGATATTTCTTTCCATGCTTTGAACCGCTACTTTCCCTTTGCGCGCTCTCATGATCGTCCTTCATTACGGCACAGGCGCAAACGGGCGCATCATCTCGTTGTCCTCATGATCAAGGATATGACAGTGCCAGACATAGCCGGGACCGGTAGTCGGGTCAAAGGCAAACATATTCTTGCCCGCCTGTACATTCTCGATTGGAACTTCGGTCGGAGCCCAACGGACAACGATGCGTGTTACCTGCTCGGGATACATCTTCATAGTATCCTTCCAACCCGCCTCATTCACATCAGGAGGAGTTATCGATTCTTTCAAGTACGGGATCACATCCGGATTTCCGCCGACGGCGTTACCACCATTGACCGCCGAATATGGCAGTGGAGGACCATAGCCGGGAATATAGACACCAGGCTTGTACTGTATATTGCCCCACGTATGATCCGATTTGAGGCCTGCATACGTCCCACCGGGGAACAGCGAGTCATACTTGGCACGGTATTTCTCTACATCGAATTCCTGACGATTGATGAGCTGGAACTGAACCAGATGAAGATGGATGGGATGGGCATCTTCCGTGAGATTGACAATCTCCCACTCTTCCGTCGAACCAACTCTGGGCAGTTCAGTCACATAATCGCCTTGCCCCATCCCGTCCGGTCGCCCCCCTGCAACGGCCGTCGTGGTCCCCTCACGGATACCAGTCCACTTCGTATTATTGAGCAGGACTTCCACAGGGCCACCGGGACCCTCTACCTCAACGAGTACCAGTTGTCGTTTCACCGTTGGTTCGACATTGTACGCCAGAGTGCCTGCTGCCATATCGGCCAGCTTTACCAGCGCGGTAGGCTGATTTACCCCACCGCGTAAGGACAAGCCTTGCGCTGGATCGTACGTCGTATCTTGCCCGGATAACGGCAAGGTCACGCGGAACTGCATGATGCGCGCGGTCGTGGCCGCGTCAGGTTTATCGCCGCCTGGATAAGGCGCAGGAGCGCTATTGACGAGCGTGAAACTCCGGCCTTGCAGCTTCGCAAAGTCGATGATAATATCCGCTCGCTCGCCAGGGCTGAGCAAAAGTTGCAAGGAAGAGTTATCGTGCGGATCGTTGAGCAGCGCGGGACGATCGAGCAAGCCTCCGTCAGTGCCAATTTGCCAGAAAGCTGGACCTGCATCATTATTTTTGGCATCGACGAGACGCATTTTGTAGAAACGCGCATTTGAGCCATTCAGAATGCGGAAGCGATAGCGCCGTGGCTCGACCTCCAGATAGGGCCAGGTCTTGCCATTGACGACAATAGCATCGCCGAAGAACTCGGGAATCCAGTAAGGATGTACAGAAGGATTGGGCGGTCCTCCGTTCAATCCCGTAGGATTTTTTGCGGGCGTGCCATTCGGGAAGAGCAATTGTCCATTCGTATCAAATTGTCGATCCTGAATGAGCAACTCGACCTCCTGATGACCGATCGGTAAGTTCAAAGGGTTGCCCGGTAAGCCAGTGTCATACTGGTTGCGTAACAGGTAAAAACCGGCGAGTCCTGCGAAAACACTGAGGCGAGTCATTCCTAACGCATGATCATGGAACCACATCGTTGTTGCCGGTTGCGTGTTGGGATAACGATAGATGGCTGAATTGGCGGGCGTAGCGGCAAACGTATTGTACCCTTTTCCATGCATGCCATCCTGTGTGAACCATTGATTGGGAACACCATCGAACAATGATGGCACTTCTGCGCCGTGCATATGGGGCACCGTTGGTACCGGGCCCTGATAGGGTTTCGTCGAGCCCATCTGCTTTAAGGGATCAGCCCAATGGATAGTCTGATCGACCGTGAGCAATGATCCCAGCTGAGATTTCGTGAAGTCAGGAAGATCATTGACATAAGTAATTGTCGTCGGCATACTTTGTACAGATTCAATGGTATACGCAGGATAATGAGCGGGCCTATTGTCAACCTGATATCCCCACAGGTAGGTACCTGCATTGAATGGGGACTTGAGCCCGGCATACAGGCGTTCCGGCAAGACCTTCTGTTGAAACTCTTGCATACTTATAGTAAAGGATGTGTCCTTGACCCTGCTTCCTGCAAACGTAGGGAGCGGTTCCACGAACTGGGGGATTTTCGCACCAGCAAGAGGTACCTGTGGAGTCTGAGTAGTAAGGATGGGGGAAGATTTGTGGGACAGCAGAAACAATCCTTCCCCGACGGCAGCAACCGCTCCTATACCAGCTAATGCGCCCACTTTAAGGAATAGTCTTCGACTCGCCATCATAAGCTATTTCTTTCATAACAATAATTTAGTCATACATTAGTGTAATAGAAATGTAGAGATTGGGATACTCTTATCCGAACCTCCTGAACAGAATACAGTAGGAATCCCGAGTTGGGCTTATATTAGCTGATTGCTTGATCCCTGTCAATAATTTTTTCATCTTACTTTAATGTCTGGATTTGCATTAGTACTTATTGGTGAAATGGAGGGGGAAGCGGGCAATTTTGCACCATTTGTAGCGAGAAAGGCAAGGCATTCACCCGATATGAGCTACTGTTAATGTAAATAAACAGTGCATCTACGAACGAGATCGTACGAGGAAAGATCGCATCAAGAACGTAATTTATTTGCTCTATTACAATATTTAGATGCAAAATCCTTATCTGAATTACTGGCCGGAAGAAAACGTATCAGTCGCAACAGGGGCATAATCTGGATCGTCAAGCTCCTCTTCCTCATAGATCTCTTTTGCCTGCGCAACCTTCTCCTGCTGGAGCATCCAGCGCAGGAAAAAGATACTCGCCAGTACAATGAAGAAGATGCTCCCCACGACCCACATGAGCAGGCCGCCTAATTGCTGATCCAGTTGGGTTACGGCCATATTCATAGACGGGTTGGTCATGGCGATCGTATACAACGGCGGAGAGAAGGTCATTCCGGCCCCGAGCAACATCATCGGCATATCGCTAAAGAAGAGATAGGCCAGCTTGCCTCCAAGAGAGAGCGCCCGCTTTTCTTCGCCCGTAGGGTTGAGCAGAGGCCACCAGAAGAGCAGGCCCGCCGCCAGATACAGTATATTCACGCCTATATGCAGGCCCTCATTGCTCATCATCGCATACAGCATGGGGGGTGCGTGCCAGATCCATAACGTAGCATTAAAGAGCGCAGAAGCGAGAAAAGGGATCGTCAAAATAGTGATGACGCGTTCAACACGTGTGTGGTGTGCGAAGAATTGGCGGAAGCGCCATGACGAGATACCGAGCAACAGCAGAGGGGGTGCGGCCAGAGAGAGAAGCAAATGTTGAATCATATGAACCGTAAACATAAAGTTCATGCCAAAGACATCCGCCGGGACGACCAGTGCCAGAAGAATGATTATGATCGCGAAGATGCCAGCCATCTTCTGAGCAGCTCGCCCTTGCTCTTTGGAAGCGTCAATTTGCATCGCTTTCCTCTCTCATCTACGCCCGAACAGTTCTCGTAAAGCTCTTGCCCCTCATTATTTCTCTTATATCTCGATCCCAGGAGCATTACGAACATGAACTGATCTGCTTCATGTATCGTTCTGATAGAGATACCATAGCACTGAGCGCAAGAAATGTCCATCAGGAATTCTCCTGATATGTTGGAGAAAAGCAATTTCATACAGGCCAGTCTCTTGATAAGCGAAACGGGGAATTTTCAGGTATCCGAAACGTCGGCATCCTCATATCCACAAAAAGGGCAAAAGATACTGAAGATATGCCACTGCTCGCGGGTATGCTTTGTGAGTCTGGCACGATGAGAGTGACACTGCGGACAAGAGGCATACTGAAAACGTTCATCACAAGAATGTCAGGTAAGAATACAGGCAGTTGCTCATACGCTGTGTGGATGGTAGACTACCTGAGAGCATTGTTTCTCTTCGTTTGTCCCATACGATTGCGAGAGAACCCTTTGACAACACACAAACGCTATCAGGCCAAGAAACGGAAGCGAACCATCTTCAGTCGCTCTCCTCTCATGGTCAAAGCACGATCCTTTGTCCGCTCATTGCTTGTTGCCCTCCAGGGAATGTGGTCGCTGGCACGGTTGGATCTGCTGCTCTGGCGGCGGATGCCCTGGGCCATTGCCAGCGCGCTCATTCCGCCAATTGGCATGGCCATCATGCTCATCGTCCTCTCCCTGACCGTCACGCAGGAGCCAGTGGCGCTGGTCATTCAGTCGCATGGGGCATACACAACGCAGATGGTAGAGATGATCCAGGCCGATACCGACTCCTATATCATCAGCATCATGTCTGAGCAAGAGGCGACGCAGGCACTTCACAATCAGGAAATAGCCGCCGTGATCACCATCCCCCCCGATTTTGATCAGCGGGTTATCGCCCATACGGCGCGGCTCCAGCTGACCCTCAATAACATCGATATCGATTTCTCAGATGATATTCGTCGCAGCGTGGAACGGTCTGTAGGGCAATTTGACTCTTCAGGGCTCAATACGCAGGCAACACTCGACACACGAAATCCTTCCGACGCCAAAGCCGCGAATCCCTATCTGATCTCGATCGATGAGCATGATTTGCGACAGACAAATGTGGACTTCCTGAGCTATCAGGTGCTTCCCGTATTCGTCTTGCTTGTTTTACATACGGGACTGATGGGGACGGCTCTTCTCTGCGCACAAGATCGGGAGCGCAAGACTGCCCGCTATCTGGTGCTGGCTCCGCTGTCTGACTGGGTCTTTGTGGCGGGACGATTGCTCGGAGGCTTTTGCGCATCCCTGCTCATCCTGAGCATCACGATCGGCATCTGTCTGCTTACCGGCGTGCTGGCACCACCTGCCAGCCACTGGCCCGCCCTGATCGCCCTCTTCGCCGCGACGGCCCTGAGCGCATCGGGCATTGGAGCTATTCTCGGGACAGTGATGCAAGGAACGAGGACGATCGCCCTGATGGCATCGCTGCTGGCAACCTACTTCTTCTTCCTGGGCGGGGGCTTTTCGACGATCGCGTTTCTGCCACAATGGATTCAAACCATCAGCGCTTTTAATCCCATGCGCTACGCCATCGATGGTATGAGACAGGCAATGTTCTATCCAGATCTTAGCGGACTTGCGACCGATATCGCGATACTGGTCACAACGGCGCTTGTAGCGGTTGTGCTGGCTTCGCGGATTGTACGCCAATCGTGGAGCCAGTGATGAACCAGTAAGCGTCTCAATCGTCGTTGTCCACAGGGACGCCCGGCTGCACTGAGCCATCGGGGAGTCTCGTACCGGCAAGCGAATGAGCCTGGAGCAATTGCGGGACAGTGATACCAACGACGCCCACCATATCAGCGCCAGCCAGATTCGCGTTCTGCACCACGACATCGTGCATATCCGTCACCTTTAAGTCGGCACCGACCAGATTTGTGCCAGTGAAATTGACTGCGATCAGCGTCGAAGAACTTAGCTTGCTCCCATGCATATCGGCAGAGCTGAAATTGGCCCCGCTCAGATCGCTATCACTGAGATCGATGTTCGCCATATTGCAGCCATGAAAATCGACGCCTTTCAAGCTGACGACCTGGAAATCATCGTCGAGGAACCGCTCTTTATAGAGATACAGCAGGAGCGTCACCTTATGCTCAGGGTTTAACAGACGCCATAGATCCTGTGTCAACCCGGCGATGGTGCCCCTTGTGCGATCAGTTCTATTCGTATAGAGCTGCGGATTTTGCGCGAGCAGAGAAGAGACACGCTGCGTGTAGCCGTTCAGGAGGCCCGTTTCACGTTGCGCTTCAGCGGCGGCGAGCATGGCTTGTTGTTGCTGTTGGCGTAACAGAGCCTCCGCGCGATGCTGCTGCTCGCTCTGCCAGATCCCCACCCCCATGGCAAGCAAGAGCAATACCGCCAGCGTCCAGGGAACGGCCCGCCTGAGAAGACGTGGCTGCCGCCAGCGTCTCACCATAGAGTGCAATAGCGCTTCTTCACGCACCACCCGTTGCCGTCTCGCTTTTTCCCTGAAGGACGAGCGTAAAAGGATGGTCGCAAAGAGCAGCATGAGCGCAGCCCAGGTGAGCAGGATAACGAAATTCAGCCATTGTGGTTCGGGCGTCACCTGCAATCCGTGAAATGCGTCCTCAAGAATGCCCACCGCATAATACACAGGTGAGATGTGCGCCAGAGCCCAGATGATATTCCCGTCGAAGCGCTGTGGCTCCAGAGAACCGCTACACAGATAAAGAGGGAAACCCAGGCCAACGATGAGAGAGACAACCGGCAAGGTCCGCTTCAAGACCACGCCAATCAAGACGCCAATGCACCCAAAGATAGCAATGCAGAGAAACATCACACCGGCCATTTCGAGCGGGTGAAGAGGAATGATACCATATCCCCCTATCGCAATGGCTACAGGAAATAGCATCGCAATGCTCGCAATCACATCTACCGCAAGCATACGACCCAGGATAGAGAGCAGAGGATGGACAGGCGCAATCGCGAGCAATTTGATGGTCCCCGTCTCAAACTCGCGGGCGAGCGCCATCGCGCTCAAGATACTCGCAATGAGAAACGCATCGAGGGCCAGACCGCTCACGACGAGATAGGGAATAAAGCCGGTATCGTGACCGACCAGATCGACCTCGACCGCCTGCATACGAATGCCGGGAAAATGGTGCTGCCGACCGAAATTCACGATCGCAGAGGGAAGCGCGCGCTGGACATCATCGGTCATGTCAGTATTCACATTATCGACTGCGACCTGGAGCGTAATCGGCTGCCCATGTGCGAGAGCGGACGAAAAGTTCGCGGGCAGCGTAATAATTGCGACCAGACTTCCTTTCTGCAAAGCCGCCTGCGCCGATGCCTCATCCATCGTGCGCAGATCAAAAGAATGATGTGTCCTGGCAAGCTGTGCGATAAATTCGCGGGCATACGGACCTTTATCGTGCGAGAGAAGCGCAGTGGGAGCGTTACTTCCGGTCAGGCCAAACAGGCTAACCAGAAAGAGAAACGTAATTGCCTGAATCAGCGTAAGGGCCACGAACAGACGCGCTCGCGTTAAATAGAGAAACTCGCTCCGAAAGCTCTCCAGAAGAACAGGCAGCACTGCATTCATGAAGGTATCTCTTCCAGGGCTCTGAAGACTTCCGCCAGATCGGCACCACGAATACGAAAGCCGCTGATCGTCGCGAGCGGGAAAATGCGCCGCATCACCTCATCGGGACCGACCGTGCCGGAGAGAAACAGCGTCGCGCCCGCTGGTGTCGGCAACATGCGCAGAACCCCATCTTGCGCAGAGAGTGATTGCAGAATGGCTTCTCTGGCAGGTGCATCGCATTCAATATCCAGACAGCTTCCGGCCCGAGCTACGAGTTGCTGAGGAGGCTCGTACGTCAGCAACGTTCCAGCACGCAGGACCGCGACTTGATCGCATAAGGCCAGCGCTTCGTCGAGATAATTGGTCGAGACGATGATGGTGGTTCCAGTCGTCTTGAGGAAGCGCAGGTGGGACCAGATAGCGTGTCGGGCTTCGACATCCACGCCAAGCGTGGGCTCGTCGATGAGCAGTAATTCGGGCGAGTGCAAGAGAGCGCGCGCAATGGCGACCCGCCGCTGCAATCCGCCGGACAGCGTACGTACGCGATCCTGAGCACGATCAGAAAGGGAGAGCAGTTCAAGCACTTCATTGATCCGCCGCTCAGGCCGTGTGAGATGGTAGAGAGATGCGGCAAAACGGAGATTCTCAAAGGTCGTCAGATCATCGTAGAGTGCATTCTCTTGAAAAACCACGCCCATGCGGCTGCGAAGCTGGCGGATCTGCCGGGAAAGCTCCTCATGGAAAACAGTAATGCTGCCAGCGGACGGACGCCGCAGGCCCATGATTAAACTGAGCAACGTAGTCTTGCCCGCGCCGTTTGGACCAAGTACGCCCGTGATCGCCCCCTGCTTCATCGTGAGGCTAATCTGATCAAGGATAGTACGTTGTTCAATGCGATACGATACCTGTTTCAGGTAGACAGCCGCCGTAAAAGGGTGTAAGGATGGTGCAGGCATACGATCTCCATGCGACTTCTTGACGATAGAAACTATCTCTACAAGTCAACAGATACAAGGCCTGAAGCATGCTTACACAGAGTATATCATTACCAGTATTCCCCTTTCATAGCTACGGATGCTAAAGATTTAACGCGTAGTAGTATTTGTAGAGTGCAATAGCAACGTTTGTTCGGCAGGCAGAAATTTTCCCTGGAAAAGAGCAATGAGCGAACGAATGCCGATGCCTCCGATCAGGACCGTGATCACCGTAAGCACAATATCGACCAGCACGATTCTCCCACTCATGTGCGCGAGACTGAGCCAGAGTAGCGCATACCCCGCAGCGGCTGCCCAGGGGAAGGTAAAGGACCAGAAGCCTGGGGTGAATGAGAGCTTGCAGTAGAGCGGCAACAGACGAAGCTGTGAAATCACGATAAGTATGGCATAGCCTGCAAGAATATAGGCGAATAGATCGGGTCGTGTTCCGGCAAGGCGGAAGTAGGCACTTCCGCCTACGACAGGTGGAGCAAGCTCGATCGCGATGGTTGGCAGGAGCGCATTGGGAAGGCGTGGACGGAAGAACAGGCGATTGAACGTGACGGAACCGAGCATTAACCAGCAAATGATACCAATACCAAATCCCAACCAACCCAGGCCAATGAGGCCAAAACGAGCGGCACTGTCACCACAGAGGAAGCTCCCAGCAACGGTTGGCAGGAAGTAGCCGGAGTGAAACTGATCGGCCTCCAGCGCGTTCGTGGCGATCCATTGCCCGATCATCCAGCCACACAGCAGGATGGTTGCAGTAAAGAATACCAGACATAACACAAGCGCCACTCTGTAGGCATAGGGCTGCAAACCGACTGCGAGCAGCATTCCACTGACAGGCAGTAAGGCATTGAAAGGGCCCTGTATGGAATCTGTAAGATTGGAGACGAGAATCTTTGGCGCACATACGAGCTTGACTACGACAATAGCGAGCAAGAGCAGGAAAACAAGCGCAGTCAGTAGATACAGCGCATTGCCAATTTGCGGAGGGAAGCCGTAGAGAACCCCGGCAACTTGCCAGACACGCGCCAATCCGACCAGACCAAAAGAGATCGCGAAAAAGCTCGGTGGGACAGCCAGCAAGCGGCGCAGCCATCTCCCATCGTTCTGCTCCACAGATGCAGGCTCAATTTGTTTTACAGCAGACATACCTGTTTTTTCTCCCGCCTGTTCCCTATTGCAACTCGTATTGCAGTTTCTTCAAATGTTTGAGTGCCGGTGTCACAATTGCCACAAAATAGGACTCGCGCAATTTGCGCTCAGCCGCGCTATGCAGGCGATAGCCGCTGGACCCCAGATGGAGCATTGTGGCCTGAGAGGCACGCAGCGACAGCTCTGATACCACGATGCGAGCCTGGATCACCTCTTTCATGATATCGGCCCTGAGAGCCTGTTCGCCGCAACCGATTTCGTCGGCGAGGTGATAAATGCTCCGGCGTACAGATTGGAGATCGGCTTCGATATCCGAGACTTGATCGTCGAGGAAACGATTCACATGCCCTTTTGAAATATTGGCGCGATTCATTAAAGCGATACAGCTATTGACCAGACCGAGGCCAAAGCCGGTCTGGCTTAAAACAAAGCCCGGCTGGATACGTTTGATGTAATCGTTGCATGGATTTGCCAGGAGATAGTCATCAGGGATAAAGACGTCTTTGAACACACAACTGCGGGTATTGCTGCCCTCCAACGCAATAAAATGACCGCCATTGCCCAATGTCAATTGTTCGGCATTTGCCGGGACAAGCGCCGCGAGGTAGGTATCTGTCTCTGCGACATTGGCAACGATCGCGAAAACGTGATCCGTATCCACATTGGAAACCCAGGGAATAGCACCATTGACGGAATAGCCGCCCGCGCAAGGCCGCGCCGTCAGATGAATATTTTCTATCGCCGCGAAATGTTTCATGGGATTCGAGAAAGCCGTGCCAGCAAGAATCTGTCCGGAGAGCATGCCAGGCAAAAACTGTTGCTTGAGATAATTGTTCTGGCTATTCTGGACGTACCAGATACAAACCGTCTGAGACCAGGTGATAAAGCCGGTCGAGAGACAGGATTGAGCGATCTCTTCCATCACCTGAATCGTGCCTTTGAGCCCCACGCCGCTACCATCAAGTTCCACAGGGCATGCCTGACGAAAGCCACCGAGCGCCCCAACGCAGTGCATGAACGCTTTAGGGTATTCGCCATCCACATCAATCTGCCTGACCCGTGGCGTCAGATGTTGTGCAATGGCAGCTCTCAGTTCAGAAAGAACAAGATCGATTTCAGAAGGAAATGCTTCTTGAACGGACTGCATAGGTTGTTTTCTCCTCTTTACATAATGATGTGGTAGAGCCGAAGGGGATATAGCAACAAGCATTGCAATGGAGAAAGAGTTCGAAAACCATAGAAGAAGAACTCAATATACCGGACGCCACTGATACCAGCATGGATATTGCAATGAACTATTTGTTTACAGAACGACCTGATGAGCGAAGTTCATGATATGCCACGATAAAGATAGAAGAGCTTCGTCGTTCTTGCATCAAGAGAGGCAGGAGATTGATTTTCTCTGGCCCCACATGCATCGATAAAATTGATACATGTGTAAAAGTAGGAGAAATGACTTAGCATGTGCTTCGGCTCAATCCAGATCGCTCAGAAATGGGGGCTCCTTATTTCATGTTTCTAGACATGGGTTGCAGTCAAGGCAACCGGATTGCGCATAGTATTGGCAACGGGAGACCATTTAGTGGCATGTTCAACGATTTCGGCGAGCACCTCGGGCGCGGCATCGGCATCGAGATGAGCTTTGACGCGAATGGCGGTGAAGCCAGCGGTTTTCCCCTCTGGGATATCGCCGAGTCCCCAGACAGCCGAGACGTCAATATCGCCCTCCAGCTCGACAGTGACGTTGCGCAACTGGATACCGCGCTGCGTGGCATTGGCAACGAAACCGACGGCGAGACAGGCACCCAGGGCAGCAAGCACGGCTTCAGAGGGATTTGGAGCGGTATTCTGACCGAGCAGGTGAGGTGGCTCATCGATAACGACGGGCTGGAGATCGCGGATGTAGGTCAGATTGCGGAACTGGCCTTCCGTCACCGTTTTTGCCCTGAGAGTGACTTTTCCGCTCGATGGATTGGTTTTCCCTTTCTCAACTAATTTTGTCAGGCCATCAGTATCGACAGGCCTTAAGCACGATGGTAAGAAATTGGTATCTTCTAACTGCGTCACAAATCATTCCTTCCTAAATTTGTCTGAGCAAACACTATGTATGCCAGATGGGGATGCATAGAGAAACAGTGCATCTAATCTGTAGAACAATCACTATTTCCTAAATGTTCCTCATCGATAATTTACTGGAAATATACTGAACCATAGCTGTCAGTTTCTTTTATTTCCCTGAATTCATTCGATTGATTTATCGTTTTCATAAATCAAACGTATATATTACCAGTGTAATATAAAAGATAAGGTTGGCTGCTGTCAAGGTAGAGAAGCAAGAAGGAGATGAGCCGGAGGGATGCTTCCGGCTTCATTTCCTCCTGCTACGCTCTTTCCAAGGATGGTATATGGATGTGAAAGAGAGAAGGCAGGCGTGGTCCATTCACCATATTACCATTGCTGATGACAAAGAGCGATTGCCCATCTGCACTCAGGGCACCACCACAGATTTTGTTGGCCTGATAGTGGTAGTGGCGAGCGTAGTAATCTGAAAGAAAGGCAAGCACTTTGACGGTATTTGTTCTGGTATCGTACTGTAAAATTGGTAGCCCCTGCGATATTGCGGTATCGGACAGGCTGTAGTAAAGGTAGTGGCCATCGGGACTGCGTTCCAGAAATGTGGTATACCAGCCAGTGGTGCCCCAGTTCTTGCGCAGATAGATGGCGCGATCCTGTGCAGGATAGAACTTGTAGATGCCGCCGCGATCGTCGAATATCCAGAATGAGCCATTGGCCTCTTTCTGATCCGTCCAGGCACGCAGGCGAGATGCAAGGGCTGCGTGCATGATGGTAAAGGTATTTGTTGTTGGATCGTACCGGGTCAGATGGTGAGTGGCGGCATCGGTGCCGTACAGATCGCCCGTGGTGCGGTCCAGCAAGCGTGCACGGCTATCCCAGGAAAAAGTGCGTCCCGTTTGCGAATCCACGGGCAATCCCTGATGGATCACTTTTTCATGGGCCGTATCGTAGACCAGAACTTTCCCATCAGCATCGCCAATACCATATAAGCGCGCCCGTTGCCAGTCCCAGACATGCTCCGGCCAGCCTTCGCCGGGGACAGGTGCGCCGAGATTTTTTGTCTGATGGGTATAAATGTTATAGTGCACAATCTGACCATTATAAAAACCGATCAGGTACATATTGCCATTGCGCGGATCAATATCAGGTTCGCCATGCCATTTCCCCTCGCCTCGTAAGCCAAAAAGATCCTTCGAAAACAAAAGGATACTCGTACGTTTCGTTGCCGGGGCATACGAGGCAAGAAGCGCACCATTATCGCCGCCAGTTGCGAGGGAATGATTGCCGAAGCCGAAATAATATGAGCCATCGGGGCCACGAACCACATGTCCCCAGGCACCATAATTGATGCCGTACTTTTGTGCTTCGATCGAGACTACGCCAAAATCGATGACAGGGGGAGTATGAGCCAGGCGCGCGCCTCTGGTATTCCCCTGCAAGAAAGCGTTTGAGCGATCGGTGAAAACACGCGTGGATGATGAGGTATTCTCCGCTTGATGCACAGAGGTTGCCGGACGGCCAGGGACAATCGGGCGAGAGCAACCTAGCAGGATAAACGCCATCGCACCCTGTACAAGAAAGAAGATGTTATGTATTTTCACGGTGAACTTGTCCTTTTATATGGTGTTCTAGTAAAGAACCTTTCACCTTTCTCTATCGGCAACAGGCAATCATTTCTTGAGGGGTAAAGAGATTTTTATTCTTCAGAAGAAAGAGTTACATCCTCATAAAGAGCCGCCACCGGAAAATGCACATTCAGACTTGTCAGATACAATTCATCTTCAAGAGAGAAGATGTACAGCATCCATAAGTTTCTTCTTTCGCGCCGAAACACTTCCACGGACGGATGCTGGGGATCGATGAGCACATATTCTTGAATCGTTGGCAGTTGTCTATAATAGGTGAACTTTCTGCCTCGATCAAAATCTTCAGTACTCGGTGAGAGCACCTCAACAATCACGCACGGTGCGAGCAAGATATCAGATTGCCCATCTTCTTGCTGACCACAAGTGACCGTGACATCAGGATACACTACACGATTCCCGGGTAGGCGCACTTTGACATCAGAGTTATAGACGCGGCAAGGACTTTCGCGCAGGAGAGCATGCAAAGTTCGTGCTATGTTAAAACTGACGGTAGCATGGTCGAGTGTCTCCCCTGCAAGCAGCCTCACATACCCATCTATATATTCATAGCGCACATCAGTGCTCTTACGATCCAGCTCAAAATACTCTTCAATGGTCATTGTTCGACGTTCTGGCTGAGCGGTCATCTGATTGCGGCAAGGAGACCTCGCGCCAAGAGGCCAGGGAGGAATTGCCGCCTCTCCTTTCTGAACGACGTGACCTGCCCGAAGGCAGAGCGTTTTCTGTCGGAACGCTCAAAACCCCTCCTCTCAGCTTGCGCATTGAGGGTAATGTGTGCCTCGACGATGTTCGCAGGCGGTACTTTCTTCTGAGCACTGAGTATAACCCACGCTCTGTTTAACCCAGAAGTTCTAGTGCGGCACGCTGGCAACGCACGCGCCGGTAGGAACGTGAACGCTTCCTGCGAACGGAGCCCCATCAGCCTGGATGCAAGCATCAAAGCTGGTGGCCGGGTCTGGTCATGTTCGGGCTTACAACTCTCCTTGCGGGTCACTGCAAGCCCCGGCTTTCAATACCGGAGTCCATGACAGATGTTTCCTCCTCTCTTCTTTTGTGCTCCTAGATACAGAGAGCACAAAAGAAGCACGGGCCCCACCACCTGCATTATAGCATGATCGCAAAGAGTAGCTCTGGTCTACATGGTAATTACAGCTTTTACAATGCCGCTGTTACGATCTAGCCAGCGAGGGAAGGAGTCGACCACTTCCTCGGCAGTAGCGCGATGCGTAATCCAGGGCGTAATCTGAATGCGTCCGGCTTCCATATCAGCGATGATGCGGCGAAAATCGGCGGCGGTCGCGTTGCGGCTGCTAAGGATGGTGAGTTCGCGGCGGTGAAAGTCGGGATCGTTGAAGGTGATATCGCCCTGAAAGAGGCCAACGAAGATGATGCGCCCACCCTGGCCAGCATACGAAAATGAGGTATGCATGGAGCGTGGGTTGCCCGTGGCATCAAAAACGGCGGTGGGCAGGTCGTCGCCAAACCGGTCACGTAGAGCCGCCAGAAAATCCCCTTGCCCGGATAAACAGGTTGTTTGCGGCCAGTGCTCCTGACAGAATTGCAGACGCTGCTCGCTCACATCCATTACGATAACCTCCGCACCTGCCAGTACTGCGAATTGAGTAACAGCCAGACCGATCGGGCCAGCGCCTACAACTGCGACACGCTCGCCCTCGTGTAACTGAGCACGTGAGACGGCGTGTGCGCCGATGCCCAGCGGCTCAATCAGAGCCAGTTGAGAGAACGAGAGGGTCGGCGATGGGTGAAGATACTGGAGCGGCACATGAATATATTCACGCATGCCACCATCTATGTGTACGCCCAGAACCTGGAGACTCAAGCAGCAATTGGGCTTGCCGCGCAGACAGGCCGGGCAATGTCCACAATGAAAGTAGGGCTCGACGGAACATTTTGTCCCGGCAGTCAGACCGCGTTCGTTTTCGCCGATCGCAAGCACCTCAACGCCGAGTTCGTGCCCGAGGATACGCGGATACGAGAAAAAGGGCTGGTTACCCTGGAAGGCGTGTAGATCGGTACCACAGACGCCGATCTGCCTGACACGCACCAGCGCTTCGCCCGGTTCTGGCGCTCCTGGTTCTTCAGTATGTGTAAATCGCAATTGACCCGGTTGTTCCAGTATGATTGTTTTTTGCATGAGTTCAATCTTCTCCTTTATGCATTCAGCGTCTGCACGGCCTGCCCAAGACTTTCGGCATTGCCCACATTGCCAGGGAAGACGACATATGGGATGCCCTGGAAGCGTGTGCCTGATTCCAGCGTCCAGACGGAGACGCCGGGCAGGATCTGGCCGAGGACACGAGCACTGGTGGCCCCAAAGCCATGTTGCGCGATAATGTGGCTGGTAATACCACCCTTGGCGATAATAAAACGAGGCCGTTCTGCTATGCCATGAACGATCGCAATCAGGGCGGCAGAGACTTTCTTGCCAATCGCGAGGCTTTCATCATCACTTGTGCCTGTAATGAGCTTCCGGCTGGTATAGAGTATGCCGGTATGACCCGCAACGATCGCCTCGTCTAACTGCCGACTCAGGTCGCGATAGATGGTGTCTACATCGGCGGCGGCCTGAAGGATGCGTTCAACAGGCAGTTCGATGCCCACCACGCCATCTTGCGCAAGCAGATTCTCTAATTGGGCGCTACTACCGGGGACGTATGAACCGACCACAACCAGTCCGCCAGCCTGCGTCATGGGTGTTCCGCGCATAATCTGGTCGGTTGTCAGCAAGGGTTGAGGGGTCACTGCTCCGCGCAGGCGCACAAAGCTGGCTGCTGTTCTGTACAAGAAGCGCTTTCCGGCGGCTTCCGCGCGCAGGAGACCGAGAACGACAATCGCCAGATCACCGTAGCTTGCCGCATTCACGACAACGGGCGTATTAGCGGTAAGCGTCTCCAGCATGGCAGCAACCGCTTCTGGTCCTCCCTGGCGAATCTGCGCCAACTCGATGCTGGCAACCTGATCTGCGCGCCAGTGACCATTGCTCTTTTCCTCGACCCAGGCTGGCAGATAGGATGTTGTGTAGCCGAAAACACTGTCCCGAGCGAACGGCGTTTCGTGTGCAGGCTGAAGGATATCGGCAGCGTCACCGGAGCCAGCGACATAATGCGTATTCCCGATGGTATAACGACCCCCCTCGAAAAAGGCGGGGATGAGCAGATGAGCGGGGAGAGATTGCTCACCCGGAGCACGCAATGTTTCGGCGAGCGCGAGCACTTCCGCTGGATAATGGCCGCGCAAGGTGGAATCACTGCGGCTGGCAACGACGAAATCGACGCCGGTTATTCGCGAGGCATCTACGAGTTGTAGCGCCAGATCGCGATTGAGCTGAACCGCTTCCGCCTGTGAGAGACTGCGCGAATTGGTCAGAATATATATGAGAGGAGATTCACCGCGCAACGCAGCAACGAGCCTGTCCCGGTCCCAGGTCAGCAGTAATTCGATATCATGCAGCGTCTGAGGGCCGGTAGGATCATCATCGATCACAATAAACTTCCGCTTGCTTTCAGCGACCATGCGTTGAATCTCCGCCAGAAAATGCGTCTCATCTGGCTCAGGAGGCAACTGAGCAAGCAGTTCTGTTAACATAACCATCAATTTTTCGCGACTTCGCCCTTTCCGTGTTCCTCAACTTGCACAGTTTGCGTTTCCAGACCGGCAATATCCTGCATCAGCTTGATCAGAATAGAATCATCCAGGAAATCCCAGCCACGGCTATGCGCCATCTTGTAGAGCTGGTAGGCGGCGCTGCCCAGAGGGAGAGGATAGCCAAGTTGATCGGCAGTATTGACGACGTAGCCAAGATCTTTCACGAGAATGCGCAGGGCACTCTTCGGAGACGTAAACTGTTCGGCAACCATACGTGGTCCCCGATCGGACAAAATCCAGCTATTGCCAGCGCTTTGCGAAATGATTTCCAGAACCATGGCCTTATCCAGACCAAGCTTTTCGCCCAGCGTCAGAGCTTCTGCGGCTACGGCATTATGCACGCAGACCATCAACTGATTGAGCATTTTTACGGCCTGACCATCGCCCGCATGCTGCCCGATATGGTAGATATTCGAGCCAAGAACGGAGAGGATGGGGCGGCAACGCTGCACAACTTCATCGGTGCCACCAATCATAATGCTCAAAGCACCCTGCATCGCGCCCTTTTCGCCGCCACTGACAGGCGCATCCAGATAATCAATGCCTGCTTCCTGTAAACGGAGCGCGGTTTGCTTGACTGTCTGCATGCTCATCGTGCTCATACCCATGACGACGGAACCAGGTTTGAGGGCAGCCAGCGCATTGCCGGGCTCAAAAAGGGTCGCCAGAAACTGGGCGTCATTGACCACCATGATCATAAGAAAATCGCTCTCAGCCGCCGCTTCCGCCGCACTGTGGGCTGCGGTTGCGCCTGCTTGCACCAGGGACGCGACCGCATTTTCGTTGATATCATAGACAGTACAGGAGAAACCAGCCTGTAATAGTCTCTGCGCCATCGGATAGCCCATGACGCCAACGCCGATACAACCAATACGTGGTGTAGCCATTACTCTGCCTTTCGTGTATTGCGCAGGACAGGCTCGCTTCGCTGCGAACCTGTCCTCTTTTACGGGGATTGTGGAAAATAGTTCAGGAACGGGCCAGAGCGTCAAAATCCTCCTGGGTGAGCTGGATCGTCGCGCTGGCAACATTCTCTTCCAGGTGGGCGAGTGAGGCGGTTCCCGGAATCGGTAGCATGGCACTGGAGCGCTTCAGAAGCCAGGCAAGCACAATCTGGTGAGGTGTCGCATTATAGCGCTTCGCGATCTGATCGAGCTTCTCGCCCGCACTGAGCGGACCACCACCCAGAGGAGCCCAGGGAATAAAGCCAATGCCCTCACGCTCACAGAAATCGATCATCGCTTCCGACTCGTGGTCGTCCAGGTTGTAGCGATTTTGCACGGTAACGATGGGCACGATTTTACGCGCACGCGCCAGCTGGTCAGCGTCGACATTGGAGATTGCGACGTGACGGATCTTGCCCTGCTCGCGCAACCTTGCCAGTTCGCCCATTGAGTCTTCCAGCGGCACATTGGGATCGACGCGGTGGTATTGGTAGACATCGATCCGCTCAAGACGCAGACGC
Source organism: Ktedonobacteraceae bacterium (assembly GCA_035493895.1). Classification (GTDB taxonomy): domain Bacteria; phylum Chloroflexota; class Ktedonobacteria; order Ktedonobacterales; family Ktedonobacteraceae; genus DATJHM01. The sequence continues at coordinate 62,015 of DATJHM010000313.1, forward strand.
TGCAAGCTGCCATCCAACGCTTCACGGAGATGTTCGGGGCGGCCATCCCTCGGCCATACGCCGGGGCCGGTACGTATCAATCCACCCTTGGTCGCGATGATCACGCCCTCGGGATACGGATAGAGCGCCTCAGCAATCAGTTCTTCGCTGATATTGGGACCGTAGGCATCGGCGGTATCGATGAAGTTGACACCCAGTTCCAGCGCACGGCGTAGCACGGCGAGACATTGCTGCTTATCGGCAGGTGGTCCCCAGATTCCCGGTCCAGTCAGGCGCATCGCCCCAAAGCCCATGCGATAGACGGGAAGATCTCCACCAATGGTAAAAGTGCCGCTGGCTGTGGCTGGTTTCTGGTCAACGTTCGGCATAGAAAGTAACTCCTCATTATGAAAATAGATTAAAGCTGACGCCAGGAATATTGTGGCTCATAGCCCAATAGTTTGCGCGCCTTCTTAATCGAAAGCAGCGTCTCGAAATCGCCAGTGCCCTCACGCAAGGGAACGCCGGGGAAAACGGCGGCCATCAGTTCGCTGTTCGTCTGTTTCATGACGGTATCGGCGGCAGCAATAATGAAGGCTTCCGCGCCCTGGATGTCGGCCTCGAGAGAGACACGGCAACTGAGCGCGACATCGCGCACATCGACGTATCCCCAGAGGTTCCACTTGCGCGCCCAGAGATCTTCTGAGAAGGATGGGAAATTGACATATTGGCCCGGCTCGATGATGTTCGAGAAGCGCAAACCGACAAAGGGGATGCCGCTTCTGCGACTAAACTGGCGTGCCATTTCCTCGCTGATGACTTTCGAGAGGGCATAGCTCGACTCGGGATAGAGTGGGTGATCTTCGTCGATGGGGGCATAGACGGGCTTTTCACGATCGAAGGGAAGGCCCAGTGTGGTTTCGCTGGAAGCCCAGACGACCCGCTTCAGCTTCAGCAGAACTGCGGCACTGAAGATGTTATAGGTGCTCAACGTATTGTTACGAAATGTAGTTTCTTCCGGCTGAAGCCCGGGAGCGGGGATAGCGCCCAGGTGGACGACGGCGTCTGCCCCATGCAATACTTCGACGGTTTGACCAAAATCTGCCAGGTCTGCTTTGAGATATGCACTCTGTCGTACAGGTGGCGGCAAGAGGTCGACATTCAGGACTTCATAGCCATGGTCTATGAGGTCTTTAACGACGACGCGGCCTGCTTTGCCGCTTCCTCCGGTTACAACTATCTTTGTCATTGTGCTTCTTTCTTTCGTTACAAAAATTGTTCGAGTGATCTGGGAAATGCCAGCATAGTGTGCAAAATGCTACATATCCTACACATCCTACATTGATCCAACTTCGGATCGGGTGGAAAAATGCTACATATCCTACACTTCCTACATTGATCTGGCTCGGAACCGTGTGGGAAATGCTACACATCCTACATATCCTACATTGTTCCTGATTTGGGATCGTGTCAAATACGCTACACATTCCTTCGTACGATTTCGATGCCGTCACCGGGCACGTGACATTCGTACGGTTTCGTTGCCGTCACCCGGTCAGGTGACATTCCGACGGTTTCGTTGCCGTCACCCGGGCAGGTGACATTCCAACGGTTTCGTTTCCGTCACCGGGCAGGTGACATTCGGACGGTTTCGATGCCGTTACAGGTCAGGTGACATTCGGACGGTTTCGATGCCGTTACAGGTCAGGTGACATTCCAACGGTTTCGTTTCCGTCACCGGGCAGGTGACATTCCAACGGTTTCGTTTCCGTCACCGGGCAGGTGACATTCCAACGGTTTCGTTTCCGTCACCGGGCTGGCATAAAGCACAGCCCCTACCTGTTATGTTTCTTCGAGCGATACGTTGCCTGACGCCAATGCGAGATTATTGGTATACTCCTACATGGGCTACACATCCTACACAAATGCGGATGTGATGGGAATCTCGGGCTACACGAGAGCTACACCGGGCGACATCGTTGTCGTGAGATATGCTCTCTCGTAGGCCACTAGCTATAGAATACTACATTAGCTACATGTCTTACACGCGAGGCTGGCGTCTGGACAGGATGTGCTCTTACTCTTTCTTATCGGCAGGGGTAAAGATTTCTTTAGTGCCTTCTGTTTTCCAGGAGATTTGTGGATCGCCACTGCTCGCCTTCGACGGACTCGCTTCCGGGTAGCTTTCCAACCAAAGCCGTCCGGAAGCATTCCTGGGTCTTGCAGGAGAAGCAGAATGAAGCTCATCCAGGGGAGAGTGAGGAGCTATTCAACAGATCAAAACCGTTTCAAACCAATTTCCGTTTATCGCTCTGCTTTGAGCGGTTTGATGATTTCCTGAAGCACACGTGGGATGACCTCTTCCTGTTGGTAGAAGGCGGCGATATTCACGACAATATGGGTTGCCCCGGCCTCAATAAAGCTTTGTGCCGTCTCACGTGCTTGACGAAAATCCGTATCAGTCGGATGGATCAGAAAGGAGGCTAAGCGTTCGAGCGTACTGGGATCACGCCCGATGGCTTCACAGTGCTGCGTCAGAAGAGCGTTCTTCTCGCGAAAATTCTCGGCAGTTGGAGCCCCGGCACAACACCACACATTCGCATGTTTGGCAACAACCCGAAGCATGTGGTCGCCTGCTGCGGCAATCATGATCGGAGGAAACGGACTTTGCAGGGGCTTCGGTTCACTATGGGCCTGGTGTAATTGATAGTAGCGACCCTCAAAGGTCGGGGTGGTTTCAGTCCAAAGCTGCCGGATGACCTGGCAGGCTTCATCTAGCCGTCTGACGCGTTCGGCGGCGTTTGGAAAGGCCAGGCCATAACCCTGATGTTCCTGTTCATGCCAGGCAGCGCCTATGCCAAAATTGAGCCTCCCTTTCGAGATATGGTCCACCGTGACGGCTTGTCTGGCCAGAATAGCGGGATGGCGATACGTATTGCCCGTCACCAGATGTCCCAGACGCACCCGCTGTGTCTGAGCGGCAAGCGCTGCAAGTAAGGTCCAGCTTTCAAAACAGGGGCCATCTGTAGGCTCGCTTAAAGGCATAAAGTGGTCGAAGAGCCATATATGGTCAATGAGGGGTTCGCGGTCTGCCTCTAGCCAGATCTCAAGGAGTCGTTGGTAGCTGATATGCTGTTGCGGAGCATGAATGCCGAAGTATAATGGGTTGTTCATTAGTTCTCTCTTTCTCTTCTTCCCAGTGCCTAATCGTTTCCTGGGGGAAAGCGGTCAAGCATTACTCAAAAACAGTAACCGGTTTCGGAGGTTGTCCGCGACCGAATTGATCAGAAGCGTCCTGCACACCCTCTCACCAGTGTGCAGGACGCTTCTGAGAGCCTCATCTGGATTCAATTCGACCCAGTGGATTGGGACTCTCCATCAAAGCCGTGCGCGCTACCGACCAGTTGGAATCCTCGGGGTAGAGCGCGGTGCGGAGGTAGGCCCAGGTAAGCCGCTGGACCGCCGCCAGTCGCTCGGGATTCTCGTCGGTCGTCTCAGCCGCGTCGTACCCAGCAACCCCGCCAAGGCCGTGTTTTGCGCCAAACAAAGTGAGCAAGCACTTGGGGCCAGTACTCAGAAAGTACGGATCAGCATGCCAGTCTGCCCCCCGGACCGTCAGATGGGGCGAGACGTCTTGATCGCCCACGACCACGAGGGTCGGCGTCGTCATCTCAGCAAAGCTGGAGTGCAAGAAGAATGAATAATGCTCAGCCGCGAACGCGCTGAGATCGGCACCACCTCTACCAGGCGCGGCAAGCAGCACACCCGCTTTAATCCGGGAATCGGCCATATCCACTTCCGTTCCATCTTTGGGATCGGTAAGCCGCGCGCCCAACAGCATACTTATCGTATGCCCGCCCAATGAATGCCCGGCAGCGGCGATCCGGCTTCGGTCCAGGCGCCCGCTGAGTTCCGGAACAGAAGCCTCGATAAGGTCAAGCTGGTCGAGGATGCGCTTCATGTCCTGGGCGCGGGATCGCCAGAACAAGGGCCCTTCGGGACCGTTTGGATCGAGGCTCAGCGTCTTTGAGTCCAGATGGGTAGGCTGGATCACGACGAAGCCGTGAGCCGCCCAGAAATTGGCGAGCGGGCCGTAGCCATTCAACGAGGAGAGATGGTTCGAGTTTCCGTGGCCGTGCGACAAGAGTAGAACGGGTAGCTCTCGTCCGGTAACGGGCGCGGAAACTCGCATCTGCAAATCCACAGCGCGCTCCGGAGCTGACAGCACCACCGGACTGACAGAGACGACAGGAGTAGGCGCGCTGACGGGGATATTTTCAGCTCCATTGATTGGCTTGTTCATGAAATGATCTCCTCTTTCTTCAATGCAAACGTTGTCATAGCGAAAATCACATACTTCTCCTGATGAGCAATTTGCTTGAGGAAGCGCAATTCATGCGCTCTTCTGTGTTACTCACCAGGAGAAGTGTTGTAAAAACGGCCAGTCGAAAGGTGGTATTGACATCCATCTCTTGTGGTGTATTGCTACTTGCAAAGGTAAGTATAGTAGCGGCGCGCTTGACAGGGAAGAAGTAAAAAGTTATAGTGGCATAAACCTGAGGTTGATGCAAAAGGGAGAAAGTTTATGGTCAATGACGTATTACATGCGTTCATTGAAGTCATCGATGCTGGGAGCTTTTCAAAGGCGGCCGAGAAATTATATCTCTCCTCAACGGCGCTCATGAAACAAATGAATGTCTTAGAAGCGCGTGTTGGTGTGCAACTGTTGATACGCACGAATCATGGGATCAGAGCCACCGCTGCTGGAATTTCTTTTTATCATGATGCAAAGTTTCTGATGCAGTATTCAGAAAAAGCCATTGTACGAGCACGTCAAGCTGCAAATAAAAATCCGCACATGATACGGATTGGCAATTCAATGCTGAACCCATGTAAAGAACTCTTAGATGTATGGAACACCATCAGCACTACCTATCCCCAATTCAAAATGAAGATTGTTCCCCTGGATGATGCTGCGGCATCCTGGCCCACTGTCTATCGAACGGTTGGCAAGGATTTTGATGTTATGGTCGGGGCGTATGAGAGGGCGAATGAGTCTGACGCTTTTCAGGCTCTCAAGTTGGGGGAGTATCGCTTCTGTGTTGCAGTATCAAGGGAACATCCATTAGCCAGGAAGGAAAGGCTTTCGATTCCCGATTTCTATGGAGAGCGGTTGGTCATGATACAACCCGGCAGCAGCTCGCTCATTGATGGAATACGGGGATATTTACGAACGGAACACCAGGAAATCCAGATCAAGGACGCACCCCATCAGTATACGATTGAGATGTTCAACCGATGTGAAGAAAGCGGTGCCATTCTGCTGACATTAGACGGTTGGAAAGAGGTCCATCCCTCTCTGGTCACGATTCCTGTCGATTGGGAGTATACGATTCCCTATGGGGTGCTGTATCCGCGCAAGCCAGCAAACAGTGTTCAGCTTTTTGTGCGAGCGCTACAAGAACAGCATTTTCAAACCACAGCAGGTGAATTGCAATACTACTAGTCTCACCATACTGATCTGTCAAAGTTCATGGCGTCTTTTCTGAAAATGCACTCGAGAAGATGGTAGGGAGGGGCGTGATGGCCGGTGGGGGGCGGACGCCATTCGCCATGGCGTCCCTAAACGAGACCGGGCTATTCCAGGACGAGGACGGTATGCGCGCCGACCGGGGGCAGATCGATGCGGATATAGTCGCCCTCACGTTGAAAATCGAGCGGCTGGCGGTCGGGGGCGAGGTAGACTTGCTGCGGCGTGCTGGTCGGGGCAAGTACTTTGACGCTTATCCCTGCGGTAGGCCAGGATTGATCGACGTGGGGGACGCCCTGCAATGTGCGTCGAGGATGATAGGTGACAACGTGCACGATCTGACGATCTGCATGCTCATCGGTGGCAGGCTGGGTGTGAAGTGTTAGTTCGGCCCAACCTGGACCGGACACTTGCAGCAGTGGTGCGGCGAGGAAGCTGCGTAATGCGTTCAGTGCCACTTCTCGATAGACCCAGTAGTCGTGATTGCGATGGGCGGCGAAGAAGGGGGCGGCGAAGTAGAGCACAGAATCGTTCGTGACTACCAGCGGCGTGCCCAGGGATTCACCAACTGGAGCATGAGCATGGCTGGTGAAATGCTCCCACGTGCGGTTGAACAGTGCCCGGCGCAATGTTCCGTACGCTCGCGCACCTGCTACGGGTTGCACTTGATGCGCCTGCATGTAGAACGCGTAGTCGTAGTCAGTAGCAAGCTCAGTGGTGCCCGCAAGCGTTTGATCGAGGCGCAAATAGCTGGGAATGGTGGGAGCGGGCGCAACATAGGTCACCGGAACGCTATCAAGCGCAAATGAGCCGTGATCAGCATCAAGAGCTGCCGTGCCACTGAGCACCAATTTGCCACCATTGGCAACGAATGCGTCCAGTTTTGTTTTCAAGGCGGCATCTACGGTGAAATCATCGGGAAGCACGAGCGCTTTGTAGCGAGAGAACGTGGATGCGGTAGCGTCCAGGATGTCAAACTGCATGCCAATTTCCAGGAAGAGCTGGGCGGCACCCTCTAAATCGTCACTATGGCCCGGGATGCGCAGGCCGCTTGCCGGTTTGCTCTGACGCAGAATGGCGATTTCAGCGGTCGGCGTCGAGTCCTTTAGCCACGGTTCCAGCGCTTCGATACGCCCGAAGGAATGAGCAAGCAAACGATAGACAGCAGGATCAAGGACGCCGTTTGGATGAAGTTGATCGCCTACCGAAATCCTGCCACCACCACCTACTACGACGCCACACTCATAATCGAGCTGATCGTGCGTTTTCAGGCCGCCAAAATCGGCCCACGATTTGTGAAAGCGACCGGTCATGCCCAGAAATTGCAAACCATACGTGCGAGCCTGACGGACCATTACGGGATAGTGCATGTAGCCCCAGGCGTGAGATGCGGTGGGCAGGCTCTCGATCTCCAGATGCGTCTGGAACGAGGTTGCGGCGGACATCAACGGAGTTACCGTGCCATTGAAGAAGACCGTCGCATCCGGAACGTGCTCGCGCACGACGGAGCTGAGACGATCCAGATACGCATACAGACCGTCCATCGCGAACTGAAATACGGCGCTATCGTCGTCGAGAGAGACGCCCGCCTCGCGCAGTTTGAGCTGATTCCAGGGAGAATAATTGGCAAGAGGGAAACAAATATCGAAGAAAAATCCATCCACCGGATAGTTGCGACAGATCTCCTCCACCTGGGCGATTACATAGTCCCCATAGCCGGAAGTAGGATCGAGAGTCGTCCATCCCCAACCCCCCAGGACTGGCGACTGGTTGGAGAGAGGTGGACGCATCAGCATATTGCCACTTTTCTCCACGATGACCCAATCTCCATGCTGCTCGCCAGCCAGATCATCCCACATGATCGAGACGTAGATTGGCGCGCGTACACCGACAGAATGCAATGCCTCAATCTGCTGGCCCAGCAAATCAAACGAGAGATGAGGGTGAGTCGTACCCACCTTCGTTGGATAATAGGAAAAGCCATGATGGCATTTCGCAAAAACCGTCATGGAGTCCACACGTCCCGATTTCACGGTTTCTGCAAAGACCTGCGGATTGAACGCGGCACCAATATCATGACAATCTTTTGACGTATGAAAATCCAGATGTACCTGACGATATCTCAGATTGTTCACAGCCATAAAAAAACCTCTTTCTATTCCCAGTACTCTTTCAAAGTTCATGGCACACGTTTTCTGTGGCAAGCGAAACAGTGATAAGGGGCGACACGATCCCGCTCGTCTAAAGAACAAGCGGGATCGGACGCGTTCCCGGACGCCATTCCGTGCCTCCATGGCGTCCCTACTAGCGCCTGGTGAGCCTTTTCAGGGGCAGTACGAACGTGTACCATGAAGCTTGACTGAGTAGTAGATTGATCTATTTCAGACGTTTGTTTGTGTTCATCACCCCTGCTTTTCGGGCGTAATGCGCAAGGCAAAAGCATGATCGCGCGGTTGACGTCCCGCAAGATCGATCACCAGCCCGCTGTCGTTACGGGTCCAGGATAACGCTTCGCTCTCGCCTAACAGTTCAACCTTCGCAACAGGATGTGGAAACAAAGTCGCGTCAGAGGATAGCGCTTTTATTGTAACGCTTCCATTTTCCGGCCATGCCAGAGGAAGAGCGTAGAGCGTCTCGCCGCGTTTCGTAAAACGGATATCGCGGCCTGTGAAGTCCTGGCGTTTCGTATCGTTGAAGCTCCCACCCACCACCGGAGTTGGGCCTTCACCGTAGATCTTCCACGGGCGCGTACCATAGATTGCCTCGCCATTGACAGAGAGCCAGTTCCCAATGCCAAGCAGCAATTCCTGCTCCGGCTCCGGAATCGTGCCATCGGGACGAGGACCGATATTGAGCAGCATCGCCCCGTTCTTACTCACGATATCCACCAGATCGCCAAGCAGCGAATTCAGCGTTTTGTAATCCTGGGGAGCGACATAGCCCCAGGAATTCGTGGAAACGGAAGTATCGGTCTGCCAGAAATAAGGCAGCATATCGGACGACTGACCACGCTCGATATCGAAGACCGCAGTCCCCTCAGCAAAGGATTTGAATTTGTAGTTGATCGCCACGCCGCGTCCCCACTCCGCCGCGCGATTATAGTAGTAGGCCGCGAACTGCTGGAGATAGGGTTGGAAGACCGGCTGCTCAATCCACCAGTCGAACCAGATCACCTGGGGCTGATACTTATCGACTAATTCGCAGGTGCGAGCCAGCCAATCTTCGAGAAAGGCATCAGTGGGCGGCAACGTTTCAGGCTGAGCGGGCGCATAGAGTTCGGCGTAACGCGGATCCTGCACATCAGAGGCGAATTTCGTGCCGCCATTGAAAAACCACCAGTGCTCGGCACGATGGCTGGAGACAGCAAAAGTCAGCCACTGACGACGAACGGCCCTGGCGAGTTCGCCAATCACATCCCGCTTCGGCCCCATCTTCAGCGCATTCCACTCCGTGAAAGAGCTATCGTACATCGAAAAGCCATCATGATGTTCCGCAACCGGCATCACGAATTGAGCGCCCGCTTTTTTGAACAGGCTTGCCCAGGCATCCGGGTCAAACTTTTCAGCCGTGAAGAGAGGGATAAAATCTTTATAGCCAAATTTTTCCTGTGGACCATAGGTTTCCACATGATGCCTGAACTCGGGCCTATCCTGAAGATACATATTGCGTGGATACCATTCGTTGCCGAAGGCAGGCACCGAATAAACGCCCCAGTGAATAAAGATGCCGAACTTGGCGTCCTCATACCATGAAGGAACCTGATATGATTTCAGTGACGCCCATGTTTTGTCGAATGGCCCATTTGCAATTACCTGACGGATCGTTTTCCTGGCCTCTGTAAGATTCACGTATGATACCTCTTTCATGAAAAAATGATGTTAAACAGTTGCGAAGGAATACAAGAGCTAGCGACCACCGATGCCTCCGGTGAGATTAATTCCTTCGACGAGATATTTCTGCAAGAGAATGACGAGCAGTATCCCCGGCAAAATGGAGATCGCAGAACCTGCCATCATATAATTCCATGCAGCCGAATGCTGGCCCTGATACATCTGGAGGCCCAGAGGGATCGTTGCCATCTCAGTCGTATTTACGACAATCAGCGGCCACAAAAAATTGTTCCAGAACCCGATGAAAGTGAAGAGGCCCAGCACGCCAAGCGCCGAGCGGGATAAGGGCAAAATGATACTGAGAAGGATGCGTATACGAGACGCACCATCCATCAATGCCGCCTCTTCTAATTCCAGCGGGATCGTCTTAAAGTATTGGCGCAGCAGGAACGTGCCAAAGGCGGTGAAAGCGTTGGGAATAATGAGCGCCTGAAAAGAATTGATCCAGCCCAAATCTTTGATTAACAAAAACTCTGGAATCACCAGCACAGCCTGCGGCACCATCAGCGTGCCCAGATAAATGAGAAACAGAGTGTCCCGGCCAAAGAACTTGAGGCGCGCAAAAGCATAGGCCGCCAGACTCGACGTCACCAGCACCAGCAACGTCCCGATGCAACCGATCAGGAGCGAATTGACAATAAAATTGCCAAAGGGCAGGAACGTCCATACCGAGATAAAATTGCTCCACTTGATCTGATCTGGGATCAGACTGGGCGGGAACTGGAACACCTGGGCATCCGGCTTCAGGGCCGTATCAATCATCCAGAGAAAGGGAAACAGGATCACCAGAGAAAAAATGGCCAGCAGCACATGAGAGATAATGCTGCCAATGCTCACACGAGGCTTCTTCGTGAACGTGCCCGCTGAGAGACTATACTTCATAATGCACCCACCTCCGCTGGAGAACAAACTGACCGAGAGTAACCGCCATAATCAAAATGAACAGGATCGACGAAACGGTCGAGGCATAGCCCATATTGAAGTAAGAGAAGCCGTTCTGGTAGACGTAATACACCAGCGTCGTCGTAGAAGCGCCCGGGCCGCCGCCCGTCATCACAAAGACCTGATCAAAGACCTGGAAAGAAGTAATCAGCGTCATAACCAGAGCAAAGAACGTCGAAGGAGAGAGCAAGGGTAGCGTAATCTGCCAGAAGCGCTGTGCACGTGTAGCGCCATCAATCGCAGCCGCCTCATAAAAATTTTGCGGAATCGACTGAATGCCCGACGAGAAGACCAGCATATTATAGCCAAAGCCATACCAGAGAGACATCAGAATCACCGCAGGCATCGCCCACGTATTGCTCCCTAACCAGTTCGGGCCGTGAATGTGAAAGACCGACAGCAAGAAATCGTTGATGATACCGCGCTGATCATACATCAGCATCCAGACGAGCGACACACCGACCATAGGCGTCATCGTGGGCAGAAACATCACAATGCGAAAGAAACTTTTCCAGCGTATGCGTCCCGAAAGCCAGACTGCCACCCCCAGAGAAAGCAGGAGATTCAGCGGGACATAGCCGAACACAAAGTAGAGCGTATTGAGCAGCACCTGATGGAAGACCGGATCATGTCCGAACAGGCGTGTATAATTGTTCACGCCATTGAACGCAGGCTGGCTCAGCAGGCTATATTTGAAAAAGCTCAGGCCAAGAGCAGCCAGCAAAGGGAACAACAAAAAAATCAGGAAACCCAGAATATTTGGCGCAAGAAACAGGTAGGCAAGCAGCGTATTTTTCCAGCGCGCGCGTCGTATGCGTTGGCGCGCTTCAGCGATCCCCCCAAAGACCTCCGGACGGCTCGTGGCGGTATCAGATCCCGCATCTTGAGATATATTCCCAGCAGACTTTTTTAGAAGCATCTTTTCCCTCTCAATCGGTGTCCGCAACGAGGCCAGAGCCGTGCAGCGGAAGCGCGTTGCTCTCTTTCAACAATGAAGAAAGCGCAGAAAAAGATCGAGGAGAAATCAGGGCAGCACTTCCTGACGAAGCGCCACCCTGATTGCTGAATGGCTAACTATTGTTGATTTGCTCTTGAACTTGAGACAGCGCCTTCGCCGCCGTCTCCTGTCCATTCAAAGCATTCAGGCCGTATTGCGTGATCAGCGTGCTCACCTGATTCCAGTTGGAAGTTGTCAATTCTGGAAGAGCAGTCGAATTCGCAGCATCAAGTGCCTGCTGAGAGCCCTCAACCGCATTCTTGTACCAGTATTGCTGTTGAGCAGTACGTGCCGCAAAAGAGCGTCCCTGACCGGATAGATATTGCTGAGCATCGGCACTGGTCAGGACACTGATCGCCTTCCAGGCATCATCGGGATGCTGAGACGTTTTCGAGATGCCGAAACCGGAACCGGCCACGAGCGAGATCGAGCCTTTTGAGCCAGAGGGAAGTGGAACAATGCCGAAGGGGAACTTCGCCGTTTGCTTATTATTGATCAGATCCCACGGACCATCCACATACATAGCAATATTGCCAGCTTCCCACAAAAACTCCGTATTCGACGCCTGCTGCACATTGATGGGAGGCGAGACATGATACTGATACGTAAGTTTTGCATACTCCTGAAAAGCATTTACCAGCTGGGGATTCGTGAGGTCGACCTGCTGACCATTAGACGAGAGATACTGAGCGCCATTCGACATAGCAAAGGGCAGCCAGTAATCAGGATACGAGGTGGCGAGAAAACCGTAGTCATTGCCATGCGTTAATTTTTGCGCATCCTGCAAGAAATCAGCGTACGTCCAATTAGCAGAGGGAACAGGGACATTGTATTTCTGGAACAACGCCTTGTTATAGTACACAACTTGCGGACCAAAATCGTAGGGTAAAGCGCGAAGAGAGCCCTGATACGTGAGGCCTTTAATAATCCCCTGATCGAAAGCGGAGACATCAAACTTGTCTTGCTTGACGTAAGTATCCAGGGGAAGGAAGCTGTCAGCGAAACCGGCGGTGCGCTCGCTTTGTAGCGAGACAATATCCGGCAAATTGCCAGTTGCGGCTTCACTTTCGAGTTTCGTCCAATAATCAGTCCAGCTAGCAGTCTGGAAATTAATGTGTATCCATGGATATTTCTTCGTCACCAGCGAGGCATCGTACTGCCACGCCTGCACCTCCTGAGGGGAACCGCTCCACATAAACCAGTTCAACGTGACCGGTTGCGTGCCACTCCCACCTGACGAGGCTGATGGGCTGGAGCCGCAGGCAGCAATAAAAAGACTGGAAAGAATGAGAAAGATGGGAAAAATACTCGTGACAGGCCGTCTTAGCAACATAATATGCCCCTTTTCAACTTCAACACTGAATTCAACCTGGTACGGGTTACGAAACACGTTAACAGAATGGGCAATCAGACAAAGTTGCGAGGTCTGATAAACGATAGTAATGGCGACATCGGCACTACAAGGCAAATACGCGCTTTCACTGATCATAATCGCGCCTGGTGAAAGCGCTTCCACCAGGCAAATAAAGCATAAATTACAATATCGGATTTGTCAAGGGAAAAACCATGCGCTCTTTTTTCGCATAGTTTTTATGCAGAAGGAGAGGAGATCTCGCCCAGATGCATTTTCTGTTTCTGGCGTGGGGCAGAAGAACGGCACACAACAAGCTTATGAGGAAGCACAATTTCATGGCGTGGGGCATCTGGCTGGCGCAGGCGTTGAATGAGGCGGAGAGCAGAAGTGCGTCCCAGCTCATAAGCAGGCTGAGTCACCGTCGTAATCGAGACAAAATCAGGAACCCAGGGCACCTCATCGAAACCGACCAGAGCGACATCTTCAGGAATCCGCTTCTGACGAGCATACAGAGCACGCACAGCGCCAACCGTGATCATATTATTGGTCGTAAGGAGCGCATCGATCTGCTGATCCAGCAGCAGATGCGTAGAGCGCTCTCCCGTCTCCTCAGTGAAAGAGCCACGGTATTGCAACGCAGCATCCTCGCTCAGACCAGCCTCGCGTAAGGCCTGGCGATAGCCCTGAAGGCGTTCATTGGCAGTAGAAGCTGCTTTGGGACCAGTGATAATGCCAATACGCCGGTAGCCTTGCGCAATAAGATGGCTGGCGGCTTCTTTTGCGGCCAGCACATTATCGATACGTACCGTATCGATGGAAGGATCGCGAATATTTTGATCGACCACCACAATAGGAACCTGCCGCTCCCGTAGCAGATCAAGGGCTTTCATGCGCTCCTGAACAGGAACAATAATCACACCAGCGACAGGAGCCGAGGCCAGCACCTCAATATAACGATTTTCGGCGTGAAGATTTTTGAATGCATTGCGCGCAACGCTGCATATGACCAGTAAATAGCCATGCTCGCGCACCTCTTCCTCAACGCCGCGCATCAGTTCGATCGTGAATGGATTCTGGAAATCAGCAATAACCAGTCCAAGCAGAGCCGAGTTTGTACTACCGGCGAGCGTACGAGCGGCACGATTGGGCTGATACTTGAGATTCGCCATCACCGTTCTGACACGCTCAGCGACCTGCGGATCAACGGGGCCGGATGCGTTGAGCACTCTCGAGACGGTTGCCATAGATACGCCCGCTTGCTCGGCGACCTGTTGCATCGTCACAGGTTTTTGACGATGGGTATCCTTTGTGGAATCAGGCATCTTTTTTCTTATTTCCTTCTGCACAAGAATCGGTGAATGGTACCGCTTTCACTGAAGTGGCGATCTTCATCCGTGTCGTTGATGTATGTATCTCCATCTTCTCTTCAGTATTATAGCTTCTTTCCTGCTTAAATCCAAGCGGGATAGGAGAGAGAATGGTACTCTTTCTGATGGGTGAACAGGGAATAAGTGAAAGCGGTTTCACAGGGATGGAGGGAATGTTTTTGTTTGGAGGTTTATTTTTTGTGGTAAGTCCGACTTACTAATGAACCTGTTGCAGACAAGCAGCAATGTCACGGAAAGAAGGGGAAGCCACCTATGTACGTGACATGACGGCTTGTCTGTACCCGGTACCCATCGATCCCCCCTTGTAGCGTCGCCGCTTGTCTGCGACCGGGGCAACGACATGGTGGGAGGTGATCGTCCCCGGTCGCAGACGTGGTGGGAGGTGATCGTCCCCAGTCGCAGACAAGCGGCCATGTCACGTAAATAAGCCTGTACCCGGTCCCCATCGCCGACAAGATGGCCGGTGGGGGCCGCGGACCGGCATAAAGCCCGGTCCCTACCTGTGGTGTTTTGCGGCTCGAATCGTCTTTGGCAAGGGGACGCCGATGGTCCC
>DATJHM010000314.1:0-31752 GCA_035493895.1 Ktedonobacteraceae bacterium
CTGTTCTGTTGGCACGGGAGTCGGCGTTGCCGTGTGTGGAACCGTGATGGGCGTACTCGGTTTGTTCTGCTGCGTATTCGTTGTCGGCTGGGTGCGTGTTTTCGTCAATGCTCCAAATGCGAAACCAACGAGCAGTCCAGAGAGGGCAAAAAGTGTAATTGCCGTAATGATGATGGACTGGGAACGAGGACCATTTTGATTCGGCCCGGCAGGTGAACTCGACTTATGTATTGTTTGCTGCATGCTGTTCTATTGCCCTCTCCTTACATTTTGGTACATGTTCCTCACCATAATATCACTCTCTCTTGAGATCTTCGCTGAAATAAACGTGGACTAGCCAGAATTGGTATTTTTCCGCATCAGTTTTTATATTACCACGCCGATAGAATATACAGGGGGGAAAAAAGAGATCGGCCACATTCTGGGGGAGATGTGACCGACATGCCCGGGTAAAAGGGGTGTGGGGAAGTCCGAACAAGGGTACTTATTAGTCTTTCGTACGCTCTCTATTCTCACTAAACGCTCTCTATTCTCCAATTTACGGAGAATAGTACAGAAATGATGCGCACTTCTCAAAACCCACAGGCCGCATGCGCAAATCGTGTCTGACCAGCACTTTTACATTTCGTAACAAGAACCGATATGGTACAATAAACTCGCTGTAATGCACTACTGTTAGCACTGGATCACTTTTGAAAGGTGCAAATACATGGGACACTTGATAGAAATATTGATCGTCGCGGGCATTGCTCTGGCTATCTTTGGACCAAAAGCTCTGCAAGATATTGCACGCAACACCGGCAAAGGCGTCGGTCAGGCGAATGCGATGAAAGATAAATTCATGGCGGACATGCCTATCGAAGAGCTACATTCGGTCGCCGACACCGTTTCAAAGGTTCCGACTAATCCTGCACAAGCTGTGCAGATGATGGTCAAGAAGAGCCTGCTCCCCGCTGAAAAACCTGCTGAAAAAGCACCGGAGCAACCAGCCGGAAAAGTCGTCGCGTCCCCTGCTGTGCACACAAAAGACGAGGCATAACGGCACGCACATTGCTTTTCAGCGTGGACACGAGCGGGGCCGGTAGAGGGAAGAGAACGATGATATGCTGAGATGGCTTGTCCAGTCCGAATTTATATTTCACATAGTCAGTCTATAACCCCCGCCTGAAGCGCTGACGTTGCTCCATCTCTGGGGGCCAGACCTGGACTGTCCGGTAGGTGCGGTTCGGCATACTCTACTTATTACTCTTCTTGAAGGAGGATTTTTTTCGTATGGCTGGCTTAGTTCCATCAATTCTCTCCGCTGACTTTACTCGTCTGGGCGAACAGGTGCGAGACGCTGAGGCCGCTGGGGCCGCACGCATTCAGGTGGATGTTATGGATGGGCACTTTGTGCCGAATATTACTATGGGCCCTCTGGTACTTGAGGCGGTACGCCGCTGTACAAACTTACCCCTGGAAGCTCATCTGATGATCACGAACCCGGAACAATATATCGAAACCTTTGCAAAAGCCGGTGCCGACCTCATTATTGTCCACTATGAGACCTGTCCTCATTTGCATCGCGTCATTCAGCAGATTCGAGCCACTGGCAAAATGGTCGGGGTTGCCATTAATCCCTCTACCCCTGTTTTTATGCTCACTGATATGATTCCTCTGCTCGATCTATTTCTGGTGATGACGATCAATCCTGGCTTTGGTGGACAGGAATTGATCCCTGAAACACTGCCGAAAATTACTCAGGCCCGCCAGATGATCCGCGAACGTGGCTTGCAGTGCGACGTCGAAGTCGATGGTGGCATTAATGCCGAAACAATCCCGGCTGTTGTTCAGGCTGGTGCGAACTTGCTCGTTGCGGGCTCGGCTATCTACAATTCCAAAGAAACGGTCGCCCAGGCTATGGCACGCCTGCGAGCCGCTCTTTGATATGCCATTGGCTGGCTCTAAAAATAATCCAGGTACGCTTCTCCTCTGATGACCTGCGTACCTGCTTGATGCTACTGGTTGAATCGGTAGTATTCTATTTGTTGTTGGGATTACGAGGAAGATTGGATGCAAAACCTACAGCATGAGCTGCAAGATGTGTTGTTAACAGATATTCCAATTACTAAATATCTGGGTATCTCTGTTGAGAGTTATGATACTACCTGCCTGGTGCTCAAAGCGCCTCTGGCGAATAATATGAATCATAAAGGCACTGCTTTCGCCGGTAGCCTGAACTCTCTGATCACTCTCTCCGGCTGGGGTCTCCTCTGGCTCATTTTGCGCGAGTATCGCCTCTCGGCCAGAATAGTCATTCAAGATAGCGAATGTAACTATCTCTTACCTGTGACCAGCGATTTCTCCGCCTGCTGTCGTAAACCTGAGGCCTATCAGCTCGAGAAATTGGTCCAGACGTTGCAAAAAAAAGGCAAAGCACGCTTAGAGCTCAACGCCTCTATTTTGCAAAATCAGCAACTTGCCGTTTCTTTTAAGGGACGCTATGTGGCACAATGTTACGATTGTGAGCAGACGCTGCCTCCTTACAATGTAGAGGAAAGAGAACATGCTTGACGATATCACGGCTATCGAGGGCATACGCGTCGGACATGATACCAATCTTGCGGCGGGGACAGGATGTACCGTTGTACTCTGTGACACGCCAGCTGTCGGCGGCGTGGATGTTCGAGGTGGTGCCCCCGCCACTCGCGAGACCGATCTGTTGCGCCCGATGCATATGGTCGAAGAGGTGCATGCAATTGTGCTTACGGGCGGCAGCGCTTTTGGCCTGTCGACCGCTGACGGCGTCATGACCTATCTGGCCGAACGCAATATTGGCGTCGATGTCGGCGTCGCGCGCGTGCCGATTGTCCCGGCCGCTGCTATCTTCGATCTGGCCTTTGGCTCATCGCAGGTACGTCCCGATGCCGCTGCTGGCTATCGTGCCTGTGAACAGGCCACAACTGGCCCGCTGGCACAGGGAAATGTCGGGGCTGGTACTGGCGCTACCGTGGGCAAGTCGCTTGGACCGGCCCTTTGTATGAAAGGCGGCCTGGGATCTGCCTGCACCAGACTTCCCGATGGCACTCTGGTGGGAGCCCTGGTGGTCGTTAACGCGTTCGGGGACATTGTCGATCCAATGTCCCAGCGAATCGTCGCAGGCACACGAGGCCCCGCAGGCGGTTTCGTTCATGGAAACCCCTTTAGCAATACAACCATCGCTATCGTCGCAACCAATGCCGCTCTCGATAAAGAACAGGCCAACAAAGTTGCCCAGATGGCACACAATGGCCTGGCTCAGACTATTCAGCCTGCGCATACGATGTTTGATGGCGATACCGTCTTTGCTCTGGCTCTGGGCCCGCGCACAAAAAGACAACAGGATCCCGCTCTTGCTATCCAGCAACTAAGCGTTCTTGGAGCAACGGCAGCAACGACGCTGGCACGCGCCATCCTGCATGCCGTCCGCCACGCAACTACCCTGCATGGTATCCCGGCTGCATGTGATATTACCGAATGAATACTGTTAGTTGCACATGGAGCCTTTCTTTCTGTTGTTTATAATCGAGCAATGATTGCTTATTGAGATTGGAAAATATATTCGCCGAAAGTGAAAAACTCCAATCCTGCTATAGTTGAAGCATTACAAGTAACACCATGCCCCCACCGATCAACATCAGCACGACGCACGTCAGAATGATCAGTGTGAGCTTATAACTACTGGCCGTAGCTCGCTCCATACCGGTTTGTTCTGGTTGACGTCTGTCAGGTCGATGGGGGAATTCTCGTTTTGCCGTTAACGTTTTTAGCCCTCCAGTCGCTAGATCCCAGGAGTGTGTCGCGAAATCAAGTGCGTGCTCATGAGGCTGTGTTTTTTCCTGGTCAGGGACCGACCGTACAGGAGATGGTATTGAGGAAAAAGGCGTTGCGGGCCTTTTTGGTGGCAGTGTAGATATCGAGTGGGTCGGAGAGATCATTTGTGGTCGGCGGGGTATTGACCTTGCAGGCTGAGCATCATGTGTGGGCAACGTCACTGTATTTCTCCACTAGCGGGGCTATATCACCGAAAATATGACGAATGGCAACTTCAAAAGACAGCATACAACGGACGCTTTACTGGCTCCGCACTATAGGCTCGTTATTCCTTACCTCTAATTGTAGTCAAATACGATAGAAGCGCAAGTACCCTATGACTATTTGGTGGACAAAAGTTGCAAAAATGCGTTGAGAATGCGCCCGGTCGCACCCCAGATGCGGTACGATCCATAATCATAGAAGTAGATGGTTCGACTGATTTGCGCGTTGTTCCACTGCTCGGTATGGAAGATGGCCGGGTTTTGTAACTCGCTGAGTGGCACGAGCAGCAATTCTGCCACCTCGCTTTGCTGTAATGTGAGCTGCCCTGGTCCCTCGGGGAGATATCCCACAACAGGCGTGATCAAAAAATTGCTGACAACGGTAAAAACTGGTTTCAGCACTCCCAACACTTCAATGCGTTCGGGCGCTAATCCCAGTTCTTCCTCAGCCTCACGTACGGCTGTCATGATCGGAGAGATATCTTCCGGATCCACTTTCCCTCCTGGAAATGCGATTTCTCCGCTATGCGCACGCAATGTGCTGGCACGGCGAATAAAAATCACAAATGTGTCTCCCTGATGCTCAAAGAGCGGGACCAGCACCGCAGATTTTCGTGCGTGAGGACGCTCCCCTTCCACCTCATCGACCAACATCTCTGCATTCTCAGCTGGCTCCAGACGATCGCGCAGGTTTGCTGCCACCATCGATGTTCGTAGCATATTCATAACCTTATTGTACCATATAGAAAAACTTGCAATAGTATGATACAATATGGTAGATAGAAAGATATCGGAGAGATTTGCGATTAGGTTGCGTTTTGTCTTGCATTCACAGACGGCTTTTGGTATAATTAAAGCATCGAGTGGGGGTATGCTTACGTTCAGGCGCATATTGTGTTCGTTAGTATGGCTTACCTGCCTGCGAGTATCGTTTCGTAATGCCGTTCTGTAGAGTAAAACAGCAAGGTCGAATCATGTATCTTGGCAGCACAAGATATTTTAAAATGACCGAAACGATCAACGCCTAAGCACCTCCTCCGACAAGCCCATGTCCAATGGTACTCTCCCCGTGGTCCTAAAAAAAGCCCTTCTTTTCGCGATAATGGGGGCCTTTCATAACGAGAGAACACAATCGAGAAAGACACCTTTCATTGAAAGAGGATAGGTGGATGTGTATCAGCAGGCAAGGCAAAAACCGTGGATCGAAGGGGGTTTTTACCCATGCAAGCAAAACAGCACGGCGACCTTTCGACTATGCCAGCGGAAAATTCTAACAGCGGGCGGGTACAGACGATGATCGAAGGAAATGACCCACAGGAACAGATGAATAATAAGCCTGAAGACGTGGAAGAGCTCAATCAAAGCGAAATGGAAGCGTTGATGGTAGCATCGACCGCTCTCACCAACGTTAAACGTGGCGATGTGGTCGAGGGCGTGATCGTGCGTATTGATCAGGACGAAATCCTGGTCGATATTGGCCTCAAGTCAGAGGGCGTCCTCTCTACTAAAGAGCTACCAGCAAGTGGCTATGGCTCTTTCAGTGAACTGCACCTCAATGATAAGGTTCTGGTCTATGTGATCCAACCAGAAACCTCCGAGGGCCATGCAGTCCTTTCACTGAAACGCGCCAACACAGAACGCCAGTGGCGCATTGCTGAAGAGCAGTATAAGAATAATGAACTGCTTAAAGCAAAAGTTATCGACTACAACAAGGGTGGCTTGATTGTTGATGTCGCTGGCATTCGTGGCTTTGTGCCGATTTCGCAGATTCTCAACCTCAAGCGTGAGGAAGTTGCTTCAGGCGGCGAGAATCCCGATACGGCTGCCAAGCTTCAAGGCATGAAAGACAAAGAGCTCCAACTGAAAATTATTGAGATTAACCGGGCACGCAATCGCTTAATCCTCTCGGAGCGCCTGGCGGTTCAGGAATGGCGCCAGCGCCGTCGTGAGGAGCTGCTCGACGAGCTGAAACCCGGCGAGGTTCGCCGTGGTGTAGTCAGCAATCTGGCAAACTTCGGTGCCTTTGTCGATCTGGGCGGCGCAGACGGTCTGGTTCATATCAGCCAGCTTGCCTGGAGCCGCGTCAATCACCCCAGCGAAGTACTTCATGTCGGCCAGGAGGTCGAGGTACAGGTGCTGAGCGTTGACAAAGAGAAGAAGAAAATTGCTCTTTCCATTAAACGTGCCGAGGTCGACCCCTGGACAACCGTTGAACAACGTTATACTCCAGGTCAGGTGGTCACTGGAGTTGTGACAAAGATTGCTCCCTTTGGGGCGTTCGCTCGTATTGAAGATGGTATCGAGGGCCTGATCCATCTCTCAGAGCTGACCCCTGGTGTCGATCCTAAAACAATCCTGCATGAGGGTGCACAGCTCCAACTACGTATCTTACGTATTGACGCTGAGCGCCGTCGCCTGGGCTTGAGCCTGCGTCAGGCTGATGAGGCTGATCCCGAGAAACCTGCTTCTGAGGCCGAAGCAGAACTCGATGTCACCAGCGCTCCTGTCGCTGTCGCTCCAGAGTCCTCTATTCCTTCTCTGGAGTCTACCGCTCCTTCTCTGGAAGCTACTCCTGCTCAGTCCGAGGTGCATGCTGCCAGACGTAACGAAGGCCGCCGCGACCGCGATCGCAACGCTGGCTCCGAGAACGCTCTCTTGAGTAATTTGCCCGCCGAAGACGAAGGCGAGCTGACTGCTATGGCTGAAGCCTTCCGCGCGGCTGCGCGACAGCGTTCCAAGGATGATCCCGACTCCTCAGAACAGTAGATGATGCTCAATCATCAAATACTCTGCTAAGCAGGCAAGAACGGCTTTACTATCGGATAGTATTTACTGATAGTGAAGCCGTTTCTGATATGAGGGATTGCGCGCGTCTAGTGCTACCCGCTTTTATTCATGTCAGTCGTCAAAGAGTTATCAGTTCATATCTCATTTGCCAGGTGAACTGCAAAAGATTTCTTGCACATCACTATGAGCATCTTGTGTGGATATGTTGTATAATTTGAGGGTACCTACAAAAGTTACCCGCAATAGTCCAGATGGTCCAGGCTTCTACGTCTAGTATACAGATATTCCAATACTCGAACTTTGACGATGAGTTTTTCTTACACTGGCACAACAGGGGCTATTTCCTTTGAACGATTTGCAATATTGTGGGAAACAACGATACAATAATGCTATGCTTGACGCTAAAAAATTCGTGTTGTATCATGAAATGCGCAGTTTACTTAGTAGCTCTTTCTCGTAAGTGGGCTAGACTGCACTTTTTGTTCTTTCTCCTTATAAAGAGAGAAGCGCAAAAAGATGTGTGCCTGCGGACGCCTTTCTTTCCTCTCAGCGCATTGTCTGCGTTAGAGTCCTCAGAAAGGAGTTTAATGGTAATTTGGCTACTGCAATTAGCAAAGCCACTCATGATACGGAGGCATCTGGAAGCAACAGGCTCTCTGCAATACTAGCAGGAATAGCGTACCTGAACAGATGATGTGCGACCTCTCCGCTGCGTTTACGCTCTGTAAAACAGTGTGGAGGTCGATTGTTTCTCGCAAGAAGTAATGTGCGTATATTGACAGACGGGAGGCTACGGTTGTTATCCTTGACGCTGTATGATGGGTGTTGTATGATAAATCGCATAGTTTACCTGAGCGACACAGAGGGCTCGGTTCCACCCTCTGCATCTGAAAGGGGGGTGACAAACAGGTGAACGATAGAGATAGGTTCGATAAATTTACTGAACGGGCCAGGAAGGTCCTGAGCCTGGCACAAGAAGAGGCGCAACGCTTCCAACATAACTATATCGGTACGGAACACCTTCTGTTGGGTCTGGTACGAGAAGGTGAAGGCGTTGCTGCTAAAGTGCTGGCTAATCTCGGCGTAGAACTGAATAAAGTTCGCAGTGCCGTCGAATTTATTATTGGTCGTGGTGATCGCATCGTCCTGGGTGAAATCGGTCTCACACCGCGCGCGAAGAAGGTGATAGAGCTGGCTGTGGACGAGGCCCGCCGCCTGAATCATCATTATATTGGTACAGAACATCTCTTGTTGGGGTTGGTGCGTGAAGGGGAAGGAATTGCTGCCGGTGTTCTCGAAAGCCTGGGTGTCAATCTTGAAAAAGTTCGCACACAGACTATTCAGGTGCTCAGCCAATCTGGCACGCCTCACGAACGTGATGCGAAACATTCCAAAACTCCTACTATCGATCAGATGGGCATTGACCTGACGGCCGCCGCTCGGGCTGGTACTCTCGATCCCGTTATTGGTCGCCATCAAGAGATTGAGCGCGTCATTCAAATTCTCTCTCGTCGTAATAAAAATAATCCTGCCCTCATTGGTGAGCCAGGTGTTGGTAAAACTGCAATTGTTGAGGGTCTGGCGCAACGCCTGATCTCAGGGGAAGTTCCTGAAACTCTGGCCGGTAAACGCCTTCTGACTCTCGATGTTGGCTCTCTCGTTGCCGGTACGAAGTATCGCGGTGAGTTTGAAGAGCGCTTGAAGAAGATTATCGAGGAGATTCGCAATAGCCGCGATTGCATCATCTTTATCGACGAGGTTCATACGCTCGTCGGTGCTGGTGCTGCCGAGGGCGCGGTTGATGCTGCAAATATCCTGAAGCCTGCCCTGGCTCGCGGTGAATTGCAGTGTATTGGCGCAACGACTCTCGATGAATATCGCAAATACATTGAGCGTGACGCAGCTCTACAACGCCGCTTCCAGGAAGTGATTGTTCGCGAACCCTCCGTTGAGGAGACTATTGAGATCCTCAAAGGTATTCGTGAGCGCTATGAGCAGCACCATCGCCTGATTATCACCGATGAAGCTCTCAAAGCTGCAACCGATATGGCCAGTCGCTATATCACTGATCGCTTTATGCCTGACAAAGCAATAGATCTGATCGACGAGGCTTCCAGCCGCGTACGCATGCAGAACTCGCTCGCCCCTCTCAATCTGAAAGAGGCGATGAAGGGCCTGGAGTCGGTACTTCGCGAAAAAGAGGCCGCTATTCAGCAACAGGAGTATGAACTGGCTGCTGAACTGCGCGACCGTGAGGTGAAACTGCGTGAGCGTATTGCAAAGCTGGAATCCGGCTGGCAACGGGAACGCGGTACGGATAAGCCTACTGTCGGCGAGGAGGAGATCGCTCAGATTGTCTCGATGTGGACTGGCATCCCGGTGATGCGTATCGCACAAGAGGAATCGCAGCGTCTCCTCCAGATGGAAGAGGCTCTCCACTCTCGCGTGATTGGACAGAATGAAGCAATTGAAAAGATTGCCCGTGCCGTTCGTCGCGCTCGTGCTGGCCTGAAAGATCCGAAACGCCCGATTGGCTCTTTCATTTTCATGGGCCCGACTGGTGTCGGTAAAACGGAGCTGGCAAAAACACTGGCCGAGTTTATGTTTGGTAGCGAAGAGGCTCTGATTAAGATTGACATGTCAGAGTTTATGGAGCGCCATGCAGCGGCTCGTCTGGTAGGAGCTCCTCCGGGATACGTCGGTTACGAAGAAGGTGGTCAGCTCACTGAGGCGGTGCGCCGTAAGTCCTATAGCGTGATCCTGCTCGATGAAATTGAGAAGGCTCACCCCGATGTCTTCAATATGCTGCTCCAGATTCTGGAAGATGGCAAATTGACAGATGCTAAGGGACGTACTGTCGATTTCCGCAATACGGTGGTGATCATGACTTCGAACGTCGGCGCGGCTATGTTGAACAAGGAAGCCTCGATCGGTTTCCGCCAGTCCAAGGATAAGGCCAAGGCGAATCAGGCCGATTACGATGCTATGAAAGGCAAAGTACTTGGCGAGCTGAAGAATACCTTTAAGCCTGAGTTCCTGAACCGTATTGATGAGGTTATTGTCTTCCATTCTCTACGTATGGAAGAGATGTACTCCATTGTTGATCTGCTTCTCGATCGCGTGCGTGTGCAGTTGACTGAGCAGCAAATCGAGCTGGTGGTTCCTCAATCAACCAAGGATTTCTTGATTGAGAAGGGGTTCGATCCTCAATATGGTGCTCGTCCGTTGCGCCGAACTATTCAGCGCATGGTCGAAGATCCTCTGGCCGAGGGCTTGCTACAAGGGAAGTTCCATCCAGGTGATCTGGTTGAGGCGATCGTGGAGGATGATGATCTTCATCTGAAAGTGCGTAATCGTATAGAGCAGTTAGCTCCGCCCGCAACTCCTGAAGCCGCTTTGTCGGCGGGGGGAGAGAGCAGCGGTAGTGGTGATGCCTAAACCTGAGGGGGCGTGATCATTCACGCCCCCTTAAGTTTATTCAGTCTTTTTGGCGCTGTGTGGGTTCATGTATCTGTTTTTGCCACTTTTTATTCCTCCATTTTTTGCTCAGTTTGTACTCTTTTACTTTTATCAGTTCTGTAGATCAGTGAAGATGGTAGAGCCTGCATGCCAAAGCTACGTACGAAACATGTTTGCCAACAATGCGGCGGTGAACAAAGTAAGTGGATGGGGAAGTGCCCTGACTGCGGGGCCTGGAATACGCTTGAAGAGGTGGTGGATGTTCCACCTTCTCAGCAGCGCCGTCAAAGCCTGCTCGGGAATGCGCCAGTGCATGGGACGTATGTTCCGCTCGCTCTGCCTGATATTAAGCCACTGGTACAGGCGCGAATCAGTGTGGGCTATGCTGAGATGGATCGTGTGTTAGGTGGAGGGCTCGTTGCTGGTTCGCTGATTCTGGTCGGTGGAGAGCCGGGCATTGGCAAATCAACGCTGCTTCTGCAAGTGGCTGGCGCGGTCTCAGCGGATGTTGGGCCTGTTTTGTATATTTCCGGCGAAGAGTCGGTGGAGCAGGTGAAAATGCGCGCTGAGCGCCTGGGCATTGGCGGTGAACGACTTTATTTGCTGGCGGCAATTGAGCTGGATGCAATTTCTGAGTCGGTACATCGTCTGAAACCTGCCGTGGTGATCGTTGATTCAATTCAAACGGTGGTTGCCAGCCATTTAACGGCTGCTCCCGGAAGTATCAGTCAGGTGCGTGAGTGTACGTTGCAATTGATGCAACTGGCAAAAAGTACGCATATTCCGATTTTTGTGATTGGCCATGTGACAAAAGAAGGGACTGTCGCAGGTCCCAAGGCTTTAGAGCATATTGCTGATGCCGTTCTTTATCTGGAAGGTGAACGCTATCACTCTTATCGCCTCTTACGCGGCGTCAAAAATCGCTTCGGCGCAACTCACGAGGTGGGCGTTTTTGAGATGCAGGGCGAAGGTTTAGTAGAAGTACCGAACCCTTCAGCGGTCTTTCTGGCAGATCGTGCAGAAGGTGCAACAGGCTCGGCGGTGGTTGTGAGCATGGAAGGGACGAGGCCTTTGCTTGTTGAGGTTCAGGCGCTTGTGACTCCTAGCAATTTTGGCAATGCTCGTTGTACGACGAATGGTATTGAACATAATCGCCTGGTGATGCTGCTGGCGGTGCTGACGAAACGCGTCGGTCTCGCGGTTGGCAATCATGACGTCTATGCCAATGTTGTCGGGGGCTTTACGTTGGAAGAGCCTTCGATTGATCTTGGGGTCGCAGCTGCAATTGCTTCGAGCTATCGTGAACGGCATATTCCGGCTGATATGACGCTGATTGGCGAAGTTGGTTTGTCTGGAGAGTTGCGGGCGGTCAGTCGTTTACCTCTACGGGTTCGTGAGGCTGCAAAGCTTGGCTTCAAGCGTTGTATCGTTCCTAGTGCTGGAAAAGGGTCACAGGTACGCGCTGAGTTAGAGGAAAGCGGGCTCCCTGCTGATTTTAAGGTCCTGACGGCAAGCTCTCTTGCGGTTGCCCTGGAAGTTGCTTTACACTAGTAATAGATACTTTGTTTGAGACATTTTTATAGGACGTATTCTCATTTAGAAACGTCGTGAGATGACAAAAGCGTCATGAAAAGCAGAACTATTGATTCCTTAGTGGGAAAGATGTATACTGCACATTCGATACGCTGTTTGTTTTTCTCGCTTACGAGGTCCCTTGGAGGTGAGGTTTTAGTGCAGGCGAACAATTTTTCAGGTCTCATTCTTTTTTCTTAATTCATCCGCGACCTGCTCACAAATCTAGCCTTTACGACCTCTTAAGTGATTAGGCACTTATTGTGCACTGCTTTGGAGGATGCAGGGATGTCTGTGAAAACTATTGCTCGCGTTGTCGGGGGCGTTGTTGCCCTTGGCATTGTTGTTGGGGTCTTTATCAGGTTTAACGTGATCCTCGACAACAAGACGAATGCTGCGGAGGGGATTATCTGGGAGAATTTCACACGCTGGTGGTGGATTCTTGCCGTGGTCCTCAGTGTGCTTGTAGCACTCATTATTACTCCTTATATTACGATTATTCCATATCGCTGGGCCCGTGACAAGATCCGCGTTACTTCGGCGAGCGATCTGGTTGCGGCTGCGATTGGTCTGATTGTTGGTCTGGTCATTTCCGCGCTTCTGACGATTACGTTGACACATCTGCCTGATTTCTGGGGAAGTCTGCTCTCCTTTCTGGGAGCCATCCTTTTCTGCTATCTGAGCGTGGCTGTGGCGGTGATGCGTAAGAATGACCTGGCCCACCTGTTTCAAAGTTCTCTCTTCCGTCGTCGTGAGCGCGATGACGAACGTGAGCGCGATCGCAAAGATCGTGATAAGGACAAGGGTCCTGTGATTCCTACTTCTCATGATAGCCAGATCCTTCTCGATACAAGTACGATTATCGATGGTCGTATCGCGGATATCAGTCAGACGGGTTTTATCTTTGGGACGCTGGTGGTTCCGCGCTTTGTGCTCAATGAGTTGCAGCGCATTGCGGATTCTGCTGATACGATGCGCCGCAATAGAGGGCGTCGCGGTCTGGAGATTTTGAACCGTTTGCAAAAGGATGCCATGATCCCGATTGATATCGTTGATACCGATGTCGAAGGGGTTGCGGACGTCGATGGCAAGCTGGTGAAGATGGCGCGCGATGTCCATTGTCCGATTATTACCAACGACTTTAATCTGAATCGTGTGGCTGAATTGCAAGGCGTAAAGGTCTTGAATATCAATGAGCTGGCGAATGCGATTAAGCCAGTTCTCTTGCCGGGCGAGGATATCCACATTAAGATTATGCAGGATGGCAAGGAGCTGGGGCAGGGCGTTGGCTATCTGGACGATGGCACGATGATTGTGGTGGAGAACGGCCGCCAGTATATGAACGTGACTGTTGAGGTGACGGTGACACGGGTGTTGCAAACCGTGGCCGGGCGCATGATTTTTGCGCACCCAAAACAATCGGCGAATATGATATCATCTCCTCAGCCGCCAGCGAAGCAACGCCAGGCGTGAGTCTTTTTTGAGGCATCTCTGATTGTCTGTGTGGGCTGTCAGGGGTGCCTTTTGTTGTGCTTTTCGCGGCGTGTTGAGCCGTATGTTGGCATGAAAGCGGTCCTTTCTTGTGCTGAGAGAAGAAACTGAGACTATACTGTTGTGTGATATTTTTATAGCTGGAAGTTAGGAGGAGTGGAGGTTTTCTAGCCTCTCGGATTATTTTATGCAAGAGCAGTCTGCTGTTGTCATTGTGGCGGCCGGGGCCAGTCGCAGGATGGGACGCGATAAGCTCTGGATTCCGTTGGCGGGACGTATTGTGCTGGCGCGCACGGTTGATGTCTTTCAGTCTTCGCCTCTTGTGGATGCGATTGTGCTGGTGACCAGCGCGCAACGTCTGGAGGAGGTTCGCGCGCTGTGTGAGCGGGAACAGTGGCAGAAGGTGGTGGCGGTGGTGCCAGGGGGCAATCGACGGCAGGATTCGGTCTGTTGCGGCCTGGATACGCTGGCGGAGCAGGTGCCGGATTGTCGCTGGGTGATGGTCCATGATGCGGCTCGTCCTTTTGTTGATGAAGAGATGATTGCTGCGGGCCTGCGCGCGGCTCAGCTTTCGCGGGCTTCGATTGCCGCGGTCCCGGTGAAGGATACGATCAAGCAGGTGCAGGATAATGTGATTACCGCGACCCCGGATCGTTCGCAATTCTGGATGGTGCAGACGCCGCAAGTGTTTTCCTTTCCATTGATCCATCATGCGCACCATACGCGGGAAGCACAGGACGATATGACGGATGATGCTACGCTCCTGGAACGCCTGGGCGAGACGGTGACGATCTTTCCAGGGGCGTATACCAATATAAAGGTAACGACTGAGGAAGATGTGATTTTTGCGGAAGCGCTATTACAAAATCGGGGTAAAAAATGACGATACGTGTGGGTTCTGGCTACGATGTCCATGCTTTTACCGAGGGACGTCCTTTGATTTTGGGCGGCATATCTATCCCCTACGAGTATGGTCTCGCGGGGCATTCGGATGCCGATGTGGTGATTCATGCGGTGGTCGATGCTCTGCTGGGAGCGTCGGCGCAAGGGGATATTGGTACGCATTTTCCTTCCCATGATCTTCGCTGGAAAGACCAGCCCAGTTCGGTCTTTCTTGACTATACTTATGATTTGCTCTTACAACTGGGCTGGACGATTGGTAACGTTGATGCTACTATTGTTACCGAGCGACCGAAGTTGTTGCCGTATATTTTACCTATGCGCACTCATCTGGCTGAGCATCTCCATTTGTCTCTGGAGCAGGTGAGCGTGAAAGGGAAGACGACGGACGGATTGGGCTTTGCGGGTCGGCGCGAGGGCATTGCCTGTTATGCCGTTGCTTTGCTTGAGCGTCCGACGATAGACGAGAAATAAGGAGAAAATCCTTATGTTGCGTACTGTCGTTTTTGACTTTGATGGCCTGATCCTTGAGACCGAGTGCGCTGATTTTCAGTCCTGGCAGGAGATCTATCAGTTTTACGGTGCTGATCTGGCCCTGGCTACCTGGTTGCCATATATTGGTGCCAGTCACTCGTCGATGAAATTTGATGTTTATGCTCATCTCGAAGCTCAGACGGGCCAGGCGCTCAATCGAGACGAGATCCGGCTCAGACGTCGCGCTCGCTATGCTGAGATGGTCGCTGAGCAGGTTGCCTTGCCGGGTGTGCAGGTGCAGATTGAAGAGGCTTTGCGGCTGAATTTGAAGCTGGCGGTTGCTTCTAGTTCCTCTCGAGCATGGGTTGAAGGTCATCTGGCCCGGCTGGGCCTGCTAGCGTATTTTCCGGTGCTCGCTTGTGGCGATGAGGTTCAGCATACGAAGCCTGATCCTGAGGTCTATCTTCTGGCGCTCGAGAGGTTGGGTGTGCAACCTGTTGAGGCGCTGGCCCTGGAAGATTCGCCGAACGGGGTGCTGGCAGCGAAACGGGCGGGTATGCGTTGTATTGCAGTACCTAATCCATTGACTGACCATTTCTCGTTTGAGATGGCTGATGCGCGCTTATCATCGTTAAGCGAACTGTGTTTGCAGGATTGGCTTACGCTTCAGCCTGACAAACAGCACTAAAAGGTTTCTACTGTATGCTGAGCTTGTCGCTCGGGCTACTATCAAGTACTATCAATGAGAAATGAGGATATATTCCATGACACTGGCGCGTGAAATCGCTCATCGTAACTTTGAAGCCTCTATCAGGCAGCAGTCTTATCCCGGACGCGGCCTGGTAGTTGGGCGCTCAGAGAATTCGGCAAGCTGGCTGATTCTCTACTGGCTGATGGGACGTAGCGAGAATAGTCGCAATCGACGGTTTGTCGTCGAAGGTAGTACGCTCAGGACGGAGCCTGTGGATCTTTCACGAGTCGTCGATCCGAGCCTGATTATTTACGAGGCCATGCTTGAGCTGCCGGGTGTTTATCTGGTCAGTAATGGCGATCAGACGCGGACGATCTATGAGACGATCCAGGCCGGTGGGTCTTTCGAGCAGGCTTTAGAAACGCGTGAGCGAGAGCCTGATGCGCCGAATTACACGCCTCGTATCAGCGCAATGATTGATCAGCGTGCGCAACCTGCGAGCATTGCTCTGAGTATTCTGAAGGCAAATCCTGCCAATCCAGAATTGACGGATCGTACTGTTTTTAAACCTGCCCTCCCTTCTGCTGGTCTGGGAATTTGTCTGACGACGTATCAGGGGGATGGTTCCCCATTGCCGAGTTTTCAGGGTGATCCGCTCTTGTTGCCCTGTGAGGGGACGGCTGAGGAACTCTTAGAGACATATTGGAATGCCCTGAATGCTGAGAATCGGATTGCGCTGGCGATCAAAGAGATTCCATTTGCTGGGAGTGCCAGCAAGCTCATCGTCAAGAATCGTTTTGCCTGAGTGAGTTTTGAGCAAGCGCTTTAGTCCTTTGGGTGATATAGTTCATCGGTTCTGGCGGCCATGATCAGGTCATTGCGGTGCAGGCCGGAGATGGCATGTGTCCACCAGGCAACGTTGACTTTGCCCCATTCGGTGAGCAGAGCGGGATGATGTCCCTCTTGCTCGGCCAGCGCTCCCACACGGTTGGTAAACGCCAGGGCACTGGCAAAGTCCTTGAAGAAAAATGTACGTTCGAGATGGTTGATCCCTGCATAGGATACAACCTGCCACCGGGGAATCTGAGGTAGATAGAGGTTCATCTCTGCCTCAGTTACCTGGGGGGAGCCTGATTTGCAGGCTTCACAACTCATCCGGGTTAGTTCGGTCATTGTTTTCTCCTCGTTGAAAAAATCGAAATTTCTATCTCGTAGAATAGTATACACGCCCGCTGGTTTGCTTTGTATCATCGTGATCTTCTTAGGGAAATTTCAGGAAGCACACAGGATCATCTCAGAAAAGCACGGTACTCTCTTTCTATTATGCGTCACCTGACATCGAACTGGTTCCATATTTGCAGTTTTGTTTCTACAGTTGTTTATCGTACAAAGATGTCGAGATAGGTAGAGAACATGAAACCATTTGAATACGAACGTGAGCGCATTTGTGCACGCTATCAATACGTGCAGGAGACTGGTGATTACAAGAGCATTGATGACAGGCAGATTTTTACACATCTGCAATGTTTTATGCGTGGTGCCCCGCAGGAGATTCAGCAGGATATCTTGTTGTGTTATTTCCAGCAGATTTCTGTTGAGCAGAGAATCATGTTTGCGCGTCTGTTTCCTGAGCAATATGCATTGGACCCCTGTGATCCTCAGCAGATGGTGCAAGGTTTTTGTCTGATGAGTCAGCAGCAGCCGGTGCAGTTGCAGCAATTGCTGGCACAGTTTGCGATAGATGGAACGCAGCCCGTAAAAGTGGCGGCAGTCAGTACGATGGTGCTTTCTGAGGGACGTTTTTTGCCGTGCGATGAAACGAGTCCATCCAGAAAGATAGAGCAGCGCATGCGGTATGAGCGGGCATGCAAGGGCTGGGACGAAGACGACGATTACGATTACGATTATCGAAAGCAAAAGCAAGAGCGCGATGAAGATCATGATTGACTCCCTGAATGATTGACTTACACGACAGATGTGAGAAGAGAATTGTGATGTGTGTCCGTAGAGATGATGTGAACATCAATCATCTCTGGTGCAGACAAGCAGTGCCTCTACGGAGGGAATGGCCGCATGGCTAATGCGAGAGCGGCCATTTTTCTTTTCTCTATTTTTATGTATCGGCGGGGGGGGAAGAATACTTTAGGGTATGGGAAGGCAGTTTTTTCGGTTTGTGTGATTCAGGGGGAAAGAGATGTATGCGAAATAGATACCAGAAAGGAACCTTGACCCGCTGTTCCTCTGAACCAGCGGTCAGTGCCATGTGCTCACTTCCTTGAAGAGTGCAGACACCAACAGGGTACAGCGTGTGGCGATCTCTCTGGGAGTGGACGGTTTTCCCTGTTCAAGCCACCAGGTGATGGCTTCCACTAGCATCGTGGACACCAGGTCTGGCACCAACTCATCGGAGAACGTGAGGACAGGCCGGTCTGCTGTGGCTGGTCTGGCCAGGTGATGCCCATGCCCATGCTCTGTGACCAGGTTAGCCAGAGACGCACGCATCTTTCTCACAAACCAGGCGCTTCCTTTGCTACCCAGCAGTGCTCGATAGAGCCGCTCATATTTTGCGATATGCTCGAAGAACGTCACCCAGACCTCTGGGGGATGCTGTTCTGGACCCATTTCTCCGACCGCGTTCAGCAAGGCGCTCATGGCTTCCTCAAAGATCTGCTCCACCAGGTCATATTTATCTTGATAATTGCGATAGAATGCAGCCCGACTCACCATCGCACGCTCGGTCAATTCGCCGATGGTGAGTGCGTCGAAGCTCCGCTCCTCGATCAACTCAATTAACGCCTCCCGCAACAGTTTCTGCGTCCGTCTCACGCGTAGATTGCTCGCCGACTGAGTCATTTTGCGCTCCTTGTCTCATTTGAGACACATTTCCCTGATTGAGCCTTGTCTCTCTGCACGCGCCCAACTACACTGAGAAAGAGACTACAAAGGCCCATCTGAAACAGTATGTTTCAATCTAGTCTGTCTGTCAACAAACGCTTTTATCACGGTACTGATAGTTTATAAAGAGAAGTTTTTTCGCAAAGGAGCAAGATCTATGTATTCGTTTTCACATCATCGCCACCGTTCTGCGGGCGAGGTATTGGACAAAGAGACAAAAGGACTGATTGGGAGCGGAGGCTGGCGTTACGATCTGCATGAATGGCTCACCGACCTTTTCCTGTTTCGGGGCAAAGTGCGGGAGCTGAGGCAAAAAACCGTCGATCTGGCCCGTATTCAACCCGGAGAGACGGTGCTGGATGTGGGCTGCGGCACGGGAACATTGGTGATGGAAGTGGCCAGCCGCGTGGGTCGTACGGGCCGCGTTGCGGGCATTGACCCCGGAAGTCAGCAGATTGTCCGTGCCCGCGCGAAAGCGGCTCGGCGTAATGTGCCCATCGAGTTCCAGATTGGGGTGATCGAGCAACTCACCTTCCCCGATCAGACATTTGACGTGGTGTTCTCGACCTTGATGATGCATCATTTGCCTGCTCCCCTCAAACGCCAGGGGCTCGCGGAAATCGCTCGGGTGCTCAAACCAGGGGGGCGACTGGTCATTGTCGATTTCACGCACAGATCAGACCGCCAGGGCCAGTCTACGCGCTTTCACGCCGGGGGGAGTCGCACGCACGATTTGACCGACCTCGTCTCGGAGACCAGTTTTTCGCAGGTAGAAACAGAGGAGATGCGGCCTGCACGCTTCTCTGCTTTCCCAGGGGCTGGCTTTGTCCTGGCCCACAAAAGCTCAGACTGAGTGCGTACAGGCTTCACCGCAATGTCAGGTCAATACGCCTGTACCCGGTGCTCATCGACCCCCACCCTTGTAGCGTTGCGGCTTGTCTGTGACGGGGGGGCAACGCGTGAAGTGAGCGGCAATCATCCGCATCGTATGGGGCCTCTCGTCTCTGGGGCACCGTGAGCGGAACGAGTTCGCAGGCACAGTTCCGTTCCTCTCCACCGTGCCACTACTGGGTCTACGTGGCTTTCTGCGATTGAAGAACTGCCAGGGTGAAAAATAAGGCGGCGGGGGTATGTCAGGATACCTCTGCCGCCTTAAATTGTTTTCAGACTGAGAGCACTTTTTCTGCTCGCAGTCAGATGGAGTATACCGTGCAGATTTAGTCGTGCTGTTGACGTAAATTTGCGGCGGCAGCCGGATCAAACATCCAGGTGACTTCGCCCTGGTCGGGTTTGACAATCTGAGCTGGATATTCTTGAGGATTATGTGCGCCCTCGATGACCTCGTGCACTGCTTCCGCCTTGTCAGCACCCGTCACCAGGAAGAGGACATGGGTGGCAGCATTGAGCAGAGGGGGCGTGAACGTCAGGCGTGGTGGTGGCGGTTTGGGAACCGTGACCGACATAATCAGGCGTTGCGTCTCTTGCAATGAAGGCTGATGGGGGAAGAGAGAGGCCGTGTGCCCTTCTGGTCCCATGCCAAGTTGGATCAGATCAAAGCGAGGCACCCCGCTGGTGCCGAAGACACGTTGCATCTCCTGCGTATAGGCAGCGGAGGCAGCGGCGCGATCTTCCTGATCGGCGGGTACGCGGTGGATCTGGCTGGCAGAGATGGGGAGTTGGCTCAACATCACATCCTGCGCCAGCTTAAAATTGCTGTCAGAGCTATCTGGTGGCACACAGCGTTCGTCGGACCAGAAAATGTCTACCAGAGCCCAGTCGATCTGGCCGCGATAGGGTTCAGTGGCTAGCAAGGCGTACAATTTTTTGGGCGTATTGCCGCCAGAAAGAGCGAACGTAAAACGGCCATGAGTAGCAATCGACTCCTGAGCCACGCGGACGACATATTTTGCAGCCTCGTGACTTAACGTGTCGATATCTGGGTAGATAGCAATATGCATACAAGCTCCTAAGCTAGGATCGTTTCAAGCAAGCAGATCGAAGACCTCATGAAGCGTTTCTTCATAGAGGTAATCGCGGCCCATAATCTCTAGCTCATCATGGAGGAGCTCAGAGGCCTTATGGATCGAGGCGATACTGACCGTGCGTTGGGGAGATTGAGTCCCCTGAGAAAGCTCTCCGGAAGTCGAGACATGACCGGCGGAGTCCTCAAGATCGATAACGAAAGCAGCCTGGCGAGCGCCGACGTTACTGATCAAGCGTATAGAGCAGATGGAACCGATGGGAATGTCTATCTCTTCGCGAGGAGTGAGAGAGAGAATGCCGTCAGCATCACCTTCCTGTTTGGGAACATTAGTTAATTCGCGGCTAACTTTCTGACGAATGGTTTTGCGGAGCGCGCCAGATTTCGGGCTATCTTGAGAGCGGCGCATGTGCCAGGAATAAGTCCCGCTGCGAGGATCATACATATTGTCTTCATGGTCGCTAATCACGTGCCAGCCCAGGCGAGTTTTGAGCCAGGCAGCCAGGAAGAGAGCGCAGGCCGGATTAGAATCCAGCGTACTCAATCCCGAGCTGGGGAGGGACGAATTGAGCGTGACCGCATGTTCGATTTCGATATAATCGACGCCAGCCAGATAAGGTTTATATTCAGTCACATCGAAAAACTGAGCGACCAGTTCGCGCCAGGGAGTGATACGTCCCCAGTTCAAGTCACTTAACGCACTATCGGACGTGAGAGATTGTACGAGCGAAGAGAGAGTTCGCAAGCTGTCTTCAGGTTGAGAGAACTGGCTAGAATCGACAATGACGCGGCTACTCATACTGGCAAGTTGTTTGAACAATTGAGTATTGGTAGGGAGATCGTCGACCCACCAGAGATAGACAGGCAAATCTGGTTTGAGCAAAGGTTGGATAATAGTGGAGGAAGAAGCAACAGCATCGCCCGTTACCCGAACCGTAATCTGCTCAAAATTATGGCGCATAATATCAGAAATGATCGGAAAAGAACGAATAGTAATCCAGGTAGAGACCTCTGATGGCGCATTCTTCTCTTGATCGAGGATCAATAAAATGACGCGTGCCACGTGAGTACTGGAAAGGTCGCGCAAGAGTGCGCTGGCCTGTTGTGCGACCTCTTTGTTGGAGGCACACAAGACCAGATTCAGCACACTCGTGCGCACACGAAGATTTTGACTGGTGCGCATGTTATCAGCGGACATATGCCAGAGGCGAGACAACTCATCCTCGACAAATTCCGGAGCGACATGTTTCCCGGCCCAGGGCAGACGTGGCCCCAGGGTATCGGTAATTTCCTTTGCCATGTTCCCGAACCCCCTTCATCAGTTGAACATCATTGTTCTGCGAGACGACAGCGTAGACTCATTGCTTATGATTCCAAGAAATGCATCGTCAAAAGATTAAGGACGACGCCATCGGTAACCATCGCGCCAGATGAATTCATCAGCGGCCTGAGGACCCCAGGTACCAGACTCATAGGATTGAACGCTGGAAGTCGTTTCATTTTTCCAGCCATCCAGGATGCCCTGAATAAAGGTCCACTGGGCCTCAACTTCGTCGCGTCTCGTAAAGAGAGTGGAGTCGCCGAGCATACAATCGAGCAGGAGTCGTTCGTATGCTTCTGGCTGCTCGCGGACGAAAGAGGAGCCATAGAAGAAATCCATATTCACAGCGCGAATCTGCATATCGGTGCCTGGCACTTTAGCGCCGAACTTCAGCGATATACCTTCATCAGGTTGAATACGCAGAGTGAGCACATTTGGTTCCACCTGACCTTGAGCGTCGCTCTTTTTAAAGAGCATCAGAGGAGCGGACTTAAATTGGATCGCAATCTCCGTGACGCGTTTGGGTAGATGTTTGCCAGTCCGTAAGTAAAATGGTACGCCAGCCCAACGCCAGTTGTCAACAAACAGCTTCATTGCGACGTAGGTTTCGGTCGTAGAGGTCGGTGAGACGCCAGTTTCCTCCAGATAGCCGGTGACCTGTTTGCCGCTGACCCAACCCGAGCCATACTGAGCGCGGATCGTATTTGTTGCGACATCTTTGCCCGTAAGGGGTTGGAGAGCGTGAAGGACCTTCACCTTTTCGTCGCGAACGGCGTTAGCATCGAAGGCGATAGGAGGTTCCATAGCGACCAGAGTGAGGAGTTGCAACATATGATTTTGAATCATATCGCGGATCGCGCCCGATTCTTCATAGTAGCCGCTGCGACCTTCAATGCCGATATTTTCGGCGACCATAATCTGTACATTGTCAACATAGCGACGGTTCCAGACAGGTTCGAAGATACCATTGGCCAGACGGAAGACCAGGATATTCTGGACCGTTTCTTTACCTAGATAATGATCGATACGGTAGACCTGTTCCTCGCGGAAGACTTTGGCGACCTGGCGATTCAATTCACGTGCCGAGGCGAGGTCATGGCCGAAAGGCTTTTCAATAATAATGCGCGTCCAGCCTTTGCGATTTCTATTCAGGCCAGCGGCTCCGAGATTCTGAATAATTTCAGGATACTGACTGGGAGGAGTGGAGAGATAGAAGATGCGATTCCCGCTGGTGCCACGTTCCTGATCCAGCTTATTCAAGAGTTCGGCCAATTTTTCATAGCCAGCAGGATCAGTAAAATTGGATTGCAGGTAAAAAAGGCCTTCGGCAAAGCTATCCCAGACCTGCGGATTGACCGGTTTCTGGCGAGAAAACTCATTCACCGAATCCAGGGCTTGCTTGCGGAAAATGTCATCGTCATAGGGGCGACGAGCGAAGCCGACCACAGAGAAGCCAGCTGGCAGTGGATGTTCAAGTGCCAGATTGTACAGGGCGGGCAGTAACTTTCGGTGAGTCAGGTCACCGGTAGATCCAAAGATGACCATGACGCAGGGCTCTAAGCTTTGTTTGATGCGTAGCCCCTCACGAAAGGGGTTTGGAGCCTCTATAACACTACGCTGAGGCATAAGAATTCTCCTAATAAAACCTTATTAATTCTTACCGCTTAACTTCACTTTCCATTATATCCCCTATTGGTGGCATTGACCATGTAGGGGGACATCTGTGTTCTCTTCAGAAAAGACGTTGCTCAACTGGAGGAGTGAACATACTGTTCATCGTCCCTCTGTAGATTGACGACCTACTGGCCGCCGTGAGCCGTCGTTGTTGCTTGCGACGCACAGCTTTCGGGCGGCAATTTTTGCACGAAAAGACGGACGCAAACACCTACTCCGCTGCATACTTACAGAAGAGCGCGTCCTGCGCCCTGGGTCTGGCAGGTTACCTGGTGTGTATGGTAAGTATACCAGGAAAACATGCACTGCTCCATTTGTGTATGTATATCGTGAAGAGCGAAAAGAGTTGAACGATAAATGAAACGCTATACAAGAATAATAGTTTGCACGTATATCTGCAAAGAGGAAGCGGACCCGGAGGAGCGTCTCCTCTCTGCAAGGGTAGAGTATTACATTGTCATATAGGCGAACATGAGTGAGGTGTAGATCTTAACGAGAGACCTGACCCTGTTCGAGAGCCTGTTTCTTGCTTTCGATCCCCTTGAACAATTGATGGAAGGAGTCGGCAAATTTCTGCACGCCTTCATCCTGCAACTGCTGGGTGACCTGTTTGTAGTGGATGCCAACCTGTTCGAGAGCGGCGAGCGCAGCTTTGGCCTCGGGCAGATTGTCTTCCATGCTATAGCGAGCAACCCCATGATCGCGGAAATTGACAATTGTCTCCAGAGGCATCGTGTCGACAGTGTCAGGGCCGACCAGTTCCTCAGCATAGAGGACATCGCGGTAGGCCGGATTTTTGGTGCTCGTGCTGGCCCAGAGAGGGCGTTGCACATGAGCGCCAGCATGTTTGAGCGTCTCGAAGCGTGGGGACTGGAAGACCCGCTTGAAATCCTGATAGACGAGACGGGCATTGGCGATAGCAGCCTTGCCGCGCAGATCTTTCAGGCGTTGCTGTTCTGCGGCGTCGCTGGTGCTCTTGATCTTATCATCGAGCAATTTGTCGACCAGAGTGTCGACGCGGCTGACGAAGAAGCTGGCGACGGAAGCAATATGGCTGATATCTGCCCCTGAGCCATTGCGCTCTTCCAGAGCAGAGACATAGGCCTCAGCGACCTGGAGATAGCTCTCAATAGAGAAGATGAGCGTGATATTGACATTGATGCCGTCGCGCAGAGCATCGTGGATAGCCGGGATACCTTCGGGAGTAGCGGGGATCTTGATCATCAGATTAGGACGATCAACGATTTTCCAGAAGCGACGAGCCTCGCTCAGCGTGCCCGCAGTATCATGAGCCAGTTCAGGGGAGACTTCCAGGCTAACGTAGCCATCTTTTCCCTCAGTGCGGTCATAGATCGGGCGGAGCAGGTCGGCAACCGTGCGGATATCTTGAATAACGGCAGCTTCGTAGATGTCGTTCGTATTTTTGCCTTCCTGGATCAACTGATTGATCTGTGCATCATAAGCATGGCCGGAGCTGATAGATTTCTCGAAGATAGTGGGGTTGGCAGTGACGCCAAGAATACCATCTTCATTCAGCATGCGCTGAAACTCACCGGATTGCAGTTGAGACCGATCAATATTGTCATACCAGACACTTTGTCCCTGCGTTTGGAGTTGTTGCAATCGATTTGCCATGATAATCTCCTTCTACAGTAAAGTTGCATTTCGTGCCCGAACGGTGGGGTTCGGGCAGTGATAGGAGATGCAGCTATGCTTTCTGTAATAATGCTTTTGCTTTTGCAACGACATTGTCAACACTAAAGCCGAATTGCTGGAAGAGGGTTTTGGCCGGAGCTGAAGCGCCGTAGTGGTCCAGCGTGACAGTCGAACCCTGTAGTCCAACATACTGTGCCCAGCCCAGCGATACGCCAGCCTCAATGGCGAGGCGAGCCGTAACGGCTGCCGGGAGAATAGACTCTTTATAAGCGGCATCCTGTTCTTCGAACAGTTCCCAGCTTGGCATACTGACGACGCGAACGGCGACCCCTTCCTGAGCGAGTTTTTTGGCCGCATCGACAGCGAGTGAAAGTTCAGAGCCGGTAGCGATCAGGATCAGTTCAGGAGACTTCTCGCTATCAAGTAAAACGTAGGCCCCTTTAGCAAGGTTACTCGCGCTATTTTTGTCGTTGCGTTCCTGCGTGGGCAGGGCCTGACGGGTGAGCGCAAGAGCGACGGGTCCTTTGTGTGTAATCGCGACGCGCCAGGCTTCAGCCGCTTCATTGGCATCGCCAGGACGAATCACCGTCAGATTAGGAATAGCGCGCAGAGCGGCCAGTTGCTCGACCGGCTCGTGGGTCGGGCCATCTTCGCCGACGCCGATGCTATCATGCGTGAAGACATAGATCGTCTTGAGATTCATAATAGCCGCGAGGCGGATCGGCGGGCGCATGTAATCAGAGAAGACCAGGAAGGTTGCGCCGAACGGAATAAGGCCGTCGTAGAGCGACATCCCATTCATGATACTGCCCATAGCATGCTCGCGAATGCCGAAGTGCATATTGCGTCCCGACTCGGTGGGCGTAAAGTCGCCGAGCCCATTCATATTGGTGCTCGTTGAAGGAGCGAGGTCGGCGGCCCCACCGATGAGCATGGGCAGATTGGGCGCGATCGCGTTCAGGGCTTTGCCAGCTGCGGCGCGGGTGGCCAGCGCTTCGCTGGTTTTAAAAGTCGGCATAGCGCTATCCCAGCCAGCAGGCAACTCGTGCTTCTGCATCTGCTGCAAGCGAGCGGCCAGATCGGGATACTCGGCGGCGTACTTCGCGTACAGAGCGTTCCAGGCTTGTTCTTGAGCGGCCCCGCGCTCGATTGCCTGACGGAAGTAGGCAACCGCCTCTTCGGGCTCGTAGAAAGGCTCGTCAGAAGGATAGCCGAGATTGTGCTTGGTCAGGATAACTTCTTCAGCGCCGAGAGCCTCGCCATGAGCTTTGTGGCTGTCCTGTTTGTGAGGGCTGCCATAGCCAATGTGAGAGCGGACGATGATAAGCGAAGGGCGAGTAGTCTCGGCCTGGGCAACTTCAATCGCCTGATCGAGAGCGGCCAGATCATTGACATCATCGACATGTTGGACGTGCCAGTTATAGGCCTCATAGCGTTGCCCGACATTTTCGCTGAACGCCAGATTGGTTTCGCCTTCGATGGTGATGCGGTTATCATCATAGAAATAGATAAGTTTACCGAGGCGTAAGTGACCCGCGATCGAAGCGGCTTCAGAGGAGACGCCTTCCATCGTATCGCCATCGCCTACCATCGCATAAATGTAGTGATCAAAGATATCGTAGCCGGGGCGATTGAACTGGCTGGCGAGATAGCGTTGGGCAATAGCCATCCCGACCCCGTTTGCGATGCCCTGTCCCAGAGGGCCAGTAGTCGTCTCGACCCCGGCGGTATGTCCATATTCTGGATGACCGGGAGTGAGGCTGCCCCATTGGCGGAACTGCTTCAGCTCATCCAGAGAGAGATCATAGCCTGTCAGATGGAGCATGCTATAAAGCAGCATAGAAGCGTGGCCGATCGAGAGAACGAAGCGGTCGCGGTTCAACCAGGCAGGATTTTTGGGATTGTAGCGCATCGTGCGCGTCCAGAGTAAATAGGAGAGAGGAGCGAGGGCCATAGGGGTCCCGGGGTGACCAGAATTGGCCTTCTGCACGGCGTCCATCGCGAGAGTGCGAATGGTATTGATACAGAGAGTTTCTAGCTGGCTCTGTTGTACAGTTGACTCTTGTTGTACAGTCATTAAACTTCTCCGATAATGATAATGGTGATTTATTGTATCTAGTACACTAACCCCTTGTATGATACCACGAGGATTGCCCAGGTACAAGGCTGGCGAACTCGTGAAGCCGTTTTGAAAGCGCGAGAGAAGGGAGAGAATCCCATCCTGAGCGCCAGACGAAACGCATGTGCGAAAGTGCTCAGCGCGCTTCCCGCCTGGATTGATAGCAATTGTTAGCCAGAGTTTCGAGCGCGTTGCTGGAGTTCGTAGAGTTTGCTGATAGCCTCGATGGGTGTAAGTTCATCGATGGCAAGAGATTTCAGCTCTTCGACCAGCGGGTCCGGCTCGGCAGCGAGAAGCGTCATCTGCCAGGCAGCAGGCATCGTCATATCGCGCATCGCCTTGCGGCGAATTTTCGCATCTCCTTTGCGTTCGAGTTCAGCCAGAATTTCTTCGGCGCGATGAATCACAGGGCGTGGGATGCCAGCGAGTTGAGCGACATGGACGCCATAGCTGCGATCAGCGCCACCGGGTATAATCTTGCGCAAGAAGACGACTTTTCCAGCCTCCTCAGTCACGGCTACATTCATGCAGCGAATGCGTGGTAGCAGCTGTGCGACCTCGACAAGTTCATGATAATGGGTGGCGAAAAGAGTGCGTGCACCGCAGCGTTTATTATTGTGGAGATATTCCACGACAGCGCGAGCGATGGCGAGGCCATCGTAGGTGCTGGTGCCGCGACCTATCTCGTCAAGAATAATCAGACTGCGTGGTGTGGCATGGTGGAGAATGTTGGCAGTCTCTACCATTTCGACCATAAAAGTGCTTTGTCCGGTAGCCAGATCATCCTGCGCCCCGATGCGAGTGAAGATACGATCTACCAGGCCAATCGTAGCGGCCTCGGCAGGAACATAGCTCCCGATCTGAGCCAGTAAGGTGATCAGAGCCACCTGACGCAGATAAGTCGACTTACCGGCCATATTTGGACCAGTGATAATCATGATCTGAGCATCGTTATTCGAGAGATTTGTATCATTGGCAACAAAAGGCGTCTCGTTTTGCGTTTGCTCGACCACGGGGTGTCGACCAGCCACAATATGAATTGTATCACCTGAGTTCAGTTGTGGTCGACAATAATTGTAGCGGCTGGCGATTTCAGCGAGGGCCAGATAGACATCAATTTCGGCGATCGCATGAGCAGTATCCAGGATTCGTTCGGATGCATGAATCGCGATATCGGAGCGAATCTGGACGAAAAATTCATTTTCAAGTTTGTTGACACGGTCCTGGGAATTTAGGATAAGTGTCTCATATTCCTTGAGATCGGAAGTAATATAGCGTTCGCAGTTTGTCAGTGTCTGGCGACGGACATAGTCGGCGGGAACGCGGCTCAGTTGCGAATTCGTGACCTCGATATAGTAACCGGAGGCGCGATTGTAGCCAACTTTGAGTGTATTGATGCCCGTGCGCTGGCGTTCGCGTTGTTCCATTTCCGCGAGCCACTGGCGGCCATTTTTAGAGGCCCCGCGCAACTGGTCCAGCTCATTGCTGAAGCCGTCGCGGATGATGCCGCCCTCACTGATGCTCAGAGGTGGTTCCTCGACGATCGCGTGCTCGATCAGCTCAATAATATCCTGATTGTCGGTGAAGCGTGCGAGGAAGCGGGCCAGAGAGGGATAGCGTGTGGCAGCTTCTTCATTCAGGCCAGCGCGAATATCGGCGGCGGCATGGAGGCCATTGGCCAGAGAGATCAGATCGCGGGGGCTTGCGATGCGCTGGCGAACGCGATTAATGAGGCGTTCGCAGTCACCAACCTTCTTGAGTGCTTCGCCCAGGCGGGCCTGGAGCAGCGTATCTTGCAGAAGTTCGCTGATCGTTTCCTGGCGTTGTTGGAGAATAGCGAGTTCTAAGAGAGGCTGACTCAACCAGCGTCGTAGCAGGCGACCGCCCATCGGTGAGCGCGTGCGATCGAGAACCCAGAGGAGAGAGCCCTTGCTGGAAGCCTGGCGATCGGTCTCGAAGAGTTCGAGATTGCGTCGTGTGTAGGGATCGAGATTCATGAAGCTGGTAGTGGAGTAGGTTTCGAGCGAAGTGAGTTGTTGGAGCAGACCTTTCTGAGTTTCCTGGACATAGGCCAGGACAGCGCCAGCGGCGCGAATAGCGAGGGGTAAGTGCGCGCAGCCGAAAGCCTCGAGAGAATGGATATGGAACTGATTGAGCAGGCGATGGCGGGCGTCATCCTCGGTAAAATAGCGTGAATCGTAAGGCGTGACATGTCCAACAACATTTTGCAG
Source organism: Ktedonobacteraceae bacterium (assembly GCA_035493895.1). Taxonomy (GTDB): domain Bacteria; phylum Chloroflexota; class Ktedonobacteria; order Ktedonobacterales; family Ktedonobacteraceae; genus DATJHM01. Next base: position 29,307 of record DATJHM010000314.1, read on the forward strand.
CAATTTAGAGAGAGGAGCATAGTCGTCCTCTTCATCTTCCTCATCGACCTCGGGGATAGCGGCATTGGCATTGCCATTGCTGCCGAGTTTCGTGACCTGTTTTTCATTCATCACAGCCGCCAGCCAGCGGCGTTTGCGGCTGCCCAGGCGATTATAGCTGGCTTCGACCAGGACCTCGGCGGGTCCGACGCGGGCCATTTCCTGTTGCAGAGCGGTTTCAGGTTCAGGAGTCGTAAACTGAGTGACGGCAAATTCGCCGGTAGTGATATCGATATAAGCGATGCCGACCGCATCGCGACCCAGAATAACGCCCGCCAGAAAATTATTGCGTTTGGCTGCGAGCATAGCCGGATCAATAATCGTGCCCGGAGTGACAATACGGACCACATCGCGTTCCACGAGTCCCTTTGAGAGGGAAGGATCGCTGATCTGCTCACAGATAGCGACGCGATACCCCTTGCTCACCAGGCGAGCGATGTAGCCATCGGCAGCGTGATGAGGGATACCGGCCATAGGAGATTTTTCGCCGCGCCCGAAATCGCGGCGAGTCAGAGCAATTTCCAGTTCGCGGGCCACAATTTCAGCGTCATCATCGAACATCTCATAAAAGTCGCCCATGCGAAAAAAGAGGATGGCATCAGGGTGTTGTGCCTTCATCTGTAGATACTGGCTACGGACAGGACTGTGAGCGGGTTGTTCCCGAGCATATTCTTCAAATAACACGTTCTACCTCCATCAAGCTCCCTTTCAGTATATGCCTAATCGGCATTGACGTCAATTTGCCCAGCGGCATAGCGCGCAAAATGGGCCATAAATGATAGCATAAATTTGGAGTGAATATGCTATCATGTCAGCAAGTTAAAAATGCTCAGGAAAACCCGAGAATATATTTAGCGTTGTGTTTATAATAGTAGCAGCATGGTTTTTAAGCGTAGATGCTGGAGTAGCACGATCGAGTGGTGCTAGCAACAGTTTTTTTAAAACATATTTGTGATTCAGATGTTGGGAAAAACGTTTAAGGAGGCTCACGTGTTATTCCTGATACTCGCATTATTTTTGCTTATAGGTGGAGTGCTCACCTTAATCACCTTACAAAATCTGAACACGTTGGCTCATCTCAATTTCTATTTCTGGAAGACACCTCAAATTCCGGTTGGCCTGTTACTGATCGCGGCAATGCTGTTAGGAGCAGTGCTGATCTACCTGATTGCCTTTCTGGCCGCGATGCGAGAGCGGCGTGAATTGAAGCGACTCCGTTTGCGTGTGGCAGAACTGGAGGCCGGGCAGAGGCAACAGGTACAATCAGCGATGGGAATGAATGCTTCTATTGCCCATATCTCGCAGCAGACGACAGCGCCAGTTTTGCCAGTTTTGCCACAGATGAAGATGCCCGGTTCGACCGGTCCGCTCTCGGGTCCTCCGCGAGGCTAGCGTTTAGGAAAAAAAAAGCCAATTACGCGAGATACGAGGCTGGTCCGTTTCATGGGAAGAACGTATGAGCGTTCGCTCTCATGCTGTGCGCGCAACAATTTCTCTGCCACCAGAGGCGGAGGGCCGGGCGTGTCCCTATCAGAAAAGATAGGCTTCTTGTCAGATGCCTCTTGCGGGATACTTACGGCTTCCTCAGTGGAAGCAGCGGATGAGACCTCCTCTCCTGGCGCAGTTTCGGCCTGTTGTAATATATTATCGTCACCTTTTGTGTTTACTTGAGTGGTTTCGGGCTGTTGTAATGGAATGTCGTTACCATTTGTGTTTAGGGGGTTGTCCAATTTGGTTGTGTCTGTTTGGGGGACGGGTGATGTGTTTGGGGGAGATGGCCGGTGGGGGTGGACGCCATTCGCCATGGCGTCCCTACTGGGCTCAGTGGATGGGTTGCGGTCTTGTGAAGGGATGTCTACGGCGATAGTGTTGTGAGGAAGTGTGTCCTCGGTGGGATCGTCGAGAGAAGAGATATCCTCGGTAGTGTTGTCGAGAGAAGGAGTTTCTACTGTGAGATCTGTATGAGGAGAGACTTCTTCTTCGAGGATGTCGAGAGAAGGAGTTTCTACTGTGAGATCTGTATGAGGAGAGACTTCTTCTTCGATAGGGTCATCGTGGGAGAGGGTCTCGGCGGTGATGTCCTCGAGAGGAAGAACCTCGGAGGAATCGTCGAGAGGGAGAACCTCGGAGGAATCGTCGAGAGGAAGAACCTCGGCAGTAGAATTGTCGAGAGGGAGAACCTCGGAGGAATCATCGAGAGGGGGAACCTCGGCAGTAGAATCGTCGAGAGGGAGAACCTCAGCAGTGATATCCTTGAGAGGAAGTTCCTCGGTGGGATCGTCGAGAGAGGGAGCAGGGGCGGGGACGGTCTCGTAGGCTGAGAGAGCTGGTAGCGTGATGGGGAGAGTGGGTTCGATCTCCTCGGGAATTTCCTCACCGGCTTCAGTGAACAGTTTGCGTAAGAACA
>DATJHM010000315.1:0-5485 GCA_035493895.1 Ktedonobacteraceae bacterium
TCTGCATCAACCGAAGAAAGGATGAGCTATTGGAGAGGGCTAATGGGGGGCCGGGCGAGACAAGCCCGCCTCCTCCCTGTGGTGTTGAATGGAACCGGATTGTTCCTGGCAATGGGGGACAGAAGTTCCCCACCCTCGAAGAAAAGCAGAGGTAGGGGCCGCGGTTTATCCCTGCCCGCGAGCCCCACCAGCCCTCTTATTTCCGTGACATTGCAAACAAGCCGCAACTCTACGGAAATGCTCTTCGCTAGCGGGTCGTCCAGCCTGCAATGGCGATCGTATCGTTCGTCGCGATGAAGCGTATGGGCGTACCGCCGTTGAACGGGCCAACATAGGCCTCACTGGCTCCCTGTAGCGGACGATTGACCGCCGCATAGAAGGCCCCACTGCGCGAGACATTTGCCCACGCTGTATGTATATCAGCCAGCACGATATGACCATGTAGCAGCGATGTCAGATCTGTGCCAGCAAGATTCATCTTCCACAGGCCGTCCTGTGGACCTACCAGGTAGGTAGAGTCTCTCACCACCAGGAGGAGCGTCTGATTGGCAAGACGAGTCTGTACGACGGCATGAACATGACTCCCGTAAATGAGGCGGAGCGTGCCTCCATTTGCTGCCTGGGCCGTGATAAGGCTTGGTGACAGCTGCTGATGTTGCGATCCAGAAAGCACATCAGCGCACTGGCTGAGAATGAGCGTCTGCCCATCGGGCGTCAGGTTCATATCCCAGAGGTTCCCGACAATGGAGGCAATCTCTCGACTATTCTTATCAGCAGGTGCCATCACATTCAGCGCGTAGACGTTATTGTAGAGTGCCATCATTGGCGGCGCGTAGATGGTATAGTAGACTTGCGTATTGCCAGACCATGCCTCGAGCTGAATAGCCACATGCTCGCCGGAGTGCGCGATGGTTTGCACATGCCCGTTGCTCAGATTAAGCAAACGCACAACCGGACCAGCGGGTCCACCCTGAGCAGGAGGCTCTTCAAAGACTGCAAGTTGTTGATTGGGCGACCAGAGCAGGTTCGTCAGGTTACTCGGCGCGCCAGTACGTTGCGGATAGCAGTACAGTGTCTGCAACCCCTGACCATCTTTGCGAATCATCTGAAGCTTGCGACCAGAGAGGAAAAGCACATATTGCCCATCCGTCGAAACCTGAGCATTGGTCAGAGCAACCTGAGCATTGCCGGAAACGCTTACTAATGTCGCCGTCTGCCTCGTAAAGACATCATAGCTTTTCAGCATACTCTTCGTTGAGGATGTATCGACATAGACCACTACCTGATGGTTGCCAGCCGCCAGCGGTGCCGTCACGGCTGGACGCCCCTGTCCATTCGCCGGACAACTCGTCTGTGTCGGAGGCATCGCTTTCGTTATGATGCTAGCGGCCATAACTCCACGGCTGGTACTGACCGCCGTCGTGTCCACACCTGCACTCTGTGAGCCACAAGCCGGGAGGAGCACCAGCAACGCACTACTGACCAGAAGAAGCAACGTGGTTATAAGGGTACGTCGCCGTACAAGAGCCGTACGTCGCTGTACGTTGTAGAGTGCTTTCATCTTGAAAGTCCTTTCTCGTCATCCAGGAAATTCATCCCTACCTGATCTACTCCATTCCATTAGAAGAGACGCAAAAAACAGGCAAAGGTTTTGCCAAAACACATGAAATTCGTCACAGTACACTCACAAATTACGCCCTCTTCGAGAGAGTGCGAGCGACACAATTGCTTACACCATTGACAAAAGTCAGGCCTATTCCTCAATTTTTGTGCAGTTTCCCCTTCTAACAGCACAACCACCTGCAGGAAACCAGAAAAGCAGTATCCCCAAACGTTTTCTTTAGTAAAGAATAACGAGAAAATAAAAACATCTCAAGCATTTATTTAGAAGGTGAGACCTGCTATGAGCACAGTTCCCTGGTACCAGAACTTCTTTGGCGACGACTACATCCGTATTTATCTCCCCTTTCTCCCGGCGCACAGAACCGAGCAAGATGTGGCAAATATCCTGGAACTCTTGCCCCTCCCTCCACAAAGCCAGATCCTTGATCTCTGTTGCGGCCAGGGACGCCACGCAATCCCCCTCGCCAGAGCTGGCTATCAACTCACCGGACTCGATCTCAGCCAACCTCTGCTCGAACTGGCTATCGATGAAGCAAACCGTCAGGATGTGGAGATCACCTGGCTCCAAAGCGATATGAGAGAGATCCCATTTGAACAAACTTTTGATGCGGTCATCAATATTTTCACTTCTTTTGGTTATCTGGAGAACGAGGAAGAGGATCTTCACGTCCTTGAACAGGTGGCCAAATCCTTGAAGCCCGCAGGACTCTTTCTCTTAGAGACCGTCTACCAACCCAAAGTGCTCCGGGCCTTCACCCCTCACAGCATCATCCGCTACCCCGACGGCATGCTTGTCCTTGAGGAACGCCAGATCGATCTACGCACCAGTCGCAACGAAGTACACCTCACGCTCCTCTACCCGGATGGCTCACAGGGGAAACAATATCAATCGATGCGCATCTACACGCTGACAGAACTGACCCATATGCTCGAGGCGTCCGGCTTTGAGGTTCAGGCATACTATGGCGACCTGGACCGCCGCCCACTCAGCCTGGATAGCCGTCTGGTTATTCTCAGCCGCCGCTTGTAGAGGCCCTGCTTGCCTGCACCTGATGCGGTGTGCATACGTTATCGCTCGTCTGGTTATCGTTTGCGCCGCCATATAACCACAGACGCTATAGACTGGCAGTTATCGAATGCGCTATAATGAGCTAAACCGCCAGCGTAAAGCAGTTGTATGGACGCAAACGATGGTGGGCTCATAGTAGCTCTCTCGCTCGTCGAATCCTGCTATGAGCAACAAGATGGCCTGTTTCATGGGAAATAGTGCTTATCAAACCAGAATAAGGAAGGTACATAACCGTGCCGTGGTGTAGATTTTTTATTCCAAAGATTGCTTCATCGAACGTCAAAGCCGATGATCCAGATCTCAATGATCACATTATGTACGCAAAATGCGTTAAAGGTCATGTGATACGTGATGCTCAGGACTGGATTCTGTGCGAGAACCTGCCCGCCTCGGATGCAAAATGTTGGAAAGAAGGCGGGGACACCATTTTCTCGTTACGCGAGCGTGCACGCAAAGAGGTAACGGTCGTTCAGAATGGTACTACCACCCAGAAGACTGTACCCGATGCCACACCGTCGCGCAAGGGTAAATGAGGCGGCATGAGTAAAGCGTCACCGTCCTCATCTCAGCCATCTCAGCCTACGTCTGCTCTCTTAGAACGCGTCCATTCGTCTCTTCTCAGTTGGTACGCAGCAGAACAGCGTCATCTCCCCTGGCGAACAACGAGTGACCCTTACGCCATTCTTGTTTCTGAGATCATGCTTCAGCAAACTCAGGTCGACCGCGTCCTGCCCAAATACCAGCAATTCCTGGCCGCTTTCCCCACTTTGACCGCGCTGGCAGAGGCTCCAACTGCCGACGTCATTGCCGCCTGGGTTCCTCTCGGCTACAATATGCGCGCGGTCCGTCTCCAGTCTATCGCCCGCCAGGTCATCTCCGAATACGCTGGACGCATTCCAGATACAATCGACGCACTGCTCACGCTGAAGGGGATCGGTCGCTATACCGCTGGCGCTATTGCTTGCTTTGCCTATCGTAAACCGGTCGCGACGGTCGATACCAATATTCGTCGCGTACTCCATCGCATCTTCCTGGGCCTGGAACATCCTGAGCCCAAAGCCAACGATGCCCAGATGCTCACATTGGCCGAGCAAGTACTTCCCCACGACGCTGCCTATAACTGGAACCAGGCTCTCATGGACCTGGGAGCAACCATTTGCACCAGCAATTCTCCACAATGCACACAATGCCCTATGCAGGATAGTTGTCAGGCGTTTGCAGAAATGAGCCAGTATAGCCTTTTTCCCTCCGGGACCGTCCTACGCCAACTGCGTAAGGTCGCTGAGAAAAAAGCTCCCTATAAGGCCCAGCCCTTTACCAGTTCAAATCGCTATTTTCGAGGTCGTATCGTCGATCTGCTCCGTGCTTTACCGGCTGACCAGCGCATCTCACTACGTGAACTGGGACCAAAGATCAAATCTGACTTTTCTGAGGATGAGCTCACGTGGCTACAACGGATTGTGGCTGGGTTAGTAAAAGATGGCTTGCTCAACGCGACTGAGGATGGCGTACGACTTCCCTGATCGCCATTCTCGTTTGTTGCGTCTCGTCGCGCACGGAGAATTGCGCTTTGCAGATCACTAACGTTTTTCGCTACGATCTGCTTTGAGAATACTCAAACGATCGTGTATACTGAAGGCTGATATTTTTCGCTACGGCTGACAGAACTACTGCATGGAGGAATGCATCAGTGCAACTCACAAGCTTAAACGATATTACGACACAACATAGACATATTTTTCTCTCTCCACACTTTGACGATGTCGTCTATTCCTGTGGAGGGACTCTGGGCGTACAGATTAGCAGTGGTATACGCCCCCTGGTGATTACGGTCTTTGGCGGCGTCCCTGCCACTAATCTGACTCCCAGCGCGTTCGCTATTCAGGCCAATCGCGGTATGGGTCTTGATCTCAGCAAGGGCATGCATCTCGCCGTCGAGCAGAGGCGCAAGGAAGATGCGGCTGCCCTCGATTACATCGGCGCTGACTATCTCTGGCTGGACTACCAGGATGCCGTCTATCGCGGCAATCCTCCTTACTATACCAGCGAAGCGCAATTAATTGGCGGCGATATTCACCATGATGATCTCTGGATCGATCAGGAGCTTTCACAGACGTTGATCTCCCTGGCTGAACGCCTCCCTGATGCCGCCTGGTATGCGCCACTCGGTGTCGGACGTCACGTCGATCACCAGATCGTCTGCTCGGCCGCCGATCGCCTGATCCAGCGCAATGTGAAGGTCTATCTTTACGAAGAGTTTCCCTATGTGGCTCAAAAAGGGGCCTTAGCGGCTCGCCAGCACGAGCTGGGCCTGACACTGGAGCCCGCACTGGTCGAGATGTCAGAGATGCTTCCCCTGCGTCTGGAAGCCTCTGCAATCTATGCCTCTCGTACCACTGCCGATTTTGGCAGCAAAGAGGCAATGTTTCAGACGATGACTGACTACAGCCACAGCCTGCGCCCGGTTGAGACAATTCATCTGGAACGCTACTGGCAGGTACGTTAAGCGAAGAGAGAAGGCACACCAGGTAGCCCCCGTTCGGACCTGGTGCCTCTTCTCGCACGAAACTCAAAAAAACAGTTGTGCCCGAAGAGGATGAGAGATCCAGCCTGGGATGGTAGGTAGGAGTGAGGAGAAATGAAGGGGATCGAAGGATCAACTCTGGGACGCTATGAACTACGACATCGTATCGCTCGCGGTGGCATGTCTGAAGTCTATCTCGGCTATGACAAACGCGTACGACGCCGTGTGGCTGTCAAGGTCTTATATGGCAGCGATGAACCTTTCGTGCG
>DATJHM010000316.1:0-15712 GCA_035493895.1 Ktedonobacteraceae bacterium
ACAAGATCGCCAGGTCCCACGTCGCCCCCCCATTGTGCTTTCTCCCCACTACTACTTCACGCTCTTTACGACAAATTGCTTCCCTGCAAAAATATTTTTTCCAGCTTTTTCCAGACACGCAATTCCGCTTCCGCACGCTTCAACCGCTGACCGCTCTTTTCTGCTTCCAACATGACTGCGGTGACCTCTAGCTGGAATTTCTCCAGGTAGGGCTCCTGGATCTCACGCGACGGCACAATCCCCAGGTCAATCTCTTTTAATGGATAAAATTGTTCCGGCTCAAATGCTAGAATAAGCAACTCGGTATAACTCTGCATAAGTTCTGTATGCGCTGCTGTGAAGTGGTTCTGCTGCGTGCTAATGACGCTCACGGCTCCAGCTATGCGGTCAAAATACAATAATGGGTACGTGGCTACGCTCTCTGCGTAAGGAATAGTATGCACGGGGTAACGCTGCGCTCGCTCTTTATGGCTCTGGGTGATGATCGGATGCCCTCTACTTACGACGTTACCGGCCTGCGATTCAAGACCCAAAAAAGCGATGTCGTTATCAATCACGCTTTCCCACGGTCGAGTTGCTCTTCCCTGCGTCATATAAAGACTATGCACTCTCTCTCCCTCACCCGGTGCCATACATAGGCAAATAACAACTTGTAAACCTAACTTTAAGGGATCAAGGTGCCGCAGCATTTGTTGAAAAATGGTGACACAAATCGCCGACGAACGCAAGATTGGCGGGCTGGTGGTATAGATGTTCATGATGTTCGCATAAAAGGCCGCCGGGATTTCTGCTACCACTTCTTCTTCCTGTGGGCTCTCCAGCGAAAATTTAGGAAAATCCTTCTGGAGAAGCTGCAACATTTTTTGCCGATGTTGAGGTATTGCATCCAGTAAGGGGCGTAAGCTGGCCGGGCGCGGTGTTGAGGTCCGATTCATCCAACGCGTCAATGTAATCTGATTGACCCCCATCTCTCTAGCGATCCTCTGGTGCTCGAGTGGGTCACTTGCTACATTTCGTAACAACTCTTGCCATGTTTGTGGATCTTCCATATCTTTTTTTTGCTTCCACGATAATCTACATATCATATCATACCACACGCAGAGTTCTGTATATATTTACTAGATAAGTATAGTCATATATATCCTGACAATATCTTTTTCACGCGTTGTAAGCATACCCTGTACAAAGAGAATCGTCAATAACACAAGCATTAAAAACCTATCAATAACTTGCTTTTCCACACTGTTTCCAGCTTTCTAGACGACGAAATTGTTTCTATATCCCTACGACTCTGCCTGTATCTCTACTCTCTTCTCACTCTTTTTCATTGGCGAACATCTATTTTATCTGACCATCTGGCTTCTTTTGCATAAAATACAGCATTTATTATTCAATATATCATTTTTGTTTGTTATTGATTTATCATCTTCTCACTGCCTATCGCTCTCATTAAGAAATAACACAAAAATGTTTTATACATTCTCCAATGCTTTGTCAGAGGGTCACAATTTTGCCCGCGTGGCTTGCACTGTCTGTGCACCTGTGACCCTTTGCAGATCGCTTACGCTGATCTGTATGTCGACACCTCTCTGCCCTGCGCTCACAAAAATTTCTCTGAAACTTTGCGCACTACTATCCAGATACATAACAAATGGTTTATTGAGCAATGCCAGTGCTGAGATTCCTCCCACTTTGAGCCCCGTTAATTTCTCTGCCTGCTCATGAGTAGCCATACGTACACTTTTGACTCCCAACGCTTTCGCAAATTGCCGCACATCGACTTCACTATCCGCCGGGACCATATAGAGCAGGGGATGAGCACGCGGATCGTCTTCGCGGATGAGCACGAGCGTTTTAAAAACCTCTCCCGGTACTCTATTCAGCAAGGCGGCTACCTGCTCCGCATCGTGTATGTTCTCGGGAAATTGATGGACGGTATATGCTATTTTACGGGCATCCAGGGCTCGCATTGCCTGTGTACGGATGGTTTTTGCCATGTTTCTGATTTTCCTTGGATAATGGACGGCGAAATACTATATACTTGCAGAAAGGCATAATAGTCACTACAATTGTGAATAACGAGTAAACGTTATCAGCGGCGAGAGCGATGCAGTTTGCCAGACATCTGCTATTTTTTTAGATGGTATCACATACAGCACTATGAAGCGAGCAGGAGGCATATATGGCCGAAGAGCATCCACCAGCGCAGGGACGGTTTCCAGGTGATGAGCGAATCGTCCTCCCCGGATATACGCCGCAAGGCTCCAATCTGTATGCCGAAAAAACTGAGATGTTCGGCATACAGCCCGATCACAAAAACCAGTATCTCCCCTCACCTGCGTCCGACACGAACTCACGCTGGCGCAATGATCCCGCTCGCATTGCGCTGCTGATAGCGGTCGTTCTCGTCGTCCTCTCCGGTGGCGTCTTTACGGTCGTTGCCACTACTCTTTTTCAATCCTCTGGGTTACAGAATAACGATCAGGCCAGCGCTTATCAGACTGCCCCTCCTCAAACCCCACAACCTCAGGGAACAGTTGACGCTCATCCCACCTTTGCTATCCCGGCAGGCACTCCCGCCAATACGATCAGCAGCCTACCCCCGCAGACTGGCACACCAACGCTAGCGGTACCGACGGCAACATCTACGACACAGGCGAACGGCTCCTTCGATCTGCAAGTTGTCGACTATCCTCAGCAAGCCAATAATCATTCTACTGTGCAGATCCAGGTCACTACCGGCCAGGCTCATACTGTCGTCCAGCTCAGTGCATTCTATAGCCTGTCACCCTATTTTTATCAGGGCAAAGCCCGCACGACCGACGACAATGGCAATGTTACCCTCAACTGGCCCATCAATCTGGATGCTCCTGTGACCAGACATAATAAAGGCACTACTACCACTGCCCGCTTTGTCGTGCGCGGCCAGAATCAGGATGGACAATTTGCTACGTCTCAAAACTTCACAGTGCAAATTCTCTTACGCTAGTTATGTCTATACACGAATATAACAATCTGGACCCCGACAGGGATCAATGGGCCGTCGAATCGAGCTTCTCGCGCAAAATATAGAGGGGGCGCGAACGGACCTCGTCGTAAATACGGCCCAGATACTCTCCAATAATGCCCAGGAAGATCAATTGGATGCCTCCAAGAAAGAGCACCAGGATTAATGTCGAGGCCTGACCCACAATCGCATCCGTAAATAAACGCAGAAATGCCGCTACGAGGATACCCAGCAAGCTCAGACCGGCCAGGATGAAGCCGAAGGTGGTCGCCAGTTGCAGCGGAACATGGCTGAAACTGGTGATCGCATCCAGGGAAAAACGTATCATTTTATGTAACGGATATTTTGTTGTGCCCGCAAAACGCTCCTGACGCTGGTACGATACCGCCTCCTGACGAAAACCAACCCAGGCGGAGAGCCCACGCATGAAACGATGCTGCTCACGCATGCTGACCAGCGCGTTCACGACGGAACGGTCCAGCAGACGGAAATCTCCGGTGTCACGCGGAATGTTCACGGAGGTGATACGCTCGATTACACGATAAAATGCGGCTGCTGTCATCAGTTTAAACGCCGTTTCTCCTGCCCGTGTGGCCCGTTGCGCGTAGACGACCTCGACCCCATCTTTCCAACGCGCAACCATTTCGGGGATGATCTCAGGAGGATCCTGCAAGTCTGAGTCAAGAATCACGACTGCCGATCCATGCGCATAATCTAAACCGGCTGAGATCGCGATCTGATGACCAAAGTTGCGGGAAAAGTCCAACACCTGTACACGTGCGTCCCGTTGATGCAGCTGGCGCAATACTTCATACGATCCATCCTGGCTTCCATCATTGACAAAAATCAACTCAAATGGTTCTGCCAACCCCTCCATCACACGCACCACTCGCTCATAAAAATGGGGCAGTGTCTCTTTCTCGTTAAAAACGGGGGCGACAATAGAATAGACCGGGTGCTCTCGCTCTGGCTGCTCTTTCCCCAGATCCGACATAGCCATTTTTTGAGCATTCATACAAAACTCCTTTTTTACAGATGACCAGATTGCAGATCTTTGCTTCATGGCGAAACATACTGAATTATTATATCTCTTCTTTCGTTTAAAACGAACAAAGAAGCACTATTCCAACACCTTTTTTCTTATCTGCGGCGGGAATGCAATCTGGGAAGATGATTTCACGGAAATGGAGACGGCCATCTGCCAGGAGAGATCGCTTAAAACGGACCCCATGACTCTGCTGCTGTCAGAAAAGAGGGCGTATTATTGCGGATGACAAACATTTCGGGTGAGAATATCAGCGCCCCACTATGGGTTGAAGGCTCCGGATGCCCGATCAAGCCCAGATCCTGCGCTTTACGCACGGCCTGTAAACGCGTATGCACCTGAAGCTTTGCATAAATATTGTTAATATGCGTCTTAATGGTACTGACGGTTACTACTAACTTCTGGGCAATCTCGTTATTCGTCGAGCCTGCCGCGATCTGTTGCAATACCTCAAGCTCTCGCTCGCTCAGTTTTTCCACCAGCATCGATTGCGCCAACGTTTTCTCTTGCAACATTTTCCTGGCCCGAGCTGCCTCATCAGGACCAAAGGCGGCCAGTAAAGCACAGAGATAGTTGGAGGAGAAAGCCGGTACGTCACGCGCTGAAAAACGCTGATAGCGCACACAAAGGTCGGACAGGAGGTGGGCCATTTCAGATCCTGCCTGCACAAATATGCTGGTATATCCATTCGGCTCTGCCAGCAGCAGCGTTTTCTCCAGATACGCAAGCGCCTCAGAAAGCGATCCCTCCGCCTGGTATGCCTGCACTAACAAAACTCCAACTTCGATCTGCGCATGGACACGTCCCTGCGCTTGCATCTCCACCAGGACTTCTTGCAACAAAGCATGAGCCTGCTGCACCTCTCCCTGCGCAATCAACACTCTGGCTTTTGTGCAGTACCAGACTGCACGCACGTCAGCGGGCATCGATTGTACAGAAGGCATATACAGCTCACAATAATGGGCCGCCCGTGCTACGTTTCTCTGGGCAAGCCAGCAATAGACATGCATCTCAATGACTCTGGCAAGTAAGGCTGGACGCTCTGCTATATGTTGCATATTTAACAGGGTAGTATCTAACAGCCGCTTTCCCTGCTCACGATCTCCCCGACGCATTGCCAGCAACATGCCACACAGATGGCCCTCTGTCAACATTTCCAGATGTCCACTCTGCCCGGCAAACCGCATCCCCTGTCGATAGAATTCCTCTGCCTGTTCCGCTTCATTCCATTCATTATAAATGCGCGCCAGGAGGAAGAAGAGCGCGACTTTATACCAGGAGGTATCACTATCGCGCACCAGACAGAGCAATGCCTGTTCCGCTTCACGCAAACGCCCTCTGGCATACTGCGCTATCCCCAGGTAGATCGCGGCAAGCTGCATCCCGATAAAATGTTGCATCTCCTGGCAGTGACGCTGCCCCTGACGCAGAAATTGCACGGCAAGCGCAAGGTCTCCATATAAGGTATAACCTGCACCGAGCGCCACCAGCGCACTCCCACGTAACAGCCGCTCGTCTGCTGGCAACAGGGCCAGCACTTGCTGCGCGCTGGTAATCGCTCCCTCACTATCTCCACAACTCAGGGCAAAGTAGGCACGCAGTTCGAAGACCCGGCTGAGTAACAACGGATCTTGCTCGTCCTGCGTTGCCTGCTTTAATTGATAAATTGCCCGCTCACACTCTACAAAATCTCCCAGATAGAAAAATACCAATGCATAAATGTATGCAAGATAGGGTCGAGCGGACAGGAGCTCTTTCGGCAACATTTTCAAGAGGGAAAAGACGATGTCACTCTCACCTCGCTGCATGAGCGACCAGCCAGAGCTTTCGATAAGGGTGGCGGCCCGTTCAAATGATTTCGCCGCACAGGCATGGGTGACGGCATCCACGATCTGATCATGCTGCTCAAACCAGTAGCTGGCACGCAGATGGAGCGTGGGCACAAGCTCGGGCGAACGCGATTGGAGATAGTAATAGAGCAGGTTGGCAAAAATTTGATAATAACGGTACCATTCACCACGCTCATCAAGAGCCAGGACAAAAAGATTCGCTTGCTGAAAATACTCAAGCATCTCTCGCCCATTCTGCTGCAAGGTTACGGCATCGCACAAAGAACTATTCATGTGTTTAAGAATCGAGGTGCACAGGATAAATTCTTGCGCGTCTGCTGGTAGACTGGAAAATACTTCGTCGATCAGGTAATGAAAAACATGCCATTGATTGCCTGCCAGTTGCTGGATAAATGACGGGAGATTCACTCCGGCACTACGACTTTGCAAGGAGAGAGCTATCAGTTGCATGCCAGCAATCCAGCCTTCAGTGTACGTATGCAATGTCTCAATCTCTGCCGCAGAGAGCGTTAACCCCATAGACTGCGTCAGAAAAATGGCACTCTCCTCTAACGTGAAACACAGATCGTTCGCCGTCAATTCGGTCACAAGACCACGCACATGCATACGCGCCAGCGGAAAAGGTGGCACAAGACGCGTTGTCATGACAAGATGGAATGAGGAGGGACTCTGTTCCAGGAGAAAGATCAGGTCTGCATGAATCGCTGCATTCGTAATGACATGATATCCGTCTAACACAAAGACAATATCTTCGGCCAGCAACGCCAGGTCATTCAACAAACAAATAAGCATCGTTTGTCGACTATCCTGATCGGCCTGTACTATTTGTGTTATCGCTCTCTGACCCAGATGGGGCACACGCTTCTGCAACGCGGCAAGCACGTACTGCCAGAAACGCTCCGGATCATTATCACGCTCGTCAAGCGACAACCAGGCCGCCTCTATTTGCTTTTGCTGTAACCACTCACAGACAATCGTTGTCTTGCCACTGCCCGCCGGGGCTGTCACAAGGGTAAAAGGAGAGTTACTACCAGCAGACAACCTCTCATGCAATCGCGTACGCGTCAGTGTCTTTTTGAAATAGAAAAGAGGGGCGGTAAACTTGGTCGTTAACAATACATGCTCTTTCTGTTCATCGCGCATGTTCATATCCCTTTGCCCTTTTTTGCTGCCCTGGTCTCTTTTAAGAATATCTACTCTATTTCTATGTACAATATATATCCCTAGAATAGAATTATATACATAATATTATTAAATGTCCAGGATAATCTATTTATGAGTCCATCTGTATGCTCTTTCAATTATCTCGAACAAAAAAACTCGACTTCCATCGATTGACCTGCTTTATCCACCCCTAAAATCAACCGTTTGGATGAACAGTTACGCTTTTCTGTTCACTATACTAACAAACAGAACAAAGTCCACCGGATCATATACCGTTTTTCAGCACCAAACAGAAGCAGAATGAATATGACGAAGGAGGGAACTATGTGGCTACGAGAAAATCAGGCCAGATATTGGAAACAAGCAAGGCATGCCATAGGAGATTCTCTGTGGAAGAGAACAACTGCCACTGACGAGCAAATTTATTGCACCAATCAGAAGCATCCATGGCTGAGTTATTTTAACATTCTGGCTCTCTGGGGGCTGACCTTGCTCCTGGCTATCATCTGGCTACGTGAGCAAGACTCTCCGTTCTATTTCTCTGGAATCCTGCTCATCTCCGCTATTGCGACGGTTAATCTGATCTTTGTCACACGCTGGCAAAAAAAAGCGCACAGGCAAGCCGTCCAACAAACCACTGGCCTGCTCCCTACGGTGCTGGAAATGACTGAGGCTCTCTTGCTCCTCCCTCCTAAGGCCAGCGAACAGCAAGAAGAAAATAACCAGCCTGCCGTAGAAGATGGTATCGTTGAACAGCAACTTCTCAAACTGACCTGCCGTGTCCTGGAGTGCAGTGCCGCTACGGTGATTGCGGTTGATCCTCTTACTAATCTCCTTAACCCGATTGCGAAGGCCAGTTCCACCGCAGATCTGGAGCAACACTGGCTCACACATATTCAGGATACCTATCTCCAGGATCATCTTCGTCCTGAACAGATCAGGCTGTTACAATCAGGAGAGGTAATTCTCCATACGATACCGCACGCTACAAACCAGCCCTACTTCTACGAGACGCTCATCGCGCCTGTGCAACTTCACGGCCACTTGCAGGGCCTGTTTGTGCTCGCTTATAAAAAGGATAAACAGCATCGCACTCAGGAATACATTGCTCAAATCAAGGCTCTGGCTCAGACGCTGGCTCGCATGCTCGAGCGCGAACAGCGCTTACATGAGCATATCGAAACTCAGGCTGGCGAACTGGTCCTTCGCCATGCTCTCCGCCGCATGGATGAATCGATCAGCCTCGTCAGTCATGAACTCAAAACTCCACTGACTGCAATTCATATCAGTGCGCAACTGGCGCAGCATCGCGTCAAACGCCTCAATACTCAGGAGCTTTCAGACACGCAGCAAACAGATTACACGCATACTATCGATGATGTGCAAAAGCTGTTAGAGCGCATCGAAAACCAGGTTCGCATTCAAAATCGTCTGATCGATGATCTGCTCGATGTGCCCCGCATGCAAACAAATCATCTGAATATGGAAACTCGGCGCTTCGATCTGGCTGAACTGGCTCACGAGGTCACGGAAGAACTACGCCAGATTGCCCCGACGCGTCCTATTATCGATGTACTTCCGCACGCAGACGAGATTCCGGTGATTGCGGACAGAGACCGAATCCGTCAGGTTATCAACAACTATTTGACCAATGCGATCAAATACTCACCACCCGATCAGGCAATTATACTCATGCTGACCAGATCAGGACAGGAGGCGCGTATCTCCGTCAGTGATCGTGGACCTGGACTTTCGGAAAGCGAACAGGAGCGCATCTGGCAACGTTTCTACCAGGCACCTGACATTAAGGTCCAGAATGGCAATAGCAAAGGCCTCGGTCTCGGTCTCCATATCTGCCGTACGATCATTGAACAGCATCAAGGTCAGATTGGCGTCACGAGTATGCCCGGCAATGGCTCTACCTTCTGGTTTACGCTCCCGATGGCTCCCTGAGCCGCTTTTTCGTGTATCACTATTCGCGCCTTCGGCAATCTCTGTTTTGATACTACAGAGATTGCCGGTGCAGCCAGGAGGAGATGAGATCAATGCAACCACTAGCAGATGAACACTTCTTACTCTCCACGAAGCTCACTATGCCGCTCAAGTCTTTAAAAAATTGCATTTCGCGCCCTCGTCTCTACGAAAGACTGGGCAAAACCACGCAGGGGGCCTGCACGTTACTTGCAGCCCCTGCTGGCTTTGGCAAGACGTGTCTGGTTGGCACATGGTTGCGTGCCTACCATCCCACTGCTTCCTGGGTGACGCTGGATGCAAAAGATAATGACCCCACTTGTTTCTGGCACTATATCATTCACGCGTTAAGCCAGCACGAAACTGCGATTGCTGAACGCTTCGCGCAATGGCACACTCATTCTCCAGATGAAACGATGCTCACGCTGCTGATCAATACGCTTTCGGATATCCCTCATGATGTCTTGCTTGTTCTCGATGATTATCAGCACATTACCCGGGAGTGCATTCACCAGATGCTCACTTTTTTGCTGGAACACCAGCCTGCGCATTTTCATCTGCTCATTCTTTCGCGCTCAAATCCCCCACTTCCTCTTGCCCGCCTGCGCGTCAAAGGTCTGCTCGGTGAAATACGCGCGCAAGATCTGCGTTTTACGCTCGACGAAACGGTCACGTTTTTGAGTATGGCCACCGGACTCACGCTCTCCTCTCAAGATGTCGCACTACTCGACTGGCACACGGAAGGGTGGGCTGCCGGACTACGACTTGCCGCTATCTCACTCCAACGCTTTGCTGACCCGGCGACGACTGTTCGTTCTATTCGCTCATATAATGGAGAGAACAGGCATGTTTTTCATTATCTGGCACAGGAGGTGCTGGCTCAGCAACCAGAGGAGGTCACACATTTCCTCTACACAACCTCTATTCTGGAAACGTTTACACCTGCACTTTGTGACACGATCACCACTCACCAGAATGCCTCGGCAATCCTGACGCATCTCCTCCAACACGATCTTTTCTTGCTTACGCTCAATACGCAGGAGGGCTGGTACCGCTATCATCGCCTGTTCAAGAATCTGTTGCAACAGCATCTCAAACAACGGCAGGAAACCGAGCTCCAACAACTTCATGATCGTGCCAGTCACTGGTATGAAGAGCAAGGATATTATGTAGAGGCAATCTCTCATGCTTTTGAGGCCGCAAATCTGGAGCATGCCATCACTTTGATCGAACAACATGCATGGTCGTTTATGCGACGAGGCGAGGTTGAGCTTGTCAATTTCTGGCTCGCTCGCTTACCTGAATGCTTCTACGCCGGACATCCATTGATCTCTTATCTACGTGCCTGCATCTATCAACTACACGCACGTTATCCCGAATATGAGAAGGCTATGTTATGTGCAGAAAATGTCTGGCAAAAAGAGCAGAACGACGAGATGCTAAGCCGCGTCTACGATACCCGTGCTTATAATGCGATGATCAATGGTGCTGGCGTCCAGGCTATTGAATATGCGCAGAAAGCATTAGAGCTTGCTCCGACCGAAGAAATACAGATCCATGCCAGCGCCACTATAGCTCTGGGGGCTGGCAATCAGTTGCTTGGCAATACCTTACAGGCGCGTCTGGCCTTCATCAAGGGCTACCATCTCTGTCTGAAGAGTCATCAAACTACGATGGCTCTCATCGCCGTCACACATCTTGCTGAGATCCAGACCACCCAGGGCAAGCTGAGCGAGGCCATCCAGACGCTACAACAGGAGCTACCGGAGATAGGCAAGAGCACGCAACGGGGCAGGTCCATCATCCATCTGCGCCTCTGTGAACTTTATCGCGAATGGAACGACGTTCCCCAGGCTCAAATGCACTGGCAACAGGCAATACAGCTTATGAATAATCTGCCATCCCAAAAATTTCTTCTTGCTGAAAGCTATCTGCATAGAGCACGCCTGCTCTGGATACAGGGTCACGCTGAAGAGGCCCTTCAACAATTGGATCAGGCGGAGCAGCATCCACAGCTCACGACACGCAATCATATCCTGCAAGCCCAGCTGACAGCCTGTCGCATACAAATTTTGCTGGCAGACGACAAACTGGATGAGGCCTTGCGTTGGGTCCAGGCCCACCCACCCATACAGGGGACGCCGCTGGTTGATGAGCAGGAAGCCTGGGCTATCACGCAAGCACGCCTGTACCTGGCTCAACATTCTTACCAGCAGGCTCTCAACATTCTCGAAGGCCCTTTACAGCTAGCTCATGCACAGGGGAGAAAGGCAAGCATCATTAAGCTGCTGGTGCCCCAGGCCATGGTTTATCAGGCTCAGGGAGTTATCTCTCAGGCGTTCCAGAGTCTTGAGTATGCCCTTACGCTGGCAAGAATGGGAGGATATATACGTATCTTTCTCGATGAGGGCCTGCCAATGGGGAAACTGCTCAATGACTACGCTCAGAACTTCCAGAAGAAAGGACAGGGCCAGCAACAGGAAATGGGGCTCCGTTATCTTCACAACCTCCTCGCCGCTTTTAGTCCCGAGACTCAGACGCCCTCCTGGAGTAGTACGAGTTCAGCCGAGCTGCCACCTTTCGAGAAATTGAGCGACCGTGAGCTGAAAGTACTTCATATGATCGCCGATGGTCTCTCCAATCAGGGAATTGCAGATAGCTTGCTCGTCAGTATTAGCACGATCAAAACACATCTCAACAATATTTACGCCAAATTGCGTGTCCACACGCGCCTGCAAGCCGTCACGAAAGCCTATGACCTCGGCATTATCGCCCATACGACAAACATGCCCGATACCATCATATCATCAGAAGATACAAAATAAGCATTTCTCGCGTAAAAGTAGAAGGCGAGCCGGGACCTATATATCGCTCGCTTATTATACTACTGTTAGATGAACAATTCCCATCAAGGCAACTGAGAAGAGAGGAGAGAACAAATAAAGCTTATGAAGAAATTGCGCATACAGGAGTCTGGAAAAAAGCGCTATAAATCTGCTCCCTACCTCTTCTATTTGTTTATCCTCCCCACCATCACCCCTGTCAGCCAGATAAATACTACGGGGATGTCGGACAGCAGCGACCCGGGCACGATTATTCTCTGGTGCATTACTGTACTCATTTTACTTGGCGGCTGTGCAGGCATGATCCTCTTACATCGCCACCTGCACAAATAGCCCACCTTCGTCCCCCTCCCCAGGCCAGTAGGGACGCCATTCAGCTGCGGCTTCATGGCGTCCGCGAACTCCCTCTATCCCTCTCGCCCCACAGACGTGGAACGCCACCTCCTCCCACCATTTCGCTTGCCACAGAAGCATGTACAATAAACCTTGTCAGACTACTACCCATACTTATCACAGCCGCATCATTTCATCGGCATATATCTATAATACAGACATTCATCGTCTTATAAAAAGAGTCTGTGATTGTCAACTTCAAGGCAATCCTGTCAGAAAAAAAGAAAGGGATACATACGAATAATGCCTGCCCCCATCAAACCGCCATTTACCGAAGAGACAGCTCGAGCCAAGGTGAAAGCTGCTGAGAACGCCTGGAACTCATGTGATCCTGAACGGGTTGCGCTGGCATACACGCCCGATTCACAATGGCGCAATCGAACGGAGTTTTTTACTGGTCGCGAGGCCATCAAAGCATTTCTGCGCCGTAAGTGGGCCAAAGAATTAGAGTATCGCCTGATGAAAGAGTTATGGTGCTATACCGACAATCGTATTTCGGTACGCTTCGAATACGAATGGCGCGATGCAGATACGGGTCAGTGGATGCGCACGCATGGCAATGAGCATTGGGAATTCGACGAAGAGGGACTGATGCGCAGACGTGACATGAGCGCAAATGATTATCCTATCCAGGAGTTTGAGCGGCGCTATCGCTGAGCCTGCATCGTCAACATGATAAAACGTTGGCCCATCGGCGAAACTACCAATGGGCTTATATCCTCCTCATGCACACATTCCCCCCTCTATTATTCAGGAGGCAGCAGAGGTATCACATCCAGAGCGAACACTTTACGTACCAGCAGCACATACAACCAACCCATTACGCCTGCAATCAGAAAAATGGTCCCGCGTGATATGAAACCAACAGCTATCATCGCAAACAAGCCCATACCAAATCCAGAAGCCATAGAACCACCATGCACAAATTCCATCAAGCCTTCCATAAGCGGAACAGCACAGGTAACGCTGACGAGGCCAGTAAAGACTCCACGACGCACCGAAATATTATTAGGAAGAAGAATAAAAATACACCAGAAAAACATGCTGCTAATAGCCGTTGCAACAGACGCACAGAGAAAGATTGGCAGCGAATTATAAGAACCATAGAACATCGAACTTGAGCCTGGCTGAGGAGAATCGGTAAGGAGAAGAAAAATGACACAAAAGATGGCTGCACTCAATGCGCCAAGCAGGCCCGCCCCGAGGAATGTGAGAGGAAAGTATTTCTGCTTCATTGCTTCCTGTATCCTTTTATCATATTCATATACGTTTATACTACGTATTGTACAGGAAAATATCTCTCACTGGCTACTTTGCGCGAATTTCATATTTCTGCTTTTCTAGTCGTCCTCTTCTTCCATAAAAGAGGTATTCTCGTATGCCTCTGCCGCAGAGAAGCATATGTTCAGACTTGTGAGATCTACACTATCTTCTAATCTGAGCGTGAAAAGCGTCCAGAAACCGCTTTTCTCACGTCGGAACAATTCAATGATGGGGACATCTGAGCTAATGAGGAGATATTCTTGAATAGTCTGGCTAGCACGATATGCGAGAGACTTCCGCCCTCGGTCCCGGGCTTCAGTGGATGGAGAGAGAACTTCTACTACTAGAGAAGGGTAGCGAATTGCATCCTCTGCCCCTCTATCGCGTGGATCGCAACTAACAGTTATATCGGGGCAAACGCGATAATTTTCTGTCAGCGCAACATAGAGATCTGAGTTATATACAATGCATCGTCGGCCTCGCAGCAAATTTCCCAATATTCTTACCATGTTGCTACCAATAATAGCATGGTCAGGACTTCCCCCCGTCATCATATAAACGTCACCGTCGAGATACTCATAACGGTGGTCAGGATCTTTCTCCAAGGTGGCAAAGTATTCCGCAAGACTTACTTTTTCATCATGTCCATTGTGCAGTGTTGGCATAGGATACTTTTTTCCTGGCAGCCTATTTGTTAAGAAGCCGATTATACTATACCATGGGTCTGACCATGTTGGGAGGGGGATAAAACGGAGGTAACCTTCAATGTTGAAAAAAAGACTTGGAGCCGGTGAAGGGATTCGAATCCCCGGCCAGCCGTTTACAAAACAGTGGTTATCTTTGCCGCACGAAACGGCCTGTGGAGCGGCTTCAGTACCCTCAGACAAGCGGTGTAATACACATAGACAGCTGGCCCGAGACACCTGGCCAAAAAGTATATAACCTTCCCTGGATCTGACTAAAGTTACGTGTTTTTGGATATATACTAATCGATAGAAGTATTTAGGTGTATTGAAGTGTAGATTTAACTAGAAAGGCGCAAAAAATGGAAAGCAAGAGAGAAATTTTTTCCCGTACTCCAGAAAAATCCAGTGACAGGAATAATGATTTTTTACAAATCAAGACAAAAGAAAGCAAGAAAAAGGTCAAATTTGACGATAAAGTGAAAACAAGGGAAATAACTTTCGAAAAAGGGTCATATGATAAATTATCAAGAATTGAGAGAATAACTCCATATACTGAAGCATATGCTAACGAAATGAAAAAGGAACTGGCAAAATATTCTAATAAGAGGAGAGAAGAATATGAAGAAGACCAAAAAGATAAATAATTTGGCCCGCTAGAGGTTACACCTCGTTACGCACCCCGTGGGAATAAAGGCTAAAATAAAAAGGATACAGCTTCGCTTAGCTATATCCTTAAAACCACCTGATAGCTTGCATTAGCTTTCGGGCTTGTAAAATATCACGTATTGACCATAATATCTCATATATTGAGCAATACACACGTAACCATCCGGCAAACGAAGCTCATAAATATCTCCCCCAACTCTCGGCCAGATCTCCTCTTGAACGGTACCATCAGGAAACACAACCTCACTATATGTCTCATACAAACCAACCACACAACCATGCTTTATCAAAATAGCAATCGCCGCAGCATCGAGACCTCTCTGGGTCACAAATGACACCATGCTCCAACCCTCCTCATTTGCCGATAGGTGTAACTACAGCTACGTAGTTGAAACTATATAGCCACAACACCAGTTTTGTCAATACGTAGTTGCTGCTACAATCAGAGCATTAAAAAGCGGGAGAAGATCTTGAAGCTACGATTGAGGGTAAAAGAAGTCGCAGAAAAGAAGGGCTATAGTATGGGGAAACTGGAGAGAATGGCCGATCTATCACACCCGACAATTAGAGACATCTTCCGCAACCCCTACAAAGAGATCACGACTACTACGCTAGCTAAGCTTGCCACGGCACTGGATGTTCCTGTTGCAGATTTGTATGAAGAAGTAGCCGATGACAGGACTAATTAATATCTACTGGATATCTCGCTAATTTAGCTTTTGTAAGGATGAGCCACATTTTTATTGTTAAATGCTGGAACTTAAGGTAGAATATGATCCACGAAACTGAACTAAAGCAAAACAATAAAACGAGTAAGAGAAACA
>DATJHM010000317.1:0-8521 GCA_035493895.1 Ktedonobacteraceae bacterium
GGACGATGGGCGCAGATAAACAGCGCCTCTACGGGACCTTATGGTAAGAAGAAAGGCAACCATCCGATGGAATTTTCAGGCTCGCAGACAATCGATGCGCCTATCGAACACGTATGGTCATATCTTCTGGACGTGAATAAAGTCGCGATATGTGCTCCTGGTTTTCAAAGCCTGGAAGAGTTAGAGCCGGAGCATTGGAAAGCGCTTGTGGCTGTCGGCGTGGGTCCGGTGAAGGCGAAATTTACCTTAGACGTGACTCGACCGGAAATGCTGGAGCCAGAGCATATGATTGTGAAGGGACGTGGTAAGGCTCCCGGGAGTGCCGTCGAATTGTCCGGCGATATGCACCTCTCCGCTCTCGATGCCGGGCACACGCGTATGGATTGGAGCGCTCACGTGGTTGTGAGTGGCACCATCGCCAGCGTCGGTGCTCGCCTGCTCAATGGTACCGCTGAGAAGCTCACCGGACAGTTTTTCGATTGTCTCAAAACAAATTTGCAATCTTCCGAAACGGTTTCTGTCTCGTAGAAGCACGGCTTGTCTGCGCCGAATACGCATCGACCTAAGGATCGAGACGGCCGGTGGGGCCCGCGGGCAGGGATAAACCGCTGCCCCTACCTCTGCGTTTCTACGAGGGTTGGGACCACATGCCCCCATGCCAAAGGCGATGTGGTTCCGATACACACCACCGGGAGAGAGGCCATCGGTTGAGATTGAGAAGGGAGGTCAAACCGAACCATTCTTCTGTTGATGCATATTCATTGCAGATAAGTAGCGGCGCTACGGAAATGATGGGAGATTCTCCTTATATACGCGACATTGGGAGCGGGTGGGGAGCGTGGGGCATGGTGAGGGATGGGTATGCAAGCAAACATATTTTTTGCGCGCAGAAGTACACTATAAAGAGAGGGGTGGAGAGGATCAATAGTATGTCTGCTTGTGTGCGATATGCTGAGAAGGAGGTCTGAAAAAGATGCGACCCCATGATGACAATAACGATAATTCCTCCCTGACCTGCCTCGTCACGATTCACGGCATTGGCTTTCAACAGCCGCCGAGTGCCGGGATTGATGGCTATGCAGATAAGCTCCACGCCCATCTCCGGGAATGCCTCGGCGATTTGTTGAGCGATGATCCCCAGCGCCAGCCTTTCCAATACCGCGAAAGCGTGCCGATCTACGTGCAAAGTTCTTATCCACTTCCTATATCGGGCATACGGAGTAGAGAGGAAGGGATGAAGCGCCTGGGCACATGGAGCATCAGCGATCCGAACGAAATCGATATTACGCATGCTCCTCTTGCACATAGAGGGGCTTCGATCGCGCATGTGGCGCTGGTGTATTCGGCGCTGGAAGGAAGCGGGGTACAGGTCGTGCCTTCCACGATTACGCTCTTCATGGCGCTCTCCTCCCTGTTGCGGGGCAATTATGATAGCATCTTCCACCTGCTGAAGATGTTCTGGATGGATGGCTACTTTTTGCAGAGGTTCTTCGCGCAAGCGCACGCGCGAAACGGTACATGGCCTGATGGACAGAATCTCGCTGCTCATGAAACGAACGGGGCTTCTGCGTGCAGTTTGTGTGTTCGTCAGGATGGGGGAGTGCAGACGGTGCTCGGGCAACGCAAATCGCTGTTTGGAGCGCAGCGATCGGTCGCTCCAGATGCCATCAATGTGGTTTCTATGCAACTGCAAAATGACGTAGCGATGTACATTTGTGCGAATAATATGCGCGAGCAGATCCGTAACTTCGTTCTGGGAGCGCTGCAACGCCTTGCCTGTCGTCAGGATGTCTCAAGCATTGTGATCAATGCGCATAGCAATGGCTCGGTGATTGCCCTCGACGCACTGCGCTCTCTGCATCCGCATAGTGCCAGCAAGATCAAAGCGATTATTACGGCGGGGAGCCCGTTGCGGAAATATGCGACACTCTTCACCTGGGGACAGTCATTGGAGATGCTGCATCCCATCCCGGTCTGGAAAAACTTCTGGGACCCACATGATTTTATTGCCGATCCTCTCCAGCCCTGTTTTGAGTGGCACCGCAACAAGAATCCGCTGCCCGACCAGTTGACGGGTCTGTACTGGGCGGTTGATCCTGAAACTGGCAAGAAAACGCCTCTCCCGGTTGAAGATATTCGTGTCGATAACGCAGCAGCCATACCGTACGATCATGGGCTGATGGTCCACAATTACTGGGATAATCAGAAAGAGTTTATTCCCCGGCTTGCCGCGTGCCTCTCTGAGGTGAGGCAAAAAGATATGCTGTGAGAGAAGTGAATCCGACTTGAGCAAGATCAGGAGCTAAACGGATTTGACGCGGTCGGTTTCGAATTCCTCTTCAACCTGAAAGCCGAGTTTCTGGTAGATATGCAGGGCCGCGTCATTGCCGACAGTCACAAAGAGCACAACGTCCTGCTCACCCCGCGCCAGTAGCGCGTTGATGCTCTTTTGGAGTAGAAAAGTTGCCATGCCCTTGCCGCGAGCATCGGGATGGGTCATGATAAAGCAGAGCAAAGGCTGTGTGCGTCCGGTGCGCTTATCGGTCCAGGCGGACAGCACGGAAGCGCCGAGCGCACGCCCTTGCTCTTCGACAAGAAATGAGCACATCAGCAACGCCGGGCCATACTTTCCCGTGAGCGTATCCTCGATTTCCTGGCTGGCTTCCTCTGGCGTTTCGCCCTCATCATCAATCGTATTGTGGTAGGCTGCATAGACCAGTTCCCCGAGCAGTGGGCCGTCCTGTTGGGAAATGGGGCGAGCACGCCAGCTCGAAATCTCTGGTTGCGCGGTGAGCGTCTGGCGCATCATCCAGCGTTTCAGGGTTTGAGACATTGTCTGTTGTGTTCTCCGTTTCGCAAAAGAGATTGCTCGTAATTGCTAAATTTATCTATCTATTGTATCATAGAATTCCTATCTTTTTGGCTCTATGAGCGTTGACCGGTTTCTGCTGAAATGAAGAGCAGGTTAAGAAAAAAGGGCGAAGGGGCCTCTTCTTTGCTTATTCTAGAAAGCGAATATCAAGTCATGCCTATTCCATTAGAACCCAAACGAGAGCAACCCGGCACGTATTTTGCCCAGAATCGTGCTAATCAAGAGGAACTGAGGCGTTTGCAACTCCTGGATTACGCAACCAGCGCCAGTATGGGAGGTGTCTTGCCAGAGCAGCCGGACCCAACCATCTTCCCACATGTGCTCGATGTCGGTTGCGGTACTGGTGGTTGGCTGATTGAGCTGGCGCGCACCACGCCGACCTGCACTTTGCTGGTTGGTGTAGACAAGAATCCCACATTTATCGAGTATGCGCGTGCCCAGGCTGACGTAGCGCAGGTGAGCGATCGTGTGGAGTTTCGCGTCGGGGATGCCCTGGGTATGCTCGAATTTCCCGTGGGGCTCTTCGATCTGGTGAATCATCGCTTTGCCGTGAGCTGGCTGCGTACCTGGGACTGGCCCAAACTCTTGCAGGAATACCGGCGTGTGGCTCGTCCAGGAGGAGTGATTCGGATCACTGAAGGCGATATCTGGGCAACAAACGGCCAGGCCCACGCGCGTGTTTTTGATGTTTTTTTGCAAGCGATGTATCGGTCCGGGCACTATTTTCTCCCTGGCGAATCGGGAGCGACCGGCGAACTGGCGCATCTGTTGTCCCGGCATGGTTTTCAGCAGGTGCAAACGCGAGACTATACGCTAGAATATCACTCTGGAACTCCTGAAGGTCCCCCCTTTTTTGAGAATATCCAGATATCCTATCAGACTGTGATGCCTTTTTTGCGCAAGTGGGCGCGTGTGCCTGAGAATTACGAGGAGATCTATCAGGAGGCGATTTGCGAGATGCAGCGGCCGGACTTTGTGGCGACCTGGCATCTGCTGACGGCCTGGGGACGTGAGTTGGCATAACAACAGGGATTATCGAAGGAAAGAGCCAGCAGATCGAGTTCGCAGGCAGAGTTGCGTAGGCACAGTTCGAGTTCGCAGGCACAGTTCCGTTTCACTCCACCGTGCCACTACTGGGCTTCACTTTGCTGCTTGACATCCGATCTTCATGCGGGTATCATCCCGCTTGAAAGTCTATCTTGCTCAGACCGGCGTCCGAACGGGCACGAAATTTCTCGCTGACGATACAGTAGCATCTGGCATGTAGATCACTGTTGATCAGATCCGCAGAGTTGATTTCTGGAATGAGCAGAGTAAAGCGCCACTGAGAAGAAAAAGGAGATGGAGATGCCACAGGATATACTTGTTGTGGGTAGCCTCAATATGGATCAGGTGATTGGGATTCCCAGGTTGCCGATTATGGGGGAGACGCTGACCGGAGCGGGAGATTTGCGGCTGGTGCCAGGAGGGAAGGGAGCCAATCAGGCTGTCGCGATGGCGCGTCTGGGAGGTTCGGTCGCGATGGCGGGCCGTGTGGGGAACGATCCTTTCGGCATCCAGTTGCGTCAGGGATTGCTCGACGATGGGATCAATGTCGAGCTGGTCGTGAGTGATGGGCAGAGTGCGAGCGGTGTTGCGCTTATTTTTTTGAGTCCGCAGGGAGAGAACGCGATTATCCTCTCACCGGGAGCCAATGGTCGCGTCGGTCAGGATGCAGAGCAGCAGCGACAGATCCTGGCAGCGCTGGATCACGTGCGTATGCTGGTCCTGCAACTCGAAATTCCGCTTGAGGTCGTGCAGTTCTACATTCGCGAGGCGCATGCGCGTGGCGTGCAGGTCGTGCTCAATCTCGCTCCTGCGCAACCCCTGCCTTTAGAAATCTTGCGTCAGCTCTCCCTGTTGATCCTCAACGAGAGTGAAATCAGCCTGCTCACTGGACAGAACGTCGATAGTGTGGAAGAAGCGCACAAAGCCGCGTCAGCGCTCCTTCAGCAAGGTATCCAGACAGTAGTGGTCACGCTGGGCGCGCGTGGCGCGCTGCTCGTAACCACCGTTCAGGGTCAGGAGCGCTTTTACTATCAGGAGGCGCTCAAAGTGCAGGTCGTCGATACCACCGCAGCGGGCGATTGTTTCGTCGGTGCCCTGGTCGTCGCCTTGATAGAAGGCCAGGAGCCGCAGGAGGCCCTGCGTTTCGCCGTCACCGCGAGCGCATTGAAAGTCACGCGCTTTGGTGCTCAGCCAGGGCTCCCCCATCGTGACGAAGTGCTGGCCTTCTCCTCGCAGCATCGTTAAACGCGGGTCACGAGCGAAGAATCGATGCTCTGGAGCGTATGATAGCCAGAAAGAATCATGGCCAGCTCCAGTTCCTCACGCAATATGCGCAACACATGCTCCACGCCAGCGGCCCCATGCGTTGCCAGGCCCCAGATCACCGGACGTCCTACCAGCACCGCCCGCGCCCCGAGTGCGAGCGCCTTCAGGACGTCCGTACCCCGGCGAATCCCGCCATCGATATAGATTTCACTGGCCCCTGCAACCGCGGCGACGATTTCGGGGAGCGCGTCGAGCGTAGCAACTGCACTATCGAGCTGGCGACCGCCGTGATTTGAAATAATAATACCATCGACGCCATGCTCTACCGCCAGCCTGGCATCATCTGCCCTCAGGATCCCTTTGACCAGAATCGGCAGCGAGGTAATTGAGCGTAGCCAATCGATCGCCTCCCAGCTCAATGTTTCATCAAAACGTGCGTTGGCATGACTGGCAAAACCAGAAGTACCAGCTACCTGTTTCTGAACTGTCTGCTTTTCCTGCTGTACAAAATTCGCGCGTTGCATACCGGGGGGCAACGTGAAACCCGAGCGACGGACCTGTTCGCGATTCCCCAGGCGGGGAGCATCGACCGTGAGCACCAGCGCCCGATAGCCAGCTTCTTCGACTCTACGAATCAACGCCTCCGAAATATTGCGCTCTTTGTAGACATACAGTTGGAACCAGAGGGGACCAGTAGCCGCCTGTGCCACCTCCTCTAAGGTGCGCGTTGCGTGGGTGCTCACCGCCAGTAGCGTCCCCGCCGCGCCAGTGCCGCGCGCAGTCTCGCATTCTCCCTCGGGGTGAGCGAGGCAGTGATAGGCAGTTGGCGCGACCAGAATTGGCATACTGACCGGCGTGCCCAGCACAGTCGTGCGGTAATCGCAGGGTTCGCCCCCTACGAGCATGCGTGGACGAAGACGCCAGTGCTGAAATGCGTCACAATTTGCGCGCAGCGTCACCTCATCGTCACTGCCACCACGAAAAAAATCCCAGGTAGATGCTTCCATTGCCTCTTCAGCGAACTTCTCATAGTCGCGAAGCGAAATCGGCTCCATTGAACGGATACTCCCTTTACCTCAAATAAAATACTGAACGATAGTTTCAGTGTAGTGGATAGTAGTTCGTCGCGTCAAGGAACGAATTGTGCTACCTCGGAGAAAAACACGTTTTTTCTCTCCTCTTGTATATTGCTTGTGCGACAATACAAGTAGTAATATTATAGAGCCGAAAGGATATTTCAAAACGTGGATAATCGTATGCAAGGCAAAATTTGTGTGATTACCGGAGGGACATCCGGTATTGGTAAAGCAACGGCAGCAGGATTGGCACAGATGGGGGCAACAGTCGTCATCGTTGGGCGTAATCAGGAGAAGGGCAATGCTGTCCTCGATGAGATACAGGATGCGAGCGGCAACAACGCGCTCGCCTTTCTGCTGGCCGATCTCTCATCCCAGGCATCTATTCGTCAGCTTGCTGCTGAGATACAACAGCGTTATGCCCATCTTGATGTATTGATCAATAACGCAGGTGTATTTATGCTCAGGCGTCAGACGACCGTCGATGGTCTGGAAGTGACATTCGCCGTGAACCATCTGGCAGCGTTTTTGCTCACAAACCTGCTTCTCGACCTGCTGAAGGCCAGCGCACCTGTGCGCATCATTCATGTCGACTCTGACTCGCACGAGAAGGCCACGATACGGATGAATGACTTGCAGGGAGAGAAAAACTACCGTTTCTGGCATGCGTATGGACAATCGAAGCTGGCGATGCTGCTCTGCTCTTATGAGCTTGCGCGCCGCCTGGAGGGAACGGGGGTGAGCGTAAATGCGTTGCATCCCGGCTTCGTCGCAACCTCAATGGGGATGAACAACGTGGGCGCGATCGGTCGTGCGGTGGCAGGCGCGGTGTTGCCCCTGCTCGGCATGACGCCAGAAGATGGCGCGAAGACCTCGCTCTACCTTGCATCATCTCCCGAAGTGGCTGATGTCAGCGGGCGCTACTTTGTGAAAAGCGTGCCAGTACGTTCCGCTCCCCTCTCCTATGATGAGACGCTCCAGCGTCAGATGTGGGCAGCAAGCGAGAAGTTAGTGGGATTGGCTGTTGCGCCGTAGTATGTGATCCGAATCTGCGTAGAGATGCTGTTTGAACTCCCCGTAGAGATGCTATTGGAGATGGTTGGTAGGGAACGCGGATCGGCATCAAGCGCGATCAATACGTATCAATCGAAGGCGGAGAGGGCCGGTGGGGCTCGCGGGCAGGGATAAACCGCAGCCCCTACCTCTGCTTTTCTTCGAGGATGGGAACCTCATGCCCCCCCTTGCCAGCCGGTTCGCAAAGCAGCAAGCAGCGCCTCTACAGGGAATTGGACATAGGCCATTTGCTGTATGAAGAACTTTTGCGTAAACCCATGTATAACGAAAGATGGCCGCTGCTCATTTTCGACTAGAAGATGATAGAGAAGAAGAGAAGCGAGAATTTATGTAGAGAGTAATATATTATTATTGTGAAATATGTAACAGTTTTCGAAAAAATACATAACATCTTGATAAATTTTGACTTAAATACATATCTATGTTATACTGAAAACAGGGCATTTTTAGAAGAAGAAGAGCAATAAGGCAGAGGACCGTGCCCTTTGTCTTTTTTGTTCTGGAAGCTTTCGGGCTTTTTCCTCGCGAACACGCAGAGTATTCAGGCTGTCATCCGAACAATAGCCGGATGAACGATGAGGTTGGTGGAATGTGCCTTTCTACGGGATAGCAGAGCTTCTAGCGATACTTGTGTTTGTTTGAGCTGTGTAGCGTTTGGAGTTGTTTTTGTGTGCCATGTGGCCGCATGCTGTACATTGCTCTTTATACATATAAAGGAGAAATATGAAGATAGTTCATATTGCACCACCCTGGCTTGCACTGCCTCCGCAGAATTATGGTGGAACGGAGATTGTGTTGTACCATCTGATCGAAGAACAGGTAGCACAAGGTCATGATGTGACCCTGGTTGCGCCAGGTGATGCGAGAACTTCTGCACAGCTCATCTCATTTTTCCCGCGCTCGCTCATTGCGTCAGGTGTACCCTGGACGGGTCACCTCAAGGCATACTATCATCTCACGAAGGCGGTCGATTACATCAAGCAACATGATTTCGATATCGTGCATGTGCATCTGTCTTCCAGTGCGGACATGTATCTCTTCCCGTTGATGGCGCAGCTGGCGACGCCCCATGTGATGACGTTACACAGTCGTTTTCCGTTTGATCGTGTGCAGACGTGGACTGGTGATGCCGACGAATATTATATGGAATGGGCGGCCACGATGCCGATCGTTGCGATCAGCGAGC
>DATJHM010000318.1:0-4405 GCA_035493895.1 Ktedonobacteraceae bacterium
TGGCGGCAAGCTGTTCGCCGGAAGCAAGCTGGCTCTGAAGCTGCTGCCGGGCCTTCTGCTCCAGATTGGCCTGAACGCTCTGGGAGACCTGATCGACGTCGTCCTGGGTGGGAAAATGGTATGATTGCGCGTCTTGCCCACCTGTGAAGGCGGATAGGTTTTTTACGAAAATTGTTCCATCAGAAACACAACAAGTTTTATTTATATCTAAAGCCAGTATATTGCCTTTAGAACCCACATTGGCCGCATGAGCAGCCACCATTATGCGGCCTCCGTTACGTGTATCAGGATTGGCCGCTGGAATAACAGCATTCTCATCGGTAATAACTTGTATGCCATCAGCGCCAATAACCACAGAACCTGTAAGAATAGTCTGAGAAACAAATGCACCATTCAAAAACTGTAGCTCTCCCTTCGCTTGCGTTCCCTGAGTTTGAGCTTTGCCAGTTGTAGCGATTGTCTGGGAGTCATTGGCGGTAGCGCTAATGGTATGTGAGGTGAACTGGTCGGGGCTGGTGGTGGAATCGTGCGTGAGAACGATGGTATAGTTCTGGGTGATGGGCTGGCTGACAGGTGTAATGGTGATGGTGGGGTCGGAGCTGGTGACGACGGCGAACGGGTTGGGCAGGATATTGAGTTGCACATTGACGACGATAGCGAGAATGAGAGCAAGCAAGAGCAATGCCGGGATGAGCAGACGCGCTGGACGACGGATTGCCCTGCCACGACGAGGGACCGGATGATGTCGAGCGTTTGTGGACGGGGCTGGATTTGCAGGAATGCGGGGAGATTGCGCATCTGAGGCTGATCTTGAGGGCACACGAGATGCTCTTGTGCGCGAGACGGGGTCGGTGGTTGAAGGTGTCCGTGGGGCATTTGCGCGCGAGATGGGACCTGGGCTCGAAGGGATCTGTGATGCTGACGCGTCCGAGATGGGGCCTGGGCTTGAGTAAATGTGGGTGGATCTCGCGCCTGGATCGGTATCTGGAATTGAAGGGGGCGGAGAGATGGTGCTTGCGGGCTCGGATTGCAAGGGCACGAGGATACGCGTACTCTGCGAGGTAGGGGAACTGATTGTGGGAACGGGGCGCGTTGGACGGGGCGTGGGAACGGGGCCGGTTGTGTATGGCGTGGTGGTGCGAGAGGTGGGATTGGCAACATTCTTGAGAGCGAGCCAGAGTTCGTCGGCGGTAGCGTAGCGTTGTGCGGGCTCATCAGCAAGGGCGCGCAGGATGATAGCGTCGAGGACGGCTGGCAGTTCGGGATTGAGCGTGGTGGGTAATGGGGGATGCGGTAGAGATCGATGAAGATCTCGTAGGGTACGCTGGAAGGGCAGACGACCGGTACAGAGCTGGTAGAGAATGACGCCAAGCGAGAAAAGATCGCTGGACGGTATGGGCTGGCCGCGCAGTTGTTCGGGAGCCATATAGGGCAGGGTACCGCCGTGCGCAAAGGTGTGGTGCGTTGCGCTGACCTCGACGGCCAGACCGAAATCGCTGAGGAGCGCCTGTTCTGAACCATCCGGGAGACGGCGAAAGAGAATGTTTTGCGGCTTCAGATCGCGATGGATCAGACCATGAGCGTGGGCATAAGCGACAGCGCTACAGAGTTGAGAGAAGAGAACCAGCGTATCCAGCAGCGGATAGGGCTGACCTTTGCGCAAACGATGGTGAAGATCACCCCCCCGCGCATACTCCATGACAATGTAGGGAACGACCGAGCCACGAGCAGGATCGAGCAGTTCAAGACGAGCCTCGCCGTAGAAGCGTAGTATGTGCGGATGACGCCATTTCGCGACCTGCGCCGCCTCCTTGAGAAAACGGTTGAGCGTACGCTGCTCCATCCCCTCGGCCTTAATCACCTTAATGGCGACCTCAGCCTGCAATTGTTCATCCCACGCCAGACACACATCGGCCATCCCCCCACTGCCCAGAGAGCCCTCCAGGCGGTAGCGCTCCCCCAGGCGTTCGATTGCCTGCCCATAACGCCACAATTGCATAGAGAGACCTGCCCTTCCTTGCTATATGTAAGAACAGAACAAAAAGCATTTGTGCATAACGCTATATGAATATAAGAAAAAAAGAGTCACAAATCTTGCAGAGTTGTATACTTACGAATATATTCGATTAAATCGATTATTGCATGTGAATAGGAAAAATGCAACGTCTGCCCCGGGATCGCGAAAAAGTTGAACAGGGCATGTCAGCATGGAAGGATTGGAGAGAGAAAATCGGTGAGGAGGTCACAAAAATTGGGGATGCAAGCGTGAGAGAAAACGGTGATGCCGTATGTGACGTACGGAAGAAATCTCCTTGCCGCTCACGTTTAGGGCTGCAAGGAGAGAGAAAAAAGCATTTTCCGCCTCTGGATTACAAACTTGCGCCCAGTTTGATCCCGCCATCCACTGTGATGATTTGTCCTGTAACCCACTTAACGGCCGGGTCGGCTACCGCCGCAATCCAGGCCGCAACATCCTCTGGCGTGCCGCGCCTGTATAACGGAACCGCCGTATAATTCTCTTGCTGGACACTCTGAGCGAACGCTTCCATTGCTGGAGTATCTGTCGGACCAGGAGCAATAGCATTGACGCGAATACCGAGCGGCGCGAGTTCCACCGCCCAGCAACGCGTCAAATGCTCAAGGGCCGCTTTACTGGCTGCGTAATAGGTCTCCGGAACCACTGCGAGCTGACCTGAGATGCTAGAAATATTGACGATAGATCCCCTGCTTTCGGTAAGTGCGGGCAATACCGCTTTACTGAGCCATGTAGGACCAAAGACATTGGTTTGGAACATTGTGTACATCAGCTCTGTCCTGACGCTTGCGAGCGGAGTGAGCGCAATGGTTGCGGCATTGTTCACCAGCACATCAATGTGTCCCCACAGCTCAAGCGCACGCGTCGCAATAGCTGTAGCAGTCTCCTCCTGACAGACATCAGCAACTATCCAGGCGATACGCTCGTGGTTTGCCGCTGCTTTGAGAGCCTCTTCGCGTCGTCCCGTAATTAAAACGCTCCCTCCCTGTTGCGCAAAATACCGTGCCGTTGTCTTCCCAATGCCAGAACTGCCTCCCGTGATGATAATTACTTTGCCATGAAAATCGTGCTGCATGTAATTTTCCTTTCGCTACATTTGTCTATCGAGCATGAACGCTCTCTGTTTTTGAGCATAGCAGCACACGCACTTGAGAACCAACCTGCGTTTATGGTAGCATTTTTACTACTAGCATTCGGACCGACAGATCCAGGAAGAGTAGGGCACCATGCAGCAGCATAGCGAGAAACAACGAAGAAAAGAGCTGGGAGAATTTCTGCGGACACGACGCACGAACCTCTCCTCCCAACAGATTGGTATGCCACCAGGACTACGTCGGCGCACACCCGGGCTGAGGCGAGAAGAAGTTGCCATCGCTGCAGGAATGAGCACGACATGGTATACTTCCCTGGAGCAGGGACGAGATATTCAAGTATCAAGTAGTATTCTCTCCAGCCTTGCCAATGTCCTCCAATTAACTGAAGATGAGCAAACCTACCTCTTTACCCTCGCCAAACAGCCATTGCCCTTGAAAATATCACAGGAAAAGTCAGTCCCCCGGATCTATCAACACGTGCTCGACGAGATGGGCATGCTTCCGGCGCTGCTTACGGGGCGCACCTATGACATTCTGGGTTGGAATAGAGCCGCCAGAATGGTCTTTGGCGATTTCGGCAAACTGCCAGAAAACGAACGTAATCTCTTGTGGCTGTTATTCGCCAGGACCCCGTCGCACTCACAGATTACACTCTTCGTTGAACAAGAGCCGTATGCTCAAGAGATCCTGGAAACCTTCCGCAGTCGAGTCAACCGCGACCTGGATGAGCCTGAGATAGCAGCCTTGATTGAGCGCCTCCAACAGGCCAGCCCGATTTTCCAAAAGCTCTGGTCTGAACACAATGTCCGCTCCACCTGCAGTGGACGAAAACGCCTCAGTCATCCCCTCGTTGGAAACCTTAGCTTTGAGACGGCCACATTTCAAGTCATGGAACATCCCGCTATCCGCTGCCATCTCTTTTCAGGAGATGAAGAAACGACCAGGAAGCTCCAGCAATTGCTTGCGGAGCGCTAGCAACTCCTCTACGAGAGCGAGAATATGAAGCCAGAATATGGATAGGAAACATGGAATATATCAGAGGGGCCTCTTGTTTTCATTAGTGAACTGAGTACTCAGACAGAGAATTAGCATTGCACAGTTACGAGCACTACCAGAGGCCATGATAGTACCCGCCAACATGCTTTCCCAGTATCTCCTTGCGAGATACAAAGCTTGAAGGAATTGTTATCATGAAAGCTTGGACACGCTGGCAAGACTGGGTCTCCCTCGTTCTGGGAGTTCTCCTTTTCATTTCACCGTGGGTTTTTAGTACAGC
>DATJHM010000319.1:0-7154 GCA_035493895.1 Ktedonobacteraceae bacterium
CGGTATACGTCTGCTTGTTTTGCTGGTAAGCGTAGCCGTGATTATCTTTGGCATGCCAGTCATCGCATCGATCTTTGCGCTCCTTCCGTTTCCAGAAGGGAAAGACATCGCCAATACCTTGCGTAGTCCAGCGCTACTCGCTCATATCACGCCAATTGGCATATACGTCTTCGGCAGCAGCGTGGGGAGCCTGTTGACGGCGGTCTGTGCGGCACTGATGCGCATGCGGCTGGTGCTGATTATTGGTGGCCTGACGCAACTGGCGGTGCTCTGCCTGGGATTTGTCGTACTCCAACTGGGTTGGGGGACCAATGGTATGCTCTGGCTCTTCGCCATCGTTTCGCTACTGAATGCAGCGGCATTTGCGATCTGGCAGGCCCCACTGCTGCTCTCGCGCAACGCGACATTCAAGCAGCCGCTGCTTCCGCTGCTCAAACTGGGCATCTCAGCGTGGTTAACCAATCTGGTGACTGGGGCACTGCTCAAGCAGATCTCGATTATTCTGCTCGGGATCTTCGCCGTTTCGCTGGTTGATATCGGCTATTTCAATCTTTCGTTCCAGCTGGCAGATTCGGCCAATATGCTGCTGGTCGCGGGCTTTGGTGGGGTGGCAGGCTCGGCCCTGGCGGCGGCTTTTGTGGGCAACAATCACGAGCGATTCGCCCGCTCCTGGCAGGCATTGATCAAAGTGGAAACCTTACTGGCAGCCCCGGGCCTGGTCTTCTGTCTCTTCAATGCTTCAAATATCGCCCATGCGCTCTATGGCAGCAAGTTTGATGCGGTCGGCCAGCTCTTCACTATCTTCCTATTTTTCAATATTCTGGTCCGTATTGCGGGCACAACGATTCATCAGGTCGCCCTTTACGTTGTGAATAAAGCCCGGTTGGTCGTATTAGGACAATGGCTCGGCATGGTGATTCTGGTGATTCTTGGCGTTATTCTGATTCCGCGCTTTGGGCCAGCAGGGGCGCTCATCGCGGACGGCGTTGCGAAGGCGATTACTGGCTTTATGCTCCTTTTCTTCTTACTCAACGATCTCCCGCGCCGCTATCCTTTAGAACTGCTCGGCTTTACGCTGCGTTTTATGCTGGCGCTCGTCCTGGCCGCACTCCCAAGCATACTCTGGCATCCGAATGACCGCTATCTTTTGATTGTTTCGGGAGTGCTCTTTATGCTGCTCTGCGCCTTACTGCTTTACCTGATCAAGCCCCTCAGTGAAGGGGATCTGGAAATGTTGCGTGGTACGAACCCGACGGTCGCTAAATATCTGCGCTGGTTTGCTCGTAACAGGGATAAGGGGCCGGGCATTTCGCTGGTCCGGCCAAAATAACTTTTTACGGCTTACTTGTTTAAAGGATATCTGGTATGTTACACCGAAAGCCCGAACCTCTTGATCCAGATCTGCTCATTCACGCCTATACGCGGGGGATTTTCCCCATGGCGAATGAGCAGGGGCGCATTCAATGGTATGCGCCCGATCCACGTGCGATTCTGGAACACGATCGGCTCATTATTTCACGCTCGTTACGTACCACGATCCGCAAACAATGCTATACGATACGAATGGACACAGCGTTTGAACGGGTAATGCGTGCGTGTGCAGACCGCGCCGAGACCTGGATCAACGAAGAGTTCATTCGTACCTATACATGGCTCCATCTTTCAGGTCTGGCGCACAGTGTCGAAGCCTGGAAGGGATCTGAGCTGGTTGGGGGCCTGTATGGTGTGGCATTGGGCGGCGCTTTTATGGGTGAGAGCATGTTTTCCTACGCCACCGATGCCTCCAAAGTCAGTCTGGTTGCGCTGGTTCACCATCTGCAAGCACGCGGCTATACCCTGCACGACACACAATTTCTCACGCCCCATCTGGCGACGCTGGGTGTGAGCGAAGTTTCGCGTCGCACATATGAGCGACGCCTTCAGGACGCGATACAACTACGCTGTACCTGGCAGTAGAGAGAGGGGGCTCACAGGCCCTCCTCAAAATCTCCGTACATTACGAAATTGCGTGGCCAGGTTGTATTTCGCTCTCCTCGTCTTCCCATTCTTCCTCTTCTTCCGTCTCAAGCGCCAGTTGACGTCGCTGGTCAGCGAGAGTAGAGCGCCGCTCGATCATTTTTAGCCATTGGAAAAAGAGGGGCGTCATTACGGCCAGATCAACCAGGCCCGGAATCAATAAGAGGGCTCCTCCCAACGCCTGATCGGCGTATGCGGGCAAATGCGCCCCCATCGAAGCCTGGAAGTGGGGATAGATAGATGTATCCGTATAGACCAGCACAAACGCGAAGATATCTACGGGTTGACCATCGATAAACGCGTAGAGCATCTGCATAGGATAGCTCATCGTGCGCAATTCTCGGCTCTCACCGACCAGAGGATACCAGTTCAACAATGAGAAGAAAAAGATGCTCCATTCCATGACTTCATAGAGCGCGGGACTGCTGACAGCACTATCCATAAATCGTGGGGCGTGCCAGAGCAGGAAGACAACATTGAACAGGATCGAGGCCACCACTGGACCCGTCAGAAACGCCAGGATCGCGCGTATCACCGGTCGAGCAAGCACGAGCGTCACCACCCAGGAGCAACTCACGATGAGGAGAGGCGCGCATACGGTAGTTAAGGTGATAGTCTGGGCGATATGAACCCAGAAATATTGGGTGCGTGCAACCGTATCTATTGGCGTCAAGAGGACCAGCGCCATGAGGACGATGGATGAGAGAAAGGCGACAATATGCCTTTGATTGATGACAGGACCCGAAGCTTTTTTGCGCGCCTGCCGGGCCCCCAGGAAATAGAGGACGCAGAGGACCAGCAATACCAGCATCGTCCAGGGATGCCAGGGCCATTGCAGCGAAAAATTATCAAGCATACAAACTCCATAAGTGGCTCCTCCAAAGAGATCAGGAGATGGGAGCACTTCTTTGTTTACTATAGTGCAGATCTCGGGGAGATGCAAACTTTTTCGTTGGCGCTGATCGGCGATTCTCCTCATCTACCCGGTCGCAAACAAGCGGCGACTCTACGGGATTGATTGGCGATTTACACGGCGGCTACGGTTGCAGGCAATTCTACGAAGAATGAGGTTCCTTCGCCCTCTGAAGAGTGCAGCCTGATCTGGCCGCCATGGCGCTCAATAATATCTTTCGAAATGGCCAATCCCAGGCCCCAGCCCTGCTTATTGGAGTCCTGAGCATTATCGGCACGATAAAACAGCTCGAAGAGATGCTCCTGCTGCTGCGCAGGTATAGGCTCGCCCTCGTTATGGACCTCGATGCGTGTTCCCCCCGGCTGTTTCGTGACAATGACTTTAACGACGCTCTCTTCTGGTGAATATTTGATAGCATTGGTGAGCAGATTCGCAATAACCTGGCCCATGCGCTCTCGATCTATGCGCAAAATGTTCGCTTTCTCCTGCATATCAAGCTCAATGGTACGCCCGGATAGCATACGCTGATCAGAGACAATCTCATCGCACAAAGCGTTCAGATCGCAGCGTTTGAGGCGCATTTGCATTTTTCCGGCCTGGATGGCGCTAATATCTAAGAGATCTTCTATCAGTATGTGCAGGCGATGTGTCTGAGCATCGATTTTCTCCAATGAAGTGTAGATCGACTGGAGCTCGGGGGGGAGCGATTTCTGCTTCTTCAGTCTACGTATAGCGACCTGCGCATGACCACGAATGGAAGTTAAGGGGGTCTTCAATTCGTGTGAAGCCATAGAGACGAACTGGTTTTTGAGACGGTTCAGTTCCTCAAGCCGCCTGTTTGTCTGTTCCAGATCTTCGGCGTGTAAGAGCATGTCCTGCTCGGCCACAAAAGCGCGTCGTCGCGCTGATTCGCGTTGGGCAGTGATGAGGGCGATGATCACCTCAGCCAGTAGAAAGGGGAGTAAGGGCAGCATCTCGCGGCCATCTTTTAAATTGAGCGTATCGTAAGGAGGTACAAAAAGATAATCCAGCGCGACAGTCCCAATGATAATAGAGCAGATGGCGGGGCCGGCTCCCCAGATCAGCGCGATGATCACGATCACCAGGAAAAGCGGGGCTCCCAGGAAATAGTCTTGCAGCATCAGATGCTTCATAGCAAATGGTACAACGAGGGCGAGCGCGTTTAACGGCAGGCTGGTGATATATCCTACCAATGGATGACGCCACCAGGGCAGGTGCGCAACATAATATTTCCTCTGTGCTTCATGATTCAATCGTACCAGGAGAAGAGGGGCTTCTTCAGCTTTATGTCGCATCTCTTTTCTGCTCATCCGACTCGTTATGCCTCCATCGACAAGGCTGGCATTGCCAGCCATCTGTAGGGTTTCGCTCTGCATTATACGTCTTTACCGGGGTCCTTGCCAAATCTCTACTGCACCCATCCGGTCATCCAACGCCATTGCAATCCCCCATAACATACAGTATCGAGCGGTGGTGATGTTTGCTATAATGGAACAGGCTCAAAGAGAGAATGGGCTGCGTATTGACGCGCACCCTCGCACAGAAAGAAGGAAAGAGCTATGCATATCGTTATTGCTCCCCAGGCCCTCAAGGGGAGTCTCACGGCGGCTGAAGCGGGTCAAGCGATAGCGGCAGGTGTCCACAATGTCTATCCTGCGGCACGTACGACGATAGTGCCGATTGCTGATGGAGGTGAGGGCACCGTGCAGGCCCTGGTTGATGGTACCGGTGGGCGCATTCTCCAGCATACGGTAACGGGTCCTTTGCATGAACCGGTTCCGGCCTTCTTCGGTCTCCTGGGCGATGGGCAGACGGCAGTGATTGAAATGGCCGCATGCGCCGGTCTGCCGCTGGTTCCCCCTGAGCGCAGAGATCCTCGCGTGACGACCACCTATGGCGTCGGTGAGTTGATCCGGCTCGCCCTTGATGCTGGCTGCCGCCACTTCTTGATCGGCATCGGCGGGAGCGCGACGAATGACGGAGGGGCAGGGATGGCCCAGGCGCTCGGCATCCATTTGACGGACGCATCTGGTCGCGAGATTGCTTATGGCGGAGCAGCCCTGGCCTCGCTCGCGCATATCTCGCTGGCAGAGATTGATCCGCGTCTGGCGGAGTGTCGCTTCGAGGTAGCCTGCGACGTGACCAATCCGCTCTGTGGGCCCGAGGGCGCAGCGGCGATCTACGGTCCGCAGAAAGGCGCGACGCCTGCGATGATTCAAGAGTTGGATAGCGCCCTCGGCCACTTTGCCCACATCATCGAACAGGATCTGGCGCTCTCCGTTGCCGATATTCCCGGAGCGGGCGCGGCTGGTGGTCTGGGGGCAGGATTGCTGGCGTTTCTGCATGCCACCCTCCGTCCGGGGGCACAGATCGTTTTT
This sequence comes from Ktedonobacteraceae bacterium, assembly GCA_035493895.1. Classification (GTDB taxonomy): domain Bacteria; phylum Chloroflexota; class Ktedonobacteria; order Ktedonobacterales; family Ktedonobacteraceae; genus DATJHM01. The sequence goes on from DATJHM010000319.1 coordinate 5,329, forward strand.
GAGACGACGCACCTGAGCGAGCATTTGCAATCCGCCGACCTGCTGATTACAGCTGAGGGGCAGATCGATAGTCAGACCGCTTATGGAAAAAGTGTCGGGGCCGTCGCGCAACAGGCACAACGCCATCAGGTCCCGGTGCTCGCGCTTGCAGGAAGCCTGGGCGCGGACTATCAGGCAGTTTACGAGTTGGGCATAGATGCCGTAGCCGTGCTCCCCTCCGGACCGATGACCCTGGAGCATGCGATGACACACGCCGCCGAGCTGACGCGTGACACGACAGCGCGCGCATTGCGGCTGCTCCGGCTTGGGCAGCGGCTGCGCTAGGCTCTTTTTGCAGCGTATCTGCATACTTTCAGGATCGATATATGTAACTGAGACAAAAGTACTTCACCTTTGTTTCACAGCGAAAAATTGCGTAATAGTATAAGTGAGAGACATTGAAGAGATTTTTCAATGCCTCCGCGGCTATCTCTGCGGTCAGTAGAAAGGGTGGAACAGAAGTTCGGCTGATAGGAAATTTTTGGTAGTGCGATATTGTTGTAGATAAAAGGAGACGCCCGGTTATATCTCTTGCAATAGGCTTACCATGGTCTATGATATATTCAGCCCGTTATTCATCCCAAGAATCCAGAAGGAGCATACACCTATGCCAGAACATTCTTACGCAACTGAAGACACCGAATTTCAGCGTCTACAGTCTCTCGGTTTTACGGAAAGTGAAGCTGAGCGTTTAATTTACATGAAAGATCATGTGTCTGAGCAGATTGAATACCGCGAGATGCTCCAGGAAAGCCGTCGTCTCTCCTTTCTTCGTTGGCTTATCGATCATGATCGCATGAGCAGTTAATATGCTCATCCGGGCACTATTCACGGTAAAAATTCAATATATATTGAAATAGACAAAACCGGTGGGAGCAACCAGGAATATTGGCGGTTGCTCCCACCGGTTTTGCTGCGAAGTTGAGGAACGTATAAGCCGAATTCTGTCCACTGGCTGCCTCTCGACACCCAATGGGGCAATCATCTATCTAGGACGACAGTTACCCGCCGCCTCAAGCAGCCAACCCGAGAGTTTACAGACGAGCCATCTGCCAGCATCGTGCAGAGCACAACGCTGCCCCCTCTGCTTGGCCTTGCTCCGGATGGGGTTTACCCGGCCACCCGGTCACCCGGCTGCCGGTGAGCTCTTACCTCACCATTTCACCCTTACCCGGCACGTATTTCGCCAGGCGGTTTGTTTCTGTGGCACTTTCCTTGAGGTCACCCCCACTGGCCGTTAGCCAGCATCCCGCTCTATGGAGTTCGGACTTTCCTCGGATCTCGCGACCCGCGATTGCCCAGTTCCTCAAATTCGCCTCTCTAGAGTAGCACATCTCTCCCTAACCGTCTACATTTCTTGTCGGTGAAACACGCAATGATCAAGATTCTGGCTTTTCCCGTATTTGACCAATGCTCACAATACAGAAAGCTTCACAAACAGGCGGGATTAGCTCTCCTGTTTCCCCTTAAAGGGTGAGGCGACATCATGTTCCATCAAGCTCACCAGCTTCGGACTGGGCAGTTCAGACGCTTCGTCGACGCCCTTGAGAATCTCCTCAAGCTCCGTCTGGCTGAGATCGCGCGCAGGATCCCAACCATAGCGTTTCAGATCGACCCGCCCTGCATCGTTGAAGATGATCCCCTCAGACTCCAGCAAAGCACGCATTCGATCCGGCGAGCCAAATGCCCAGCTTCCGCTCAACTCACCCTTACTATTAATTACCCGTTGCGCCGGAAGCCCCGGGCTGGATTCGTTCATTATCCAGCCCACCATGCGCGCGCCGCGC
>DATJHM010000320.1:0-13317 GCA_035493895.1 Ktedonobacteraceae bacterium
TTGTCGTGGTGTACGTGTTTATTAATCTGGCCGTAGATGTGGTGTATGCGCTGGTGGACCCGCGCGTTCGCTATAGTTAACCCTCGTAGAGGCGCGGCTGGTCTGCGCCAAATACGCATCAACCGAAGAAGAGCTGAGACATGCAAGATGGCCGGTGGGGGCCGTGGACCGGCATGAAGCCCGGTCCCTACCTGTGGTGTTTTGCGGCTCGTATCGTCTTTGGCAAGGGGACGCCGATGGTCCCCATCCTCGAAGAAAGGCCGAGGTAGGGACCAGGCTTTATGCCGGTCCGCGGCCCCCACCGGCCATCTCGCCCCTTAGGTTGATGTATATTGGGCGCAGTTCCTGATCAGGGCGAACTTGCTCGCTCCCCCCTCAAGCTCCCCAGACAATCACCGCAACGGATAAGCTTGCAGAAAAATTTCGCTCGCAATTGCTGAGCGTCGTTCGTTCGTTGACGCTTGCGTCATGAGCGTGATACAGTAAAAGGCGAAGCTTATAGCTGATAGGACAAAGATGTTCTGCGTACGTCCGACCGCAAGAATTGAGGGAAATTCGCCTTTTGCCCCTTATTTTCGCAACATATTTTTAAAGGCGCTTCGTATTGAGAAAGAATTCATGCCGGATACACATATACGCTTGCACCGAGATATTCTCTGGTTGGTGCTGGACAAGCAACCACTCAATCCACTGACGGTAGGGATGCTTGGACAATTGACCGCAGGCCTTCGCAAAGCGAAACAGGAGCGGCCTCGTCTGGTCGTCATAACCAGCATGGGAGAGCAGGCGTTTTGTGCAGGTGTGGAGTTAGAGGAAGATGTGGAATCGCAGCGTGTAAAGCTGCTCAGGTGTGCGCAGGAGGTGGACGAGGCATTCAATGTATTACGGCAACAAAAAATCGCGACGGTCGCCCTGGTTAAAGGAAAGGCTCTTGGCGCAGGCTGTGAGCTGGTGACATTTTGCGAAACGGTGATCGCTCGTGATGATGCTACATTTCGCCTTCCCACGATGCACGAAAAAATTTTCCCCTCAGCCCTCTCAGTCTACCTGCCCAAGCTTGTTGGACAGGAGACCGCAACCAGGCTCGTGCAGAGCGAAGAGACCCTCACCGCTTTGCAAGCGCAACGCCTGGGGCTGGCTCACCAGGTAATTCCCGGGAAAAGCTTTCTGAGCGATTCCGAAGAACTACTGGTGATGTTAGCGAACATCGGACCCGAGATGTAACCCAGGGCCGTTGCATTAAATGGATTGAATGCCAGATCTGAGAACCGTGCTTTCAGTCCTGCCCCGAAAGCGGTCGGCGTGCCATTGTAGCTGTTAATAAGCGCAGGGAATTTCTTGCAATCGGCAACGTTCCAGGACCAGCCAAGATAGCCAACATGCATCTTATCAAGCCAATCCATCGTTTTATCGACATATCCTTGCTGACAATCATTTTCTCCAAGCTCTGCAACAATGACGGGCGCAGTTGCCAGAATCGGCTGAATGTTCTCCTGGAGACAGGAAACGCTGGAGCATTGCGCGAAATTGTAGGCATGGAATGCGGCCATGACATTATGATCAGGGTCTTGCGGCTTGTTCTCTGTCCAATCCTTCAGATAGTCAGCATAACCGAGCCCGCTGGTAATCAGAACATTGTTCGCTCCAGTCGCGCGGACCGTATTGACAAGGGTTTGCATGCCCGCAACTGCGAAATCGATTTTATCGCAGGGCGCAGTGAGAGGCGCACTACTTCCCTGGAGCCAGCAGTCCCATGTATCGGGGAAAGGTTCATTGAAAAGATCGAATATAACGGAGGAGTTTCCCTTAAAGGTTGTTGCGACAGAGGTCCAGAAGGCCGGTGAATGATCGGCATCGGGCATGGCAAGCTGTTTGGTCGCCAGTGTGACGCCGGGTGCAGACCAGTGGAGATCGAGGATCGCGATAATGTTTTTCGAGTTTAGCAAATGCACATAATCAATAATGGCTTTTTGATACGCGGGGCCAGAATATTCGGACGGAGAACCATTGATACCAAGCCAGCAATCTTCATTGAGTGGAACACGTACGGTATTAATGTGCCAGCTCGCCATCGCATCGACCGAAGCCGCATTACTGGGCCCGTCGAAAAAACCATTCCCCTGGACGCACATATATTCGGTTCCTGAGCGATTTACCCCATGAGGAATAATTGCCACATTTGAACCGTTCACAAGCTGATTGCCTGAAATGTGCAGACCGGTGATCGCAGGCGGTATGAGGCGCACAACACGTACTGCAATCAGTGAGCCAATAACGAGAAGGCATATGATCAGAAATGAAATAATAAAAGGAAAACGAGAGCGTCGTGCTTTAGTTTTCAATGTCTATGCACCTTTTCCTATTTACATCTATACGAGAACAGCTATAAAGGAGAACAGTTGAGTGACAGGGGTATTGTACCATCTCCACTGTTGTTACAGAACAATTCCGATCTCTACAGAGATTAAATTCCTATGAGAAAAGCGGATAGAATGCCGATGGCGTGCGCATGGCGAGAATAGACGGAAAAAGGGATGAATCACAAATCGGCGATTCATCCCTCTCTTGTCCGTAGATCAGGCTAGCGGTAAGGTCTCAGTGGCGAACTATTCTCTGCTATGCCGGGAAGCGGCGCTGATCTATTGGTTGTGCCCGCGAGACTATTCTGTGGATTGGAGCCGAACGGCACTGCATACTGGCTGTTCAGTGGATCGATGACAAGACCAGGATCATTGGTATCCAGCTGGAATGAGACGACGGCTGCGCGCATCTCCTGGGTAAGGGCTGTAAGCTTGCGGGCGAGAGCAATAATATCGTTGGCAAGACCCTGCCCCTGACGTATCAGTTCCGGTGATACATCTTTCGTGCGCTGCATTGCACTATGATCCGTCGATATAGTTCTGCTTGTAAGCAGCGAATTGTTCAATTGGGTCAGACTATTGTCCAGCTCAAGCAGATCGCTTGCCGCGCTACGCTGCGTGCCCTGGAGATCCAGCGTGAGGCGCTGTAACATCGTTTCGAGTGTGCGCAATTCTTGCACATGCACCTGCGCGAGACTGCCGCTGGGGGTACGCATGGTTTCTGGATTCTGAGTTGGCATCGCGCGAATCAGTTTGTTCGCGGTCTGTGAGATCTGCTCGGTCAGGCCGGAAATTGCGCGAATATGCCGTGCAAACCCTTCGCTGTTATTCAATTTTTGTAGACGTTCACGTGAGCTCTGTATATTTTGCAGAAGATCCTTGTCGTGGAGCGCAACGGAATTGCTATGCTCGCCACTCTCCATGCGCGGTCTTGCACTTGAGGCCAGCGAAACCGGATTCTGCCCGCTGGGAAATGTGGCGGAAGAAGGCATGTTCAGTGTGATCGCGAAGTTCTCTGCGCGTTCAAGCTCTTGACGGGAGATCACCTCAACCTGTTCAATTGTCGTTTGCGTGCGCAGGACGAACCGGCGGAAGCGACCTACGGTGAAATTGAAGGCATTTGCTAGCATACCGATCGGATCATTGCCTACGGGCGCGTTGATACGCAGATCGCCCGCACTGACCACGCGCATATCCGTGAAGAGATGTTCTGCGGCGTTCGTAAGGGCGTCGCGCTGGTGGCGCGTCTCCTCGACCAGACCGACGATGGCGTCAAGCATGGCGTTGATCGAAGCCGAGACATCCGCGATTTCGTCACGTCCAACTGCCGCGACACGCGCATCAAGCTGACCATTTTCGACCAGACGCGTCACCCGTCGTAGCTGTTTCAGGCGCTTTACCAATGTGCCCGAAATGAGCCAGCCAACAAGCGCGATGAGCAAGAATGCCAGAATAGAACCCATGATCGTCGTGATAATTTGCTGCTGTTCTTCAATGTTGGCGGCATCATGGATAGATAGGGCAAGATGTTGATCGAACTGAATAAGAGAGCGCATTGCGCTTTGCGCATCTGCATTGGTCGGTTCTGCCTGCACGCGGAGCAATGCCTGTGCATCGGCATACTGGTGGTTGGCGATATCCTTGAGAATCTGATTTTGCGCGGCCTGATAGATATCCCAGGTACGTAGCGTACTGGCTGCAAGTGTACGTTGCTGGCTGATTTGATCACTGTGATTGCCCTCAGCGAGCAGTGCGACCTCATCGGGATGTTTTTCGACGAGGCTGGAGGCAAAATATGTGTTCAAAACCTGGTTATAGCGGTTGCTTAAATCCAGAACCGCATGTTGATCGCTCGTGAGTGTCTCTTGCGAAGTCTGTTGCGTCGCCACGGTCAGAATAGTATCCATCTCGGTATTCATAAGTTGGAGAAAGTTCGCGCCAGTGTTCAGAGACGTGTTCGTCTGCAAAAGATTCTGGTAGAAATCGGATTGGCGACTGAGCGATTGCGAGCGCAGTGCGCCAATCAGACCCGCCGCTAATGTGGCAATTAACGCTGCAAGCAGAAAGCCCAGCGTCAGGCGACCGCCAATCGGAAGGTCAAGGAGGAGATTGCCACTACGTCGCAAGCTGGCGCGAATGCGTACCTGCGAGGCACGATTGTTCCCGGCTGGAGATGGATCGGAATTGCGTAGCGGGTTCTGTGACGAAACAGGTCTGCTAGAAGAGAATTTAGAGAAGCTCACGGCGTATTGCCTCGCTTTCATCGTGCGCGATCATGGGAAGGGTACGTGGATCAGTACTCAAATGGGTACTACCAGCGGCGGCTGTAGAGCCGACAGACGGTAATTTCATGCTCCCAATGGGGATATACCCTAACTTTTGCGCTAACTGTTGGACTTGAGGTGTAAGCATAAAATCAAGATAGGCGTTAATGGCCGCATTGTCATCGCCCATGGTATACATATGCTCGTAACCCCAGAAGCTATAGGTTCCATTGGAAATAGCATTGACGGTTGGTTGTTGCTGATTGAGCGCTATCGTATGCACGCTGGAATTGGCAACGGAAAGCGCGAGATAGCCAATGGCCCCTGGCGTTTTAGCAACCCGGCTGAGCACTTCAACTGAAGAGTCGGTATTAAGCGGCTTGTAGCGTTCGTCTCGACCTCCGAGCACGTATTTGCGGAATGTATCGCGTGTGCCAGAGGTGCTAGGGCGAACGACAGGGACAATGGGGATATCCGGTCCACCCAGCTGTGCCCAGTTCGTATATATACCGGTCGAAAATATATCGATCACCTGTTGTGGCGTAAGCGAAGGAAGCGAAATATCAGGGTTGACGATCATCGCAAAAGGAATGACGCAGACAATGTGATCCGTAAGATTGGGATCGGGATACAGCGCGGGGTCGGCATAAATGTCGGAGGTGCCAATATTGATCTTGTTGCTGGTAACTTCTTGTAATCCCTTAATACTACCGATGCCCTGGACCTCAATATGCACATTGGGATGCAGTTTCTGAAAGAGCGTGGCCGCCTGTGCTGCCAGTGGCTGTAGGGCCGTGGAACCGGCGATCGTAATATGACCACTCAAATTAGTGGTTGTACTGTTTCCAGGGAGCGTACATGCAGAGCAGAGAATCGTCATGAATAAGCCTGCAAAGAGCATCTGGAGAGAGCGCCTTCGTAATCGCGGATTGTATCGTTTCTTCCTTCTCTCCCGCGAGAGAAGTCGATCGTGGAGCATAACCTGAGTCCTTTGTGTTACTATCCAGCCTTCGAGCGTCGTAAAAAGCCAGTTGTAGATCGTACGAGAATCCACAATAAAAATGGCATTCATCAATCTCCAAAAAGATTATGCCTGAAGTATTTTAAGTGATTGTTAAGATTAGTACATTGTGGCTAGCGCGTTGTAAAAAAGCATTTATTGATTGGGGGTAGAAATGAACATAGAAAAAAACAACGTTTTATAATAAGACAGGGGGACCTGGGAACTTTTGGCAGGGAAAGGACGTCAATATGGTAGAAGGAGGGGTGTAAGCGTAGAAAGTTTAAAAAGAGGAGTAGGCATTTATGAATAAGCATCATGGAAAAGGCTTCACGTGGCAGACATTTGGGGCAATAGTGTTCTCGTTTGGGCTGGCTATTATGCTGGCCGCATGTGGTCAGGGGGCTGATGGTCCGGGATCACCCAATGGAAATAATGCGCCTACTGCGCAACCAGCACCCTCATCTACCACCGTTAACGGAAGTAACGTTGCCAGTGGCTGCCCCAGCAATGTGGTTATGACGAACATCCCAACGAAGGCGAACGTAACAATACAAGAAAGTATGGCCAAAGACAATATCGTTGCGCATATGGGCGATATTGTTGAAGTGCGTTTACCCTTCGGACAGAAATGGAGTGGTCCAACGGCCTCGCAGGGCGTTTTACAAATTCAGGACCCGGCCGGGTATGCATTGCAGTCCGATCATGTTTGTATCTGGCGCTTCCAGGCGAAGGGAAGCGGTTTAACGCCATTGAATTTCACCGGACGGGCGATTTGTACTCCTGGCAAAATGTGCCCTCTCTATGTCCAGAGCATCTCTTTTAACGTCAATGTGCAATAACCGACTGCAAAGGTCGCATGCGTAACGAATCTGGCTCGTGCGTGAGCCTGCTCTTTTATCACCCCAACCCTGGGTAACAAACAGAGAAAACAGAAGGCTCGTTCTCTTTCGCTGAGAACGAGCCTTCTGTTAGAATCTTGTTTATTGCAGCTCGGGCGACTCCTCCGGGGATGTGGGTGGCGGAGGTGCCAGGGTCACTGGCGGTTGAGATGGCTTTGGCTGCTTATGTGGGGCTACGTGGACGCCCGTTTCTTCAAGGATATTTTGGAGATCTTTGGCGTCAATCGTTTCTTTGCGCCGTAGATCCTGGGCGATACGGTCCAGTGCCGGTCGATAGGTCGTCAAGAGTTCAAGCGACTGGGCATAGCCAGCGCGTACAATACGATCGACCTCTTCATCGATTAACTGAGCGGTTTCCTCACTATAATTGGTAGGGGCACCAGTGCTGCCGCCACCAGAGAAAGGATTTTCTCGCTCACTGAAAGAGACCGTCCCCAGACGCTCACTCATACCCCAGCGGGACACCATCTGACGCGCAATCGTTGTCACCCGTTGCAGATCGTTTTCCGCGCCAGTTGTCACCCGCCCAAACACGACCTGTTCAGCTGCGCGTCCACCGAGTGCCGTGACAATCTGCGTCAGGAGATATTCCTTTGGATAGTTATAGCGATCATCAAGGGGCGTATACATTGTCACGCCAAGTGCCTGCCCACGGGGCACAATCGTTACTTTGGTGACTGGATCGGCCTCTTCTAAGAGCAGACCGGTCAGCGCATGTCCTCCTTCGTGATAAGCGGTCACGTTGAGATCCTCATCGCTCAGCACCAGCGGGCGCTCAGCACCAAGAAGAATTTTATCGAGCGCCTCTTCAAAGCAGCGTTGTGTCACGCGGTCCAGATTGCGACGTGCGGCCAGTAGCGCTGCCTCGTTGACCAGATTGGCGAGGTCCGCGCCGACCATACCGGTGGTGGAGCGAGCGATCGCTACCAGATCGATATCGTTGGCAAGAGGTACTGTGCGCGAATGAATTTTCAGAATGGCGAGACGGCCATTCCAGTCGGGACGATCAACGGTGACACGGCGATCAAAGCGACCGGGACGCAGCAGCGCCTGATCGAGTCCATCGGGGCGGTTGGTTGCGGCGATCACGACAACAGCCTGCCGGGAATCAAATCCGTCCATCTCAACCAGTAACTGATTGAGGGTTTGTTCGCGCTCATCGTTCGTATTGATGCTCGAACCGCGCTGGCGACCAACAGCATCAATTTCATCGATGAAGATAATACTTGGCGAAGTTTTCTTGGCTTGATCAAACAGGTCGCGTACGCGGCTCGCACCGACGCCGACCAGTACTTCCACGAACTCAGAGCCAGACATCGAGAAGAACGGTACTCCTGCCTCACCTGCAACGGCACGCGCGAGCAGCGTCTTACCGGTGCCCGGAGGGCCTACCAGCAGCACGCCACGCGGTATCTTACCACCCAGGCGCTGAAACTTTTGTGGGGTCTTCAAAAACTCGACCACTTCTTGTAGTTCGTATTTCGATTCGTCTACGCCTGCGACATCGGCAAACGTCGTGCTCGGACGATCCTCCAGGATCAGCTTGGCGCGGCTTTTCCCAAAGCTGAAAATGCCCTGCTGTCCCTGTCCTGCGCGGCGGCTCAGGAAGATAAAGAGTCCGATCAAGAAGATCCAGGGAAGGAACGTAATCAGAATGTTGAACCAGAATGAGTTATCGGGAGGTGCATTGTAACGAACAACCGCGCCATTGTCAGTCAGTAGCTGTGGCAGCCTTGTGTCATTGCCTGTAGGAAGCTGCGTCACATGATACTGGGTTTGACCATGAACGGGCGTGTTGAATGCGCCGCTAATATCGGTATCGCCAATAAAGGTCGCTGTCTTAACGTTTTTCGCATTGATCTGAGCGTAGAATTCGCTGTATGTGATGTTGTTCTGCTGCTGCGAAGTACTGGAATTATTGGCGCTATTAATGAAACTAAAAATGTAGAAGACCACTAAAACGCCCACCAGAACGAGTAGCCAGCGTGTAAGGTTATTGCCTGAGCGCTTCGGTGGCGTAGGTCCGCCATTGGGAGACCCGGTTGGCGGGCGTTGTGGCCGATCGTTATTGTTTTGTAGCCAGTATTGCTTTCCCGGCTTATTATCCATTGGTTGTACCTGCTTTCTGGGCCTCCGATACATGAACGTTGAAGACACCCGGATGCGAAAGGGCATGTTGGACCATTGTATGCGATGCTCTTATTATATCTTACTCGTGCGGGAAATGCACGCACAGAGCCAGCAGTGGCAGTAAAGCACTCGCTCTACAGGCCGCCCCTTCAGCATTGATACATCTGCATAAATATATGTATTCAGAACTTTGCTTCCTTAGTATCATATACGTTGTTTGGGTCGGAACAGTTGGAACTATGGCTGAGCAATATCGGGAGGATCTCTGCCGTAGTTTTGTAACATTTTTTGTATTTCTATAGTCTCCAAACTTTTAAGTCAGTAAACGTTGCCTCCGTCTCGGGGATATGGGGTTGGTAGGAGCCATCGGCAAACAGAGAGAGATGTCCATCTGTATAGGTTTTGTCTGAAAAGTGATCAAGCTTCAAGCCGTCAACATAAAGATCGATGGAAGGGCCGTTAGCGACTATGGCCAGGACATAAGATTGACGAGGACTATTTCTTTCCGTGATTTCTCGCATGATGTAGGGCTGTGCCGAGCCAAATCTGAGCACCTCATAGTTTCCACTATCATCTATGCCAAAATAATAGCCCGCAGGATTATGCGTACGAAAGAGCACTCCTCCTTCACTCCCCTTTCCAAGTTCCATATGGATCTGTAGAGCGAAATTCCCAAAATCATCAATCTGATCATCACATTGATGATAATAATTTGTTGCGGAGACATAATACCCTTTCCCATTGAATGCACAATTCCCTGGAGAGTTGGTTGAATGATTCTGTCCCACCTCCCACCGAAGATCCACATTCTGATGCAAGGGATCTTCGAACATAAGCGTTCCGCCATAGGGAGCATAGAGAGGAAGCAGCGATTGCAAGTTTTCGGGAGAAGCTTTCAAGATGAAGGAAGTGGCTACGATAATCACTGCAAGTACCAGCGCTATTACCGCTATGGGATGATAATTCGTTGTTTTCATTCCTTTCTTAGAAGAGAACACAGGAAGTTTTGCTTCTGTAGAAGATGGTGGATTGTGTATCAGAGATACTACAGGCTGACTTGTATCCTCCAATGGCTCGCTTTCACTCCTCTTTTCAGGAGGTTCAGTCGGCTCTTCTCCTGCAATGCTGGCCTCTTCACCAAATAAATCGTCCAGGCTTTTTCCTAATGCTATACTGAGCGCTTTGCGGTATCTTGGGCGAGGAATGGTTTGACCACGTTCCCAGCGACTGACATTTGCCGTATCTACACCCACCTCTTCGGCCAACTCGGACTGTGAGAGGCCACGTCTCTCACGTTCATCACGGATTCTGCTCCCAACAACACTTTTATCTGCGTATTTCATGCGGCCCCTTCCTTCGTTACCTGCATAATCGTGTGATTTGTACAAAAAAGCAATGAAATGCAACAAGATGCAAAAATATGCTGTTACTATTTTAACGCGATGACGGGATAATAGCACTAGAACACCTTGAAAAAGCTGTTCTCCAAAATGAAGTGTAGCAGGAGGGTTCTATGGCCTGGTCTTCTCTCGTTGGTGCAGGGGCAGCAAAAGCTGTCGATTTCGTAGCTGAAAAATGTGGAGCTGATAAAGAAACAAGGCAGGTGCTGAAAGCGGGGGCAAATCTAATCGCTGGTGGCACCACTGCATTGGTAACTGGGGATGTTATTGGCGGGGGTATGGTTGTTGCTAATACCGTGATGCAGGCTCAGGGGAAAAATGTACATTCATCTGTGAAAGTGGCGGCTACTGCTGTAAATCTCTTGACGGGGAGCATAGATCCTGATAGCCTTTCCACGCTCGCCGAAGCGTCCTCGACAAGTGTGAGTACGGCCGCTGACTATTGGTCTTCAACTCAGTAATTGAGGTCGCGCATTGATGAAGTTTTGTCTTCGTAGTACAGCTTTAGAATAGAAGGATTCATGGAGACAGGCCTTTCCTTAACGTAAGAAGGAAAAGCTGTTTGTTTGAGGGGAAGAAAAATGTTCGATTTCCTTGGTGACTTCCTGGACACTGTACAATCACTTTTTGATCATGCTTCGAATGCGGCTGATCTGCATGATGCGGTGGCTGATCAAGCGACCACGTTCACTGATCTACATAGTTCCCTCCCTGATTATGGACCAATGACTACTGACGCAGGCCATCAGACAGTCTCAGCAACTGATATTACCTTCGGAGGTGGCGCGGGCGATTATGTACCAGGATATCAGTGGTCGTATGAAGATCAGGTGTACTACATCGCTGGCGATAACTATTATCATGGAGCAGGGCCAACGTATACATACGAAGATCTTCGGAGAATGGGTAAGGTGTAAAGCCTGACGATACTTGTGCCTCTCCTCCAAAGAAAGCGGAGGAAAGGCGCTTTGCCTCAGGCTGTGTGAGACATTAATTCGTTTATCTTTGTTGTATTACATTGTGATGTGTTCTATCAGGGTCTGAAAGGTATCAGGCTCATGAAAACCGGCTCCAGTTTGGAATTGTCCCACGATCCAGATGTCGTTGGTCGAGACAGCAGCTACGCTACGCAGGTAGTTGACATTCAATGCATTGGGGTTGGGACTGGGTACGATGCTCCAGTTGGAGCCATTCCAGTGCTCGATGAGTGTGTCGCTGAGGGTTTGATTGGGGTTGCTGGTCGCGCTTTCAGTATAGCCCACAGCCCAGATATTGTTGGCGGAGACGGCTTTTATCGCATTCAAAGTGTTGTAGGCTGCCCCGGAACTGGGATTGGGACTGGGAATAACACTCCAGTTGGAACCATTCCAATGCTCAATAAGCGTATTCAAGCCAACGGTACCTGTGTTTTGGAAGGCACCCACAGCCCAGATATCGTTGGCGGAGACGGCATCTATCCCACTCAGGTAATTGGCGGCTGATACACCAGGATCGGGGCTGGGCACGACACTCCAACTGGAGCCGTTCCAGCGTTCGATGAGCGTTTGAATGGGGTCAACTGTGTTTTGGAAGCTACCTACGGCCCAGATATCGTTGGCCGAGAGAGCCTCTACCCCCACAGATAGTTTTGACTCGATCCAGGATTGGGGCTCTTCACTACTTGTACCTGATATGGACAATGGCCTTCCTGCTTGCGTGCTCCACTCGTCGCATTCGGCGAGGCATGTATCATTCCAGCTCCACTCAGGCTCATTCCCAGAGCGAGCGTCACAGCGACCAGGCTCAACCTGCCAAAACGAGGAAATTTATACATAATTACTCCTTTATAAAAGAAAAATAGCGATACCTATTCCAGTATAGAAAAAAGGAAAAATGAGCCTGGCTGAAATGGAGATAAATAAGCATTGGAAGTGTTTGGAGTTGCAGGAAGCAATTACACAGTGTCTCACTCGTTGCTATGTGAGAGTACGCAGTGTTATGGATGAAAAAGAGCACGATCCTACCAGTGCCCTCCCATCTGCTCCTTTATCGAAATGTAGCGCGGATTGCCAATCACAATATGATCCAGCAGCTCAATATCAAGCAGACTACCAGCCTTGATCACCTCACGCGTTACAGAAAAATCCTCCGGTGAGGGCGTCGGGTCCCCACTAGGGTGGTTATGACAAATAATAATTCTCGGGCAATTGCGAATAATAGCGGAACGAAAGACCTCTGCAACCCGCACAACCGAGCTATTAACGGTACCTTTGTAACGCTGCGAATATTCGACAAGATGATTTTTCGAGTCCAGAACAATGATATGCATCTCCTCGTGTGCAAGGTGCATCAGCTCCAGACGCACAATCTGAGCGGCCTCATCGGAATTGTGAATCTGAATACGCTTATCATGTTGTTCGTTTTTGAGACGTTTCCCTAGCTCGAGCGCTGCCTTCAATTGCGCGCTTTTTGCGAGCCCAAGCCCATGCTCATGGCAGAGCAAATGAAAATCGGCCTGTAGCAGTCCGTTCAAACCTCCATACTTCGCCAGCAGCTTGCTCGCCAGCTCCATAACATTCTCTCCTGATGTGCCGGTACGCAGAATAATTGCCAGTAGATCGGCGCTACTGAGAAATTGTGCGCCGTATTTCTGGAGACGTTCACGGGGGCGATCATCAACAGGAATGTCATGTACGGTCGCATGGTAGGCGACGGGTACAAGCGGATCAGGCTCATAGCTTTCTGTAAGAGGCGTAATTGCCATCGGATACTATAGCTCCATCTATGATATGCATAAAAGAAGATTATACGAGACAATGATAATGAAATAATGTGTAAAAAGCAATTCGTATAAATAACTAGTTAAATTTCATGATAGGGTAAGTAGATATATTTGCGTAGATCTGGTCGGCTCTCCGTCCTTGAGGGGGATAGATGAGCTTAGTGCTCAGGAGTCCCCCTCAAGGACAAAGAGCCATCAACTTCGCAAGCTCAAGATCGGCGACAACAATCTTGGCAAACGCGACAATTGGTTCTTACACACTCCCGGTGAAGCTCGCTTGCTGCTGCTACATCGAGAGATCGTTCTACATCAATAAAATACGTTTGTAGAAGGGTCATATTAAAGAAGATGGAAGTACCTGCTCCGCTCGCCTTGCCAGAGGGACTGGAGATTACGGAGATCGAAATGATCGATGATGTCTTCACCATTACTGCTCATTGCACACGGGAACATCCCTGCTGTCCCCTCTGTGGCATCCCAGCACAACGGTTCCATAGCTC
>DATJHM010000321.1:0-20610 GCA_035493895.1 Ktedonobacteraceae bacterium
GCTTTGCTGAGATCTACCCCGCTGAGATCTACTCTGGTCAGATTCGCTTCCAGGAACCTCGCTCTGATCAGGATAGCGCCCTCCATAAACGCTCCGCGCAGATCGGCATACTCAAGGCCCGCCCTGGACAGGTCCACCCGACAGAGGATGGCACCACGTATATCGGCCCAGCGCAGGTTCGCCTTCGGTAATAATCCATCACTCAGATTGGCGTGCCTGAGATCCACGCCGCGTAAGTCTGCTTCACGCATATCCACCTCACGTAGATCCGCATCCTGCAAATTGGCCTCCGTGAGATCCGCTCCGTGCAGATCATAGGCACGCAGGTCCATGCCATGAAGATCTGCCTCGTGCAGGTCTGGCTCTAATGCCTGGACATCAAAGCAGGTGCGTCGCCATTGGTTCCAACGATTTTTGCCAGACGCAAGAAGGTCGAGATGTTTTTGACTTGCCATAATAGGTATGTCCTTGTCTGTGATCACTACGCAAGAGGGATCCACTAAGGGACATGATTTGAGAGGAATGGATCATAAAAGATCTTATGAGGCACTCTTAGTATACCCCATTTTTTAGCAAAATGCAATATTTTGCCCAATTTGCGGTAGAGATAGCCAATGCGCAGGGCGTTTCACCTGTCGTTTAGCCGACGCTACCAGACATCTCCAACTGGATCAAACGGTTCAACTCAACCGCGTACTCCATGGGTAACTCTTTCGTGATCGGCTCAATAAAACCATTGACGATCAGCGAGTACGCTTCGGACTCATTCAGGCCACGACTCATTAAGTAGAAAAGCTGATCATCACCAACCTTCGAAACGGTCGCCTCATGCCCAACCTCGGTCTGGTTGTCTTCAATACGAATGGTGGGATAGGTATCGGAGCGAGCATACTCATCGAGCAGAAGCGCGTCACAGCGTACGCTCGATTTGGTATGATGAGCGCCTGAATTGATGCGCACCAGGCCACGATACGAGGCCCGACCGGTACCCTTCGAGACCGATTTCGAGAGAATCTGGGAAGTGGTGTAGGGAGCAAGGTGCGTCACCTTCGCGCCAGCATCCTGATGCATCCCATCACTCGCAAATGCCACAGAGAGAATATCACCACGCGCTCCTGGCTCCATGAGCAGAACTGCTGGATACTTCATCGTGACCTTTGAACCCAGATTCCCATCAACCCATTCCATCGTGGCGTCCCGATAGACCGCAGCTCGCTTTGTCACGAGATTATAGACGTTCTTTGACCAGTTCTGAATCGTCGTGTAGCGCACACGCGCCCCCTCCATCACCTTGATCTCTACGACGGCACTATGCAGGCTATCACTTGCATAGGTTGGAGCGGTACACCCCTCAACGTAATGAACATAGGAGCCGGGAGCGGCGATAATTAATGTACGCTCGAATTGCCCCATATTCTGAGCATTGATACGGAAGTAGGCCTGTAAAGGAATTTCCACACGCACGTTTTCTGGCACATAGACAAAGCTCCCACCACTCCACACAGCGCTGTTGAGCGACGAAAACTTATTATCGGATGCCGGAATAACGGTACCAAAGTGCTCTTTGATAATATCTGGATACTCGCGTAACGCTGTATCCATGTCGGTGAAGATCACACCCAGCTTCTCCAAATCCTCGCGCACCTTGTGATAGACGGCTTCACTCTCATATTGTGCGGTCACCCCTGCCAGATACTTCTGCTCGGCCTGTGGAATACCCAATCGATCAAAGGTATCCTTAATCTCTGATGGAATATCATCCCAGGTTTTCCCCTGCTGTGCAATTGGCTTGATGTAGTAGTAGATATTACCAAAGTCTATCCCGGAGAGATCTGCGCCCCACGTCGGCATCGGACGATTCTCGAAGAGCGCCAGACTCTTGAGGCGGAATGTGCGCATCCAGGCGGGCTCGCCCTTCATTTCCGAGATCTGCTCTACGACCTTCTTGCTTAATCCTCGCTCGGACTTGAACACGTACTTTTCGGCCATGTGGAAGCCAGGAGTATATACCTGCTGCTCCGTAGTGTCTGTCTGTGTCTTTATCAAAATTTACTCCATCTGCTCATTTTATCTGTGGAAGGGATCGAGCATTTCCGCATATTTCATGCTATTACTTGCATGCTGTCTGGCAAAAGATTTGCTTCAGCATTGGAAAGGCAAAACTCCGCGTGGTATCTCCAACACCTCGCTCAAACGCTAGAGGAACGTATTCAGTGGCTTTACGGAAGAATGCAGAAACAAGGAAAGCTCGAAGCTGTTTCGGGTGGAATAGGTGAATCATATATTTACTTTTTCATATTATTATTATATGTTTTTATTTATTTATTGTCAACTTTTTAAAATATACTGCCATTGGTGCAAAAACTTTTTATCTATAGTAAGCCACCAGTAAAGAGGACATCGAGATTTTTTTGCACTGTTCATAAATATTGCATTTTGCTAAAAAATAGTATATACTTATAATGACTCATAAATATTCTCATGAGACATGTTCCCCGTAAAAAACGACACCCGTCGCATTCCTTCATCTCAGAACCAACTACGACCACATCTGTTCGTGTTTACCTCCCTCCCGGTGGGAAAGTGCTTCCAGGAGTTTCCTGGTTCGTATGACGCTTACCGTGTATTCTCCTTAAAATCGTTTGTTCATATATAGAGATAGATGTTTGTATTATCTCAAGAAAAGGATAACATCATGACAGTTGCAACATTTGTGCTTGGAGCTACGCTTGAGCCAGGGGGCCTTCTCATGTGGCTGCTTGTTGGATTGGTGGCTGGCTTTTTCGCAAGTCGGGTGATGGGGGGAGGCTATGGACTGATTGGTGATATTGTCGTAGGCGTTCTTGGCGCGTTCCTCGGAGGATGGGTCAGTGGTATGCTGGGTATAGGAGGCACGTATGGCCTGATTGGCAGCATTGTCATTGCCTTTATTGGTGCCTGTATCCTCCTCGCCCTCTTACACGCGGTCTCAAGTGGAACACGCAGGCGACGAGCATAGCAACGGAAATGAGCGTGAAATCTATCGATGGTGCATCCTATAAGATAAGCACCATCGAGCCAACGATAGATCCTCTGAAGGAGAAAGTATAACAAGGAGAACAATGATGCAAAACACGCTACATGAACCGACAACCTCACAGAGCACAGAAACTGTCACGCACAGCGAATCAAAGGAATCCCTGCGAGATGAAATACTCTTCGCAGGAGCATCATCTCTTATCCCATCTCGCGCCTCGCGCACCCAGCCTACCACGTCTATCTCCTTTTCACTACCTGAGCGGGGTCTTTCCTCTGCCCTGATAGCTGGGACCATAGCAGGTGTGCTCTTTGCCTTGCTCACGATCCTGATCATTCTCATCAATACGGGGACGGCCCATGCCGCAATTCTGCAAATTGCCATGGATAGCCTGACCGTCAAGACTGCGCTGGTTCTGGCAGCGCTGGAGCTCCTCACGCTTGTACTCGGTCTCCTCATCGGCTTCGTCACCGGATTTGTGGTCGGCAAGATCGCCGTCCTCCGTCGGCTTGGCTTTCTGGCAGGCATGTGCGCAGGCACGATCTACTACCTCATCATCTTCCTGGTAAGCCTCCTCCCTGGATATCCAGGCAACCTTATCACGAACGCGGCTCCTATGACAACGACACGTCTGATAATCCCATTCCTGCTGCTCTGTCTCTGGAGCATAGGCGGAGGACTGATAGGTCTCTTCGGAACATGGCTGGCTACGGTGAGACATCCCTATTATCTGCAAAGAGAGAGAATAGTCAGGCGACATGTGCGGGAAGATAAAAACGCAGGCTTCGACTATCTGATCAATGAGAAAACAGACGCAATAAAAAATCTCTCTCTCTCTGAAAGCAGGCAATAAAACAAGCATCGTTTTGAGCTCCTGCCACCGAATGCGCCAAAATATTGCATTTTGCTAAAAAATAGTGTATACTAGATGTGGCTTATAAAACTATTTATAAGTCACATCCTCTCAAATCATGTTCCCCTTAACGTCCTGGTATGTAGAATACCCTATCGGCAAAAGACCAACGTTCCAGAGCGGTCTTGTCTACCATTTCAAATGTATCTCCAGGGCTACACACTGTCAATGGAACCTACCTACGTTTGTCACGCGGCACAGCATGCACCTCTGGACTATGATCATAAAGGATAACGACTATGGAACTCTTCCTTCTTCCACTTATGTTCATTGCAATCTTACTTGCCTCTCTCTGGTTTAATGATACGCGTCATCGCCCTAAGGAGACGTATGCGAAACAGAAAGTCGCCAGTCCGCCTCCTCCTATGCGCTAATTGCGAGAGAATGCATCTTGTTTTCTCGAGAAAGGAGGCTCAATGGCAACGCTTCCACAAATACTACCAGCATTAGATAAGAAACAAGAGACAGGAACTGAGGAGCATCCAGAAGTCGTAGAGCACAACGTACCGCTTGAACTCCCCGACCCGGTGCTACCACGCCAGGAAAGGAACCATAACAGTGCTGAGGCGAGTGTCTTGCCCCAACAACACGTTATCAGGCCGATCCCTTATCCTGCGTGGCCAACATCGAAACCTGGACCGCTGGTTACCCCGCCCCCTCCAGGGTCGCACCCTCACTCACTGCGCAGTGAGCAAATGGTCTATGAGCATTATGACCAGGTGAGAGGGCAACCCGGCCTTCCGCCTCCTCCTGCGCTACATGTGCGAAAGAGCGGCACCAGAGGATATCACGCAGAGGATATGCCATGAGAGGTAGTGTATGAAACAACTCCGACGAAAGAAAAAGTTCAAAAGAGTTCATAAGAGGTAGTTGATTGTATCTCAGCATCTTAGATGTCTGAGGTACATCTGTCTCACTATTAAGCACCCACGAAAGGGACAGAAGTATGAAAGAACAAAAATTACAAGAGATAGCCCTGCAAGCTACCGGTGAATATATGATGAGCCATATCGCAGGAATCATGGAAATGGTGCAAGACAAAAGCTTTCTGCACCAGGATGACGACCTGGATGAAGCCACGCTCACCCTCATCGAAGAACGGGTAAAAGCGATTGCAGAAGCGCTCACCCACCAGTCTACGCAGCAAGAAATACCTTCAGCAGCGATGGCTGACAATCTCCAGAGAAGAAAGTCATCCAGTGAACTGCTCGCCGGGTATCCAGATCAACCAACCATTGATAAATAAAGCACCATAAAGGAGTAAAACATGCTACAATTTCTCCCTATTTTCCTGATCATCATTGCCGTTGTGTGCGTCTTTGGCTACATGAACTATCGTGATGCCGAGAAACGAGCGAAGGAAAAGAAGCGCAATCAATACAATGATCGGGTCTAAGAGGTTCTCCTGTTGCTGGGATTAGGAACTGACCGGAGAACCTCTCTCAGAACACCAGAGTTGGTCGACAATAGGGGGCTCATTTAGCGAAAGAAGACTTGCAGCGCATGAAGCACTTCTTGCACGCTAAAGGGGGTCACTAACCTCATGACGTACGGGTTGTCTAACCAATAGGTTGGGAACATCTCAGTTCCCAGAATCATAAGAGGTATGCCTTTAAAAGACTGCCGTAGCGCAGCAATCTCGTCGAACGATATACCTTTTTTAAAAAGCAGATGCTCATCGATAATCAAAACATGGAAGGTACAGGTGGAAGCAATCTCCAGAACTTGCGAACTGTCCGTCACCATCGTATAAATGACTTGATAGTGAGGCACGGAGAGGATCGCTCGCACCAACATATCTCCAAAGAGTGGATGATCCTCTACAATGAGCACCGTTTTCTTACTCCGTGCTCCATTCTGTGCAAGGTAATTCGTAAACATGACCATTTCTTTTCTGGTACGTGTGCTGTCTCGACCGTGATCGCCCCCCTTCTAGAATTTCAATCCATTTGATCACGCAGAAGAGGCATATTTCGCTATTTCAGTTACATCATGAAGACAATGTTTTTTGCCCCCAAAGAGAACGACAAGCTTTTTATTCGTCTTTTACGGCCATGAATAGTGCACACCAAAAGGTAAGGGATCAGGAGTCGGATACCAGTTTGCTGATTTGAGGATGCATAATCATGAGAGGTTTTTTTGAGTAGTTTTGACCACTTCTGGTCAGGTTCTGAAGCTCCATCTTATGGTATCTTATCCTCCCGCCACTGTCAACAAACAAACAGCGTCTCCAGCAAAATAGCCAGGAGAGAAGAAACCAGTCATTAACAAACCATCCAAAACATTCTTTCTTCTCTAGCTTCCAGGCATAATTATACAAGACATATAATCATTAGTAATAATAGGCTTGCATTTTATAAAGAAACACGTTATTATTTATTAATAGATAGTACATGCATATTGCCTCCTCTCAAGTTTCCAATAATTTTTCTTGTAAAGGTTGGTATTGTCAGGAACCCTCTCCTCTTTGAGAGGAGATCGGCTTACCAGAGGTGATTTCTGCCCATCCGATACACGTTACGGCCTGACCAATTCACCCGCTTGCGGGTAAACGATAGTGCGTCCATCATACTTTGGGATTTGGACTATCCCACACAAAACCACTCTGCTTTCGGGCAGTATTCTTTCCCCCACCTCCTGAAAGCCGGTGGGTCGCCAGAAAGGGACCTCTATGAAGGAAACTCAGAGGTGGCAAGCACTTCTTACCAGGAGTATCGCCCTGCCCACACACAAAAAACAGCTTGCCAGGGAGCTAGGGGTACATCAGATGACCTTGCAGCGTTGGAGTACCGGGGAATCAGCACCGACCCGGCACCATCTCCAGCAACTTTTCACCCTCTTTCCTGAGCAGCGTCCCCTCTTACATGAAGCCTTTCCTACCCTCTTCCCTTGTGACGAAAATCCCCCCATACAGGAGCTTCCCGCTACGGTCTACGCCCAGATCTTGACTGCATGGGCCAATCTGCCAAGGTCGCTCCATCCTTCGTCCTTATGTGCCCTGATCCTTGAGCAGGCCCTGGCGCTACTCGATCCAGCCAGGCAAGGTCTGGTGGTCGCCTGTGTCCACTGCCTTCGCCCCATCTCAGGTACGCTCGTGCAGAGCTTACAGACACGACTCATGCTCAAGCGCACAAGCATCAGGCACCAGGAGATACCACACGAGACCCTCCTTGGAGCCAATTCGTGCGAGGGGCGGGCGGTCACTTTTGTGCGTCCGTTTCTCATGCAGAACGAAGAGGAACAGCCAGATCCTTTCAATGCCCTTTCCCCTCCTTCCTCTCCCTACACGGTCGCAGTGCCTATCCACCAGGGGGAGTTGGTTGCCGGTGCCTTCTCCATTTCCAGAAGTCCTTCCGCGGTCATCTCCCCCTCGCAGTTTCCGCTTCTACAACAGGTCGCCCTTCTGCTTGCGCTGACCTTTGAACGCGAAGACTTCTACGCACCCGAAGCGATTCAGTTGCGGGTGATGCCCTCACAACACCTCCAGATGGCCGCTTCTCTTACGTTGCACGAACGTATCACACGCCTCTTATTGGGATCATCAGGCCCATCCTTCCTCAGCCTGGCACAGGCAGAACTCCTGGCCTGGCAACAGATGGAACAGGACTATCTCCACTTGCTCGATAAGCAAGAGAAGTAAGTATCCCTCATCAGGCAAGCTAGAGGGACTTGCTGTCCTAACACGATGAAACACCCTTCGCATCTACTATCCTCGGTAATTGCGAAGAGGCAAATGCTTCCAGCATCGCATACCCTGCCGGTCGCCCGGGACGTTCACCGCGATAGAGATCTAATGACTGCTGCAAAAGAAGATGGTACGCTTCAGGCAAATTAGCAAGCCCCCAGACACCTCCAGCATCCTTTGAAAGAATGACGCCATCGCGCAAGTATGCAGAAACACGACAGACATTTAACACAAAAGAAACTGGATCTTGCCGCAAATGTGCCCGTGCCATCTGTAGATCTTTGCTAATCGCCTCGCGAAAAGCCTGTTCTGGCACCACTGGCAACGCTTCCACGATGGCTGGTCCGTAGAGACAGACGCCAAACTGCCGCAGATTTGTCAGATAGATGGTCAGATCAGGATCATACCGGGTGCTCTCATTCCAATCTTTCCATGCATCTGTGCGCATCTCTTGTTGATAGGTCTCACGCAATGTTTCACAGTAGTGAAGGTCATAAGGAAGAGGATGCCGAAAAGGCATCAGCTCCGACCGTACGAGAAAATGCACATCGAGTGGGCATGGCAACAGTGAGATACGCACGAGCAACTCAACGATAGAGCGCTTGGACTCCAGACTCAGCCTCTGTTCAATCAGCACAATGATATCAATATCGCTGCGGGACGGCGTAAAACCACCCAGCGCTAATGAGCCATGCAGGTAGATCCCGAGCAGATTCTGACCCAGCAGCCGCTGAACTTCCGTTTGCAGCGTATTTACTTCCGATTGTATAACTTTTGAACAGGTCGCCCATGTGTACTGCTTCATGGAAAAAAGTCCTCTTCCTTATGCCTGACCGCCACTAAACCAATGTTTTTCAATGATCTTCGTTGAGACATTGGATGTGAGAAACGATATGTCTGCTATTCAGCTCCATAAGCTCGCGTTTCTGCGCAAGATAGAAGGCCTTACTATAGATGCCCCCTTGCTCAACAATTCTGATTTCAAACTGCTCGGCTTCGAGCAGCTCTATATAGGCGGTGGCACCAGTATCATGAAGCGTGAAAGGAATATCTTTTGCGGCCGCATTCCGATAGGTGTTTTGACCGGTGACTCTTAATGAGAGGTGCGCAGATGTCGCTGGATAGACAAGGCTACAGGCAATCTCATACAGGTAGGTAGCAGATTCGCGTAATTTTTTTTGCAGAACGTATTCATAGGAGATATGCACAACAGCAACATGAGAGGAGTCATTTGAGGACGTTGACATAGAGTTCTCACTTTCTCGATACGGTTTTACTTTTCTTCACCCTGGAGACGCCGCTTGCGTTGTTCTACGCTCCAGCGTATCAACTGCAATGTTTCTCCATCATTTTTTTGTTCATAAAACACGCTCGCACAATCAAAATTGATCCGCAGATTCTCATCATCAGGTTTTGTGGTATCCTGAAGCCACTCTGCCAGCATCTTTTGCGCACACTCTTCACAGAGATAGTGAAAGAGAAGCCGTTTCTGCTCATCCTGATGCTCATGCTCAAAGACTGGCGTCGCCTGTTTGCAACTAAAACAGACACGATCCCACAGGTTCGTACTTGCCGTAAAACGTTTGAGACTCCAGACGAGAATGCCAGCCGGTATCCTGCTCATAAGCTACTCCTTATAGGCTCTGGGAGGAGGAGGAAATACTCCACGTAGCTTTGCAATCCTGAATACAGTGTACTCCAACCTTTTCTGCGTACAGTGTATTCAGATCTTAAATAATAAGAGAGACACAGGTAAAACAATGTAGATACGTGAATACCATCTGAGAGGATTTTACATGTATAAGAAGAAACGATGTACCTTGCTGGCTTGCTTCCTTCTACTTCTTCCTCTAATCCATCGCCTCAAACTCGCCGCCTGTCGGTGGCACAAGTTCTAATTCTCGATACTCAAAGTCTAGCAGTGTTTCCTCGCCAGGAAATTCTATGTAATAGATGTAATAGGGTGCAGTACGTCGTCTGTTTTTATCAATTGAGCGAACAATGCCTGTAACTCCACTGAGTTTTCCAGGCTCACGACCAAACTCGTTTTTCACGAGGCGTACCTGGTCCCCTGCTTCAAACGCCCTAGTATTCATACCAGCGCTCCCTTGCCTGTACCCGAATGACATATCCTGATGCACAGCTATAGGATATAAATTGATGGCATACTAAAGGATACAATATATCGTAGAAGGAAAGCGAATTTTCATGCCTGATTCTCCGATTGCATGGGCAATCTCAGCATTACATCAGGGGAAAAATATTGCATTTGCGCAAAAAAAGAGTATAATGAAAGGGCCTCATAAGATTTTTTATGATTCACTTCCTCCAAACATAGTGTGATTCCCTCTTGAGTAGTGATCACAAGCAAGGACATACCAATTATGGCAAATCAAAAGCAAATCGATCTTCTTGTGTCTGGCAAAAATCGCTGGAACCAATGGCGACGCACCTGCTTTGATGTCCAGGCGTTAGAACCAGACCTGCACGAAGCAGATCTTCACGGCATGGATCTCCGTGCCTATGACCTGCACGGGGCAGATCTCACGGAGGCCAATTTGCAGGATGCGGATCTACGTGAGGCGGATATGTATGAAGCAGACTTACGCGGCGTGGATCTCAAGCGTGCCAATCTGAGTGATGCCCTGTTATCAAAAGCAAATCTGCGCTGGGCCGATATACGTGGTGCCATTCTCAGTCGGGCGGACCTGAAAAGGGCCGATCTCAGCAACTCCGATCTGCGCAAAGCGTTTATGGAGGGTGCCATTCTGACGCACGCAAAGTTCGTTTCAGCAAACCTGTCCAGAGTAGATCTTAGCGGGGTAGATCTCAGCAAGGCTGATCTGCGCAACACCTACCTGGAAGGAGCTATTCTCGGCCTCACAAACCTGTCCATAGGAGACCTCACGAGGAGCGATTTGAGCAAGTGTCTGGGCGCAAAAGAGCATGTAGCGGAGAACGCCACCATTCCAGCTGCCTAGCTCATCCATCAGGTGGAAGGAAGTCTGTAACATCCTTCTTCAGAGAGTCCAGTATCACGTCGATGATGCCCCCTGGCGGGGGCTTCCTTCATTCCTTCATCTCAGATGATCCCAAAAAGGAGCGAAATTAAACCCCTTTCCGCTTGCGCTTATCGCCTCCGGTTTGTCGCCAGTTGACAATAAAATGGGTACGCATCTCACCGATGACCTTACAATCGCGCGCATCGTTTTCCGCTGTCGTATATTTGGTGTAAAAAGGGGCAAGACGACCAGCAAGACGTGCAATCTGCCCGATAAGCTCCAAATCGTGCATTTCATACGCCTGCGTTCCCTGGCTATGGCCCTCATCCCACCCTTCTGTGTAGACTGTATGGCAGTCATTTTCTTTCAAATAGATGGCGCGAGGGTCAGGATCTTCACTTGTTCTCTTCAACAACTTTGGATCGCTGAGCACCTTGGAATTGCACAAAGATGCAACATCATACTCGGCGTGATACGTTGCCATGCCGGTTTGCAATTCTGAATAAGCACTAAAGAAGCCCAATATTCGCCCCACATCTCTCATCTTCTGTCTATCCAGCTCCTGCCTTGCTTCATTATTTGCCATCTGTTCCCCTCCTTCGCTTGTCTCCAGGAACGTTGCCAGGAACATAGGAGAGAGAAAAGGTGACCCTCTTCTCTTCTACGGCGTATCTTTCCAATCATCCGTTACCAGGGCCAGAGCAGCAGATCTTTCAAATAGCTGATGCTCTGCTCATAACGATTAGCGGCATCAGCATAAGACGCATTCTTATCCGCAGGCAGGTCGGTCAGCGTTTTCACTGTCCGTTGTTGCCCTGTTTTCCATCTCTCTTCAGTATATCCCTGCAACACCGCATCCAGCAGTGTCATGACAAGAGCATAGTTTGCAGAAGAAAGCTTGTCATACCTCATTGCCTCTTGTACATGTGCGGAATAGACACTTGCATCGCTAATCCTGCGCTGGAACGTTTGCTCTTTGGTCTCAGAAAATTGCATTTCCATTACGTTACTCCTGTATTTACTTTCTCTATTTGTTATTGAAAATGAACTGCTCAACAGCTCAAATATGCCGTTTCGATCAAGGTACTCATTCTATCTCTTTTTCCCTGCTCACCTTTCAGTATTGTTCCGGTAAGACCATAGAACCAGAGGTACCAACAAAAAGTATCAATGCCAGTGGCAGGAGGAGAAATGGCAACAGAGCGATATTTTTCCTTTGTGCTCTATAGCGACTTTTTTTACTCAAAACGAGTATGATATAAAAGGAGGAGATGATGATGCAATAAAACGGGAAGGTATCTACGATGCTCAGCGACGGCTTTACTTCATCCCTATCACACAAGTTCTCTCATAGTATAGCATAAAACAGAGGATGACAGGAAACCTGACCTCTATCAATGCAGTCGCATTTTGTGCGATACTATCCAGGTCAGAAGTCGTGGTTCACATCCTTGTGCGCCTTTTTGTAAAGTCAATCTTCACTGTCTTCTCTTCTCCCGTAAACTACCAGTAGCAGAACGTTATGAGGCAACGAGGCAGTAATCCATAAACTCGCCCGACACCCGGTATACGCATAAAGATAAGCAAATGACCTCTGTCCAATTCCCTATTTCCGTGTTTAACGCTTTATCTAACGCCGTATGATTAGTATATCAGTAGATGGGGCAAATGATAGCACTGGTCGAGCAGGAAACCAGGATCAGTTGAGAAAAAACAAACCTTGCAACACCTATTTGAGAAAGCTCATCTCGAACAGAGGAAAACAAGACCGCGTATCCAGCAATGCGATGTTAAAGAAAAGTTCTCCGTGGAGGTGAAACCATGAGTGATACCATTACACAAATGCGACTTTCCATACGCCTGGATAACTATCTCAGGGAGTATACGGCAAAGAACGTCAAAAATGCGGTGCGTTCCAAAGACCAATGGGAGAAGGCATGGCAATCAGCCGACCTTGCGCGGACAAATAATGCGCTTACGCCTGAACTCGTTGATGATGTTCGGATCGCATTAAATAGTTTTTAGGACGCTACATAACGCTTTTCTTAACGCCCCTCTGGCATAATTGGACTGACAAAAGTTTATGCCACGCTTAGACTGACGTCATTACTTTGGGAATGCCAGGCACCGTTGAGACTTGCGCTTCCTCATTCCAGATGCCCAGACCCGTAACTGGTGCAACCCCCTGTGTCTCTACGGGAGAAAAACAAAGAGATGAGTAAAACCATCATATTCATTCATGGAGCCTGGCTGGCGGCAAACAGTTGGGACTCGTTTCGAGAATACTTTGCATCACAAGGCTACGCCACACTCGTACCATCCTGGCCATCTAAGGAGACCTCGGTGGACACATTGCGTGCCAATCCACCAGAGGCCTTAGCCCACTTGAGTGCAGAAGAAATTCTGGAGCATTATACTCGCATCATTCAACAGCAAACAGAGCCCCCCATTTTAATTGGACATTCCTTTGGCGGTCTATTTGTGCAAATTCTGCTGGATCGCGGATTAGGAGCTGCTGGTGTAGCGATTGATCCTGCCGCCCCCAAAGGAATCATGCCGCCTCTCATCGCGTTTCGAGCCCTTTCAGGGGTCTTGCTGACCAGGGGCTTCTGGAAAAAGGTAGTGCGAATGTCCTTCAAGCAGTTCCAGTTCGGATTCGTGAATGGCCTGCCACTGGAGGTACAACGCGCCGCCTATGATACGTATGTAGTTCCTGAAAGTGGGAAGCTATTTTCTCAGGCCGTCAATGCCGCTTTCGACGCGCATTCCCCATTGACCGTGAACTTCCATAATGCCACGCGCGCACCCTTGCTCTTAACAGCTGGTACACAGGATCATACCGTTCCGGCGAGTCAGGTCACCGCGAACTACAACAAATATCGCCAAACGTCTGCGCGAACAGACTTTCTCACGTTTGAAGGGCGTACTCACTGGCTCATCAAGCAAGAAGGATGGGAAGAAGTGGCAAAAAAGATTGATACCTGGCTCAAAGACGTCGGAGTTGGAAGCACCGGCCCCCTCCCGCAGAGCGCCGAGCCCAGCGCGCTCCCACGGGATTAATTACGCTGGTTGTGCCAGTAGATCTAAAAAGGCCACAAAACAAGCATTCACTCCGAAAATAATGTATAATAGAGGTAGCTGATAGATTTTCATATGAGCTTTGCCCCTTTCATTCTGTCCTTCGTAGCAACTGGCGCTCAGAACCTCTATCCACCATCGGAGCATGCTATCCGGGATGGTCTTACTCGTTCTCCCCGCTTGCATATTCCTCTTTCCTCTCACGAATGCATTGAAACCCTGAAGATAACGAATGCATTGAAAGCCTACCTGAAGGAGGCGCAGTTTATGACTCTCTTTGTATGGACGATAGGTACCATCGTTCTGCTGCTGGTGTTGCTCGCGCTCTCGGCTATTCGTGTGGTACAACAATATGAGCGCGGCGTGATCTTTGTGCTGGGACGCTTAACTGGCGCAAAAGGTCCTGGTCTTTTCCTGGTCCCTCCCTTCATCTCGCGCATGAGCAAGGTTGACTTGCGCATCGTCACCCTCACGGTCCCCCCGCAAGAGGTCATCACCCGTGATAACGTGACCATCAAAGTGACGGCTGTACTCTACTTCTACGTCGTCGATCCGGTGGCCGCAATAGTCAATGTCGTAAACTTCAATCAGGCAACCACCCAGATTGGACAAACCACTTTGCGCAACGTCCTGGGTCAATCGGAGCTGGACGAACTACTGGCCGAACGCAAAAAGATTAACGGCGATCTGCAAGTCATCATCGATGAGCAAACAGCGCGTTGGGGCGTGAAGGTGACTGCGGTCGAAATCAAAGATGTAGAGTTGCCAGCCTCGATGCAGCGTGCGATGGCAAAACAGGCAGAGGCAGAGCGGGAGAAACGGGCAAAGGTGATCCACGCCCAGGGCGAATTGCAGGCCTCGGCCCAGCTCGCACAGGCGGCGAAAGTGATCGGCTCTCAGCCTGCTACCCTGCAACTACGCTACCTGCAAACACTGACCGAGATTGCGGTGGAGAAGAATTCGACGATTGTCTTTCCCCTACCCATGGATCTGATCATGCCACTGACGCAGATGCTGCAACGTCAAAGTGAGTCCGTCAAGGAACCACTTAACAATGTTCCTCGTCTTGAACTATCTATTCCACACTCGTCATAATCGTCAGGCACAAAGCTCTGGAGAAGTTTTGCCAGGAAAGTCGTCAGCCCAGCAGATGCCCGAAGCGTTTTGCGCACCTGCTGGACATATAATAATCATGCGCTTGAGGGCGTGGAGAGGCAACGATACGTTACCACGCCCTCTCGCAGATAGAAAAGAGAATAAGACTATGGAGACTACAGGAGACGGAACCTTCTTTCAGGAAGGGGATCAGGTGCGCCTCAAACGCACAGGCGAGACAGGGAGGATCAATGCCACCGCCGGAGGAGTTGTCTATGTGCTCATGGATGCCACGAACGAGAGCAAACTCTTTGCCGCCTACATCGATGAAGATGCCGCAATCGAACTTGTTACAGAAGAGAATGCGACAGACAAATAGATCTCAACGTCTTTTTTTTCATAAATCCCATCCCTTTCAGCGTTTTTCCCACGGAAAGCCATTGCCATTCCTCATGGCAATGGCTTTCCACCTCAAATTAGCGGTTGGGGTAGTGCTCTTCGATGTCTGGGAGAAGTTGCGGATGCACAGGCCGCCATCCCAGGAGTTCCCGCGTTTGTGCACTCGATCTTGCGGCGTCGAACCTCGCAGAGAGATCGACCGTCATCGCGGGGCCGATAAAAGGGCCGAAGTGGGCGTCTGCCTCCTCACGGGATAGGCTGACCACCGGCAGGTTCAGCTGGCGACCGATGACGCTGGCGATGTCACGGAGCGGCACACCCTCGTCACCAATCCCATAAAGCTGTGATCCCGCCGGGGCGACTTCCAGTGCCAGGCGAAACAGGCTTGCTGCATCGAGGCGATGAATCGCAGGCCAGCGGTTGGACCCGTCGCCGATGTAGGCAGAGACGCCTTTCGTGCGGGCGACGTTGATGAGAACCGAGACAAAACCCGCGGCAAAACCGTGGTCGCCCTTGCCATGGACCGACGGTGAAAGTCGCACGATTGACGAGCGCACTCCAGCCAGCCCGAGCGCCACGTTCTCCGATGCCTCCCCGTTTAAATGAGCGGTGATCACAAACGGCTTGCCTGTGCCCTCGAGCGCCGCCCCCATCGTCTCAACGGCGCGCAGATCGATGGTAAGCGAGGCTGCGAAGTCCGAGAAGTTGTGCTGAAACGCCAGGTGAATGACGCCATCCACTGCCGCCGCAGCGGCGCGAAGGCTATCGAGATCGTCAAGGGCACCGTGGTGCACCTCGGCCCCTGCTTCCTTCAAAGCCGCAGCACCACTATCTGAGCGGGTCAAACCGACAACCGTATGACCAGCACCAATGAGTTCGCGGACGACGGCGGAACCGACAAATCCCGTTGCTCCTGTGACGAAAACACGCATAAGAATGTCCTCCTTCTCATGGTAAAGCGAAGTGTGAGTGTGATAAAATGAGGTTACCTCCTATATATTAACGGAGGGACCCTCATTTTGTCAAGGGCCGATCTCCCAGGGGGAAAGGAGTAGCAATCAATGAACGAGCCAACACCAGCCAGCCGCCCCATGCGAGCTGATGCGCAACGCAACTACGCTAGCCTGTTGAACGCAGCGCGCGTCGCGGTCTCTGAGCGCGGCCCTGACATCGTCCTCGAGGACATTGCCAGGTCGGCAGGGGTCGCAATCGGAACGCTGTACCGTCACTTCCCTACGCGTCAGGACCTCCTTGAGGCCGTGTTCCTGGACGAGGCCAATGCATTGAGGATGCGCGCGGAAGAACTCGCCAGCGCTCCGGATCCTTTCGACGCCTTGATCAGCTTGCTTCGTCTGCAAATGGATTTCGCGGCTCGAGGGCGGAGCATGGGAGCTGCCATCATGGCTGCCAAGCAGGTTCCGGGAACGAGAATCTATGCGGCGAACAGAGCTATGCACGAGGCAGGAAATGTTCTGTTGCTCCGCGCCCAGGCCGCAGGACAAATCCGCACGGATGTCCATCTTGTCGATGTGGTACGACTCGTCTACGGAATCATCATGGTGAACGAACGTGCGTCCGACCCTGATGGGATCAACCGGATGCTCGATCTCGTCATCGCCGGGATCAGCACAAAGCCGAGTCGGGACTGAAAGATGGTGTGCCTCAGTCGTGATTAATGCCATCGCGGTCTGGAATACACGCTACGCTCTACTATTCCGCTTCTCGCTCCTGCAAAAACTGTACGACGTAGCGCCCGAGGATGTCCGTCTCCAGATTGAGCAGGGTGCCGGGCTCGACCAGTCCGAGATTTGTGTGCTCGCGGGTGTAGGGGATCAGGGCGATGGAAAAGCTCTCTTTTGTCTTCGCGACGACGGTGAGGCTGGCTCCGTTGAGCGCGACGAATCCTTTCGCGACAATGTATGGACGCAGTTCTTCGGGCAAAGCGATCTCTACCTGCAAAGCAATGCCATCCTCTTTGACGGAGAGAACGGGGACGGCTGCTTCGACGTGACCCTGCACGTTATGTCCACCGATACGTGCCGATGCCAGCAGCGAGCGTTCCAGGTTGACGGGGGAACCGATAGTGAGTTGCTGGAGACGCGTCCGCCGGATGGTCTCGGGCATGGTATCCACGTGGAACCAGCCGTTGCCCTGCTCGGTCACCGTCAGACAAATACCGTCCACCGCAATGCTATCTTTGATTTCCGCGTCTTCTAATACGCGGCTTGCCTGGATGGTCAATCCCGTTGGCTCAATGCTGGTAATGATGCCCTGTTCTTCCACAATCCCTGAGAACATTGTTCACTCCTCTTTTTTACTTCTCGTTTATTTCTTGCCGCTCAGCACCTGCACGGTTCGCGCCATCTCGACGGCGGCCTGCGCACACTCGATACCGCGCTCGATACGCGCCTCAGCCTGTTCCTGCGTGTTCGCGCAGATGACGCCTAAGATGATGGGCACGCCCGTCTCAAGAGCGACACGTTGAATGCCCTGAGCGGCAGCGTCCGCCACGATGACATCATGGCGCGTCTCCCCCTTCATGACACAGCCAAAGGTGATGAGCCCATCGTAGGCTTCCCCCTTCAGCATCGCCTGGACGCCCATTGCCAGTTCGTAGGAACCGGGCACGTACGCGACATGCACCTGCTCGACGGCGACACCGAGACGCACCAGTTCTTCCTGAGCAAGCGCTAACATCGCACCTGTGATCGACCAGTTATAACGGGCAACCACCATCCCTATTTTAAGTCCATGCCCATCCAGATGCACCGGAGGCAGTGGTGGCAAAGCTGTCTGTGTCATATCCTACCCTCGCCCTCTCTGCTTTACAAGAACCTGCTTCTCTTCCCAGGAAGGGACCGTCAGAAGCTGGCTTCTATAGCGAGCAATCGCTTCAACTGAGACAAAACCGATCTGCCATTCGCGGGCAAGATGCAGTAAACGCTGACCACGCGCCGCTTCTCCGTCACTGTCCAACACTTCGCAGATGACCGCGCCCGGCTCCAATCCAGCGATGCGCATCAGATCCACCGCTGCCTCTGTATGCCCACGGCGCTCCAGAACGCCACCGGCACGCGCGCGCAATGGGAAAATATGGCCGGGACGCGCCAGATCGTCCGCTTGTGTGGTGGGATGAACAAGTGTACGAATCGTGGTGGCGCGATCGCGTGCGGAGATGCCGGTCGTAGTACCGTGCACGGCATCGACGGAGGAGGTAAAAGCGGTCCCTTGCAAAGGTGAGCCGTGGGACTCGGCAAGCGGGATGCGCAGGGCGTCGAGACGCTCACCGGCAAGCGCGACACAGATCAGGCCGCAGGCAGAGTGTGCAATAAAATTGATGGCCTCAGCAGTCGCAAATTGCGCGGGTAGACAGAGATCAGCTTCATTTTCGCGATCTTCATCATCGCGAATAAGCACCATACGTCCTGCCTGTAGCTCCCGTACCGCCTCCGCAATGTCGAGAGTAGCGTCGATAGCATAAGATGTGTGTTCCATAAAGCCTCTTCATTCCTGAGTATAGAGTTTGCCTGTCGTAGTCGATATAGCAATCCTCGGGGCGGGCTTTCTCTCCTCCATAGGATGAGGCTGGTGAAGTGAGGTACACGAAGGA
This sequence comes from Ktedonobacteraceae bacterium, assembly GCA_035493895.1. Lineage (GTDB taxonomy): Bacteria > Chloroflexota > Ktedonobacteria > Ktedonobacterales > Ktedonobacteraceae > DATJHM01. The sequence goes on from DATJHM010000321.1 coordinate 18,799, forward strand.
TGGAAAAGAAGAGGCCATAGCAAATAACGCATATGTCCGTATCACAGAAGAGACAGAGATGCACAAACTGGAGCGCGAAAGAGGATAGATACACGCGCCCTGCCTGTTTGCAGTCAATGTCACCTTGTTTGCCTTCTCCCATCCGGACTATACCGTCGGCCCTGAAATTACAACAGGTCATGCCTCTCAAAAACGAGCGGCTCGCGGGCTATACCGCCGATCAGGAATTGAGTATACACATTTGCGTCTACTCTCACCTTGCCCCGAAGACAGTTTTGTATTTAGTTGTACCGTTTCATCATATCAGATTATCCAGAAAGACGCAACTTCAGAAAAGAATCACGGCCAACAAAGCATCCATGAGCCCTTTACTTTTTTCTCTATTTTTCCTGAAACCCTTGAACATTAATTCTGCTTGCTTTATAATAGATTTCTTGTTAGATTGATTGTCCCGCGCCCCTAATCGATCTATATTGTATTTCATCTACTCAAAATAAAAAGAGTATTAAGCGAACTGGAGGTTTCCATCTTGAAGAGTGTCGAAGACTCAAAACCCGTAAAAAAACATCGAAAATCTATAATATTAAGCGCACTGGCAATAGCAGGGGTCTTACTGGCTGCCACTTTTGGTCTGATTGGTCATGCTCTCACCACAAAAGCCGCAGGCGCTACACACCAGGGAGAAATAGCGGCGAATGGCGTTCCAGAGGCACAAGCTCAGAGTAAGTTTAATCAGATAAAGAATCAGAATCCAGGGTATCGTCTGACATGGGTACAGGCATATACCGTCAACAACAAGACGTACTTCAATTACATCTTTCATCCAGCAAATGGCGTTGCCTGGATGGCAGTTGCGGAACAAACAAAAAGTGCCTATCAGGCAACATTTGATCGACTGGTCAACCAGCAGAAATATCGTCTGGCCGAGGTAGATATCTACCAGGGTAGCCAGGGGCAGATCTTCTACGCCGCCATCTTCATCAAGGCCCCGGGCCCCCAGTGGATAGCCTACTCCGCTTTGACGGCAACCCAGAACACACAGACATTCAACACCCTGACCAAACAGGGGTATGTGCCTGTGAACATCTCTGGGGTCTCTATTCACGGTGTGCAAACCTACGCAGTGCTCTATCAAAAAGCAAAAGTAGCTTTTGCAGCATACGCAGGGATGAACGCCGCCTCGTACCAGGCCAGATTTAACACGTACGAAGCCGCCAACTACAACCTTGTGTATCTCAACGCCTTTTCCAACGGGGGCACACCGTTATTCATAGCAATCTGGTACAAAAATGCGCCTAAGATTTACGCTCGTCACAACATGAACGGCACCGAGTACCAGAATTTATTCAACACAGAGATTGCTCACGGTCTAAATACTCAGGCTGTAGCCGGGTATGACAATCATGGGCAGACATTATACGCCGCTTACTGGGCATAGAACTCAGTCCAGCTTCATGGCACGCTTTTTCTGTGGCAAGCGACCTCTTTACACGATGTCGCTTGCCACGTTTTTGGACACGATAACGAGTAGGGAAGCCATTGTGCTACGGCTCCATGGCTTCCCTACTCGTTTAGAAGCCTGGGAAGCTGAGAATAAAACAAGCGAGCAAATATGTTACAATATGTAGAGAAATTGTGAGGGTAGTGAGAGACAATGGTGTTGGTGATTATAGTCCCTGATCTTTCCATCTAACGACCTCCTCGAAGTTGACCTGGTCCTCCCCACCAATCCCTGTAGAGTCGCCGCTTGTCTGCGACCGGGTTGCTCTACGATCGGCGATTCTCGTCATTGACCCGGTCGCAGACAAGCGG
>DATJHM010000322.1:0-64563 GCA_035493895.1 Ktedonobacteraceae bacterium
GCTACACTTCCTACACAAATGCCGATGGGATGCGGTTCTTGGCCCTACACGAATGCTACACTCTCCCGGCACCAGGCTACATTGCCTATGCGTTATACGACCTCGTTGTCGTGAGCGATGTGAGAGAGGAGCACATTTCTGCTTCTACTCTCTCTATTCGGCAGATGGTGAGGTTTCTGAAGGGTTTCTACTTCGAGTTTTTCCTGGGCTCCCTGAGATCAACATGGAGAAGCTTATACGCCAGGAACAGACTCTGTTTCTGGTAGATCATGAGCTTCTTCGGGATCTTGATCATGTGAGTTCGTAGCAACATGAACTTCTTCAGGATCTTGCTTCTGTGCGTTCGTAGCAAAGGGCAGATCTTTCAGGAAGAATGTGGCAAGCAATGCGACTACGGCGAAGATCATCACGGCCACAAAGCCGTGCTGGAGAGCGCTCAGGAGCAGCAGTCGCTCGGCCTCATTCCTGGGGAGGCGTTGCATTAAATCGCCCGTTACAGAGCTATTTACGACTGTACCCACGATGGCGATGCCCAGGGTTGCGCCCAGTTGTCCCAGGTAGCGAGTTGCGGCAGTGCCTACGCCCAGGCGACTGGCAGGTAAGGCATTCTGCGCGGCCAGTTGCGGCAGGGAGAAAAAGACACCTGCTCCTATTCCGGTCAGGATCATAAACAGGATAGCCTGTAACAGACTGGTTGTGGATGTCATCAATGTGATCAGGAAGGTTCCTCCGGCCATGAACAGCGCTCCGATGATCGCAATAATCTGGTAGCGTTTGATTGCACCTGCGACAACACCTGCCAGACCGGCTCCGGCAACCATGCTCAGCGAAAGCGGGGTCATCACTAATCCGGCGCTGGTGGGCGAGATGCCAAGCACCCATTGCAGATAGAGCGGCAGATAAAGCGACAGACCCAGGAGCGCCATCATTTGAATCAGCGAGAGGAGTGCGGCGACACTGAAGACCTGATTGCGGAAAAGATCTAGCGGGAGAACCGGATCAACGGCTTTGAGCTCGACGATGATGAACAAAGCGAAGAGCACTACGCCACAGATCAGCCCTCCCACCACCGGAAATGAATCCCAGGCATACGTCTGGGAACTCCCCCAGGTGAGCCCTAAGAGCAGGCAGATGGTAGCTACCGCTGAGAGCACGGCCCCCAGTATATCGATGTTGCGCATGGCAGCCCAACCGCGCTCACCGCTGCTATGCTGCGAAATGTTCGCGGGCATGAAAATCACGAGTGCCGCCACAGCCAGCACGCCTATCGGCAGATTGATGTAGAAGACCCAGCGCCAGCGTGAAGCTTCGGTCACCAGATTTCCCAGCAATGGACCATGCTCGGCAAGCCATCCACCCAGCGTAGGACCAAACAATGTGGAAAAACCGTAGACCAGCGCAAAGAGACCACTCCATCTGGCACGCTCGACTGGCGGGAAGATATCGGCAAAGGCAGTCGCAACCAGCGCTATACCAATACCAGCACCCATTCCCTGTAATGCGCGAAAGATGATCAATTGATCCATACTCATAGAAGCTCCAGCCAGAAAGGACCCCAGCAGGAAAAGCACCGTCCCAAAAAGCAGAAACCATTTGCGCCCAAATTGATCAGAGAGCTTCCCCACGACAGGGATCATCGTCATTGAGGCCAGCACATAGACAGTGACGACCCAGGTATAGCGATCAAGGCCGTGAAGCTCGGCAATAATGCGCGGCATGGCGGTGCCCACAATGGCTTGATCCAGCGCTTCTAATAATGTGGTTAACATCAAGGCAGAGATCACACAGGCCAGTGCGAAGCCGCGCAAGCTCCTCTCATTCTCTGTTGAAGTAACGGATATGGTCTTCACGAATTTCCTCTCTTCTTCTATTTTCGTATTCTTGATAGTTTTTCTTTATAGCTCATTTGCCAGTTTGTACTCTACTATATCTCACCCACCCGTATCCTGTTATGTCTCTTTGGACAGTTTTTCATGCTCTGGATACCCATATGCTTACTTCTCCTTTAGCGGTGGCTTTTCGTCTTATCCAGTTATAACGAAAGTATACCTTCTAAGAAGGTCAAAACCAGCCCTCATTTTTCGGCTAAAAAAGTAACTTTTTCCGATTTTTTGTGCTTCCCTCAATGTGTCAATCTTTCTGAAACAAGGTACGTTTTTGTCCTCTATAGAAGATATACTGATCATATGAGTGAAAGCGGAAATATTTTGGAGATATTTTAGAAATCTCTGGAAATCTCTAGAAATCTTTTTAAAATTGGAAATCTTCCTAAAGAAGGAGACGGATCAAGCATGCTCAACGCGGATATTGCCCGGCAACGACTTCACAAGCAGCTCATTGCTCAGCATACCTTCGACAAGCCCGGAGACGTGGTGCAATGGTTGGGTGCGGTCCAGGCTCAGGACTATGCAGCCGCCAAGTGGGCGATTGGCCTGCGTCTGCCCGATGCAATCGACGACGATATTGAACAGGCATGCAACGATGGCACGATTCTGCGCACGCATATCATGAGGCCAACCTGGCATTTCGTGACGCCTGCTGATATCCGCTGGCTGCTTGCCCTCACCGCTCCACGCGTCCATGCGGCGACAGCCTCTATGTATCGCAAGTTTGAGCTGGACGATGCCACATTTTTGTGTGCTCACGCGGCCCTGATAAAAGCGCTCCAGGGCGGCAAGCAGCTTACGCGCCAAGAGCTCGCGCTTGCACTCCAACAAGCGGGCATTGCGACGGATAATCCTCTACGCGTTAGCCTTATTCTCATGCATGCCGAATTGGACGGCGTCATTTGTAGCGGGGCACGACATGACAGGCAATTCACCTATGCCCTGCTCGCTGAACGCGCACCCCATGCCAGAACGTCGAGCCGTGACGAGGCCCTGGCAGAATTAGCCCGGCGCTACTTTACGGGGCATGGTCCTGCGACGCTGCAAGATTTTGTCTGGTGGTCAGGGCTGACGACGACCGACGCAAAAGCTGGTCTCGAGATGGTGAAGGCACAGCTTATTCGTGAAGCTATCGATGGCCTGACGTACTGGTTTTCGGCGTCTATGCCATCGACTGAAGAACCATCTCAAACAACGTATCTGTTACCAAATTACGATGAATATATTGTCGGCTATAAAAATCGCGATGCCGTATTTGATGCGTCGCACACACAAAAGCTGGACGCGCGGGGCAACGTGCTTTTTAACCACACGATTGTCATGAATGGCCGCATTGTCGGCACCTGGAAGCGTACGATCAAAAAAGATACGGTCATCATCACGCCCGATTTCTTTACGCCACTGGATGAGGCCGAAATCCAGGCCTTTACTGCGTCCACAAACAACTATGCGGCATTTCTTGCTCTATCTGAGCCCGCTGTTCAGGATTTTTGCGAAAAAACTATTGGCGGGTCTTTGCTGAAAGATTGTTTTTTGGTACAATTGCCCAACCTCCAATCTAAGAGGGCGAATAAGAGAGAATCAAGACAAAGCAAGGAGATGCAGATGGAAACGTTTTACACAGACCTTGACATACTGCCAAATTCGGCATTATACTTGGCAACCACGCCAATTTATACCACAAATGACAGATAAGAGGTATATATGAATTCTGATCCAAATGCTCGCCCACCTTATCCGCAAGGAAACGGGCAACCACCAGGTCCCTATGGTCCAAATCAATATGGTACGCCTCCTCCCCCACCAGGGCAGGGCGGGAATGGTATCAATCCTCCTTACAATCCTTATGCGGCTCCCAATTCATATTCATCAGATGTGCCTCCGACTGTGGCCGCTACTCCTTATCAGCATACACAATATGCTCCTCCGCCAGCCCAGCCCGGACAGCCGATGCCGTTCGCGCAAAACCAGTATCCGGGGCAGTTCAATTATCCCCAAGCTCCGTTTTCTCCGCCACCTCGGCGCTCAACAGGCCGTATTATTCTGGTGGTTAGCGTGACGGTTGTGTTCTGCGTAATTGTCGTGTCCTTGCTGGTAGGTGGCTTTTCGTCTTACCAGGCGAAGAAAAATGCTGCGGCAACAGCAACTGCGGTTGCAAGTGTCTATCCATTTAGTACAGATCTCCAGATCGACGACCCTATGGCCTCCAATAGCACAAACGCCTGGGCTACGGCATCGAATTGTGTGTTTACAGGGGGCAGTTATCATATCCTGGCAAAAAATGATATGTATATGGTCTGCTTCAGCCGTAAGGGCAATTTCAGCAATTTCACCTATCAGGTCACGGTAGAGCTGACCAAAAGCCAGGTGGCAGGGCTGGTCTTCCGGGCGGATGCAAAGAGCGGAAGTTCGTACAAGTATGTCTTTAGCGAAGGTGGCACCGCTGGTGTGTACTTGTATAAAAATTATGGTGCGGGTAAGGAAGTATTCCACAACGATAATTCTGGTTGGCACGTAGGCAAGAAGAATACGGTCGCCGTTGTTGCTCGTGGAAACTCATTCACCCTTTATGTCAATGGTAAAGAGGTAAGTAAAGGGATTGATAAGAATAATACGTATAGCAGCGGGCAGCTTGGCCTGGTCGTTTTTGGTAATACCAGTCAAACCTCCGAGGCTGTATTCACCAATGCGAAAGTATGGGTGATTTAAACAGTGCTGGGGCTGAAAAAATTTTCAGCTCCCATTTTTTAGCTCTGGTAAGCGTGAATATCGACTCGATGATACATCGGTCCGATGAACGAATGGATTTTAGGGATATTCATAAGTATGGAAACGCTCACAGATGTACGACGCTCAATAGTTGAGCAACTTCCACTCTTTCTGCAACTCAGGAGACGTACATGGACAGGATTTCAGATCTATATTGATGAGAGTCATCTGACGCGTCCTGCATTCTCCCTCTTACGCGCGTTGGAAGGAGAAACCGTAAGGGGGCAAACGCTGACGTTACAGCAAATGCAGAAAGATCTTTTCAATCCTTATGCAACCCGATTTACGGTTTTTGATCATCTCCCGTCTCTTATCGAACAAGGCTATCTTCAACAATGGGATGATGGCTACCTCGTCACAGATGCAGGACGCATGCTGACCGATCAGGTCGAGATGGCGGCTCGTTCCTACCTGGGCAGTCTTCAGGTTTCTCCATCACTACCTCTGCCTGAGTTAGCAGCAGCTCTTATGGAACGAGTACATCACGCATGGCAAGCTCCAGAGCCGCTGGTCAAAGCTCATCAGGCAAGGACCCAACGACGTTTACCGGTCGAAGGGGCACCGGCCATGGTCCAGGTAGAATGGGCACTATTGGGCTTGTGGGAGGCGCGGGATGATGCGCACATGGCGGCATGGCGAGCGTATCAATTCTCCGGGCCGGTCTTTGACATCTTGAGCCGGATCTGGAGCAAAAAAGCACGCACCCTTCCCGATTTGATCTCCACTCTTGCAGAAACACAACAACCAGCCGATGTCCAGCAAGGCATTTTAGAACTTACCGAGTCGGGATATGTTATCGCTACAGGCGAATATTTTGAACTTACCTCGCAAGGACAGAAGGTACGAGACGATATCGAGGACGAAACCGACCGGATATTCTTCGCTTCGTGGGAGCAGATGGCTGACGATAAAGTCATGTGGCTCAATACGCAAATAAGCAATGTATGTGCTTATTTCAGGGAGTTGGTTACCAGTGACACAAGATAATAATGCCTATCGATTTCCTGTTTCTGTGAAAGGGGTCATTTATCATAATGGCAAAATTGTTCTGCTCAAAAATGAGCGTGATGAATGGGAGCTTCCGGGGGGCAAACTAGAGCTCGGTGAGTTACCGGAGGAATGTGTGGTCAGGGAGATCGAGGAAGAATTGGGGCTGGCGGTGCAAATCGGTTCGCTACTGGATTCGTGGGTCTATCACATTTTTGCAGGGGCCGATGTGCTGATCCTCACCTATGGCTGTCATCCCACACCTTTTACTACAATTGCACATAGTTCGGAGCATAAGGCTGTCGGTCTGTTCACACCGGAAGAGATTTTGGATCTTCGCATGCCAGAGGGATATAAAAGGTCTATTGCGACCTGGATGGCCTATCGACATTCTTGTGTTGTAGGGTGAGCAAGAGTTTGTAGCGGATTGAAGAAAAGGAAAGAAACGCGCTCGAGAAGCACGTAGAAGGGCGAGATGGCCGGTGGGGGGCAGACGCCATTCGCCATGGCGTCCCTACTGGGCGGTCAAAAAGGATGCGATGACGTTTGACAGATCGGCAACGTCGTGGCTTGTCTGCGACGTGGTCGATGACGAGGTGGGAGATGGTCGGCCCCCGGTCGCAGACAAGCCCCACGACGCTACAGAAATGATGAGGGCAACATACTATTGATAAGCACCATCGCACCACAGAATACGATGGTCAGGACAAGCGCCCACACGTCCACGCGCGTAAATGTCAGCGTCCGACGCTTACTGCGCTGCCAGTTCGGACGCCCACCGAAACAGCGCGCCTCCATCGCCACGGTAACGGTCTTCACCCGCTTGAATGCGCTGACAAAGAGCGGGATCAGCAATGCGCTCAGCTTCGAAACACGCTGGAAGAGATTTCCCTGAGCAAAGTTCATCCCTCGTGCGGCCTGGGCTTTGATCAAACGCTCAATCTCGCTGACAAAAATCGGCACAAATTTCAAGGCAATCACGATAATCATGATAAATGCGTTTACTGGAATACCGATCTTGCGCAGTGGAGTCAGCAGTACCTCCATGCCATCAGTCAGGTCCACCAGCGAAGTAGTGAGCGTCAACATTGCCGCCAGATAATACAAAAAGAGCACGCGGATCATGGTCAGGACAGCCGTGATGATCCCCTTCCATGAAATGCTCAAGACCCACCAGGACCAGAGTAGCGGCGTCCCTTTGGGCGAAAGATAGAACACGACTTGCATCACAAAGGCGAAGAGAAGGAACACAATGAATGGAGTGATGCTGCGTAGTACGTACAGCGGCGAGATTCGCGAGGTCCGCTGGAGGATAAAGCAGTACACCAGACAAAGCGCAAAGGCAAGAAAGCTGTTGATGAACGAAATACAGCCAATGAGCAATACGGCGCTCACCAATTTTGTGCGCGGGTCCAGGCGTATCACCAGCGAGCCGTTATTGACGTACTGACCGAAGGGGATGTAGCGGGAAAGCTCGATCATGATACTCTTCTCTCCTGTAATGCCAAACAGGCTTTCATAGTGTGGCCTCGTCCTTCTTCTCGTCTGCTCCAGCCCTTATGCTCGACAATTCGTCCTCCAACTCAGCAAGATCAAGAATGTCAGTACGTAGCGTGGGGAAGCCCGGCCGGAGCGCAAGAGCAATCTGGGCAACTTCGGGCAAGGCGATATCGAGCGCATGCAGTGTATCCGCTCTGCGCAAGATCTCACGTGGCGTCCCGCTCACTACGAGCTGGCCCTGATCAAGAATATGGACAGTATCAGCCAGCTTCACCACATCTTTAAGGCTACTGGAGGCATAGATAATAGTCAGGTCGTCTCGTTGCTTTAATGAGAGAATCAATTGGAGAAGATCGCTCTGTCCCCGGGGATCGAGCCCGGCCATTGGCTCGTCGAAGATGATGACTTGAGGTCGTAACGCCAGCACGCCTGCGATAGCAACACGGCGCTTCTGTCCACCACTGAGAGCATAGGTATAGCGCGTGCGAAAATCTTCATACGGCAGCCCCACGGCTTCAAGCGATTCCTGCACCAATCGGCGCGACTCTGCCAGCGAGACCTTCTTCTGGCGCGGCCCAAATGAGACATCTTTTCCGACCGTTTCTTCGAAGATCTGCGACTCCGGCGATTGAAAGACGACGCCCACATGCGCCCGTATCCGCTCCAACTTAAATGAGGCTTCCCCCGTATTCTGTCCCGCAAAAAGAAAGACGCCCGACCTCGGCTTGATCAGGCCAGCCAACAGATCAATGAGCGTCGATTTCCCTGCTCTGGTCGGACCAACCAGGGCCGTGGTCTGACCGACGGGAATGTTCAGGGTCAATCCGCGCAATGCCTCTTGTGCAAACGGAGTGTCATGCTGATAGGTATATGCGACATCTTTCAGCACAAAAAGCGCCTCTCGCTTCTTCTCTTGCTGAGATGAAGCTTCCTCGCGCGCTTGATCGACAATGGGCAGGCGCGATACGGCATCGTCCCCCGCGCTCTCCGCTGTCTCCAGTGTAGTCTTTGCCGCAAGCAATTGTTCCGGCATAAGCACGACAGGAGGAAGATGTAACCAGCCTTGCGCGGCTAAATGGCGTCCCAGATGCGTCGCCAGTGGCACATCCAGGCCGATCGCCTGCAATTCATCGGCACGAGCAAAAATCGTCGCTGGCGGTCCATCCATGACAATGTGGCCCTGATCCATAACAATGACACGGTCAAAGCTAGTTATTTCGTGCATAAAATGGGTGATATGGATCACCGTAATGCCACGCTCACGCGCCAGTCGTTGCACCGTCTCCAGCAAATGACGCGCCGTCTGACCGGAGATCATCGTCGTCGGCTCGTCCAGGATCAGATAGCGGGGACGCATCGCCAGCACGCCCGCGATGGCAACGCGCTGCTTCAAGCTCACGGACAGCTCACTGACCTGCACCTGCGCAAATTCTGCCAGATCCAGCGTGTCCAGCGCCTCCTGGACACGTTGCTCAATTTCAGCGCGGGATAGATCGAGATTTTCAGGACCAAAGGCGATATCGTCGATCACAATACTGGCAATTAATTGATCATCCGGATTCTGAAAAACAATGCCTACCCGCTCGCGAATCGTCCAGATATTCTTCCCATCGACGGGCAGACCATCCACCAGAATCGAGCCTTTATTCGGGGGCAAAATGGCCGCAATCAGCTTCGTGAGCGTGCTCTTCCCGGAACCATTATGCCCAATGATCGCGATCGTCTCGCCCTCATGGATATGCAAGCTCACGTCTTGAAGCGCAGGAGGAACATCGTTCTCCTCCTGCGCACTATAGTGAAACGTCACATTCTTTATTTCAATCATCGCAACCTGTTATATTCTTCTCCCATCGATAATGAGATTCTTCTCTGTGTACATCCCTAATACGGCAACTCATCACGCGGCTTCGTATCAGGTGCGCGCACGACGCGGGACTCTATGAGGTAAAAGATACGGGTGAGGATAACGGTTAAGATAGCGGCAATAATCGCTTCAATGATCGCCTGCACGAGCACGGTTGGGATAATGACCTGTGCTGGAACATAGCCACGTAGAATGATGGCCGCGACAACAAGAATCGTATTGGTAGCGGCTCCCACAAAACCAGCTACGGCGGCTGCCAGATCGCGATTGACGCGCACCAAAGCCACAAAAGAGGCCCAGGCGGTCAAGCCGATAAAGAGACGCGGCAGAATGGCAACGAAAGGATCTTTAAAGAAAGGCGAGGTCGCACGAAGGAAACTTATCGAACCGAAAATAAATCCCGATATGATACCAATGATAGGACCGGCTACAATCCCACTCAGAATCGTCGGGATGTGCTCGATCGTCGCACTCCCGCTTATATTGGGTAACGGGATAAAGCCAATATTGGGAACGACTCCCAGAATGATCGTGATGGCCGCCAATACACCAGCGATAACGATACGCTCAGTGGTCAACGTCCACGGGTTCGCGGGGCGCGTACTTTCAATCTCTTTGTTCAAGATGCGTGCTCCTTCAGGATAAGTAAATAAGTATGAACAACCATAGACCTGATCGGTAAAGAGCAATCTTCTTTATCACCAGATGTTCAAACTCCAATTATGCCTGCTCAAGAGAGAGCGGTCTTTCCCCTGATCAACTGAGCGGTTCTGTATATGAAAAAAAATCGGGACGACAAACTTCATGCACTGCCGCGCCGATAACTGTTTTGACCGCTGAAATCCTGCTCATTATCTACAAGCTTACCCACATGCGACAAATTTTGTCAAGTCATTTGTTGACAAAATTGACTAACATAGTCAATAATATATTCAAGAGCGTATTTGGAACATTCCACAAAAAAGTGGTATATCTGAGACTGGAAAATATTGGTTATATGCCATATGTCGAAGCGAAGGAAGGAAGAATAGCATGCTTGCGGCAATGTTTTATGCGCCGATGGATGTACGCCTCGAAGAACGTCCGATCCCGCAGGTCGGACCAGGGGAAGTTTTGCTCCAGGTTGCAGCTGCTACGACTTGCGGGACCGATCTCAAAACGTATCGACGTGGGCATCCGCTGCTCTTTCGCCAGACGCCTGCGGGCTTCGGACATGAAGTTTCTGGCACGATAGCCGCAGTTGGAGCGGGCGTCACGCGCTATCGCGAGGGCGATCACGTCTCCGTCGCCAATTCCGCGCCATGCTTCCAGTGCTTCTACTGTCGCCGTGCTCAGTATAGCCTCTGCGAAGATCTTTTATTGCTCAATGGCGCGTATGCAGACTATCTCCTGATCCCTGAGCGCATCGTCAGCCATAATCTTTATCAACTTCCACCACAGACATCTTTTATCGTGGCAGCCCTTGCAGAACCGCTGGCATGCGCCCTGCACGGCATTGACGCCAGCGGAGTGACAAACAGCAATACCGTTGCCATTCTTGGCGCGGGCCCACTGGGACTCCTCCTTACGGCGCTGGCAAAACTGCGTGGAGCACACGTGATCTTAACAGGACGAGGAACCGAACGATTAGCATTGGGGGCACGTTTTGGGGCAGATGTGGTACTTGATGTCAGCGAGCTTTCGCCTCAGGAACAATGCGAGGCAGTACGCGCACAAACTGAGGGGAAGCGAGGAGCCGATATTGTGATCGAAGCGGTAGGGACACCAGGAACATGGGAACTCGCCGTAAAAATGGTGCGACCGGGAGGACTCGTCAATTTCTTTGGAGGATGCCCGTCAGGAACACAGGTCGCACTTGAGACGCGACCGCTCCACTACAGCGAGCTCACGCTCAAAGGAGTATTTCATCATACACCCGCCTACTTCGCTCAGGCACTCGAGCTCATCAACGGGCAGCACATCGAGGTAGAGGCGCTGGTGACCGAACGCGTTCCGCTCTCATCATTATTGACTATTTTTGACCGTCTCTATCATAAACAGGGAATAAAATATGCCTTCATTCCACCTGCATTTGCAGCATCGTTGCTTTGAAGACACACCCATACAGGTTTAGAGAAAGAGAGATTATCCAGTATGCATACTCCTACGCCGCATCGTGTCAGAACTATCTGGTGGGAAGAGAATGAACAGGGTGGCTCCCTCTTTCTGCTTGATCAGACCCTGCTTCCGCAACAGACGCACTATCTTCAGCTCTATCACGAACATGGCGTGGCTGAGGCTATTCGCTCGCTACGCGTCCGAGGAGCGCCTGCGATCGGCGTGGCGGCCGCCTTCGGGATGGTCCTGGCGCTCGCTCGCCTCTTACGTGGAGGCCCCGGTGAACTCAGCCTCGCAGACGCGCAAATTCACCTGAATGACGCAGGACGGCTCCTCTATAATACGCGTCCGACCGCCGTCAATCTCGGCTGGGCGGTGAAGCGTATGCTGCACTGCGCCACTGAGCATACGCCTCAGATCACCTCCGCGCAGGAACTTTTGCAGGTGCTCTACGAAGAAGCGTGCTTCATTGCGCAGGAAGATCAGGATGCCTGCCTGCGCATGGGCGAATTTGGCGCGGAATTGATCGCCGAGGGGGATACCGTTTTGACGCACTGCAACGCCGGGGCGCTTGCGACCACAGGGATCGGCACGGCACTTGCGCCTATCTATGTCGCTCATGAGGCGGGCAAAAAGCTGCATGTCTTTGTTGACGAAACCAGACCGCTCCTCCAGGGGGCGCGCCTGACCGCCTGGGAGCTTCAGAATGCAGGTGTGCCCCTGACCCTCATTACCGACAATATGGCTGGTTCTTTTATGCGACAGGGGCGCATCAATGCTATTTTTGTGGGAGCCGACCGCATCGCCGCCAATGGAGATACTGCAAACAAGATAGGAACCTATTCCCTGGCCGTGCTCGCGCACGTACATCACATCCCATTTTATGTCGTCGCCCCAACATCGACAATTGATCTTTCACTTCCATCAGGAGATGACATTCCTGTGGAACAAAGGAATCCTGAAGAAGTCACAAACATACGAGGCACGATAATCGCTCCCTCTGACGTGATCGCCGCCAACCCCGCCTTCGATGTCACACCCTATCCCTATATCACCGCGATCATCACAGAAAAAGGGATCGCGCACGCCCCGTATGAGGCTTCATTACAGGCCATCATGGATCAGCCTCTGGCAGAGCATGCCAGTTCTGATCATGCTTAACGAAGGAAGAAGCGCAAACTATGAGTAGCATTCATCGCTCGACTGACACAGAGAATGGCGAGTTACGCTGGCAAGGTGTGCCCGTACGCGCCTATGGGCCGGAGAATAGCACGGCAAAAAATGCCACGCGCCAGGTGATGATTGGCAACGACGAAAATTCTCCGCATTTTCATGTGCGCTATTTCGCAGTACAACCAGGCGGGCATACCTCTCTCGACCAGCACGCCCATGATCACGGCGTCTACATCGTGCACGGTCGTGCTCGCCTGCTGCTGGGAACGGAGGAGCATGTGATCAACGCGGGAGATATCGTGTATATTTCAGGGAATGAGGTGCACCAGTTTTTTACACTTGGTGAAGAGCCCTTTGGCTTCCTCTGTGTTGTGCCTGCCGTTAGATAAGAAAAGGAAACATTCTCTATGCGTGTTGTCGAATACCATGCCAATGATGATGTGCGTATTGTCGATCTGCCCATGCCGGAAATCGGGCCGGGCGAGCTGCTTGTAGAGTTGCGAGCATGTGGTATCTGTGCGTCCGATGTGATGGAATGGTATATGCAGCCACGTGCGCCTCTCTATCCGGGGCATGAGCCGGTTGGCGTAGTCGTGGCTATAGGAGATGGTGTCCAGCAGTTTGCCGTTGGACAGCGGGTCTTCTTCCATCATCATGTGCCGTGTATGGTTTGCCATTTCTGCCAGCGGGGATCTTTTTCGCAATGTACGACCTTTCGGGCAACCCGGCTCTATCCCGGTGGACTTGCCGAATATGTACGCGTGCCTGCGCCAAATGTTGAACGGGACGTGCTTCCTCTGCCCGAGGAAATCTCGTTTGAAGCCGCGACACTGATAGAACCACTTGGCTGCTGTTTGCGTGGAATCGAGCGTGCCGCAATACAGGTTGGCGATTGCGTCTGCATCCTTGGGGCCGGGAGCAATGGGCTGATGCTGGCACAACTGGCGCAGCAACGTGGCGCGGGACGGGTGATCATTGCCGATCCCATCCCCTATCGTCTCCAGCAGGCGCGTGCGGCAGGCATTGATATTGCCCTCGATCCCTCGTCCGAACCCCTGCTTGCACAGATCCAGGCTAGCAATCACGGGCGCAAGCCGGATATTGTCATTGTGACGCCATCAAAGGTCAGCGCCATGGAACAAGGTCTGGAACTGGTTGGCCCAGGGGGAACGGTGCTGCTATTTGCTCCACCGACGCCTGAAGCGATCCTGCCAACCACGCCGAATCGGCTCTTTTTCCAGGAAATCACAATACGCACGAGTTATTCAGCGGGACCATATGAAACCCGGCAGGCGCTGGAATTGCTGGAGAGCGGACGCATCCGCGCTGAAACGATCATCACGCATCGCTTCAGTCTGGGTGATGCTGCGCAGGCGTTTAAGGTGGTGGCGAATCCGGGGAATGCGCTGAAAGTGGTGATTTCTACAAAGAGTTGATCGTGAGGGGATGTAGATCGGCATCAAACGCGATCATTACGCATCAACCGAAGGGGCATGAGGGCCGGTGGGGAACGCGGATCGGCATGAGGGCCGGTGGGGAACGCGGATCGGCGTGAGGGCCGGTGGGGAACGCGGATCGGCGTGAGGGCCGGTGGGGAACGCGGATCGGCATGAAGCGCGATCCCTACCTCTGCGGTTCTTCGAGGGACACGGCCCTATGCGCCCCCATTTGCGGAGACGGTTTGCTCCAGCGTTTTGAGTTCTTGCAGCCAGAGAGCGCTGCTTGCATCGCTCGGCATGCGCCAGTCGCCACGGGGAGAGAGCGCGACAGAGCCCACTTTGGGGCCATCAGGCATGGCAGAGCGTTTGAATTGGGCGGCGAAGAAGCGCTGGTAAAATGTACGCAACCAGCGAAGGATCTCCTCGGGCGTATGGTGAGCCGCGAAGACCTGACAGGCAAGCCAGAAAATCTTGCGCGGTGGATACGCATAACGCACGGCATAAAAGAGGAAGAAGTCGTGCAACAGGTAAGGGCCAATGGCAGCTTCCGTTTCCTGGAGTAGCGCCTCATTCTCGCCGAGTGGCAGCAGTTCGGGACTGATGGGAGTGGCGATAATATCGCGCAGCACATCAGAGGTTCCGTCAGAGTAGACGCTATCAGCGCACCACTCGATGAGATAGCGTACAAGCGTTTTCGGCACCCCGGCATTGACATGATACATGGACATATGGTCGGCATTGTATGTACACCAGCCCAGCGCAAGTTCCGAGAGATCGCCCGTCCCGACAGTCAGACCGCCTACCTGGTTCCCCATATCCATCAAAATCTGCGTGCGCTCCCTCGCCTGCGCATTCTCATACGTGACATCGTGCGCATCGATATCGTGGCCAATATCCTGAAAATGTTGCAGAACCGCTTCGCGAATAGGAATGCGCCGAAGAGTGATGCCGAGCGATTGTGCCAGCTTTTCGGCATTGGTAAGCGTGCGATTCGTCGTGCCAAAGCCGGGCATCGTAATCGCCACAATACCATCGAGATTGAGAGAGAGCATTTCGAACGCTTGCTGCACAACCAGCAGCGCCAGCGTTGAGTCAAGGCCACCAGACAGGCCGAGCGTGATATGAGTGACACCGGTATGTTTGAGGCGCTTCGCCAATCCGACCGATTGCAGATGAAAAATTTCCTGGCAGTGCGTTGCCCGCTGAGCAGGATTGGCCGGGACAAAGGGCGTGGGGGAAAGATCGGAGCGCAGGAGAGCGTTCTGCTCGAGCGAGACCGCGCTGGCAGGCATGTTGAACTGAATGTGCCGATATGAGCGATCTGGCATCGCAGAAGAGAAGCTGCTGTTCGCGATACGTTCGTGCGTCAGGCGCTCAACATCAACATCGGCAACAGCCATCTGCGTGCCAAAGTGGAAGCGCTCCGTTTCTGCCAGCATGCTGCCATTTTCGCTGATCATAGCATGGCCAGAGAAGACAATATCCGTCGTCGATTCGCCGGGGCCAGCACCAGCATAGAGATAAGCGGCCAGACAACGGGCGGCTTGCTGCTGAATCAGCGTCCGGCGATACTCAACTTTGCCCAGCACCTCATCGCTCGCCGAAGGATTCAGCAGGACCGTCGCACCCGCCAGCGCCATACTGCCACTTGGCGGCTGAACCGCCCACAAATCCTCACACACTTCTATCCCCAGCACACACCGCGGGAAATTCGTCGCGGAAAAGAGCAGATCAGTCCCAAAAGGAACCGCTTTTCCGTCAAGATATAGAACATTCAGCGGACAATCTTTCGACGAGCTAAACCAGCGCTCTTCATAATATTCCATAGTGTTGGGCAAAAACGTTTTGGGCACAATGCCGACAACCTCATGCTCATTCACAAACGCGGCGCAATTATAGAGCTTACTTCCCATTTCCATAGGTAAGCCGACCACCGCCGCGATGTGATAGTCGCCCGCTGCCCGGGCAATCGCTAACAGCGCCTCACGAGCTTGCTGCTGCAACAGAGATTGATAGAACAGATCAGCGCAGGTATATCCTGTGATGCACAATTCAGGAAACAGGGCGATCTGGCATCCGCGAGAGGCAGCCTGCTGTAGGGCATCAATAATCATCTGGGTATTGTAATGAACATTCGCGACCTGCAACTCAGGTGCAACGACCGCAACGCGAAGAAACCCCAACGAAGCCGGGGTGAATACTTCCTGATTCACGTTTTTCCTCTTACTCTGCTGATTTTGCCAGTTACCCGGTCTTTTCATCAACTCTTGCCTGACTGAGCCACGCTCTTTTCTGCAACCGATCCCAACAGAAAAAAGAACTACCACAGGCGGCGAAAAATTGTTTCTGCCATCTATTGACGATGAAGTAGCTTAAAGTACTTTTAAGTATAGCATATCTGACCTCAGATCACTGATAGCTTCTTTTTCAGTGATCAATTTCATATGAAAGCGTGCAGGCAGATTGACAGATAATGGTATACTTACTTACAATGCAGGATAGTATAAGATTTTTGTACACTATTCAGGTATTTAAGCCACAAGAGTAGATATACTGCTCATTATACTGGCCAAAAGATATGGTATAATACTGCAAGAATTGTCGGTGCCTACAAGAGAAACGGAGTCTCCCACAATGCTCTGCAACTAGACACCTGGACACAAACATTTTGATCTTCCGGGACATCGTACCTTTATTCACACAACCACGGGAGGATGGTATGGGTCAAGCTCGTCTTTTGCTTTATCTCCTGTTTTTCTAACGGAACCATTGACGTTGCAACATGTCTGTTGCCGCGCCCTCTCTCCCTGTTAGAAGCTCAGGAGTTTTGTTCTCAGCGTATTTCTTACGTAGTAAGGAAGGATAAAGAGTATGTCCACCCGTCCATATCGACCTGGCATTCCAGCAGATATTCTAGCCCTCTCACAGGAACGCGACCTGCTCCGCCGACGTGGTCATTACGACCGTGCAGACCAGTTAAAGCAGCGTATTGAGCAAGCTGGATATCTTGTTAAAGATAATCCCCACGGCGCACATCTGGTCATTCTTCCCAGCATTGAAGTCGATCATACGATCTATCGTACCGCACGTGATTTGCCCTCGCTCTTGGATGAGCCAGATACCTGCACGTTTTCGGTCAATTTGCTGGCGCGAAACAACCAGGACGAACTGCGTCGCTGTATCGAGAGCATTTTACGTTTTGCCGGTTCACATACCTTCGAAATTGTCGTAGTAGATAACGCCTCGCGAGATGAGGCTGATCCCTGGATTGAGGAGCGCAAAAAGCAGGATGCGCGTATTCGCGTGCTGCGCGCCACGCGCATGATGGGTATCGCAGAGGCTCGCAACCTCGGCCTGCAACAAAGTCAGGGCCGTTACATCCTTCTTCTCGATAGCAACGTAGAACTCAGCGGAGATATCTTTACGCCACTGGCCAAAGCATTGGCCTCAGACGACGTTGGATTGGCTGGTCCCTGCGGCCTGCTCACAGATGATCTGCGCCACTTCGAAGAGAGCGAGCGCAGTGAAGTTGAAGCGATAGCAGGCTTCTGCCTGGCATGCAAGCGCAGTCTGCTCAGCGAAGCAGGACTCTTCGACGAACGTTTCCGTTACGCTCATTTTATGGATATCGATTTCAACTTTGCGCTTCGTGAGCTGGGAGTGCAGGCCCGCCGTACGCCCGATCTGCCCCTCATCAGCCATCCTTCCAGCGCGGAAGCGGACTTGAGCGATGCAGAGCGCACGCGCCAGCATAAGCGCAATTTCTATCGTTTTCTCGAGAAATGGGGTGACCGCGACGACCTTCTCCTCGAAGAGTAGGCGAACCGCATCCCCGGGCCATCTGAAGATAAGAGAGCTATGCTTGCTCTCTTATCTTCTCTTCTAAAAACGACGTTTTCATGATGCGTGGTGTCTCCCTGACATGAAGGTCTTATACCAGTGACAGGTTCCTAAATGTCTTTTCTCTTGTACAGGTTTGAAGCAGCACAATAGACATCGCCTCCTGCCTTTTTTCTGTCTGGCGTAGACGTGGTATGATGAAAAAATAGTGGACACCTCTCTGTCTCATGTGCTTCATTGGAAAGGTAATAATAGCCGTGCAAACGTACAAAAAACGTACAGAGATTCCAGCAGAGTTCACCTGGGATCTTCACAACATTTTTTCGCAGGACGAGATCTGGGAAAACAATTTTCAGTCCCTACAGAGCCGCTTACCAGAACTTGAGCAGCTCAAAGGCTCTTTGTCCCAGAGCGGTGAGGCGTTTCTGGCAGTCCTGAATAAACGAGATGAGCTGTTTGAGCAGCTTGAACGCCTCTATGTCTATGCCTCTATGCATAAAGACGAGGACACCACCAACAGCAAATACCTCGGCATGGCAGATCGTGCGATGCAATTGCTGGTACGCGCATCTACCGTTGCCTCTTATATAGAACCAGAGATCCTGGCACTTGAGCAGGAGCGCCTCGAACAATTCTTGCGCGATACGCCGGGTCTGAACTTATACAAACAACAGCTGGATGATCTTAATCGCAAACGGCCCCATATCCGCTCAGCAGAGGTCGAAGCAGTGCTGGCGGCGGCAGGCGAGATTACCGATGCCCCCGATAGCATCTTTACCATGATCGATAATGCCGACCTCAAACTGCCCGCCATTAAGAATGAAGAGGGAGAAGAGATTGAGCTGACGCAGGGCAACTACCTCAACTATATCCGCAGCACCGATCGTCGTGTGCGTAAAGACGCATTTGAGGCACTGCATAACGCATTCTTCAAGCAGCGCAATACCCTTGCCGCCACGCTGGGCGCACAGGTAAAGGCCGACATCTTTTATACGCGTCAGCGCAATTACACCACCGCGCGCGAGCGAGCTCTGGCGCGCTATAACATCCCGGTCAGCGTCTACGATAACCTCATAGAGACCGTCAGTGAGCACATTCCGCTCCTCAATCGTTATATGAAACTGCGCAAACGGATTTTGCAGCTCGACGAGCTGCACATGTACGATCTCTACGTACCGATCGTCAAAGAGACGACCGACGAGCTCAGCTATGAGGAGGCCAGCGAGACAGTCATAGCCGCCCTGGCGCCCCTGGGCAAGAACTATGTCAACACCTTAAAACAGGCATTTACGCAGCGCTGGATTGATGTCTATGAGACACCGGGCAAGCGCGGTGGGGCCTATAGTGGTGGCGCATATGGGACCCATCCCTACATCCTGCTCAATTTCCAGAATAAGCGCGATAGTATGTACACCCTGGCCCATGAGCTCGGCCATTCCATGCATTCGCACTATACGCGCACCAACCAGCCCTATCAGTATGGAGACTACACCATATTTGTCGCTGAAGTGGCTTCAACGCTCAATGAAGGTCTCCTCACCGAGTATCTGTTGAAGAACACCACAAATAAAGAAGTGCGCCTGGCCATTCTCAACCACTCGCTGGAAGATATTCGCGGCACGCTATTCCGTCAGACAATGTTTGCGGAATTCGAGCAACAGATTCACCGGATGGCGGAGCAGGGTGGATCGCTGACCGCAGATTCGCTCTCAGAGATGTACAGTGGCCTGAATCAAAAATACTACGGTGCAGAGACAGCCATTGATGATTTGATCGGCATCGAATGGGGGCGCATTCCCCATTTTTACTACAACTTCTATGTCTATCAATACGCAACCGGCATCTCCGCCGCATCTGCGCTCGTGCAGCAGATTCTGCACGAAGGGCAGCCCGCAGTCGAACGCTATCTGAAGTTCCTCAGTTCCGGCTCTTCAGACTATAGTATTGACCTGCTCAAGAAGGCTGGCGTCGATATGACCTCGCCAGAACCAGTGCGATTGGCCTTCCAACTCTTCGAATCCCATCTTGCACAGATGGAAGAGTTGTTAGGGTAAGTAACACAGTATTCGAGATAGCCAGTGGGGGACGCGGATCGGCGTAAGGAATGAAGCCCACATAGGGGAAACGCGGGTCGGCATCAAGAAACGCGGGTCGGCATCAAGAAACGCGGGTCGGCATCAAGAAACGCGGGTCGGCATCAAGAAACGCGGGTCGGCATCAAGCCGACCCCTACCTCTACCTTTCTTCGAGGGTGGGAAGGACCATCAGGCCGATTGTATATCAGGAGAGGATTCGCGCAGTGCATCTTGCAGGGCAGATGCGACCTCAGTAGCGAGACGATCCTGCAATTGATGTGCCCAGGCCTCATCCCAGAGACCATTGCGCCGCATATACTCCACACAGCGTAGCAAGGGATCAGCCTCAAGCTCCGACAGTTCAGCGTCTTTTTCCGACGAAGAAGGGGGGAGAGAACGTGTCACAAAGAGTTCTAGAAGCAAAGGACCTCGGCCAGTGCGTGCATGCGCCATTGCCGCAGACATCGCCTCGTACACCGCAAGAAAATCGGAGCCATCAACCTGCTGTATTGTCAGGCCCTCCGGTAGCTCCAACGACGAGATTTGCCTGAGAGGAGAGGGAGAGGAAAGAGGATTAGCGGGGCAATCCTGTTCGCAAATAATAATCATCGGGAGTTGATGCAGGGCTGCAAAACGGACCCCTTCCAGAAAATCGGCTTCAGCAGTTGCGCTATCATCGCAATACGCGACCGTGACCGCGTCCGTTTTGCGCAATTTGCAGGCGAAAGCAATGCCCGCCGCATGTAGAATTTGCGTCGCCACCGGAGCCGGACCAGTGACCATATTATGTTTATGGTAGCCCCAGTGCAACAAAGGAGGCTGAGAGCCCGAACACGGCTCAGTTGAAGAGAGATGAAGATAGGTACGTAGAACTTCATGAGGAGTCATGCCAATCGTAAGAACGACCCCGAGATCGCGATAATAAGGAAGAGTGAAATCCTTACCAACCGCAATACAAAGAGCGGAGGCCACCTGAGCCGCCTCATGACCACGGCAACTGGCAACAAACTGAATATGCCCTTGCGTGTGAAGATGCCAGGCACACTCATCGACAAGGCGAGTCAGAAGCATACGAGCATAAAGATCCTGTATCAAAGTTGTAGATGAGGTAGTCATCTTCATCGACATACACAATTCATGCACATTGCCTACCCTCTAATTTCAGTACCCACAAACGGGTAGGGAGCCAGATAGTGATTCGTCACGAGTCACGCATCTTCATTCTAGCGTGACCGAAAGACATTATACGTTGCCAGGGAGGATGGATGCAACTACACAAGAGAGAAAATACGTAATTATTGCTTTTCACGAAGCGCAATTTTATAATTGAATAGCGATATTTTAAAAACTGGTCGAAAGAAGCACCAACGATGCCGAGAACGTCAATGTCGACAAAGGGAGGCGAATAGCATGACAGTCAATACACAGGCTACGGAAACAGCCAGTCTGGCAACGTCGCCAGACGTGATAGCGCTCTACCGTACAATGGTCACAGCACGTGTGACGAATGATCTGTTAAAAACGCGAAAAACGCAGGGAAAATATCCTTTCTATATCGGTTGTGCAGGGCATGAAAGTATGGCAGCAGTCGTTGCAGCGCTCAACAATGACGACTGGCTGGCGCTCTATTATCGAGATCTTGGAGCATGGTTGCAGCGAACCGGCGACCTGTACGGTCCATTGCGTGAGGCATATTCGCGTATCACCGGGCCAATGTGTGCAGGGCGTAACATGCCATCCCACTATAGCAGTCGCACCCACCGTATTTTGCCGGGAATGAGCGAGGTGGGCGGACTGGCATCCTTTGCGGGCGGTGTGGGCTTCGCGCTCAAAAGACAGAAAAGTTCAGAACTTATCTTATTTACCGTTGGTGATGGAGGCGCAGCAACCAACGATTTTCATGTGATAGTGCGCCAGGCATCAATACATCAATTGCCAGTATTGATCGTAGTAGAAGACAATGGTTGGGCCATCACCACCCCATCATCAAAACAATGGGCAGGATCGCTGGTAGATATGGCAACGGCCTCGGGCATCTACGCAGAAGAGGTCGACGGCACAGACGTCATGAGCATGTATGAAGTCACCAGTCACATGGCAGAACATATCCGCAGTGGGCAGGGGCCCGCGCTGATGCACCTGCGTCTGGGCCTGCTGGACCCCCATTCCAGCAGTACAGACATCAAATCCTACCGCAGCAAAGAAGAGATTGCCCGGACAGCGGCCACAAAAGATCCGGTCAAGAACTTTGGGCGCTGGCTTATAGAGCACGAATATTTACAAGAAGCAGATATAGATCGTATACGTAGAGAGATACGCACGCATCTTGAGCAAATCGAGCAAGAAGTACTAAAAGAGCCGGAACCAGCGCCAGAGCGGGTTATGCACCATGTCATGTACGTCCCACAATGGAGGGAGAACACCCCGCGAGGAGTAAAGCGGCCAAGCACCATGTTAGGAGCCATCAACGAAGCATTGATGGAGCTTGCCCAGAGAGATCCCGACTTCTTCGTGTATGGACAGGACGTTGGTAGCGCGAAGGGCGGAGTTTTCGGAGCCACCGCAACCCTGGTAAATCAGGCACACGAGCAGGCCATCAATAGTCCGCTCAACGAACATTTAATTGTAGGAACAGTCGTAGGGGCGGGCATGCACGATGGCAAAGCGCGTTGTGCCGAACTGCAATTTGTAGACTATCATCAATCGGCAACGCAGGCAATTCGTCTGGCGGCGAGAGTCTCCTATCAGAGTTACGGAGACTGGACCGCCCCCATGCTCATACGAACCAAGTCAGGGAGTGGAGGAGGCGGGCCGATCTCCAGTAGTACCGCTGGAGGAGGAGCCTATGGGCACTCCAATGCAGGCGAGCAATGGTTTACCAGCGTACCTGGTATGATGACGATCTGTCCGGCAACCCCATTTGACGCCAAAGGATTACTATTGGAAGCTGCACGTGCGCAATCGCCCGTAGCCTTTCTCGAGCGAGGCCGATTATATCGTTCCGAGCCACCAAAGGACGCCGAAGGGAACCAGATCGCCGCCATGGCCGAATACTGGAACGTACCGGAAGGATATTACACCTTACCAATAGGAAAAGCGCGGCGTTTAAAGATCGGCAAGGGAGCGAGTCGAGCGACGATTATCGCCTGGGGAACCATGGTCCTGGAGGCCTGTACCGCAGTGGCGAATACCATCAAAAGAGTGGGAGGAGCGTTAGAAATCGTCGATCTGAGAACACTCATGCCGTTCGACGAAGAGGCAGTCAGAGCAGCAGTCAAAGAAGCAAATCGCGTCATCGTCGTCACAGAAGAGGCCGATTTGAACAGCTTTGGCAGGCACATCCATTCGTGGGTCGTCGAACACTGTTTTTATGACCTGGATAGCACACCGAAGTTTATCGCCGCCGTGCCAGCTCCAGCCGCTCCATACAACGGACCCGAGGAGAGTGCCTTCTTTCCCTCAGCAGCCACCATTGAAGCACAACTGGCGGATCTGCTGGCCGAGTAGAGAGTAGAGAGTAGAAGAAGAGTATATGTCTTTTCGCAAGAATTTACTCGACTCGTTTGAAAAATTATGCTACACTTTCGTTTAATGAGATGAGACAAAAAGTACGTTTTTATGCCCTACGAGGGGAGAATCCATGATAAGCTGTACTTCCTGTGGTGCGGATGTCACCGGAAAAAAGTTTTGTTCAAGCTGTGGTCACACCGTACAAACAGCCAGTCCACGTCAGCGGCAGAGTGCAACCTGCCCACAATGTGAGAATGAAATCAACCCCGGAGCAGCATTTTGTATGCACTGCGGCGCAGCGTTGCAAGCACGAATGGCCCCGGCATCAATACCAGCAACCAGGGCGTGTCCAACCTGCCAGACCCAGGTAGCCATGGCAAGCGATTTTTGCACCAACTGTGGTCATGATATGCATGCGCCAATCGTGGCAACATCTGGCCATTACTGTAATAGCTGTGGACAGCAGAACGCCCCCAACATGAAATTTTGTGGAGGATGTGGAACATCGCTTACCGGAGGTCCTGCCCCGGCATATCAACAGCCGCCAGCTGGACAGCCCTATCAGCAACCATATCAGCAGCAAAATCCTCAAGTCTACGGAGGGCAGCAGCCACAATACCCACCACAACAGCCAATGTATCCCAACCAGGGGGGCTATCAGATGCAACCCATGATGGGACAGGGGCCGATGGTCCTGCGCTGTCCGACCTGTATGGCAATGGCACCTGTAGGGAGCCCAAACTGTCGAAGTTGCCAGACAAGCTTGCTGAACATCGTTCCCACACCAGCCAACATGGCCATGCCGGGGCAGCCGGGGCAGCAAGGAGGCGGATTTTTGCAGGGAAATGCAGGGAAATATGCAATGGGAGCGTTGGGGGGAGCAGCCGCAGTCCTTGGAGGTGAATTTTTACTCAACGGGCTGGAAAATTCGATAGAGGGACGGGTTGAAGACGACATGGGCTATGGAGAGCGCCGCCATCACCGCCACCATCATCGGGAAAACGATGGCATGTTGGGGGGATTGGGAAAGCTCGTCGACGATATTGGCCTGTAAAAAAGCAAAAAGTGAGGGGCGATGAATCTATCGCCCTCAGCTTTTCCACCACGATATCCTCCTCTGCATCACCCAAATTGGCTACGTATAGGGCAGTGGGCGACGATTTTTGTTGCGACTGTGCGTGAAAATGTTTATAATACGGCGAGGTACGCTATAATCTGTATGTAGGAAAAGCAGATTTGACTGTTGGTAGCTGTATACAAAGAACTTTTTATCAGAAATCTACTCAGGAATTTATTAAGGAGAATGGGTGCCCTCTGTCGTTAAAGACAAAACAGATCAGGTGCGCCAACTACTCATATGAACTACGAGCGAACTACGTTGCCCAATGGGTTGCGCCTGCTAACGACTCAGATGCCAGGAGTGCGTTCTGCCAGTATTGCCTTTTTTTTTGCCGTGGGATCGCGCTTTGAGCAGAACCATATTGCTGGCATATCACACTTTATCGAGCATATGCTCTTCAAGGGGTCCAGGCGTTATCCAACAGCGCGCCTAATCTCAGAGGCGATTGAAGGGGTTGGGGGGGTATTTAATGGCAGTACAGGAAAAGAGCTTACCAGTTATACTGCTCGCGTGCCGGGAGATGATCTCCCTATTGTACTGGACGTGCTCACAGATATGATTCGCAACCCGCTTTTTGAGCTGAATGAAATCGAGAAAGAGCGTGGAGTTATCATAGAAGAGTTGAGTGCAACCCAGGATGATCCCCAGGAGTGGGTCAACCTCTTAATAGACGAGGCAATGTGGCCAGGTCTACCTCTAGGAAGAGATGACGCAGGGACGCTCGAAACCGTGTCGCGCATACAACGTCAGGAATTGCTTGCGTATCTGGACACCTACTATCGCCCGAACGCGCTTGTATTAAGCATTGCAGGAAACATTGACCACCAGCAGGTGCGTCAGCTTGTGGAAAAACAGTTTGGGGATTGGGAAGCAGGAGAGATGCCTGCCTGGACAGAGAGTTTACCGCCACGTGTGGCTCCTTCTGTGCGCATGATAAAAAAAGCGACCGAGCAAACGAACATCAGCCTGGCAACATTAGGGACCGCATCAGCCTCAGCAGACTATTATCCTCTCTTGCTAATCAACGCATTACTGGGAGATGGCATGAGTTCGCGTCTCTTTCAGTCCGTGCGAGAGGAGCAGGGTCTGGCCTATGATATAGGCAGTTATTTCAACAGTTATTACGAAACAGGAAGTCTGGTGGTAAGTGCAGGCGTTGATCCAAGCAACACAAGTGGAACCATACGTGCGATCATAAAAGAATTGACACAATTATCTGAAACCCTGGTGCCCATGGACGAATTAGAGCGGACGAAAGCGTACCTGCGAGGAGGATTGGTATTAGGATTGGAAGGGACGCAGCAGGTAGCATCGTGGTTAGGAAGCCAGGAATGTTTACACAAGCATGTGCTCAGCATTGATGAAGTAGTAGCGCATGTCAATGCCGTGACAGCCCAGGATATCCAGCGTGTGGCACAGGCCTGCTTTGCGCCTGAATGGCGGCGTTTAGCGATCATCGGCCCCGATGATCCACGCCGAGCAGGATACTTTGAGCAATTAGTGACAGGAGCATAAAGCGGGAGAGGAGATCAGGTTCTATGACACAAAGTGCACAAAAAACGCTTCGCGACTATCTACAAGAAACGGAAGACGCGATCAGTAAAGGTCGTATGGATAACGCTGAGTCGAATTGTCAACATATCCTAGCTCAGTTTCCCGAGTCGCTAGAGGCACAGCGCCTATTAGGAGAGATTTACCTCGCGAAAGAGGCCATGAAAGAGGCGCAACAGGCATTTGACTGGGTATTGACGAATGACCCGGAAAACGTCATCGCCTACTGTGATCGTGCCCTCATCAGTGAGCGTCAAGGGGATTATGATACTTCGCTAGATTGCTATCAGCAAGCATACGAATTAAGTCGCGGTAACAGTAAAATCCGTCAGGAATTCAACAAACTGAGCCAGAAAACAGGGCAGCAAGGTTTCATGTTGTCGCGTGCAGGACTGGCGAGGCTGTACATGCGAGGTGATCTTCTCACGCAGGCGATCCAGGAATGGGAAGCGGTGCTGGCCAGCACCCCTGAGCGTTTAGATGCGCGTACGGGATTGTTAGAGACCTACTGGCGCGAGGGGCTATACGAACGGGTAGAGCAACTTGCGGCGCAGATCTTGCAAGATGTACCGGGTTGTGAAAAAGCGTTGTTGCTCCTGGCCTATGTGACCTCCTTAAAAAGCAAGACCCAGGCCCAGGATCTTATACGGCGCGTCGAGAGCCTCGATCCAGATCTTTTAATGGCTCATGATCTCTTCTCCGATTTATTTGCCAGCCAGCCAGCAGAGCCATTTCTCGACCTCTTGAAAAAGCCTCCTGTTACACTCACGCCTTTGATAGAGGCGAGCAAGAACGCACTGCCAGCGCCAGGAGAGATCGCGGGGCTGAGTGCGAACATAACGACAAGTGAGTCATCGTCTTCCTCAACCTGGGAAAGCTTGCAGCACTGGCAGGGGAATAGCAGCAACGAAATAAATCGAGCGATGCCAGAAGTGCCACTGGATCCTCCGGCATTACCTATCTGGCCCGAGAACCAAGAGGCAAATGCGTTGCCCTGGTCGGAATTCGTCGCAGGCATGTCCGAAGAACGATCGATCCCTCAATTGGAGGAGAAACCGGCGGCACAGAGTGTGCAGAGAACAGAGATGCAGCCGGAAGGAAACGGCTGGAATAGATCCGATCGGCAGGAGGAAGCGGCCATGGAATATCCCGAAGCTCAATCTGAGCCATGGGAAACATTGCAGGATGTACTGAGCAAAGTCAATGCCGAAGGCGGAAGCATATCATCATTGTCACCAGAGATCTGGGCAACACTGGATCAATATTTACAAACGAGCACTGGTCGCGATGAGACACAGCTGCCGAATAGAGAAGAGAGTGCGGCACCAAAAATTGTGCTGCCAGAGCCGATAAAAGGCGCAGAGCCAGCAGCGCCCTCCTGGATGACAGCCCTCAGTCAGCCAGAACGGAGAAAGAGTGGCGCACTCAACGAGGCCACCCTCAGCCAGTCAGATTGGCAGAACCAGATGGCAGAAGCTATCGTTGATACGCCGAGAGAGGCTTCCCCCGCACAACCGAGCTGGTCCATGCCCTGGCAACAGAACAATCAGCCGCAAACGCCCACAGCATCCGCCGCTTCGCCTGTTGCGCCAGAAATCGACAATCCCCAAGTGACGCCCACCAGGACCGACAGTCCCAAAGTGACGCCCACCAGGAAGGAAGATAGCAAGCCTGCGCCTGAACCGTCCGAAGAGGCGACCGACGATGAAGATTCTTTCTTTGGGCCAGCATGGCTACGTTCGCTGGGGGCCACAGAATTAGAGGGGGAGGAAGAGGAGGCAGAGCATGAGAAAGAGGCTCCAGGTGTGCCAGAAGCCGCAGCACCAGCGCTTTCAACGCCGCCTCAACAAGATTCATGGTCCTCGCAACCTCAGCAGGAAGACTCATGGTCTTCGCAACCTCAGCAGGAGGGTCCATGGTCCTCGTCCACCCCAATCGAGGACGATTCGTCATGGAGAGACATGTTAAATCAGACGCCCGAAATGCAAGCGGAAGAGAATAGCATAGTGCCACCAGACGAAGGGCCTTCCTGGATGAGTGCATTGCAACCGGCTGCGCAAGAACAGCAGGACCCATCCTGGATAGATGCTCTACGGCAATCTTCCGAGCCAGCATGGTTATCCTCTTTACAGCAGGCAGGAGAGCCTTCCTGGATGGACGCCTTGCAGCAAGAAGCTGAGCCAAAACAGAATGGCGCATCAGTCCAGGAAAACGCGCCCCCCGTTGCGGAAGGAAAAGAGTACAACTGGGAAACCCCATTTGGGACGACCGCCGAACCGGATTGGACCAGCAATGTCACGCCCTATGGTAGAGACACTAACTGGATGCAGTCAATGGATGAGGCGGCGTTACCATCGCTTGATCAGTCTGATGATCCATTATTGACCACATTGAGAGAACTGGAACAGGGCCTGATGGCACAGGGATTTGTGCCACTGGAACCAAACAGCCTCTCGTCCCTCGCGCAGGCAACCGAGCAAGCTGGCGTAGCAGAGCAAACAACGCCATTGACGATAGCAGAAGAGAAGAAACAGCAAGGAGAGGCAGAGCCTTCGCTCTCGTCCGCACTGGCGGAGCTGGGAGGCTTTTCCGCCCAGGCGAGAGAGAACCAGCCCGTCAGTATGGCTGAAGAGAGTTGGATGCAAGAAATGCCCACCTGGGCTGCTGCGATGTCAACGGTGCCCACACCCTTGCCAGTAGAAACGGAAGAAACAAAACCGGCAAAACAGGAGCCGCCAGTTATGCCTGCTACGCCAGACACGGTATGGCAGAGAATGCCCGCGCAGCCTGCTTATACGACTACGCCAGCCTCGCAACCTGCGGCTTATAGTAGTACTCCAGTTGTGCAACCCGCTTATACTACAGCGCAGCCGGTACAACCTGCGGCTTATACTACACCTGCCTCGCAACCCGCAGCGTATAATAGTACACCGGCAACGCAGCCTGCTGCCTATAATGCCACGCCATCAACGCAGCCTGCTGCCTATAATCCTACGCCAGCCGTACAGCCGTACAATGCGACACCGGCAACGCAGCCAGCTGTCTATAATGCGACACCAAGCACGCGTTCAGCAAACAATACCAGGCGGCCCTCAGAATCTCCGACGAGAGATGAGTCCGTCGCTGGCTTAAATTTCCGGCCAACCCCGGTACCAGCGGAGGCAACGCGTGCGCCGATGATGCATATCGATCCATTGCTGGATAGCGAATTAGAGACAACCATGAAACGTCCGGCAATTCGCCTCCAGCCGATGCAGCAGCGAGCAGGGAATGCGAGAGATCAGAAAGAGCAGGCAAATGCTCCGTATGTACGAGGGCGTACGGGAGAGCGCAATGTGGCCAGTAGAGGGAGCGAGCAAGGTGCGAGTAACCAGGAACGACTAGTCACAGGATATCAGCATCAGCTCGTAGGAGATTATGATGAAGCGATGCAAGAGTATCGGATCATCATCCGCAACTCACCGGACCTGCTAGGAGAAGTAATCAGCAATGTAAGAGCGCTGTTAAAGCTCGCCCCCAAATACGCCGCGGGCTATCGCGTGCTGGGGGATGCGTACATGCGGCAGGGAGAATACTTGCAGGCGATGGAAGCGTACAACAAAGCGCTGACAATAGCCAAAAAGAAGGCTTGATCGACAATAGAGTAGCACAAAAATGTAACAGATATGGCAGGCATTATGCGCCATATGAGTGAGACACCTGGCGCCAGGGCCTGAGGAATAAAGGAGTTATGGCGTGGAAACTATTCTACAACGATTGACTGATCTGGAAGAAATTTACGATGCAATTCTTGTGGGGAAGGACGGTCTAATCGTCTCTGGAATACTACATACTGAGGATGAGGAAGTGATTGGCGCAATGTCCGCCGCCGCATTTGGCTCAATCAGTAGTTTCACTGCGCAGATTAACAATGGAGAATCCAGCCACGTCATAATCGAGACGAAGAAAGGTACCATCCAGATGGAAGAGGCGGGTGACCTGATCCTGGTGGTATCGACCGTGGGCAAAGGGAACCTCGGACGTGTGCGCCTGGAAATGAAAAAAGCCTGCCGACAGCTCTTGCAACTTGTGGCAAGTTACTAAGCAAACAAACAGCAAAAGGGAGGAAAGACTTCCCCCCCTTTGCTGGCATCCTCTCATGTGTGTTAGATAAAGATTGAAGGCAACAGGCACGTAATTACCACAAAGAATTTGCGCTTTGTGAAAGAAATACATATAATCAGTGGGGTGCAAATGCGATCTGCATTTGCCAGCCGAAGCTGATTATAGACAACACCTCCCTTGAGAAAGGCAGAAATTACATTCTATGGAACGTACACTTGTATTACTGAAACCAGATGCAGTCCAGCGTAACTTGATTGGCGAGATTCTTACTCGTCTGGAGCGCAAAGGGCTCAAAGTAGTCGGTTTAAAATTCATGCGTTTGACCGATGAGCTGTTGAACGAGCATTACAGCCATCTTGTAGGACGCTCATTTTTTGGGGAAGTCAAAACGTTCATGCAGCTCACGCCCGTCGTAGCGATTACGCTGGAGGGTGTAGACGCAGTCAACACCGTGCGCGCACTGGTCGGCATCACCAAGGCACGCGACGCGGCCCCGGGCACCATTCGCGGAGAGTTTGCCATGAGCACGCAGGCCAACCTGATTCACTGCTCGGACTCCCTGGAGACAGCAAAGGCAGAAGTGCCGCGCTTCTTTAAAGAAGAAGAACTCTTCTCGTATGAGGTTGCCCTGGGACAGTATATTTATAATTCCAGCGAGCGTGAGGCCTGAGCGCAACGCTAACACAAAAAAGCAAGCGATCAGAGATATCATGATCGCTTGCTTTTTTGTGTGCTGAAAAGGGACAGATTCCCCCTGGTATAAGCAAGTAGCCATACAGCGAAAACAGTAGAAATGAGGCGTATAAAGGCCGTACCAGGCCAGGAATGAAGAGCTGGGAAGGGTGAGATGAGCTCCTTAGCGGAAAGAAGTTGATGCTTCTTCTGGAGTGGATACAGGCTCAGAAGCGGCTGATTGCTTGCGACCAGCCAGACGCCAGCACTTTGTTTTACTGCGAAAGCACTTTTCTTGTTCTTCTGCCGTCACGGGAGGCGTATTTTTCAAACAAAAAACCTGATACATCGGCTCACCTGAGACATCGTTACAGGGGAACCAGCGCTCCCGATAGAATGGGCAGGCGTTTTTGTGCTTGCGCCAGTTTGAATTTTCAGATGGATCGGTTTCAATAGTGCCTGCCAACAAGGTTTCCTTCCTAATGTAATAATGAACTTGGTTGTCTGAACGTAAAACATTGAAGGTAGTATACCATATCTTCCTGAGAAGAATAGGAGCATCACTACAGACAAAAAGAGGCGGAGCATGGTATACTAGTAGTCGTAAATGCGTAAACTCTTGCATTATCGCATACTATACGCATGCGCCCTTCCTCCAGGCAGAACATAATTGCCTTTCTCTAGAGAACATCCGGGCTCGCCATGCTATTCCCCTCGCTTGTAAAAATATGCTATGATGCGCTATAGACGAGATCAGTTGAGTAGAAATGAGGAAAAGATCCCAAAATGGCAAAACTAGAGAGACCAACGTTGCAGACGTCGGTAGAAGAGGTCCCCTGGACGTTGCAACAGACGTTTCTTGTGATCCTCATTACCTTTATCCTGCGCATCATTTTTTCCCTGGCGCTCTCCGGAGGCAGTAACCCTCAAACGATACCGACGCTCTCACCATCGATGGATGCAGCAAATGCCCTGGTCACGTTTATTCTCACCGTTCTGCTCCAAAGTATCTTTCTGATAGGTCCTCTTTATTTCGCCAGTCGGCCCTTTCGCGAGGTCACGCACCGGGCGAAAGAGACGCTGGGCGTATTAGGCTTTCGTAGATTTGCCGTCTGGACATCGTTAGCCTGGGTAGCGGGCCTGTTTATTGGCATCCTCCTGATCAACTATATCTATCAGAGCTTGATTACAACCTTTCATCTCAATCTTGTCACCAATGATCAGACCTATTATGAGATGAGCAAGCATGCTCCAATTACGGTGTATACGGTGCTTTTCATCAGTATCTTTATTGCCCCGGTGTGCGAAGAGGTCTTCTTTCGCGGCTTTATGTTCATGGGATTGATGAAGGGAATGCCACGAGAGATCGCGATCGTTTTGAGCGCATTGATCTTTGCCGTTGCGCATGGTGATGTGGGTTCATTTATTGTGCTCTTCTTCATCGGACTGGCGCTGGCCTTTTTGCGCTGGCGAACACGCTCCATCTGGCCAGGTATTCTCTTGCATCTGCTCAATAATACACTGGCTTCATTGACGATCATCTTGCCTATGCTGGGACTGATGTCTCGTTAGTTTGCAATGCCCCCCTCGTCCGCAGTATGCGCCGGAAAAGGCGTTGCCAGATGGCTCAAGCGAGCAGCAAGTGTGATGTTCAACAGATAGGTAATCACGCCTGCAAGGAAAAACAGATACCATGAAAAGGCCTCCTGCCCGGGAGGATTTGCCGTACTGACCGTGTTTGCGGCAAAAAGCGTACTGGCAAGCGTGACCGCAGAGAATAAGAGCAAGAAGATGCGCGCGCTCCAGGGGCTGGCAAGAAACATCCAACCAAGTGAGCAGAATGCCGCAAGCGCGAGGCTGAGTGGTGAGACAAATGAGAGATCCGGGAGCGTATAGCGAAGGGAGAGCACCTGCTGAAGATCTGGAAAGGCCAGGATAAGCGTGCAGGCAGTAGAGATAAGCGTGAACAGGCCCGTGAGCAACAACACAAGCCGAGCCAGGGCCTGCCTGGTCCACAAGCAAGAGACAAAAGAAAGCAGGCTGGCAATACCAGTCAGACAGGCACCAAGCAACCAGGCATAACCATAATAATAGTGGACTGGCGTAGACAACATCTTCATTGCTATCAAGCCCATCACGACCCAGGCCGCGCCAATACTGATAAGCGCCACCAGAAAGAACGTCGTGGTAAAGCGTGCATTCCAGAATGAGGATAGCATGGAAGCCGGTTGAACGGTGGGATCCAGTGCCATTTGTTGTCCCGCCTGATAAGAGGCAAGCTGAGCCGGGGGAGGAACAAGTTGCGGATATGCAGCGGGCACCTGTGGTGGCTGATAGAGCGTAGGGGCACCGGCATCGGCATGGATAGCAATCGTATGATCGGCGGCGCGTTGACCGAGTGATTGCAGGGCTTGCAGAACCTCGTTGGCGTTGGCCGGGCGCTGGTGTATATCCAGAGAGAGCATACGTTGCACCAGACGTTCCATCTCAACGGGAACCTGAGGATTCAGCTGGCGAATAGGAGTAAACGTAAAATGCTCCTGAGAGTAGTAGGGGTCCTTGCCCGTGAGACAATAGTGCAGTGTTGCGCCGAGGCCGTAGATATCGGAGCGAGGGCCGGTCTGGGAAGAGCCGTGTTGCTCTGGGGGAGCGTAGCCGGGAGAGCCAAGCTGGATAGTGTCCTGCTCTTTCCCCTCAGTAAAAATACGAGCGATACCAAAATCGATCAGATAGACATGCCCTTTTTCCGTAACCATCACATTGCTGGGCTTCACATCGCGAAAAATGATCGGTGGACGTTGCTGATGCAGATAGGATAATACATTACAGAGCTGAGAGGCATAGTGAATAACCTGCTCAAGTGGGAGCGGCTTCCCGGGCTGAGCACGCAGCATTTGATGGAGCGTTTTGCCATCAATAAAATCCATGACCAGATAAGAACGGCCACGCTCGTTAAAAGCACCGAGGATATGGGGAAGATTAGGATGTGTAAGAGAGCCAAGCAAGCGTGCCTCCTGTTGAAATTGTGCCGTGGCACTCGCGAGCTCCTGGTTATTCAAATGGCCCTGACTCATCTCTTTAATGGCGACCCGCCGCTGACCAAAATGCGTATCCATGGCTTCATAGACGGCCCCCATGCCGCCTCTGCCAGCCTGGCCAATAATCATATAGCGTTGTTGGAGGAGAACCTGGGGAGCTAACCGGCCTGTCTGACTGTCATATGTTGACATCCTGCACCTCACCTAGTGGCAATTTGCCGTTTTTATTTTTAACCTTCTGTGTCATGAAGATAAACATTTATTCTGGGAGTCTGGAACATCAGAGATTCCCGAAGGATTGAAGCATTGCGTAAATAAATATTTTTAGTCAGTACATACATCTGGCGACTGTTATTCAAAGTATAATGGTGAAAAGTACGCAGGTCAACGTAGTAGCTCACAATTTTTTTGCGAGCTAACAAACAGAGCAGAACTTTCCACAACCGCAGGATTCATTAGCGTGAAGAGCTATGATCATTTTTCAGCGCTTCCCAACGGCGCTCTTTCTGGAGAACGCGGAGGAGTCCCAGGACCATAGAGAGGAAGAGCACCTGCGTATAAAAGAAGTTAGCCTCGCCACTGTGAGGGATAATGAAGAGCAGTTGAATGAGCGGGACGAGTCCAAATAAGAGAGCCGGGAGCGGCTGAGAACGCCAGCATGAGAGACGTAACCACCAGGTCGCAATAGCAAGACAGAGCGCGACACCCACAAAAGTATTTTCGAGGATAATCAGTTGAAAAGAGCTGAACACGTAGGCCGCGAGTAAACTGACGACCAGGATCACTGGCGCAAGGCGGAAGAACCAGCGATCCCAGCGATCGAAATACGCAGAATCGAGGGAGAGGCAGACAAAAGCGCCCAGGAGTGCAGAAGTGGCCGCCGCATTAATATGAGGAGCCACAATCGGACCATTAGGGAGTTGAAATATATTGACCAGCGAGCTACAACTTGTCAATACGATCCAACCACAGCCGAACAGGGCCGCAAGGCGCAACCAGAGGTTTTTCGTGCGTAGAAACAGTGTGAGCAAGAGTCCCAGGATGATCAGAGCATACCCCAACAGGACCGCATCGCCAGGATAGTAGCCATTCAACCAGCCCTGTGTCAGCACACTGGCGAGTGAGAGGCCAAGCGTACAGACAATCCCAAAGAGCACCATAAAACCAGGCGTCCAGATCACAATATATTTCTGCTTGCGCATCTGCCTATTTATCACTGGTAGTTGGCTCGCCCTTTCGTCAGTAGCATTTGATGAAACCTGCTGAAATAGCGTCGTAGCGACCTGGATCTTATGCTCAGCCATACAATGCCTTCCTTCTTACAAATAGTTATGCATCTTGTTTGTTGTAACGAACAATGTCAGCAAATAGGCACAGAAAAGGAAAGATAGTAATAGCAACGCGGGGAGGAAGATATCTATGGAGAGAGCGTCTATATTTGCAATCAGAAATATGTGAAGATCAGCTATTCTTTTGCCAGGCCGCCTGGGAAGCGCAAACTCATGATGCAAAAACGATGGAACATATAGTAATCAAAAAAAAAGCATGATATAGTAGTATATGCGCCTACTTGAGCGCCAGCAATGGAGCGTGGCACTACAGAGTCGTAGGAAAAACAGTTCAAGAAAAAGCGCAACGTAGCTTCTCCTCTCGTGAGGGAGGTCGGCAGGAACAACACTGCGGCTACTCATGAGATGTCTACCAATGCCGGTCAGAGAAAGAGAAGCAGGGAACCCAATTGAGTACTTTTTACAACACAAGAGGAGACCACACATCATGAACGACAGTCATCGTGTCCATGTCGGGGGCTATGAAGCCTGGATGGAAAATGGGATGCTCACATTTCAGTACCACAAAGTGGGACGCCAGAACGGAACCAGCGTTAAGATGAGCCCGGATGAAACGATGGGCTTGCTTGAGCTGCTCTATCAAAATAGAGACAGCGTGTATGGGGCCGTTGGTGGAGAAGAGTATGCCCGTCACCGTCAGGAGGTACAGGCCGCCCTCAGCCAGGATCTTCATCACGTCTAGAAGAGATCTGGTAGCAAACAGTACACAGGAGGCAGAGAAATTGTTTCTCTGCCTCCGATTTTTTTGCGTGCACGATTAGAAGTCATCGGGATCATGTCCGATCAATTGAGCAGCCTGTTTACGCAACGCCTGTAGACCGTCGCTGAAATGCACTGGATAGGGTTGATCGACACTGAGAGAGCGATAACATACTGGCAGATGGCCTAGATTTTGTTGGGCCAGTTCACGGACCTCGGAGAGAGGAGGAAGGCTACCCGGGATCATCTCGCCATTGCGCATAACCGGGCGTAGCACCTTATGATAATTCTGAGGACGAGGTTCGTGTGAAAGCTGAACAATATCTTCCTTCCACTCGGGATGACGATAGATCTCCTTCTTGCCCGGCCAGGTACTTTTAATGCCGGCGACTTTCATCTTCGGAAACTCCGTCCCGGCCTCATCGACATACCAGACCAGCTTATAGACTGCGCCCAGAGCGCCGCCTGGAATATTCAGCTCGGACGAGCCAGCGCCGTAGCCAAGAGCGGTCCCAATGCCGAAAGAATCAATCTGAGCGCCCGCATCCAGCAATTCCATAATCTTCCATTCATCCAGATCGCCGCTGGCCAGAATGCGCACATCATGTAAACCGGCGTTATCAAGCTGTTCGCGGATATAGATACTATCGGCCGCGATATCACCGCTATCCAGACGCACCGCAGCCAGCGTGTGACCCATCGTCTCCTGAGAGCGAAGCGCAGTGGCAATAGCCTTTTCAATGGCGACGCGAGGATCGTATGTATCCAGTAAAAGCGTATAGCGATTGTAGGCAGCAGCGGTCGCCTCAAAGGCTTCCTCCTCGCTCTGGAAAAGCTCAACGAGTGCATGAGGAACGGTACCAGTAGCAGGGAGGCGATATTCATAGGCAGCATTGAGAAGAGAAGTACTGGCACAACCGCCAATGTACGAAGCACGAGCCACCGTCATAGGCTCTTGCGCACGCCGGAACGCAAACTCAGCGACCCGGCGAACGCGTCCCTGTTCGGCAGCATAGACAATACGAGAAGCCTTCGTCGCAATCAGCGTCGAGAGGCCAATCGCCTGCAAGAGTCCCGCCTCCAGCAGAAGCGCCTCACGGAACGGAGCCGTCACGCGCATAATAGGCTCATTCGGGAACGCAATAGAGCCCTCAGGCAGGGCCGAAATTTCGCCGGTAAAGCGCATTTGCGCCAGTTCGTCAAGGAAGGCAGTGTCATAATCACGAATATGGGCCAGGAAGCGGAGATCTTCGCTGGTATAGCGAAAAGATTGCACAAACTCCAGAGCAGATTCCAGGCCAGCCACAAGCAAATAAGCACCACCAAAAGGGGCTTTGCGGGTGTAAAGATCAAAGGTAGCCAGGCCATTGCGACCTGCACGCCAGGAGACATACGCAGCATCTGGATGGTACATATCGGTCATCAACCCCGGGTGAAAGTTGGGTACACGGCGATGCATAACAATTCCTCTTTTCGATTAGTTGCCCATTTGAGTTAGTGTATAGTGTACAATATTTAAAATACACTTGCAACGCCCTTCAAGCAGGTAAGATTGGACAGCAGGGAGGGAAAGTCAGATTTTGGAGAGTTCGTGCTATTCTTAAATCTCGTTTTCAGGTCTGCTCAGCATGCATGAGGCAGGCTAGAAGCGAAACGAAGGCGAGTGTGTCTGCATATTTGCAAAAGTTCGTGGTATACTAATAGATACAGACTCTATTTAAGCTGTGCTGCCGCACAAGAATGCAGTACGTTGTTTGCCTCTGAAGCCTACATATATTGTGCTTATATTTGCTATTGCACGAGGTAAAACAACTCTGATAGTTCTTTTATCTCTGTTCAGGCAAATGAGGCCTTGATTCATCGAGTCAGGAAGATGTGTGCCAAAGTATCAAGGAGGCAGCAATGACCGTGCACCATCGTTGGACCGTCGTAGGTCTGGCTACCAGTGGCGGATTACTCGGATTGACCGTCACCAGTGGTCTGGCCGTATTGGCAAACAGGTTTATAGAAGAGTTCTCCCATCCGCATATCGTTCTGGATAATTCGGTTTTTGTATGGAAAGTGCCTCATCCCCTCAATGAACCTGAGCCAGCTTATCAGCGATCGCTGTTGTTTGCAGCCAGCGATGGAACAATTTTGAGTGGAGAGTTCTGGGCACAGGAAGAACTCGCGCCAACCGTTATTCTCTGCCATGGATATCGCACCTCGCGTACACATCTCCGCTCGGTCGCAACCCTCAATTATGCCTGCGGTTATAACGTCATGCTTTTCGATTTTCGGGGTCATGGGAATAGTGATAGCGTCACCACAAGTGGCGGCAAAGCAGAGGTTCGTGATCTGGAAGCAGCCATAGAAGTAGCGCGTCGTCAACCTGAGGCAAAGGCCGGACAGATCATCCTGCACGGTTTCTCGATGGGGGCGGCAGTGGCCCTGATGATGCCATTGCATCCAGAAGTAGTAGCCATCATCGCTGATAGTCCTTACGCGAGTTCGGAGGATATCCTGCGCCGTCTGCTTGCCTATCGTCTGGAGCAAGAGAGTCTGACCTATCTGCCTGCCTTCCGTCCACATCCCCACGTGTACTCCGTCCTGGCATGGAGTACGCTCGTATTCAGCATGATTTTGTTTCGTATACGATTTGGCTACGGATTTGTAGCCCATCCACCAGAGAATTTCAAGCGCTGGCGAGAGAGAGAAGATCGCCTGAAACGGCGGGTGTTTGTTGCAAGCATAGGGCGTCTGGTGAAAAGATGGACCCACCAGGGAGAGAGCGTTCCGCCATTAGAGCAATGTAACGTGCCAATTTTACTGATTCATGCCAGACAAGACCCACTGATTCCCTTTTCCCATGCACAAACGATAGCGGCGGCAGCGAAAATCAACCATGTTCCATTAGAAACCTACTTTGCGGACTGCAATGTCCATTGTGGAGTTTACGGAACTAACCCTGCTCAATACTATCGTATCTTGCATGATTTTCTGGCGCAAGCACTGGGACCGGCGTTACCTGAAAAACATGGCAAGATACAGACTGAGTATCTGCCAATATTACTTTCCCCAAGCGACATATTATCACAATAGGCACACGATTTATGAAATCCAGAGAAATTACGCTGAAAAGCTCTTGCATCTTTGCGACATTCTGTGCATAATTGCAATAGAGAGAGCAATTGTATGTATTGCATGAAGTACATGTGTAACAAAAACACATCTTCACCCTGTGCATAAAAGTTGAGATACTAGAGGAGCGATGCATGCTATCATCAGATGATACCACGCAGGTGGGACAGACCACAGAAGAATTGAACATCGTATTGGTTGAAACATTGGATACTGGGTCTGGCACAGAAGCTCTAGAGGCATTGAAGCAACCATCGCGCCAGCAAAATGAAACGAATGGGCGACGCCATACCACAATGCAGCATAAACAGACCGGTTCACTCCCCTACGCGACGCCCACTGATACGCCAGGAGCGCGTGTAGCCTGGCGACAAGCCGTTCAGTTGCGCGAAGAGAATCGTCGCCTGCGGCAGGAAGTCGATGAGTTACGTGTTGAGCTGCGCAGCCTGATTACTGAGTATACAGGCCAACAAAACCATTATGAGCAAGAAGTAGCAGTCATTCATAGCGGACATCAGCAAGAAGTTGAGCAGTATGAGCAACACTTACGCGATCTCTCTGAGGAACGTAATCATTTGCAGGAAGAATATCAACAGTTAGAGAAAAAATACCAGGTGCTCTCGCAGACATTCCAGGCAGCGGTCCAGGAAGAGGTCCGTAAGATGGTCCTGGAGGGAGCCAAAACGGTAGAGCTCACGCCGAATATCACGCCTCAGGTGCTGGAAAGCGTAAAGAAGACCATTCAGCTTCAAGTGCTGCAAGAAGAGGATGAACATCTGGTAGAAGCCATGTATCTGAAACGCGAAGTCCAGCAGATGGTCGATACACTTGATCAGGAGAGAAAGCAACTGGAAGAAGAACGGCAGCGTCTGCTGGTCATGCAGAACAGCGTACGCGAGCAAGCTGTCCTGCGTTTGAAGGCCCAGCAATCGCGCCTGAACGTTCGCTGGCGAGCGGCCTTGACCGTCAATACCATCGCGATGTTAGTTGTATTCATCGTTTTACAGTGCATTTTCCTCGCCCTGGGCCATGCCCTCTCACCATTCATAGGTTTTGCCCTGACTGCGCCAATCGTTGTTTGCGGGCTCCTGTCCCTCTTTCTGGCCGGGCCGCTCTCTATGATACGAAACATCTACGTAAGCGCTCCCCATAAAAAGAAAGCCAAAGCGACTGCGTAGCAATTTGTCAACACAAAAGAGGGGCGTGCGACTAGTGTCACGCCCCTCTTTTGCGCTTCCAGGTACAAGACCATCAGACCTTATGGGCTTTTGATGGCTTATCCGGATTGAGCGCCTTATCAACCTTTTGTTTCCCTTTGCCCATGGTAGACTGAGCTTTCCCCCCACTCTGCTTCATATCACCTTTGGCCTCCATCTCTTTATCCCCAAGAGCCTGACCAGTCTTCTCCTGCACCTTACCAGCAGCCTGTTTCATTTTCCCTTTGAGCGTATCTTCCTGGCCCTGAGTGCCAAGATCTTTCTTTTTTTCGGTCATGTGATTTGCTCCTCTTCGAATATCTCTTACTACGAGTATCGCCTGACAGCATAGAGCGCTTCGTCTCTCTACAGCAGAAGCGAGAGCGGCAAGAGAACCTGTAAGTTGAGTGCACTCACGTATTGTTCCACCCTACCAGACAAAAAGGATGTGATTCAAACGAATCCCCAACGGCTCCTTTAATGAACACTCCCAGGAGAGACAAAACGGATACAACTTTCGCAGTGAGAGTAGGATACACCTTGAAATATGCAGTATTTGCTAGCTCTGGCTGAAGCAAGTAGATAGACATTTTTGTTTGCATTGAGGGCACGCACGTGCTATACTTTTCAACAGAAGTTTATTGACATCAAATCAGGAGCGCCGGGAAGTCTGGTCGGTTAGAGATATCTTATGTACATTTCGTAAAAGAGAGATGTACAGCAGATACCACGCTACCAGATGGGACCCGGTGTTTTTTTATGTGAAAAAGCTGCCACAGGGATGTGGTAGCAAACAGCAGCAGAAAGCAGGAGTATCATGAGTATTCTTCGATTTCTGGCACCATGTTTCAGTGCCCTTTTCGGTCTTTATTGCATAGTATGGGGACTCGCAGCCGCGTCTCAACCGCTGTTATACCATGCTGACGGTATTTTCATAGGAATTCTTTTCCTGATATTGTCTTTCGTTCACTTTCGGCTGGCGATTTCCGCACAATCGGGAAGCGCGGCGGCTTCAGCTCTGAAGTAGATAGCCTCTTGTGTGAGCAATGGGAGGTGACTTCGGCCT
Source organism: Ktedonobacteraceae bacterium (assembly GCA_035493895.1). Lineage (GTDB taxonomy): Bacteria > Chloroflexota > Ktedonobacteria > Ktedonobacterales > Ktedonobacteraceae > DATJHM01. The sequence continues at coordinate 41,056 of DATJHM010000322.1, forward strand.
GTTGCTCGCACATCTTCCTGTAGAGACGTACGACCTGGTATATATTTCTGATGCAAGCGAAATGGTGGGAAGAGGTGGCACGCCACGTCTGTGGTGCGAGCGGAATCGAGCGAGTTCGCGGACGCCATTCCGCTGCGGCTTCATGGCGTCCCTACTGGCCTGGGGAGCCTTTTCAAAGCTGGCCTGTGTCGCCAATCAGGTGAAAGGCTGCCCAGAAGTAGGGATGGACGCGATAGGGACGGATGGAAGTGCGAGCGCGAGCGATAAAAGCGCGCTGGGCACTGGCAAGCGCGATCGCTTTGGCCTGGCCGTATAAAAGCGCCTGATAGAACATCTCCATCAGTTCGGCACTGCTGGCATCGTCCACCTTCCAGAGCGTGGGCAGCAGGGACGCAGCACCAGCATACAGGAAACCGCGTCCCAGGCCGATTACCTCATCAACGCCACCGACCACAGCCCGACCAGTTTCGCAGGCACTCAAAGTCACCAGCGAGCAGGATGAGAGATCAAGATTAAACACCTCGATCGCGCTCAACTGACGATCAGCGAGCTTGATATGCGAGAAATTGGGCGCGTCGAGGCGAAAAAGACCATGGGCGGCAATATGCACAATCGGACTGTGCGGTCCCTGCGTCCAGAGAAGAGAAGTCGTGGCCTGCTCATTGAGTAAGCTGGAGGCTCCAAGCAAACGAGCTACGACCTGGGCTTCGTGCACAGCGTACGTTAAGCGTCCGCCATCGGAAAGGCCGAGCACCAGCGATTCAGCCAGACGCGTACCCTTTGCCTGAATACGCTGCCCACGCTGATAACAGATGTCCAGAATAGCCGCTGAGGGGAGATAGGAAATATCAAAACGCTCGACGAGAAACTGGACACCGTCGAACAGGCAGTGAAAAGGCAGATAATGGAGCGATCCATAGGGAACAATCACCATATGCGTGCAATTCGCCAGCGCCTCGGAGACCGGACGAAGCAAGAGGTCATACAGGCGTTGAAGCAGGCCCAGGCAATTTTCCTGCAAACCCGAGAACGCCTGTGCCCGATCAGGAGCACCGGCAACCTGAGCTGCCAGCTCCAGATTGGCACGCCAGAGAGAGAGCAGACGCTCCAGCTTCGGATAGGCATTGGGCACAATCTGGACGGCATTGCCAGCAGAAGTCATTTGAAAGATGCAGATATCCTTATCCGAAAAATAGTATTCGAGCATGAGCGTCGAGGCGGGGAGTTTTCCAGCAAGCGAAGTCACAATGCTATCCGTCCAGGAGGAACGCTGCCTGGAAACCAGATCACCGGCAGAACGCAAATGCATCTGCTCTAATAGCTGCTCGATCAGACGCTCGCGCTGCTGCATTTCGCGACGAGCGCGCACGGGTCCGATCGCGCGCATGCGCATAATCGCCGTATCGCTCAGATTATGCACATCTTCTTCATAGACAATCGCACTGAACCAGGCTTGCTCCTCGCGCAAATGCTCCAGATCTTTGAGAATGGCTTCGCCCGCCCGATCGCCTGCGCGCAAACGAATATCGATATTATTGCGCAGATAATCGCCCAGCACACGCGATTTGGCCTTCTCAACATAAATCAGCGCCTGATCGACCTCATCGCATTTTAAAGCAAGCATAATAGCACGCTGATAGATGCCGCCCTTATTTTCCAGAAAACTGGTACGCTCATCCATCACCAGACGGCTCTGCACATCGTCGATGCCCTGTACCGCCTGATCATAATAGCGAGCGGCCAGCATCAGATCACCCTCGCGTTCAGCGAGTTGACCCAGCAGATCATCGCATAAATACTTCAAATCGGGCAGATCCTGGCCCTGAGCAATATCCAGCACATGCATACAGAGATCGCGAGAGGTGGCATAATCGCCAGTGGCATCAGCCAGGCGAGCGAGCAAGAGGGTAGCGCGGGCAAGATGAGGTAGATCTTCCTGCTCAGCAAAGAGATCAGCAACATGCTGGGCTTCCTGGGCGCTGGCCTCCATCTGTCCATCGGCAAAGTACAGTTCGGCGCGCCGTAAACGAGCCATAGAGGCGAGACGAACCGAGCCATCTTCCTCCAGCAAATCACTGGCCTCGCGCAATTGTGCTTCCGCCTCACGGAAATGGCCTTCCAGCGTGGCTGCTGCGGCCTGATGCATCAGAGAACGCGCGAGATTGTGGCGTTGACCGGGTAAAGCCCGAAAAAAGTTCGCCGTCTCCGCCGCCAGTTCAGAGGCATCGCGCACACGATTCAGATGGATGAGGCAGAGGCACATCAGCTGAGCCACCTCAGCAGCGGCAAAACCTACATCGTGCTTCAAGAAAAGCGCACGGCTCTGGTTATATAACAACAGCGCCTGACTGTAATGACCCTGAGCAGCAAAGATCTCAGCAATATTGAGCTCCTCGCGTGCAACCGATATCTCTTCTTTTTCGCCATACGCCGAGAACGTAGCACGTGCCTGCTCATGTAAAGCGCTTGCCTCGCGAAACTTCCCCTGAGCGGCCAGCGTCAGCGCTTTGTTCCCCCGAGCGCGTGCGATGTTCAGATCCACGCCCTCGCCATGCAACTGATAGGTCTCAATAGCGCGATCGAAGAGGCGTAAAGCGGCATCGTAATGACCAAGCTCATAGTGAATGATAGCCGCATTGACATCGATCTGTCCGGCGCGCAGGAGCTTATTGTGGCGCATAAAAATCTCGTGCGCCGCCGAGGCATCGCGCAGGGCCTCAGTGGTGCGATTCAAGCGCAAGCAGGCGCTCACACGACCGATGCGTGTTCTGGCCCAACCAACCTCATCCGATGACTCCAGAAATTCCTCGCCTGCCGCATCGAAAAAGGGGAGAGCGGCCTGATTCTGATCCATGCGGCGCAGAGCATCGCCACGCGCCATGAGTCCCAGAGCGTGGTAGTACTTGCTATGCGTCATATCGCCGATCGCGAGCAGATAGCCAGAAAGCTGGAAAGAGAGTTGCGCATTGGTATTCCAGCAGCGGTCCGCCTCTTTTTTCAGCAGATAGACCAGGCGATCAAGGGCAACATCACTGAAGAGGGGAAGCTGTGCCTGTAGCACATGGCGTCCCTGCTCTTCTTTCATCGGTATAAGAGCAGCAACAAGGTCTTGTGGAGTCATAAGCCATCGTTTCCAGGAGCGAGGTAGCCAGAACAAAAAAGATACAAGGCCGTTTCTTCGATTACTTGCCATGCGTGCAAAAGAAGAAAAACGACCTGAATAGAGCCCATATTTTTCACCTGCCTCCCCGACAGAGAGACAGGCGGTACAATTTATCCTCTACAAAATGAGACGATTGAGAGGCGAAAAAGCCACAAAGATGAGGTAGATGAATGACGGATGTTTGCCTGAAAACGTTGAGAAAAGACTCAAGCGAGAGCTATTCCTGAAGTTGGACAGGCAAAGATTCAATCACCACCACACTTTCGGGGAATTGCACTTCCAGCGAATAGGTAGCAGGAGTCACAGCAGAAAAGACAAAGTTCCCCAGATCGTCAATATGCTCCGTAGCGACCACCCCGGCCTGAGACATCAGGCGCACAGGCATCCCTTCCAGGGCCTCCAGAGCAGCGCCAGAGCGACGGATGAAGCCGACGATTTGTAGCGTTCCCCGGCGTTGGAGCATCTGCTCCACCTGCACGGAGATGCTGACATCTTCGGCGGCATAGTTACGCGGCCAGTGAGCCACCGGAGCCGATGCATCACGCATGAAGGCCAGACGAGGCTGCGGAGACAACAGAACCGCGACAACGCGACGGGTCTCCTCAACCACATGCTCGCGCCACTGATCGAGCGTGCGCAACGCCTCCTGCACAGGCTGGCGATGATTGGTCGCAGGATTGACGGCTACAGGTTGTGGCACAGGAACAGGCTCAGCCAGTAGCGGATCATTTGCGAGAAACTCCGTCAGAGTTGCCACCTCTGCCGTACAGCGCAGACAGAAGAGAAGATGCGAGCGTACCTCATTGGCCTGAACGGTGCCAAGGAGGCCCAACTGATATTCCCCAAGCTCCTGACTCGGAGGGCAATCCCAGCGATAGAGCTTATTGGTAAGCTGAAGATCCATATGTTGATAGGCTGCTACTTGAGATGAGCAAGATTGACAAAGCGCAAGGTGTTGAGCCACCTCAGGCCGAACCTTGTTTCCGGCCAGATAAGCCGCAAAATCCTCATCGCGAATAGCGCCCGGTTCACTACACTCCATGAGCGTTCCCTCTATATGAAAAAAGATGACAGACTGATCAAGGCTGATAGCGGCTTCACAAGAGCAGCCGATTGAACCATTCTATGCAAATAAACGGGAGGCTGCTGCCTTTTCGCATTTCCTCCCATGATCCAGAAAGTCTTTTTAATAAGAAGAGCGAAACAGCAATTGCAAGCGCTTATTACGGCGGAGGCGTTCCAGCACATTGCGCTTGATCCGGTAGACATCATCGACAGAGGGAAACAGGCGGCGATGGATACTGGTAATTTCGCTCGGCTTCATCCCTTGCACATAGGCGAGATAGACGAGAACGCGCTCATCTTCCCCATTCAGCTCTTCCTGAATAATCTGCCAGAGGCCCTGAGCCGACAGATTGGAGACCACATCATCTGCGGGATCATCGCTGGCAGGCTCCTGTGCAAGTGAATCGAGAGTTTCTTCATACTGGCGTGCCTGGCGTGAGCGCACCTCGTCGGCAACGACGCTATGCACACACATCTTCAAATATTTCAAAATGGCAGCCAGCGTATCAAAATTGTCTATTTTTACTGGAGTCAAAGCCTGAGAAAACTTGGCAAAGGCGGCATTCACGAGAGGGGCGCTACCGTCCTGACCCAACAGCGTGGCGGCACTTTGGTGCTGTGTGACCCAGGTCAACACCAGAGGGGCATACTGCTGATAGATACACGCCCAGGCGTCATCGTCGCGTTTGACAATCGCCCGGCGAAACAACTCCAGGCAGAAGCGATCATTAGAAGCGCTCTGCTTGAGAAACTTATTGGTCTCTTCTGCACAACAGCGAGCAAGCTCATTGATTGAGAGCTGCTCAGGTCGTGGTCCACTATCACCCTGTCCTCTCAAACCTGTGTGCGCATGCAAAGGTTGAGAAGAGTTTCGAAACTCCATCAATGATAGCTCCCTAATCCAACTAAGGGTTTTCTGACGCGTTTATGCAGTATAGCATGTCAAATACGCAACTACAAGACGCACAGCAGCATCTCCAGACAGATATAGCACGCATTTTCTTTATTATCGCATGTTCTTCGTGAGAAAAGCCAGAAATTCAGATATTTTTTGCCCTCTTCTATCGTTTAAACAGAGGTGATACAGCGTTTACATCTGAGAGAGGGTAAAACACAAAAAAATTCCCCTGGCGCAGACAAGCAGCGCCTCTACGGGGGATTGTTCACGGAGGGGTCGTTTACGAGGGATCATCCATGTCCCAAAGACACGGCACAGCGACAAATCAATTGAATAATATCATTCAGGTATTGCAACTTGGACGCAAAACAGGAGTATTATACGTCGGGCGAGATAGCAATATGAAAAGCGAAGAAGGCAGCATTACCTTTGTCTATGGGCAGATTACCAGCGCATACATTGGTCAGCTGGCAGGACAGACTGCGCTGAATATACTGAGCGCCTGGGGCCCCTGTCACTTTACGTTTCTACCAACGCAGATGGAAAGGAACACGAAACCATTGCCAGATCAAACGAGCATGGGCTTCTCCAGTACAGCGGAGAAAGAAGGGCAGACTAGCCTGCCACAATCTCCTTCTGGCAGCATGCCCGGTCAGGCAGCCCCGCAACGGCTAAAGGCAGCCGACGAGGCGCTCTCGCTTTTAGAGCGTGCAAGCCTGTCACGAATGCATCGTCATCTCCTGCTGCTGCTTGACGGTCAGCGTACGATTGCAGAACTGAGCCGCCTGATGAATCGAGGAGAAGGAGAGATTCTCCGCCTGCTACGTGATTTAGCACAACTTGGTATTACTGAACGCCTGTAACAGCACAAACAAAGGACATGTTACGATGTACCAACCGGATCGGAATGCTTCTCGCTATCGAGGAGGGATCTCACTTTCAGTACGCGTCTCACTCTGGCTGGTCTTTGCAGCAATTATACCACTGGCAATCACGGTCATTTTTAGCGAGTGGTATACGCGCCCGGCATTGATCGCACAGGCCAATACGACGATGCAAAACGATGCAAAAACGCGTGTAGAACTGATCCAGACATATCTTAATGAGCGACAACTGGATACACAAACGCTGACACAGGTTCCCTCCGCACAGACCTATCTGCACGAACCGTATGGGACCGACGATCCTGAAGGCCAGAAACATGCTCTTTATAGCTTGATCGCAGGAGCCATGCGCGATGAAAGTTATACCAACTGGTCACTTTTTGATACGCAAGGGCGACTACGTCTGGCCTATCCTCACCCACCAGCGTCACATGGGAAATATCTGGTCCCCCCGGTATATCAGCAGACGGTCAAAACGGGAAAAACAGTCATCTCGGACGTCTATTTCGATCCGCGCAGCAATACCGAGACGGTAGATATCTATTCCCCCATGTACTCCGGTCCCGATTCCGGTATTCTTCCGCCTAAATTGTACCTGGGCTTTATGCGCGCCACGCTCAAGCTCAACACAATTCTGGCAATTGTCAACGGGGATAAGGGAAATAATGGGTCGGGCAGTTATGCGTTTCTGCTCGATAAGAATGGCATCCGTATCGCCACGAACGACGTAGATGCACAGTTCACAGCCATAGCGCCATTGTCCCCAGAAACGGCGCAAAGCATACGTGACGAGCAGCGCTATGGAACGACGAACGATGTGCCGGTGTTGCGCGATAATGAGCTGGCCGCCAGGTTACAGAGTACGCAGGAAAGCGCAATGTTCCAGATACAGCCAGCAGAGAAGAACGAGATGTATCAGGTCGTCGAGCAAAGCTATGCACTCCTGAACTGGAAATACTTTGTGCTCAGCCCGGTCAGCACCACCACAACGCTGGCCAATCAGCAGTTGTTGTTTACCGGTCTGGTTGTGCTCGCGATGGGCGTGCTCGCGATCCTTGTTGGTCTGATCGCCGCGCGCCGGATAGCTACACCCGTGACCGCTTCGATGCATTTCTTACGCACAAATAGTCAGGCCCTGGGCGCGCTGGCGCAGCGTCAACAGGATGCGGCGGCGGAACAGATCTGGGTGGTAGACTCATCCCAGGTCGGCTTGCAATCCATCCAATACTATACAGAAGCGATTGCGATAGCGGCGCACAGTCTTAGCGAGATCAGCCTGACGCTCACAAGACAGTGGAACCAGCTTGATATAGTACGTATTCACCAGGCATTAGAGCGCATTGTGCTGGCAGCGCACTATATTGAAAATGCGGCTGGCTATCAGAGGAACAGTAATGTCAAGCTTGAAACGGCGCTGAAGGTGGCGACGCAGGTGACAGAACAACTGGCAACAGGCGCAACCTCAGCCACGCAGGCAGCCATGCAACTGGAAGATGTTGTCGATCGTTTGCGCTCCGTGGTTGGGCGATAGATCAGGCCGAGTTGAGGGAGCTGACACGCGTTGGGACGATGTTCCCTCAGCTCGGTCCTGCTTGTATTACGCCTGCGGCTTCTGCTGATCGGAGGGAGCGGCCTGAGCTGGCTCTTTCTGGATAACAAAAACAACCGACGCGACGACGCCTGCCATAGCAAGCAACGAAATAGCTTTCGGGACGCGAATACCAAACAGGCGATCGAGCGATAAGCGGCCAGGATCATCGAGCGATAACGCAACCGCAGCCGCCATATAGAGTACCGATAATTCGGCACCGCCCTCAGTAGCCCAGATAGGTTTCCCTTTATGTACCTTCCCCGCAGCTACGCCCATCGCACCCAGGGTCGCAATGGGTCCAAGCGGATGAAGCAGTCCCAGGGAAGTCAGGGCCCCACCACCAAACTCAGAGAGCCCGGCGAGCGTGCCCCAGGGTTGCTCCTCAAGGCCCAGCATCCCCATCAGAGCTGCGGTCCCCTTTAGTCCGGGCCCACCAAACCAGCCAAACAGTTTCTGTGCACCATGTCCGGTAAGCAATCCTCCGATCGAGAGGCGGAGCAAAAGCTTCGCAAGATCGCCCGTCGCTTCTCCTCGCTTCCGCTTCTTTGGCGAGATGAGGTCGCCAGGATCGGAGGTTATGTGCTGCTGTTGTCGTGTCAAAACACTCATATATCTTCTCTTTTCTTTTTTACGACTGATTGAGGGAACCTCTTCTCGTTGCCTGGAAGCGAAACGAGAAGAGGTTCTCTGGCATCAAGCAATTATTTATCCGTAGAGACGCAACTAGCCCTCGTCAAGCATATCTTCATCCTGACACGCAGACAACATATCACAGGACAGGAATTCCGTCCACAATAGACAATACTATAGGAAAAGCTTCTCAGTGATGCTGTGATTGGTCGCCATTTCCTTCAGAGCTGTGGGCATGTGAGGGGAACGCGTGGTGAAAAAAGGTATCCTCCCGGGCTAAAATACGTTGCTTCTCTCCTTGTACTCTAGCCCAGAAAGATACCTTTTGTCCAACTCATCCTTTGCATGCTTGCTTAGGGATGGTTAGATTATCAATGCTGAAACGCCTCCTACTCGCCATACGGTATCCAGATATTTTTCACCTGCGTGGCCTGGCGCAAGAACTCCTGACCTTCGCCCTGCACGCGATCCTGCCAGTTGCGCACACGGCCATAATTGACCCAGGTGCGCTTCATATTGGCCGTAGAAGCAAACTCGACGCGCTGCGAGCCTTCAGTTGTGCCAAAATACCAGAGCGCATCGACATCTTCGTGTTCAGCGAGCACCTGACTCAACTGCTCGCGGTTGCCAGTCACGATATTCACCACGCCAGCTGGCAGATCAGAGGTTTCGAAGACCTGATAGCAGTCGGTGGCGCTGAGCGGACTACGAGGCGAGGGGACAATGATCGTAGTATTGCCCATCGCAATGGCTGGCGCAAGCAGCGAGATAAAACCGAGCAGCGGGTACGCATCCGGGCAGGCAATCCCCAGCACGCCAATTGCCTCAGGCAGTGCCAGCGTCACACCACGCAGGGGAGGCCGGTGCACGACACCCTCGAATTTATCGGTCCAGGCAGCGTAACTGAACAGACGCGATAAGCTCGTCTGCACCTCAGCAAGAGCCTGTGCTCGCGTCTGGCCGGTCTGCTGCACAATACGCCGGGCAAACTCTTCTTCGCGAACGGAGAGATTTTCTGCCAGATAATACAGGATCTGAGCACGATTATGCGCGCTACCATTTGCCCAAGCGCTGGCCTTGTGAGCCGCCTCGACCGCGTTACGAATATCTTTACGATTGCCCTCACCCACTTCGCCGAGCACGTGACCGGCATGAGAGACCGGCAGACTATAGCCGGAATCTGGGCGCACCTGTTTGCCCGCAATAAACAGCTTTGGCGTACGATCTATTGCCGGTAGCGTCAAATCAGGCGAATCGCCGGGCCATTCGGCATCGTCAATGAGCCCTTCAAGTGCGGGCTCCTGAAAGGACGGCTGGAACGTAGATTGGACGATTTGCGATTCTGTGTCCTGAACAGCATGCTCCCAGGCAGGACGGAGATATTCGTAAAGACCCTCTTTGCCGCCCTCACGACCGAAACCACTCTCGCGATAGCCTCCGAAGCCACTGGATGCATCGAAGAGATTGGTGCAATTGATCCAGACACTGCCAGCTTTCACCTTCGGCGCGATATCGAGTGCCAGATTGATATTTTCACTCCAGATGCTCGCCGCCAGGCCATAGCGCGTATTATTCGCCAGTTCAACTGCTTCAGCAGGAGTACGGAACGTCATTGCCACAAGCACCGGGCCAAAGATCTCGACCTGCGCAATTGAAGCAGCAGGCGACACATTGGTAAAGAGCGTCGGCGGGAAAAACGAGCCTTCGCTGGGACAGGACCAGGATGGCTGCCAGAGTTGTGCTCCCTCCGCAACACCTTGCTCGACCAGACGCGTAATCTCCTGCAACTGCTGCTCCGAGACAATCGCGCCGATATCAACGGCTTTATCCAGGGAGTCGCCAACGCGCAATTTCTCCATGCGCGCACGCAACTTCTGGTACAGGCGATCGGCGATATTTTCCTGCACAAGCAGACGCGAACCAGCACAACACACCTGACCCTGATTAAACCAGATCGCGTCGACCACGCCTTCAACGACGCTATCCAGATCGGCATCGTCAAAAACGATAAACGGCGATTTGCCGCCAAGCTCAAGCGAGAGCTTTTTCCCGGAACCAGCGGTAGTACGGCGTATAGCGCGTCCCACTTCAGTCGAGCCGGTAAAAGCAATTTTCTGTACATCAGGATGTTTGAGCAGCGTCTCCCCGACCTGACCGGCTTCTCCGGTGACGATATTGACCACCCCCGGAGGGAGACCGATCTCCTGCACAATCTCAGCAAATTTCAGCGCCGAGAGCGGCGTATAGCGAGCGGGTTTGAGCACAACCGTATTCCCCATAGCCAGGGCAGGAGCAATTTTCCAGGCCAGCATCAAGAGAGGGAAATTCCAGGGGATAATCTGGCCGATGACCCCGACCGGCTGATATCCGGCTAACTCGGTCTCCATCAACTGAGCCCAACCGGCATGATAATAAAAGTGGCGCGCCACCAGAGGAATATCAATATCACGCGTCTCACGAATGGTCTTGCCATTGTCGAGCGCTTCCAGAACAGCCAGGATACGCGCGTGTTTCTGAATATGGCGCGCCAGAGCGTAGAGATAGCGTGCTCTGACATGCCCCGGCGTCTTGCTCCAGGGCTCGAACGCATTATGCGCAGCGGCTACCGCAGCATTGACATCCTCACTATTCGCCGAAGCCACGCGCGTCAACACCTGACCATTCGCCGGGCTGATGCTCTCCAGATAGTGTCCACTTGCAGGCTTCTGCCATTGATTATTGATAAACAGGCCAAAGGGTTGATGCTCTTTGAGCCAGGCCAGTGCAGGAGCAGCAGCCTCGGGCGCGGGACCATATTCCATTGTTGCAAATATATCCATTACCTTCATGAGACGATCTCCTAAACCAGCGGATTATAATGTGCCGCAGCATAGTGGCCGGTGACAAAATGCGACAACTGGCGTTCTATATCGGAGAGCAAACCACTGGCCCCAATGCGGAAATGCGTATTACGCAACCAATCGTCGCCCAGCTCCTCTTTCATCAGGATCAACCAATCCAGTGCCGATTTTGCTGCCCGGATACCGCCCGCGGGCTTAAAGCCGACCTGATAGCCAGTGCGTTCAACATAGTCACGAATCGCACGCACCATCACCAGACTCACAGGAAGTGTGGCATTGACCGGCTCCTTGCCCGTAGAAGTTTTAATAAAATCGGCTCCAGCCATCATACAGACCAGGCTTGCCATCCCCACATTGCGCAACGTTGCCAGTTCGTGCGTGGCCAGAATCGTCTTGAGATGCGCCTCACCGCAGGCCTCACGGAACGCCTTCACCTCATCATAGAGCGCCTGCCAGTTTCCCGTGAGCACATGGGCACGCGAGATCACGATATCAATTTCGCCCGCACCTGCCTGCACCGAAGCAGCAATCTCCGCAAGCTTCAGCGCAAAGGGATTCTGACCGGCCGGAAAACCAGTCGAGACCGCCGCAACGGGAATAGAGCTGCCCTGTAAGGCTTCGATGGCCGGAGGGATGAGATTATGATAGACGCAGACGGCCCCCACCTGAAGCGTGGGTACGCCCATCGCATCCAGCAATTCCTGGCGCACAGGCTGGCGCGCTTTCGCACAGAGCCGTTTGACGTTGCCAGGAGTATCGTCACCGGCAAGCGTGGTCAGATCGATACAGGTAATGGCGCGCAGGAGCCAGGCAGCCTGCCATTCTTTCTTCACTGTGCGGCGCGTCACGAGCGTGGCGGCGCGGCGTTCAACAGCGCTGCGATTGATATGCACCTGATGAAGCCAATCCAGGTCCAACGCCATACCTGGATTCCGCACCGGATGCGCTATTGCATCCGGAGAGCCCTGCGCAGTTCGTCGTGGCTGCGTAGTTGTCATAAAAATTTTCCTCTCATGCAAACGACATCCTGAGATAGGGTTGATCAGCGTCTGGCCTCCAACCAGGAAGCCCAGGTTTCCGCACATTCCGCAAGATTGCGCACAATTGCCAGGGAGGCAGTTGTTTCACGTACGCCCAGCTGGCGCTCCTCCTCGCTTGAGGTCGTTTCACCGAGCGAACGACGCATATTGAAAAGCAACCAGCCTAGCCAGATACCCATCACACCATGGATCGCATCAAGGCCACTGGAAACGAGGGTGCCTCCGGCCTCATAATAGGCATCGACAATGGCAGAGAACGTCTCTTTACGAGGAGCGCCCACCCGCTGGCCGCTCCAGGCCAGAGCGACGTCAGCCAGTTCCATAGCAGGATTAATCAGGCCAGCGGCTTCCCAATCGATCAGGTAGGGAGAGAGGGGATCGCGCCAGATCAGATTTTTCTGGTCGAGATCACGATGGCTTATCACCAGATGCTGGTTCAACCGTGCGGTGGCCTGCTCATACCAGCGGCTCCATGTACACAGACGGGTCATCATAGCGCGTGCCGGGTACGCCCAGGAGAGGGCCTGATCGGCGGCATGGAAAGTCAACAGATCCCAATCGTCGTCTACAAAATGGTTCCACTCTGGCAGTGCCAGTTCAGACATCTCCAGAGGAAGAGTGTGGATTTTACCCAGGATGCCGCCCATGAGACGGGCCCGTGCGGAGTCGAGGGGATCAGCGGAGAACGTTTCCCCCTCGATCCAGGCATAAACCAGAAACGTCGAATCAGCAATTATCTGCAATGGACCATCTGCCGTAGAAAGAGCGGCGACCGCCGGAATCCCTTGAGCAGCCAGTCTTGCCGCGACCCGTTCACTCAAGCGATAACTCTCATGCATACCGGATTTACGCATAATTACCGGATTCAGCATCTTCACAGCAAACGTGCCACGATTCGTCTGAAGACGCCAGATATGATGTAAGAGGCCGCCTGAAACGGGTTGAGGCGGCGCTACAGGCTGCCCCAACGCAAACAGGCGACAGAGGTGAGCGACTTGAGATGTATCCATACAACCACAATCCTGGTTAAGCAAAACGCTCTTTCTGCTGTTGATGAAACGGAGCCAGAGCAGCATTGGCGGAAACAATCGTCTGAAGTTTCTCGACCAGACTGGCAAACTTCTTCCCGGGAATGGTCAAAACCAGTTCGGCAGGAGAGAGCTGGATGTACGTGCGAGCCCCGACACAACCGAAGCTCAACGAAGTTTCGTCCGTCTGGAGTGTACGAGGAATGACTCCGCAGGTAGGACGACCAAAGGCACTTTGCCCGCCCTGCAACCAGTTGACCTGACCGAGGGCCTCCGCGATAAGCATCGCCTGCTGCGTATTGACAATACAAAGCACAATATCAGGTTCCACAGGCAACTGATCGAGACGACCATAGACAATCGCCTGATGTGGTAGTTTGACCACCGGGAGAGCGCTCACTTCCGCCGGAGAGAAATACTGGACGCTCGCCATCGTCTGCACGAGATCCTGGGCTCGCTGTTGCGCGGAAGGGGGCATGGTAAAACCCATAGTGAGCATCCCGATCGGGCATTCCTGATGGTCATCCGCATTGGCATAAAACACACCGTCTTCACCCAATCGCCAGAACGTACAGGCCGAGGGCACGTGGCGCGAGGTATGGGGGATTTGTGCGGGCACCTCTTCGACAAACGCCAGACCGACCGGGCGATGTTGCAATTGTAGATAGTCCGAAAAACGTTGCGCGAGATCTTGATACATATGTGTTCCCTTTTTAGGATAACGTATCCACGATATCAGCTACTTCTAGCAAGACAGGTCGCTGTATTTTACCACATCGCACAACGAAACCGATGAAAATGTGACACTGGTCCCTTGTTTATGGACGCAAAAGACCAATTCATCCTTACAATTGAGAGGTTTTTGAGGATCAGCTAAAAGCTATCGCAGGAGGAAGGGAGGAAATGCCCATCGGGGGACATTTCCTCCCTTCTGGCGCTACGGAGTCCAGACCTGGGCATTATTATAGAGAACTTCGGTCGTCGTCCCCTTCTGAAATCATTTTCATATATTAATTCACCAAAATCTCCTATTGGTGCCTATTGGGCCGAGGGAAGCCACGGATGAGCATCTACCACCATCCCACGGGCATCAACCTGAGATGCCCACGGGATTACGAGGGTAAGGATACCTCTACGGGATGGAGGGAAAAGCTGGAACGATAGCCAGGTACACTAAACCTTATGCTTGGCGACCAGCCCCTTGAGCCAGTTATACTGCTTTTCTGAAGGCACGAAATTGTTTTTTTGCAGGCGTCGTGCCATATCTTCTACAAACTTGCGCTCCGGCTGGCTGACACGAGGGCTATCAATAGCAATACTCTCAAAGAGGGTCTTCAAGCGTTGCACACGTACGCGCAGAGCCACCAGATCGCCTGTGGTAGCAGTAACTGGCGTCGGGCGCGAAGAGCGGTTATGGGCTTCGGGAGCCTGGGAGGCCTGCCATTTTTCATAGGCAGCACGATCGCGATTAAAAGCGCCCATGCCAGCCAGTTCATCCGCGCGCTCGTTGTGGACCTGTCCAGCATGACCGCGCACCCACTCAAACGTTGGGGGCTGGCGGCGATAGCCGAGAAGTTTGCGATAAAGCGCCCACAGGTCGGGATTGGCCTTCATCTGATATTCGCCAAGCGCGACCTTGATTGTATATTCGCTATCGCTATAAATCTTCAGGGGCAGAGTCGGGGGAGCAACACATAACACAGCGAGGACCGCCGAGATTTCGGCACGATTATTCGTCGTCGTGGCAGAGCGAGGAATATGTCCATAGAGTTCGAGGCAGGTAGCCTCAGTGACGATTTTCCCATCGACCTGATCGACAGCCGCCCACAGCAGGGCACTCCAGCCAGCCGGGCCTCCCGGATTCTTCAAACAGGCACCATCCGTGTACGCCACCACCCCCAATTGCTCTAAACCGAGCAGAGTAGCACGGATATCTACATTCACAACTGCGTCGAGCACCGAACGCCATTCTAATGATTCATTCGCCTCATTCGCTTCGTTCTGCGTGTTCTCCATCATCACTCTTCCTTGCATCTTTTCTCAACAACCAGCATCTTCACCACAAAACAAGCAACCTCAATACGTGCATAACATTCTCAGATCACCGCTCCGGACAGGGAAGCAAAACACGCCATCAGCGGTCCCGCCCCCTGACTGAACCTGATCATGACGCACGTACTATATCATATTCGGCCCGACCCAGGAAGTCCCTTTGAGAAATTCTGTTCGAGAACACAGGTATACGAAAAAACCTCCTGGAAGATTGTACGCTCCAGGAGGTTTTTACAGCAGTCAGCATACAATGGCTATTTCACCAGTACTTTGATTGCCTGAACAATATGATGAGCGCTAATACCAGCGTCCTCTAGCAGCTCAGCGGCCGTGCCCGAGCCAGGCATAGACTGCACAGCAAGCTTCACCACACGAGGTAGCGTCCCATCGTACTCAGAGAACACCTCCAGCACCGCATCACCAAGGCCACCCTCAGGCCAGTGATCCTCCACCGTAATAATCTTGCCACCGGTCTCCTCCGCAGCCGCAATCAGCGTCTCAGCATCCATCGGCTTGACAGAATAGGCATCGATCACACGAACAGTAATGCCATCCTGACGCAATTGCTCATAGGCGCTTAAAGCTTCGTGCACCGTGATACCGGCGGCGACAATCGTGGCCTGATCAGCGTCGGATTGACGGAGCACTCTGCTGCCACCAACAGAGAAGGGCTCATTGGCGGAATAAAGCGTGGGCAACTGCTCACGCGTCGTACGCATATAGACGACACCATCATGATTGACCATATCGGCCGTAAGCTGAGCCGTCTGATTGGGATCGCAGGGATAGAGGACCGTACTGCCAAAGACAGCACGAAACATCGCAAGATCTTCCAGCGCCATCTGCGAAGGACCATCCTCACCGATAGAAACGCCCGCATGCGAACCAACCAGGCGAATATTTGCACGCGAAATGGCCGCCATGCGAATAAAGTCATAGGCACGCGTAAAGAACGCCGCAAAGGTAGAGGCGAAAGGAATCTTATGACGCACACTCATACCGACTGCGGTAGAGACCAGTTGTTGCTCTTTAATAAATTGCTCAAAGTAGCGTTCCGGGAACGCTTTGGCAAACTCGTTCGCATAGGTCGAATTGCTCACTTCACCGTCCATAGCCACGATTTCAGAATTGGCCGCACCCAGCGCTTTGAGAGAGTCACCGTATGCTTTGCGCGTGGCAGCCCCATCGTGCGAGTCATAGGCGGGCAGCACGACAGGTTGTATCTGCGGCTCAGGCAGCGGCTTGTTACTCACAGGCTTCTGGACCGTATAGACCATACTGCGAGCAGGCATATTCAGTTCTTGCAAAGCCTGGGCTTCTTGATCGGGCTTCAGAGCTTTCCCATGCCAGCCATCCTTATTTTCCAGGAACGAAACGCCCTTGCCCTTGATCGTTTTGGCAATGATCAGCGATGGCTGCCCATGCACCTTGAGCGCTTCAGCATAGGCACGATTGATCTCCTCATAATTGTGGCCATTAATCACAATAGGATGCCAGCCAAAGGCCTGAGCGCGCTCGGCATAGGCAGCTGTATTCCAACCAAGATCAGTTTCGCCACGCTGTCCCAGACGATTGCAGTCAAGAATCCCGACAATATTATCGAGCTTGTAGTACGATGCAAGATCAAAACTCTCCCAGATAGAGCCTTCAGCCATCTCACTATCACCCAGAAGCGTCCAGATGCGATAGGGTAGCTTGTCAACATATTGACCAGCTAATGCGATGCCAACCGAAATGGGCAGGCCCTGACCAAGCGAGCCAGTGGCAACATCTACCCAGGGGAGGACCGGCGTAGGATGGCCTTCCAGACGGCTCCCAAACTTACGCAGAGTCAGAAGTTCCTCATCACTGATAGCGCCAGCTGCCTTGTATATGGAATAGAGCAACGGCGAGGCATGGCCTTTGGAAAAAATGAGATGATCGTTATGAGGATTCTGAGGATCATCAAAATCATAATGGAGGTAACTGAGCATCAAAACGGACATCAGATCTGCCGCTGACATAGACGAAGTAGGGTGCCCCGAACCCGCCGCAGTAGTGCAACGAATGCTATCAACACGCAACTGCTGAGCAAGATTTGTCCACTGTTGCACCTGTGGTAGTGTTTGCGTAGTTGTCATTTTTACCTTTACTCCTTACGTTAGAGCTTATCGTGCACACAAAGGGATACCAATCTATTGTAGACAGTACTATTGCAGAACAGCAAGCTGAAGCATGCATCACATGCCATGAGGAACAACACACGGATAGCTGATGGCGGGCAAGAAGAAGATCAGATCAGCGGGGAGGCAGGAGTAAGATGGTAGTAATAATAGACAGAAAATATGCATTTCCATACATGAAATTTCCCTGGAGACATTTGTGGCATCGGCACCATGAGAAATGATTACCGATGCCCTCACGACCACGCATCATGAGTTGCTACCGATCACCATTAATCGGCTTGCGCGACACGCTTATCTATTCTTAGATCGTTGCCAACAATTTTCTCTTCAATTGCCTCTAATGATTGCCCGCCTTTCGTCTCAATACCCAGGACAATTCCGAGAAGCGCCCCAAGCACTGCCACCGCAGCGAGTAAATACATCAGGTGCGAAACACCTACGGCCAGCGTCACCAACGGTAAGAAGAATGTTCCGATAGCAGCACCCACTTTGCCTGACATGGCAGCGAGCCCATGGCCGCCCGCCCGCAAAGAGGTGGGATAGAGTTCAGCAGGAGAGGTATATGTGGTTGCACTCGGTCCCCAGTTATCACTGAGGCTGTACAGTCCAAAAACGGTGAGTAACGCCACAACAGGCAAGCCTGTGGTTCCATGTGCGGACATAACGCCAACCAGAAACAAACCGAGTCCCATGCCTATGAGCCCAATGATTTGCTGCCATTTACGGCCCACGCGTTCAATCGTTGCAATGGCCAGGAGCATACCGACAAACCCAATCATATTAATTGCAAGGGAACCGAGCAAGGCTGAGATACCCGAATGGAATCCGAGCCCTTCTAACAAAATTGGCTGAAAAATACCCACACCGTAGGCAAGAACGTCAAACAACATCCAGGAGAGTGTCACGAGAAGAGTGATGCGAATGAATTGAGGTGAAAACAGTTTCCAATAAGAATACTTTCGCGTTTGATGCAGTGAAGGTACTGTGACATGTACGTCACTCAGTCCAATTTGTTGAAATGAACTTCTTGCGCCATCTGCGCGATTCTTTGCAAGCAGCCAGCGAGGGGACTCAGGCATCGTGCCTCTCATAATAATGGCAATAAGGGCAGGAACTGCACCCGATGCCAGAATTATTCTCCACGCAGAGGAACTGTGATCGACCGACAGAATCAAAATGGATATCAAATTTGCCACAATCGACCCGACGCTCAGCATGCCAACGGTCGCAGCCAAAAAAGCGCCACGTCGACGGCGAGGGACAATTTCAGAGACGTAACTTGCGGCAATCGGATAGTCTGCGCCGATGCCCAGGCCCAGCAAAAATCTGAAAATGATCACCCACAGCATGTTCGGAGCGAATCCCGACGCCAGAGCAAAGAGCACAAAGAAGATCAAATCAATGACAAACATCTTTTTACGGCCGATTACATCTGTGAGTCGTCCCAGAAAAGCGGCACCAAGCGCCGTACCGATTAAGGCTGACGTCCCTAACCAACTAATCTCTATGCTAGAGGGGTGCAGATTTGGAACAAGATTGATTAACGCAGCGCTAATAATATTGAGATCATAACCGTCTACAAAAATTCCTGCCGCAGCAAGAGAAAACAACCGGATGTGGTGACGTTGTACTTGACTTTCATCGAGTTGGCTGAGCATATTCCTGACCTCTGTGGTCATCAAACGATCCCTCCTCATCCCCCATTCCGCACCTTGAAAAACACTTTTTGAAAAACACGCTTTTGGATAGGATATTTTAACGCTCTACATCTCATACATCACGAGAAGTCGTAAAAGTGAGAACCTATGTTTTATTTTTACCATCGCTCACTTCTGGCAGAAGATTTAAAACGATGAATAGAATCATTCATGTTCATGCGCCAATGATATTCCAAAAAGTGACATCCGAAACTGCGGAATGTGGGCCTCATGACAATAAATTTGAAAAACAGAACCCTGCACGTTGATCAATATCACAACTGAAGGGAATTTCATCACACACCTGGAGGCTACCATCCCAACATGAAGAGAATATTACCCCAATGTAAAGAATTATCATTTAATTGTAAAAGATGATTATTACAAACACACAGAAGAGCTAAAACATTGTACATCTGGTCGAATCCAGGGAGAAGAATAGAGTGAAGAAACAAAAAAGCGCGGCCCGTCTGCGTAACATACAGACGGGCCGAAGAGATTGTTGTGCAACAGAAGCAATAGAGAGATTATTCTCTATTTGCGCGTGGCGTCAGAGCGTAAAATAACATAGCGACCATGACAAAGAAGACAACAATCATAAAAGACATCACAGGATTCACGACGCCAGTAATTGGCCATTGAAAGAGTGCAGAGGCAAACAAAAACAACAGCCAGATGATGCCTAAAGTAGGGATAATGTATAGCCAGTTAAAGCGCGAACGAGGATTCTGTGATTGTTGCGCCACATAATCAAAATCTGTCTCTATTGGCTCCATGAAAATACCTTCCCATGATCAGAATCACATGCCTTCCTGCCTGCGAGAATCGAAACTCACAGAGAGGTAAGCAGATCAGCAAGCACTGCATGCAAGTCAGAAGACCAGCATTGCCTGGCACCTATTATAGTCCTAACAATCCACGAACGCAACCGTCCCCGCTTGAAGTTCATATAAAGCGGTCCGATCAGGAATCGAAAGCGATTAAGCGACCGAGATAGACCAATCCTGAGAATCGGGAGGAGAAGGAGGAGAATCTTGAGCGGTAACAGTGGATACGGTGGGGAGAGAGCGAAACTTATTGAGGTAGCGGCGCAGTTCGAACGCATTAATGTGATACATACTGCCGTCCTCAGTTGCAGACACCTGGCCCTCGGCGATCGCACTGCACAGGTCAGCAAAAGTTGGGATACGGTCGGACATAAAGCACCCCCTACGCACTATTTGAGTCTATTGAGAACGCAAAACCTCGGCGTCTCATACAAGATTGCTCAGTATTCTTTACCGATAACACGCCATAATATAGTTGGCAGTTTCAGTCGTTTCCGCTGATACACACCCTGAAACAACTGACCTACTTTCTGTACCGGCACAAAGAACGAACTAGATAACCTCCTCCTCTTCAGTAGAAGTACCAGGCAAATCGATCACTGCATTATCATCGAGCAAACCAGCCATAGGTTCAATATACATCACATGACGGATGAGATCAACCTGTTTGACGACCTCTTTAATCGCAGGAATCAAAACCTGGTGAGAATCGGCATCTTTAATGACGTAAACATCATTGCTACCAGTCTCCATAATATCGACAATCGTGCCTATCTCCTGATTCTGGAGAGTCAGAACGCGCAAGCCGAGAATATCGTGCTGATAGTAAGAATCCGCGGGAAGTTTGGCCAGTTGAGCGAGAGGAATACAGAGTTCGCTATTGCGCAAAGCATCGGCAGAGGTAGCATCATCAATGCCTTTTAGTTTGAGCAGATGCATATCACCTTTGTGTGGGCGCACCCCCTCAATGACCATAGGAGCATACTGAGGGCGAATGTAGAGAGCTTTGAGTTGAGCGAAACGATTGGGAATATCGCTCAGTGAGAAAACCTTCATTTCGCCACGTAGACCAAAAGGGGCCACTATTTTGCCAATAGTAGCCCATTCTGTCGTTTGTTGCTCTGGCATGATGCTTTCTATCGCCCGTTTCTTTGTTTTCACCAGCGTCACCACCAATGCTTATCAAAAAGACATACTACGGACCAGCAAAAACCGTGTCCGTACCGTCCAAACAAGACCTTACAGGATTTCCAGCGAGGTATGACGGCCCTCGCGTGTGCCACCAGCGCGCAGAAGCGTGCGCATAGCCTTGGCGACACGGCCCTGGCGGCCAATGACTTTGCCAAAGTCATCAGGTGCAACATGCAGCTCAAGCACCAGAGCATTGCGGTCATTGCGTATCTCGCGCACCTGTACAGCAGCAGGCTCATCTACCAGAGACTGAGCAATATACTCAACTAATTTACGCATCTCGCAACCTTTTTGTTTTTAAGCTGAACTACTGTGCCCGAGAAGCCTTTGCCTCTTCAAAGCGTGCCAGAATGCCAGTGCGCTTGAGAAGACTGGTCACAGAATCAGTTGGTTGCGCACCATTTTTGAGCCAGCTCAAAGCTTTCTCTTCGTCAATCGTGATGGCAGAAGGCTCGACGCGAGGATTATACCAACCGATACTTTCGATAATGCGACCATCGCGCGGGGAGCGCGCATCGGCAACCACGACACGATAGCTTGGGGCCTTTTTCATGCCCGTACGTTTTAAGCGAATTTTGACAGCCATGCTTTCTTAAATCTCACCTCTCCCCCACAACTGGGGTCTGTATTTTCTGTAGCACCAGCAGAGACACACAGGTGGTGCTAACAGCTGAAACACACCCCACAGTGCCCCTGGATTTCGGCTTGACTAGGATAGCATGAAGCGACGTATTTGTCAATTCAATCAGCAGCGACGAAGTGGTAGAACGGCAAGGACGAGGCAATGGACAGATCAAACACGTTCTCTTCCGCAGATTAGCTTGCAGCCAATACAGATACAGTGTACACTCCACTTAGCCATAGGTGAGATTATCCTTACCGGTAGCATTTTTTACATGGCAATGATAGATTTATACAAGCCATTTCATTACTGGTCTCCATACGCTATTTTCATTAATAAGAGGACAAAACATATGCGTCGCACAAAAATCGTCTGTACGATAGGACCGGCTACCAGCAGCGAAGAACAACTTGAACGACTCATGCAGACAGGCATGAATGTCGCGCGTTTAAATTTTTCTCATGGGAAGCAGGAAGAGCATGCCGTGGTGATTGAGCGCATCCGCCGCATCTCCACGCGTCTTGGCTATCCCATCGCGATTTTACAGGACTTACAGGGCCCAAAGATTCGGGTCGGGACACTCCAGGGCGGCCAACCTATTTCACTGGCCGATGCGACAGAAGTGATCATTACCACACGTCCCATCAACGGGGACGCCCAAACCATCCCAACAACCTATCAACAGCTTCCACAAGATGTCAAACCGGGGGATCGTATTCTGCTGGATGATGGTCTGATGGAGCTTCGCGTCCTGGATGCCAATGCAACCGATGTGCGCTGTCTGGTGATTCATGGCGGTTTGCTCAAAGAGCACAAAGGCATTAATCTGCCAGGAGTGGCAGTCAGCGCCCCCGCATTGACAGAAAAGGATCGAGAAGACCTGCAATTTGGCATCGCTCAGGGCGTTGACTATGTCGCCCTCAGTTTTGTACGCCGAGCCGAGGATGTACTCGAAGCGCGTCAGCTCATGCAACACTATCAGGAAGAGCTGGCAGGGAAGAGCATGAAGCCGCTCACCACGATTCCATTAATCGTAAAATTAGAGAAACCAGAGGCAGTGGCACATCTGGACGACATTTTAGAAGTCAGCGATGGTGTCATGGTAGCCCGAGGCGATCTGGGCGTCGAAATGTCGCCGGAGAAGGTGCCGATGATCCAGAAACGCGTCATCGCGCGCTGTAACGAACTGGGGCTCCCGGTCATTACCGCCACCCAGATGCTTGAATCGATGATCAATAATCCCCGCCCCACGCGTGCAGAAGTCAACGATGTTGCCAACGCGATTCTCGATCAGACCGACGCAGTGATGCTCAGCGCAGAAACCGCGGCAGGGAGCTATCCCATCGCAGCGGTCGAGATGATGGTGCGCATTGCCCTGGAGACCGAAAACAATGGCAATATTGCGCGTCAGCCACAGTGCAAACGGCTCTCTAAATCGCATGCCGTCAGCCATGCAGCACGCGCTCTCGCCGAAGAAGCCAGTGTACAGGCAATCGTCGTCTTTACCCGTTCAGGAGCGTCCGCACATTTAATCTCGAAAGATCGCCCCAGCAAACCTATTTTTGCCTATACGCCCTCGCTCAAGGTATATCGTCAGCTTGCCCTCTGGTGGGGAGTCTGGCCGCAACATATAGAGATGCAGGGGACAACTGAGGCCCTGATTGAAACAGTGGGCAAACATTTGCAGGAAGATCACCTGATACAGACAGGCGAGCACGTCGTGATTATGGGCGGCATCCCAGTTGCCAGCCGGGCGCGCACAAATTTTGTCAAGTTGCACCGTGTTGGTGACTAAAACAGGAATCTTCACTGGCT
>DATJHM010000323.1:0-23945 GCA_035493895.1 Ktedonobacteraceae bacterium
AGCGCGTCACCAAAAAGATCACAACGCCCTATCATTTCACCTCTCACCATCTCGTGTAGCTCTGGTGTAGGAACGTGTAGGGTCAAGATCCCGATCACATCCACCATTGTGTAGGATGTGTAGCACTTTCACAATTTTTCAGAACGCATCACCCATTCGCCCGGGGAACACGTACCGGCACCGATTCGCGTCGCGCAAAGGCAGAGGTAGGGATCGGGCTTCATGCCGATCCGCGTCCCCCCCGGCCATGTCGCTCAAACGCCGAGGTCGTGTAGGCTCGTGTAGGGCCAGGATTCCCATCACATCCACTTTTGTGTAGGATATGTAGCTTTTTCCTGACAATGTTTGCAACAGGGAGCAAAAAAGAAGTTGGGCAGATGTTTTGTTCCTGTCCTGCCCGCGCTTCCATTGCTCAACGACAATTTTGTCATCATACACCAGTTTCTCGTACGTGTTATGCTAAGAAATGTGCTCAAGCTAGCGAGCATATTTTTTAAAGAAGTGTAGCAAAGGAGAAACTCTGTTATGGCTGGTTCATTGACAGGAAAAGTTGCCGTAATCACCGGGGCCTCATCGGGCATTGGCGAAGCGACCGCCATCGCCCTGGCAGCTCAGGGAGCGTCCATTGTAGTCGCGGCTCGTCGTGAGGATCGTCTGAAATCGCTGGCAAAACGCATTACCGACCAGGGAGGCAAGGCCCTGACGATTGTTGCCGATGTCGCCGACGAGGCGCAAGCCAACGAGATCATACACAAGGCTCATCAGGAGTTTGGGCGTGTAGATATTCTAATCAATAACGCCGGTGTGATGCTCCTGGGGCTGATCGACGGTGCGAACACAGAGGATTGGCGTCGTATGATCAACGTCAACGTTCTGGGTATGCTCTATACCACGCATGCCGCCTTGCCAATCATGAAGCAGCAGAAGAGTGGACATATTGTCAATATCTCTTCGGTTGCCGGGCGTCAGGCACGGGTTGGCGCAGGTGTCTACAACGTGACCAAGTGGGGCGTCGGCGCTTTTTCAGAAGCGCTCCGTCAGGAAGTCACGTCCTACAATATTCGTGTCACGATCGTTGAGCCGGGAGCGGTGGCGACCGAACTGATGGAGCATGTTACCGATCAGAAGGCGAAGCAGCAACAGAGCGAATGGCTCAAGCAGATCGAGCCACTGGAGAGCGAAGATATTGCCGCCGCCATCGCCTATGCTGTAACGCAGCCGCCGCGTGTCAATGTAAATGAAATGCTGATTCGTCCAACCCAGCAGGAGCGTTAACTGCTTAGCGGAAACGTCGTCCCTTCTGACTTTGAAGCAGTGCTCTGACGTCATCTGGTGTGATAACCGCAATATCCCCGACGATGCAGCGCTTCAGTGCTGCCAGCGCATTGCCGAAGATCAGAGGGCCGATGTCATAAGCCTGCTGCATCTCCTGATAGAGCGGACCATTGAGGGAGGCATAGAGATAACCGGCAGCAAAAGCATCGCCCGAGCCAAAACGTACATTGCCCTCTGTCGCGATGGCAGGAGCGTATACATACTCTCCGTTATGGAGATGCGCCGAGCCCTCGCTACCAAGAGTCAGTACCAGCGTTTTGTTCGTATCCGTGCCTTTGAAGTGTTCCGCCATCTGACGCAGAATCTCTTCTGGCGTACCTGTAAAGCCCCAGATCTCGGCGGCATCGGCGCGGGCACAGAAAAGGATATGGGCCTGACGGCAGGCATCTTCTAGCTGTCTTGCAGCCTCCTGGGTGGACCAGAGCCGGGCACGGTAGTTGACATCAAATGAGAGT
This sequence comes from Ktedonobacteraceae bacterium, assembly GCA_035493895.1. Taxonomy (GTDB): domain Bacteria; phylum Chloroflexota; class Ktedonobacteria; order Ktedonobacterales; family Ktedonobacteraceae; genus DATJHM01. The sequence continues at coordinate 1,791 of DATJHM010000323.1, forward strand.
GGAACCTGACGCTCTCTGGCATATGCGAGAAAACGTCGAAATACCGCACGTGCATTTTCGCTCACTGCCGGTGTAATGCCTGTCAGGTGAAGCATGCGAGCCGTGTCGACGACACGGTAATTGACCGCCTCAGGATCAATCAGGGCGCAGGCCGAGTTGGCCCGGTCATAATAGACCTGGACCCCCAACGGGGCGCTCCCCTCTTCAGCATAGAATGTCCCTACGCGGCTCATATTCGCGCTCCAGATGACCTCGCTGGTGTCGATGCCATGACGTCTTAGCTCGGTTTCTACATGTCTTCCCATGGGGGTTGCTGGCAGTGCTGATAGCCAGCTCACGCGAACATGCAGGCGGGCAAGGCAGGCCAGCGTATTCGATTCCGAGCCTGCAACATGTACCTGTAGAAGCGGCGTTGTCTCAAGTCGGCTATCACCCGGGGCGGTGAGACGTAGCATCGTCTCCCCAAAGCTCACAATATCACCAGGCATATACTTCCCTATATATGAAACTAAGAACAGGCCCATCCAACAGAGAGCCAGACAATCAATCATGATATGGTATCCATCATATCGCGAAAGAGAAAGAGAAGGCAAACCGCAATGTGTCTCGGCAAGGTTTCTCTCTGTATCGTAGGAAGATATAATAGGGTTATAGTTTATCAATATTGACGAAGGACAGAAAACGTATGTCGGAGAAAGAACTCGCCGGATTACAGCCGCGCAAGCCGATTGCTATTATTCGTCTGGACGATTTAACCTATGATCTGGAGATCTGTCGGGCTCTTCTGGCTGGCGGTATTACCGTGCTAGAATTTACGCTTACGAATTCCCAGGCCATCAACAGCATTGAAAAGGCGCGTAACGAGTTCGCTGATAGCCTGTTTATCGGGGCGGGAACGGTGCTTGACGGAGCAATGGCCGAGGCGTCGATTCGGGCAGGCGCGCAATTTCTCGTCACGCCAACGCTCTTGCCGGAAGTTATTCAAGCCGGACTCAGCCACGATGTACCGGTAGTGTGCGGAGCCTTTACGCCGACGGAGATTTTGACTGCCTGGCGTCTGGGCGCATCTCTGGTGAAGGTATTCCCCGCCGGTCGTCTGGGTCCTGGCTATCTTAAAGATGTGCTGGCTCCATTGCCAGCTATTCCCCTGGTTCCTACTGGTGGTGTCAACCTTGAGACCTGTGCAGCGTTCCTGTCTGCTGGCGCTTATACGGTTGCAATTGGTAGTCAACTGGTGAGTAAAGAGCTAGTAGAGAAAAAAGACTGGGCAACGCTTACTGCGCTTGCCAGGCGCTACATGGAGCTTTGCTCACAGGGGTGAATATCAATTTTTTGTATTGCTATCATGTGATCGTAGGGGCGGGGCTTGTCTCCGCTCGCGCTGTATGTTTGTTCTGTCTTTTCAATAATGAAGGATACTCTTATGAAAATTGCTGTTCCCTATGGAAGTACACAGGTACCGTTGATATTGCCAGAGCAGACCACGGTTATTCGCTCACAACACACCACTCCTCTGGCCGACGAGCGTGCTACATTCCTCTCGGCGTTACAGACGCCGATTGCCAGCGAACCTCTTGCGCGCCGCGTTCGCGCTACCGATCGTGTGGCTATTATCATCTCAGATATCACGCGCCCCACTCCCAACGAGCGGATGGTTCCCTGGTTGCTCGAAGAACTGGCCTTTGTGCCGCGTTCGCAGTTTGTCATTCTCAACGGAACCGGCTCACACCGTGCAAATACGCGGGAAGAGCTGATCAGGATGCTGGGCGAGGAGATTGTGGAGACGGTTGAGATCGTCAATCATGACTCCTTCGCCCCTGAAACGTTGTCTCAGGTTGGCTCTCTCACATCAGGAGCGCCTGTCTGGTTGAACAAACGCTATCTTGAGGCCGACTTCCGCATCGTCACTGGTTTTATCGAGCCACATTTCTTTGCCGGTTTCTCAGGTGGCCCGAAGGGAATTGTCCCGGGGCTGGCAGGCATCCAGACGATCCAGGCCCTGCACAATGCCCCCCTGATTGGTCATCCACGTTCAACCTGGGCCACGGTCGCCGGAAATCCAATTCAGGAAGGCATTCGCGAAGCGGTCGCATTCGCACCACCCGAGTTCCTGGTTAACGTTACGCTCGATCAGGAGCGGCATATCACAGGCGTCTATGCCGGAGATTATCTCGCAGCCTATACCGCCGGTTGCGAGCAGGTCGCGCTCAGTGCCACGAGGGCCGTCGAGGCCCCCTTCGATATTGTAATTACAAGCAATAACGGTTATCCGCTCGATCAAAATCTGTACCAGACCGTCAAGGGCATGACCGCTGCCGCGCAGATTGTGCGTCCGGGCGGGGCCATCGTCGCGATTGCCGAATGTCGTGACGGATTGCCCGATCATGGAAACTACAAGCGCTTGCTCCAGATGCGTGCATCGCCAGCCGAACTATTAACCATGATCAACGACCCGGCCTTCCAGATGAACGATCAGTGGCAGGTCCAGAAGCAGGTTCTGGTGCAACTGCAAGCCTCCGTCTACTTGCATTCTAGCCTGCCCGACGAAGTCGTCCTGGCCGCGAAGCTCGCGCCCGCGCCCGACCTCCAGGCCACCGTCGATATGCTGATAGAACAATACGGCCCTCAGGCCCGTATTGCAGTGCTCCCGGAAGGTCCAGTAACCGTGCCCTACGTGACCGAGCTCGCAACGGCACGCTAAACAATTCGATGCGCAAGTTTTTTCTCTAGCCCTTTCGTTTATGGTGTGATGCTAATTGCTAGCCACAGACTGGCAATTAGCATCACACCATAAACTAACCTGTTGCCCCTTCTTTCCAGTCATACCTCATCTGTTTGCAGAAATAGGGCGACGTTCTTCTGTATTTTAAGTGTCTCTGGATGGTTATCTCCCAGTTGCACTTTATAAATGGAGAGGGCACGTTGATATAACGGTTTTGCCGCGGCATATTTTCCCTGATCATAGTAGAGACAGGCCAGGTTATTAAGACTGAGAGCCGTATTGAGATGCTCGGTGCCAAACTGTCGCTCAAAGAGTTGCAAGACTTGTTGATATAATGGTTCCGCCTGCTCATACTTGCCCAGGCCCTCATAGAGATTAGCAAGATTGTTAAGACAGCTTATCGTAGTGGGGTGCTCGATTCCCAGTTGCCGTTCAAAGATCTGAAGGGCACGTTGATACAGTGGCTCTGCCTGTTCGTACTTGCCCTGACTCTCGTAAATATTCGCCAGATTATCGAGGCAGCGAGCGGTATCAGGATGCTCAATGCCCAATTGTTGCTCAGAAATCTGGAGCGCTCGCTTGCATAATGGTTCTGCCTGTTCATACTTGCCCAGATTCTCATAGAGACCAGCCAGATTGTTGAGCGTGCATGCTGTATTGGGATGCTCAGTGCCCAGGTGTTGCTCAGATATTTGAAGGGCTCGTTGGTATAATAATTCTGCCTGTCCATACTTGCCCTGTTTGTTATAGAGGCCAGCCAGATTATTGAGGAGGGTAGCTGTGTCGGAAGTCTCAATTCCTAATATTTCCTCAGAGATAGCGAGGGCTCTCCGGAATAGTGGCTCAACTATAGCATACAATGCGTGGCGATACATGTATAGGCCTGCCCGATTCAATAAGTTTGCCGCTTCAATGAACATCAGCGAATAGCCTTCTATTAAAGTGGAACACACTTGTACCTGTGAAAGATAACGCTGGCATTGAGGCCATAAAGCCACATTATCCGTATTAGACGGAAACAGATCGTTTACTGCTAGCAATACTTGTTTGGCCCATTGGGATTGCGTCTGCTGATCCATCTTATCGATGAGCACAGCCTGTACAAGACGATGAATGCTGAGTGTTCCCGTTTCCTTAGATCGTTTCACCAAAGAAAACTTGAGCAAAGAGTCGATCATCTGGTCTAGAAGGAAGAGATCGGTGGCAGCCTCCCGGAGTGGTGAACTCCAACGTGAGGCAGCCTCCATAATGAGCTCTTCAAGGATTGCGTCTGGAGCGAGGAAGGCGCAGAGTTGTAGGAGTTGGGCGGCAGCAGTGTTCGCTTGTTCCACTCTCTGAAAAGCGAGCGACCACGTCGTTTCCACGGTAAGAGGATAGTTGGAGGATTCGACACCACGTCGTGCGAGAAGTTGCGTACGATGTGTCCGATACAATTCCAGATAGTGTGAGAGACTGCATTGGGTTTCCTCGATATAAGCCCCTGCCTGGTCAAGTGCGAGAGGGAGAGCATCAAGGTCACTTACAATATTACCTGCTTCATTCACATCCTCATCTGAGATCTGCTTGAGCACATCCTTATCTGAGGAGTTTGCCAGGCTATAGGCTCGGCGAAGAAGTAGACATGAACCCTCCAGGAGGCCCATCTTCTCTACTTCGATTGATGCAGCAATCGCGCTAACTGCATAGGCACGGGTTGTCAATAGTGTATGGCCATTGCCAGTGTTTGGGAGAAAGTCGCGGACCAGCGAAATATCATCTGCATTATCAAAGATAAGGAGCCAGTGCTCATGGCACTGTTCTAGCCAATGCTTAACGGCTGCGACTATTTTCTTTTGATCTGTCTCATCTTTCACCAGCAGTGACGGTAGCATCTCTGCAATATCGGCAAAACTGGAGATCAAAGTTTCCTCAGTAGCCGCATTGACCCAGAGTATCACCGCGTAGCTTTCACGATAACGATAAGCATATTCAATTGCGATCTGGGTTTTGCCTATACCGCCGAGTCCCTTGATTGCTTGTCGCTGTATGCATGCAGCAGCGTGTGTGTCCTTTGTATCGCTGTTCCCATCTTTTATCAGCTTCTCATGAAGTAGATTGATGAACTCCTCCCGGCCTGTAAAAAAATGATTGCGGGCATAGGGAATATTCCAGATAGTAGAAAATGAGTCAGACGATGTAGATTTAGAAGTATATATTAGTTCTTCGATGGTCTGGCGAATGCCTTGCGCAACATTAGTGAATGCCCTATTGCTACTGCTCCACTCGGTAACCGGTTTGCCGTTGCTTGGTAGCACCTTGAGTTTCTCAAACGGTGCGTCTTGATAATCAACAGAACTGAGCAAGATAGGAATGACGCGAGCTTTGCCAGTTTTTCCTTGCTGTAAAGCATGCTGCATTTCTGTGCCGTAACAATAATCAGATGCCAGAAAGTTAGCACTGATAAGTAAGAGAATAACTGAGGCGCTGTTTATATGAGCATCAACATCTTGTGCCCAATTGGTACCAGGAAGAGGAAGGCGATTATGCCAGAGCGTGATTAATCCCCGTTGCTTGAGCAAGCCCAAATGCTTCTCTAGCTTTCGAAACAATGCATCATCTTCATCAGCATAGGAGCAGAAGATTTCGATGGGAGTCAGAACATTGGACAACTACTTCTCCTTCATGCTTTAAATAATTGGTGGGCCTGTCATTGCTATATGTATAAATACAAATATGATGTTAAGTATAACTTAGCATGAGGAAAAGGGCAAATAGAGCGAAAAAATATGGAAGAGAAGCGTATTGCTCAGTTGCTTTTTGGCCCAAAAAATGTTATCATTATTTTTAAGTGCATAACACCTTCCAGCCGTATTGTGATGGCTTCTCTCTCATTTTTCTACTGAGAAGTCCATTTCTAGTAGCTATTACTCCGTATCGTCCAGCTTCTATGAACCAGACAGCCGCCCGGATGTCGTTCTCTGTATACTGTTATTCCTGCTTCTCATTGCCTTGAATTGTGCGGCAGTGAGCAGTCGTACCCGAGCTATAGAGCGTAAACGACGAGCATCAACCCGGCAAATTCCCAGTAAGCAGGAGGAATCCCTTTTATGTCCAGGATGCTTTATACTCAGATCAAACAGTCAGCAGGTTTGGATGCCCTGACATGTTGTATTTGTGACAGCGGTCATCATTTGACGGCTCGTTGCGCCTATTGTGGCGAGGTCGTATGCCGTGATCACCAGCAGAAAGTCCAGATGAACAAAAAAGGCATCGTGATCATGTGCCAGAGCTGTGTGCCCCTTTATGAAGTGCTGGTGTGTACAACGTACGCTTGCTAATAGTATTTTTTATGGAGCATGGATTTATCTTTGCATGAGCAGGCGTGTGGAAACCTCGCTGAGATTGGGAATGCCAAGGATGCCCTGTTGTTCAATGGAGAATGAAGCAACACAGTTGGCAAAATCGACTGCCTGTTCGGGATCTTTATAGCGATAGAGATGGGTAAGAAAGGCAGCGGCGAAGACATCGCCTGCACCGGTTGGATCAACCTCATGTGCCGGATAAGCCGGAAGACGCGTGGTCTCGCCATGGCGAAAAAGAGTGGCGCCATGGCGACCATCGGTGGCAACCAGTAATGGCACCTGCATGCTCCAATGCGTCAGGATCGCATCCGCCTCGCTTCTCTCTCCATTGGCGAACGGCAAGAGATCATCATGGCTCAGAATAAGCACATCAAGCAGCGGTAATACCTGTTCGGCCTCGCTCCAGGGCGTAGGCCAGACGCGTCCATCCTGACTATCCCAGCGTCGTAACCAGCCCTGTGGCGTAGCCGCAACGATGCGTCCAGCTTGCCGTGGAAAGAGCCGGACAAGATCAGGAGAGAGCTCCTGGGCCAGTGGACCGAGCAGGATGATCGGGGCCGTACGCCAGTCCTCGGGTATGTCCTGTTGCTCTATGTCTGCACTGCGTGCGTGGAGATACTGGGTGCGGAAGCCATCAACGTACTGATTGATAAACGTCGTGGTGTGCTGTGAAGGACGTATATGGAGCGCAATCTCTGGGAGATGCCGGGGGAGTTCAGCCATGAATTGCGCATCGGCACAGGTCACGATAGCCGCGGCTAATCCTAAATGATGGGCGGTCAGGGCCGCAAATGTAACGGTTCCACCCGCTGTATAGCTACCGTTGGCGTGTAAATCGCGGGCCACATGCCCAATGGTCAGAAATTCAGGCGTCATAGATGTGGTAACTCCTTCCCCTGGCGGGCCCACAGTGTTAGCCGATTCGATTCAGTAAAAATATCTTACCTGAACGGCAATATGGTTTCTTTGCTCATGGAAATGCTGGTACCTGGAAGATATAAGAAGAGTTCCCGTGCCGGGTTGTGCAGTATCGTGACCCGGCTACGAGCTATGTTGGGAGCTACCTGACCAGTGCATCTTCACATTGACCTTTTTAGGATTGCTTGCTTCATAGATGGCGAATACGTCCCGTCGCTACTTCCAGATGCGGCATGAATCCTTTCTCAACCGTTCTGGGAGAATTAAAATTAGCGGCCAGGGCGTTTTAGCGAGATGACGACACGGCGTTCATCCCCTTCTCCAATACTTTCTGTACTGATGTCTTTGCTCTCAGAAAGCGCGATATGGACGATACGGCGCTCATGAGGAGGCATAGCTTCGAGGGCAATCGAGCGACGATAGTTGCGTACCTGCTGTGCAACTCGTAGCGCCAGGGAACGCAGATTCTCTTCACGACGTTCGCGATAGTTTTCGGCATCAACGATAATGCGCATACGATGTTTGGTACGGTGGCTGACAATGAGATTCACCAGGAGTTGCAATGCTGCCAGTGTCTCACCTCTTCTGCCGATCAACAGACCCAGATTCTCATTAATGCCATGAATATTGAGGGTCAACGGATTGTTTGATCGCACCTGTACAGTGGCGTGAATGTTCATATAGCGTAACACATTTTGTAAGACATCGACCGTGATTTCGATATCTTCGCGAGAAGGATTCTCTACGTTTTGCAGGCGATTTCCTTCTTCCGCTTCACGGACTTCCGTTTCCTGAGGTGGGACCAGAGAGAATGGTGCAGCAACCTCGGTTGAAGGAATGAAAGGCAGAGATTCTTCATCTTCCTCCTCTTCATATTCTTCATCCTCCTCTTCCTCTTCCTCATCGTCGTAGAGCTCTTCCTCTTCTTCTTCGTCGTAGAGCTCTTCCTCCTCCTCATCGAGGGGCATATCTGGACCATCGGGGCCAAGGATCGCGTCTGCCATCTCTGGTGTAATGACTGCACTGGCATGCGTAGGACGGGGAGTCACGCGGACACGTGCATCTCTGCCACCCAGGCCAAAAGCACCACGGCTGGGTTCTTGTAATACAGTCACATCAACTTCATCACGGCGTTTCCCCAGGCGAGACAGAGCCTGCATGACTGCTTCATCAACACTTTTGCCACTAGCCTCTATGCTGTCCACTGTTCCTTGCCTCCAATAAATAACACACATTCAGCAACGCCGTTCGTCTCTTCATCTATCGTGTTAGCTGAATGCAAGGTGAAAAATAGTATCTTTACTATTGTACAATTGCAGCCTATGGAAAGTGAACACCTACAGGCTGCAATTGTCTATTTAGCTTCGTGATTTCTGCGCGCTACGGCGGCGAGCAGAAGCACTATTGCTACTCTTGCGACGACGTGTATAGGTGGATGTTCCACCGGAACGTGGAGTGGTGGGGCGCATGTTCTGCGCAATTGGACCATTGCTGTCGCTCTCGCCCTCCTCTTCGTCGCTTTCGGCCTCTTCCGAAGAACGTTCACGCTCCTGTTGACGTTTGTTATTGCTACTGCGTTCGCTGATCGTGCTCTCTACAACTTTCGCTTGAGACGCAGCTTTGGGCTGGATGTTCGGTGTCGTGAGAAGCGAACCCCAACCTGTTACGAAGTACTGCTGGATCGCCTGGAAGATAGACGAGACCGTCCAGTACAATGCCAGGCCCGAAGGGAAGTTCCAACCAATAAAGACCGTAAAGAGAGGCATAATATACTGCATCGTCTTCATGGTCTGAGCTGAGACATCGGCAACGTTCCCGCTAGCGGAAGAAGACTTCGTTTGAGTGAGCTGTACCGGTTTGGGTTGAGACATGCGCAATGAGATAAACGTCGCCAGACCAGCCAGAATTGGCAGGATATGCGTTGGATCTGGCAGGTTCAGTGGGAAGCTCCAGGGCACACCGGGCAGGATCGGGTGCAAGAAGGAGAGCCATGAGAACCAGCTAAAGGTCAGGTCCGGCATATGCGCAAATTTGGGAATAAATGAATAGATATGGGAATTGATAACTTGCAGGTTATTCTGGCGCACTATTCCATCCAGTGCGTAAAAAAGGCCATACAGCACAGGAAGCTGAATGAGCAAGGGTAGACAACCTGCGACAGGATTGACCCCATATTCTTTGTATAACTGCTGGGTTGCTTGAGCTACGCCTTGCTGGTCTTTGCCATATTTTTTGCGGATCTCGGCAATCTGTGGTTGCAATGCCTGCATTGCCTTGGTAGAACGCAGTTGCTGTAATGTGAGCGGAAACAGAATAAGTTTGATAATAACGGTCAATACGACAATGGAGAGAGCGAAGTCACCGAAGAGATGATACAACACTACCAATCCATTAAATATTGGATAAGTAAAGACCAGATTGAATAAATCGAGAATAGCACCCACTAGCTTACTCCTGCCTTCCTCGACCTGCCCGAACATTCAAGACTTCCGGAACAGGATCGTAGAGATCGCCGTGATACAGTGGGTGACAACGTCCAATGCGCTTCACTGTCAGCCAACCGCCACGGAAAAAGCCAAAACGTTGTATCGCCTCATACCCATATTGCGAGCATGAAGGAATGAATCGACACGATGAAGGCAGGACTACCGACAGCGTGTGTTGATAGAGCCGTATAAGACCTAGAGCAATGTATTTCACAGTTTTAGTGACCTCTGTATACCTCGAAAAACTACACGGACCTCTTTTTCAAGAAAGACGCCTAAACACTTGCCTCCGAAGCTCGCGATGGGGAGACAAGTAGATGCGTGCGACGTAGTAACGTTCTTAGTTCCAGTGTAATTACGGATGGCGACGCAACTAGTTGCGTGCGTTTCACCGTATCGAGTGTCACGATCTGATTTTTTACGCTGATGACCATGTCATAACCGCATGGAAGCTCAGCAAGAATTGGCCGCATTGCTTCACTGAGTAGACGTTTAATATAATTACGCGTCACTGCATGCTTGGAGATCCGTTTACTGACCACAAAGCCAATGCGTAAAGCCTGTTCATTATTTTCGCTCCAGGCGAGACTGAGCAGCCGAGATGTAATTCTACGTCCCTGCTGCTTCACTCGCTGGAAATCGCTGTTTTTACGTAAGCGGTATGCACGTTGTAGCGGCACAAGCGTCCCACATGCCTAGATGGTCAGGTTCCAGCGCCCTTTAGCTCTACGAGCCTTCAGGACACGGCGACCGTTGCGGGTAGACATACGCTTCATAAATCCATGTTCTCTTTTGCGCGGAATGCGCTTTGGTTGCCAGGTACGTTTCATTTTAACCCTTTCTCTCCTCCACTCGAGATATCCCGTAGATTATAGCGAGTATAATCCTGACTGTCAATTCTAACGAAGGAGGTTACTGAGTTTTGAAACGCAGGAGGACGCGACCAAGCTTGACCTCGTCGTTGTCGTGCAGCGGCGTGGGGGTCTTGCCCGCGAGACGCTGTCGATTCAAAAAGGTAAAGTTGGTGCTGTTTTCGTCTTCCAGCATGTACTGGCCATTCTCGTTGAAGATGCGCGCATGCAGCCGCGAAACGCCACCCTCTTCTCCTCCATGTGGGGTCAGATCGACATCCGGGAAGATGTTGCTGACGGCATCTTCGCGTCCAATCGTAATATTGTCTTTGCCGCTCAGGTCAAATTCCTGACTGTTGGCTTCGACAATCAATCTGGCCTGCAACGCTCCGCTACCATTGCTGATGGCAGATCCAACGGGTGCCGCCTGTGCCGGTTCGCTGGGGGGCGGTGGTGGTGTGAACGACGCCGCAGGAGCAGCCGCCGCGCCCACCAGACTCACGCCGCAATTTGAACAGAAGGCTTCGCCTGCCGGGTTCGCGGCTCCACAGGAGGAGCAGATTTGCGTACCACCACTTGCCGCTACAGATGCAGCGGGCGCGGCAGGACTTGCTACTGCGCTCTGCGCTGGAGCCGCACTCAGTGGCTCACCACATTCGTCGCAAAATGCCGAACCATCGGGGTTGTCATGTCCGAGAGAGCATTTGACTGTCATAGTATGTATCCTTCTTTCATTTGTATGTTGTAGCCGGTTCTATGCTATGGGGACGTTTTGCGCGTTGCCCCTGATATCGCGGGTGCACGAGACGTCTCTCACGTCATGGCTGGATTGCTACCGATTTTATGGGAGCAGGTCATCCAGGCGCTGGGTGAGCTTACGGGTTTTGTTCCCAATCGACTTCACCTGATCCTGTGAAATTTGCTGTCCCTGGTTAATTTGTTCCAACGCTGCCTGCGTTTCCTGGTCCAGCACGCGAGTTACGTTTGGAGCCAGACGCGTGGTCGCCTTTCCGGTGCGCTTGTATTCATCCAGGACGCGTGTGACCAGCCGATTGGCGTTTGCTTTCTCGGCAAAGTTCATGACCAGAGCATTCACCTGCGCTGCCTGTTGCGCATCGTTGGTAAATGTGACTTTGATGTCCTCGCGAATGCGCTCGCTGACTAATCCTGCAATCGGCACATCATAGCTGAGTTCTACCTGAGCGATGCGGAAGAGACCGGCAGGACGCGGATCGATCATCAGCTCGATCAACACAGACTGCGCGGCATCCTTCTCCAGATCTCCTAGCGTAATGACTGCCTGACGGTCTGAAAGGGATGCCTGATCTATATCGCGGATCAAAGGCAATACTTTCACCGCTTTGCGCGGAGTCACACCAGCGGGCAGGCGCAAGGTAAGGGTGGCATTGCGTACGGCAACGGCGACGGCACTCTGTAATTGTTGCTGGAAGATGGTCATTGCATCCTGCGGAGAGCGAATAAATTCAGCAGGCGTACCACCACTGAGCTGACCAACGTCATCGAGCAAGGTTTCGTCCCAATCGGAGCCGATGCCTAAAGGATAGATCGAGATGCCTGCTGCGGCGGCATCACGTGCGAGCTGGCGGCAGCGATCGGTATCGCCGTATGTGACACCATCGGTGAGCAGGATCATGCGATTGATGGCGTTCGGAATATTCCAGCGCCTCAGCTCATTCAGACCCTGGATCATGCCCAGAGACATAGTCGTCCCTCCGGCATCCAGGATGCGGTCGATGGCGGCCTTCATGCCAGGCTTATCATTTGCAGGCATAGAAGGAATGATGACCTGGGATGTATCGTCAAAAATGACTACGGATATATAGTCAGTTGGCTCCAGACGATCGATGACCATTTTGACCGCTTCGCGTACATTTTTTAACTTTGCGCCTCTCATGGAGCCTGAATGGTCAATCACCAGGGCAAAATTAAGTGGCATACGCACCTGTGCCATAATTTCTGTTGGCTTGGCATCCAATAAGACGTATGCGACCTGGCTGCCACCTGTGACGGGCATAAAATCTTTACCCAACTGGTGGGCCAATGTTACCTCTCCGGGCATAATAATACAGCTCCTTTCGCGTCGGCTGGCCCTAGTATATCATATGAATATTAACGCACATGGACAACAACTGCGCTGACGTTGTCTTCGCCGCCGTTGTTATTTGCCGTTTCTATTAACCTCGAACATGCACTTTGCGGGTCTGTTGCGTTAATAAGAATCTCCTCTATCTGTGGGTTACGAATCATTTCCCACAAACCATCAGAACAGCTTAACAGGATATCGCCGGGATGAACCTGCTGCTTGAAGATGTCAATCTGCACATTGAGCTTATCTCCCAGGCTGCGGAAGATCTGGCTGCGCTGGGGATGGGTATAGACATCATCAGGCTCAATCAGTCCACCCGCGACGAGCTGCCCAACCAGCGAATGATCGTTCGTCAATTGGCGGAGCGTACTATCGCGCAACAGGTAGGTGCGACTATCCCCTACATTGAGAATATACGCATGATCACCTACTATCATAAAACCAGTGATTGTGGAACCCATATCGGTTTTATCTCGCTGGTTCTTCTGGCAAAGGAGTGTATTCGCATCTTCTACTGCACTTTGTAAAAGAACAACCAGGCTATCTTCGTCTGGCGCTTCAATCTCTTCGCCATTTTTCTCTGCCAGTAATGGAGGCGAGATAAGCTCTCGTATCAGGCGCTCGGCGATGATGTCAATCGTCATGCGGCTGGCAACCTGTCCATTCTCATGCCCTCCGAGACCATCGGCTACGATATAGACGCCCACTGGCTCGGAGTGTGATTCGTGGACCCGCTGGAGCTGGACGACGAGCGTGCTGTCCTCGTTCGGCTCACTGCGCCGCACATTCCCTGCATCAGACTCTCCAGCTGCCAGCAAACGTACCCCATCGGGAAAATCGTTCTGGCTGGCCTGGGGTTGCTCAATGATGTAGGTCAGGCCCTGGTCAACAAATGTATTCACGATCAGTCCGGTGAGAACACGCTCTTCATTTTGCTGCCTGGACGCTGGATATTCATGCATGAGATAGGTGGCGTTGAGCAGTTCAGCGCCACAGTCAATGCAAAATTCGTCTCCCTCAGCATTTTCCTGTGAGCCGCAATTCCAGCATTGCTGGTAGCCCTGATGATCAATAACCTGATAGACATGTACATCTGCATCGTCGCTCAGAACCTGGGTGACTTCGTAGCGCCCAATGACCTGCGTACCCGGCTCGAGAAGCGGAAATGCCTCAGTTTCTGAAGGTGTTTGCACGGCTTGTTCCTGTCCTCCTTGTTCCTGTTCGGTTTCGGGGGAGGGGATAGACTCCGCCTCTGTGTTAGGGGAGGTGGCAACTTCCACCTCTTCATGCTCCTGGTCCGTTTGAGGCGATGCCTCAGTCTCCAGTGGTATGATCGTAGTTGGCATATCTGCAATATCAACAGGCGATTGCTGGTTGGTTGGCAGTGCCGTGTCCTGTGTTTCCCCGCTGTCCTCATTGTGAAGAGGTATCAAGACCGTGGGAGCCTCGGCAATATCAATTTCTGGCTGTTCCGGGCTGCTTTGTTCCTGCTGTTCTCGTTCCAATTCCTGTTGCCAGCGACGTGTCTGAAGTGCGACCATTTGCTGTGGCGTAAGGATCTGGGTCGGGACCTGGCTCAAGTCCTCGAATTCACCAAAATCCTGTGCTGCCGGAACTGTGGGCAGATCGCTGAGTGCAGTTTCGGTTGTCGGGCCAGGAACCTCAACTTGTTGCGCTCCTGGATCAGGAGAAACCTGTGGAGTTGGCTGAGCAACCGGTGAGGCCGAAGCATTCTGACCGGCCTGGTTGGTCTCGACCATCTCAGGAGTGAAGGATAATCCACAACCCTTACAGAATTTCGCATTATCACGATTTTGTGTATGACACACCGGACAGAGCATTCTGCCCTCCTTTAAAGCTGTTTTTGTAATCGTAGAGCCTCGGCATTGTTCGGGTCTCGTTGGAGAGCCTCTGTGAGCAATTGCCGAGCCTCGGCCTTTTTATTCAATTTCAGTTGACACGTTGCCATCGCGCTATAGATGTCGGCAATATGTATGCCAATCTGGCGTGCACGCTCCAGAGCGCTGAGCGCAGGTTTCCACTCTCTCATTTTCATATGGGTACGCCCCAGTTCATACCACCCTTCCCAGAGCGCAGGGTCAATCTGCGTAGCCTGGCGGAGTGTGCTGATGGCGGCCGCATATTGCCTGGTCTCGCCATAGAGACGTCCCATCGCGATCAAGATCAGAGCATGGTCGGGATTGATCTGTAAGCCCTCTTTAAAGTAGCCCTCAGCATCGCGGTAAGCGCTCTGTTCGAGCGCGATCATGCCCAGTTGATAATAGATAGCGGTATCCTTTGGTGTCAGGTGCAAGGCCTGCTTGAAGGCACCCACAGCCTGTGCATAGAAAGCCAGATCTCTATAGCACATCCCTAGCTGGAAGTAGGCGTCTGAAGCGTCAGATTTATGACGAACTGCCTCTTCAAATTGCTCGGCACCAAACTTCATATTGTCGGTGAAAAGCTTTTTGTCGGTATCCTTGACCATCTGCCCATACTGCCGATAAGCGCGTCCCAGGTTGTAGAGCACATCATAGAGCGGTGCTCCCTGAGCACGTGCCAGCTTGAACTGGTTGACCGCTTCCGCATAGTTTTTGTTCATCAGGTATTGTAATCCCTGACGATAGGTTGCGTTAGGATCGGCAGCGGCGACGCCATTGCTCTTGCTGGCCTGGATCGGTTGAGCTTTGATGGCCGGGGCGGGTCGTGCTACGGGACGAGCGCGAATGGACTGGCCGGGTTGTGTCTGGATTGGTCTCTGTACAGGTCGAGCCTGAAGAGGGGCATTGCGATAGGTCATCGGGCGCGCCTGTGGAGGGGCAATGGCTGCACCCTGCACGAGCGGTTGCCCATCGTGTGCGCAGAACTTCGCGCCGGGTCGATTGACCAGACCGCACCGCGAACAAATCAAGCCCTGCCCATTGCCATTATTGGTTGTGGCCGGGACGATAATGGTCGCGTTCGGTGACACGAGCGGGATCTGGATGGTTGCGGGCGGTGCATTATTTGGCAAGCAGTGCTGAAGAGCGACGCGCATGGCCTCGGCAGTTTGAAAACGCTGGGCAGGAAGTTGCTGCATTGCTTTAATCACGACCTGTTCGGATGGGCAAGCCGTTTGTCCGTTGACCGACGTTGTGCGCAGGAGTCGGTTTTTTGCGCGCAAACTACCAGGGGGCGGTGTCTGGATCGGGTCCGGTTCATAGTTGGTTAATAAGTGATACATCGTTGCGCCCAGAGAATAGATGTCGGAGCGCGCATCAGTTTGGACTAATGTACCGGGATTTTGCGCCGTGCGTTTCTGTCCTGGCGCAGTGATTGAACCCAGATGCTCTGGAGAAGCGTAGGAAATCGTACCAAGATTTTCTGTATTCGTGCGTTTATTCGGATCAAAGCGACGTGCAATACCAAAGTCAATAAGCTGAACTTCATTATCCGGTGAAATCATAATATTGCCCGGTTTCAGGTCGCGCAGAATAATCGGTGGTGTGCGGGTATGAATATAGGTCAGGGCTTCACAGACCTGGATCATCCAATGAATCACCTGTTCTTCTGGTAAAGGCCCCTTGCTATCTTCAAGAATTTTTTCCAGGCTGCGTCCCGGCACAAATTCCATGGCAAAATAGTAGTTGCCGCGATCTTGAAAGGGCAGTGCCAGTGCTGCGATGCGTGGATGCTTCAGGCCTCGCAGGAGTGCAATTTCCTTGTTGAAGCGCTCAATAGCAGCTTTGCGATCTTCTTCACTGGTGTTAAGATTGATCAAAAGCTCTTTGACCGCATAATAATAAGGGGGCGTTGTGCCTATTTGTTGTACTTTGTAGACCGTTCCCATGCCACCTTCGCCAAGGATCTGCACAATTTTGAATTTTCCATCCAGAACGGTACCTATAGGGAGAGCCATACTCGCGTCATCTCCAAACGTGCTCAGTTTTGATTGACGTGGACGACCACCGCTGTGATATTGTCCTCGCCACCACTATCATTTGCCATCGCAATGAGTGAATCACAAATCTTTTGTGGGCTGGCCTGCTCGCCCAGTGTTTTCTTGAGCTCTTGTGGTCGTACCATTTCCCACAGCCCATCTGAACAGAGCAAGAGGATATCCCCGGGTTGGATCGTCTCATAAAAGATATCGACTTCGATGCTGCGATGCCCTGCACCGAGAGAACGATAGATGAGATTGCGCTGAGGATGGGTATAGACATCTTCAGGCTCGATCTGTTTTGACTCAACCAGTTTTTGCACCAGCGAATGATCTTTTGTCAGTGTCATTAACTGATTGTTTCGTAATAGATACGTACGACTGTCCCCAACGTTAGCAATATATGCCTGGTCGTTTTGAATCAGTACAACGGTAACTGTACTGCCCAGGCCGCGCGCAGCTGTCTGCTGCTCACCATAGCGCAGAATAGCGCGGTTCGCTTGCTGAATGGCAGCCGTGAGTTGATCTTCGATCACGGGTGAAATGGCTGCTTCGGACAGTTTACGTGTCTTTGGTGCTGTGTTCCCTTTGCCTGAAACTGGCGGTAGGAGCATTGTTTTTTCGGCGTCTTCAGAAGCTTCAGGATTCACGGTGATAGGGCTGAGCTTCATGGTTGGTTGCTCAGTAATAGGCTTAAAAAAGCTATCGAGCGTTTTACTGATTGTTTCTACTGCCAGTCGGCTGGCAACTTCTCCAGCCTTATATCCGCCCATGCCATCGGCAACGACAAACAGGCCACGATCTCCTTCTGGAGTTGACTCAACACGTTTGTAGGCACAGTCTTCGTTTTGCTCGCGTTGTTTCCCAACATCGGTTTTATCGGCAGCGGTGAGTTTAAGATGCATAGGTATGTACCTCACAGGAGCAGGAATTTTTTTACGGTTATTCCATGCTCACTATAGCATATAGTGGTTATTCGTGACAATTGAAGCTCCCTGATAACAATGAATATTATGTATTTGATATCAATAAAGCGAACGTTTTTTCATCAGCAATAGCATGTTTTTTTCAGTCAGATATGCCAATGTCGATTCGGGAAGAAAGAATATCTGCGTACATGTGCCTTGCATATTTTATATACGGAGAAGGCTCTCAATGGTTGTGGATTTTATGTCACTCAGGAGCCTATGAAGCAGGTCAGACATACATCCTTTAACAGGCATGGCATGAATTTGCGTCAATGCTGGCACTGTCTGAAATTGGAGGTGTATGCCTGGGGGCGCACGGCGTTTTTCTAAGCGATTCCGGGCTCTGGCGCGGTTTGCAGCGCAGGTAGGTGAATGAGGACGGTCGTGCCCTGACCGACGACGCTGCTCATCTCGATGGTCCCATGGTGCGCTTCGATCAGTTCTCTGGCAATAGAAAGACCTAAACCGTTGCCTCCCACGCGCAAGCTGGCACGTGTGCGCGACGGATCTGCGCGGTAGAAACGGTCAAACACGTGTGGTAAGGCTTCTTGTGAGATGCCGATGCCGGTATCATGTACTGCCAGCGTTACGGTGTTTGTATGCTTGCTATATGCGCTGATCTCTATGTGGCCGGGGGGTGGTGTGAACTTCAGAGCATTCTCGACGATGTTGAGGAGTACACGCTGCAACTGGTCGCTGTCACCGTAGATCGCAGGAAGATTCGGTGGAATATTGGCATCGAGTTGTTGATCTTGTAAGAGGCCCTGGACCTGTTCATAGACCGTGTTGACCAGCAGGTGAGCGTTTACGGCACCCAGGCGTAGCTTGATACGCCCTTCATCAAGGTGGGTCAGTGCGAGCAGGTCGGCTACCAGACGTTGCATGCGCTCAACTTCGTTGTACATGCCCACCATCAGGCGGCGTGCGGCCTGCGTGTCTCCGTCGTCCGCTCCGAGGAGCAGCATCTCCAGGCTGCCGCCGAGCGCGGTGAGCGGCGTACGCAATTCATGTGAAACGTCGGATACGAAGCGCTTTTGTCGGGCAAACGCTGTTTCCAGGCGCGCTACCATGCTATTGAAGGCACGTGCCATACGTCCAATTTCATCATTTGCAGGTGGTTCTTTGAGACGTTGTGAGAGGGCACCTGCGGAGATATGTGTACTGACACGCTCCAGTTCAATGAGAGGACGCAAGGCGATATTGATAAGTGGCAATGTAAGGGCTGCGGCTATGCTCAGGGCACCAAAAATACCGAGAATCAGAATTAGATGCGTTGCTGTCATCGATTGATCAATCGGTGCGGTCGACATACTTAATTGCAGGATGGCCTTTCTATATCCTGCTGGTTGCCAGGGGTGTCGATTTGCTGCTGCCTTGTCCCATATGGCTAATGGCTCCAGTACAACCATCTCACGCTGCCCTCGTTTATTGTTTACCAGGAAATAGGAGCGTGGTTCTGTTGTGGTAAGCTCATGCTGCACGAGGGAATGATTCAGGATGAGTAGCGGTAATCCCGTATTTTGAGTATCACTCGCAAGAAGAGTGCCGTCGAAAGAGAGAAGAGAAGCGCTGATATTCTGGCCTACGATATTCTGAATATCATTGATATAGCCGGATGCCATGTTGCCGGGCATTGCGGGGAAAGAGAGAATCAGAGATGTGTTCAGCGGGTTTCTGGCGATCTGCTGCTTGCTATAGACAATATGTGCATCATTATCAAGTATGCTTGCCTGGCTGGCAAGCAATGCTCTCTCTTCAGTGGTAGAGATAAGTATACCTAACGCTGCGAGTAGCAGGGCAAGCAGGCCGAACGAAACGAGTGCCAGACGCCAATGGATAGGCAAGCGCGCCATCGCTTGCTGGAGCCATTGCGTTCTGTCCATCACATTACTCTCCTTTGCAGCGTATAGGTAAACTTTTATTTCAATCAAGCCTTTGCTTTAAATCCGACCTCAAGTAGAAGGATAGCAAAAAAGATTGAACGTTCGAGAGAAATTTGCTGAAAATTTGCTGAATAACAGGCAAATCATGTCAGTTCATTTTTATAAACGCTCATTATGATGGAGAGGTTCCGCTGTATGAACCTGACATATTTGGGGTAGTCAAATCTGGCTAGAAAGCAACAGCAAAAAGAGCTAATGGCTGGTTTGATGAGCATGGAAGAGATGTGATAGACAGAGGAAAAATCAGAAACCATGAAGAAGATCGAACTTTTTGAACTCGATCTTCTTCATGGTTTAGCAAACATACAAAGCTGGTACGTGCTTTTTATTATTTCTCGTCGTCTTTGCTGGAGCGGTTGCGGAAGTACAAGCGGATCGCAGTGCCCGAGAAGTCGAAGGCCTCACGCAGGCGATTCTCCAGATAACGCTCATACGAGAAGTGTACCCCCTGTGTGTCGTTCACAAAGAAGACGAAGGTTGGCGGATTCACGCGTGTCTGCGTGGCATAATAGATCTTTAAAGGATGTGTGCGAATCACCGTTGGTTCATGGCGGCGAATGGCTTCCTGCACGAGCTGGTTCAGACGTGAAGTGGAGACACGCAGGTAGCGCATGTCTGCAATTCTCAAGGCCGCTTCTATAATCGACTTGACGTGATAGCCTGTTTTTGCAGATGCAAAGAGGATCGGCGCATAGGGGATAAATTTGAGATCCTCAGCCAGTTGCTTCCGATAGGAGTCTGCACTCTGAATCTCATCGTCCGGGCTGGGAAAATCGCCCTCGCGTTCGGCCCGGCGTTGCGCCTGTGCCAGATCCCATTTATTGACCACCACCACCACTCCCTTGGCCTGTTTCAGAATCTCGCCTGCAATGTGTGTATCCTGCGCGGCGAGCCCCTCGGTGGCATCAACAAGGAGAATAGCGACATCGCAGCGTTCAAGGGCGCGGGTTGAACGCAGAACGCTGTACTTTTCGATGCCGACGCCCACACGTCCGCGCCTGCGAATACCGGCCGTATCGATCAGGCGAAATTTGCGGTCTCCGAATACCACTTCTGAATCGATGGCATCGCGCGTCGTGCCCGGTACGTCGCTGACAATCGAGCGCTCAAAGCCGATAATTGAGTTCAGTAGGGAAGATTTGCCAACGTTTGGCCGACCGATGATGGCAAAGCGCGGAATTTCTCCCTCTTCTTCCTCCTCGGTTTCGTCTTCGGGCGGGAGCGCTTCGACAATCAGGTCGAGCAGGTCGCCAGTGCCAGAACCCTGGATAGAGGAGATATCGATGGGATCTCCCAATCCCAGGGCATAAAACTCCACCGCATCCAGACGGCGTGCAGCATTGTCAGCTTTGTTGGCAGCCAGGATCACAGGCTTTTTCGTGCGGCGCAGGAGATGAGCGACATCCTCATCGGCGGCGGTGATGCCAGAGCGGGCATCGACCATAAAAATGATGACGTCGGCCTCCTCGATTGCGAGCTGGGCCTGTGCCATCACGTGTTCCATGAGATCGCCGGGCTGACCGGTCAGGCCAACCTGGCCGACGGGAATACCGCTCCCCAATTCGAGGCCACCTGTATCAATAAGTGTGAACTCGCGCCCGTTCCAATCTGTGTCGCCGTAGAGGCGGTCGCGGGTGGTCCCGGGTAAGTCTTCAACGATGGCGAGACGCTCGCCAATCATGCGATTAAAAAATGTGGATTTGCCAACATTTGGCCGCCCCACGATAGCTACAAGTGGCTTCAAGACGCCCCTCCACCCTTTCCTGGTTCCGGATGTGACCAGATAAACAGCCTGCTTACCTCTAAGAGAAACAGGGCACTATAATCGGTGGGTATTATAGCATAAACGTGACGCTTTAGCGAAATAGTTCAGAAACAGAGCGCCCGTCATGGATGCGGCTGATAGCTCCTGCAAGCAGTTCAGCGACGGAGAGGACTGTCATGTTGGGGAGACGTTTATGCTCGGGACATTGTAGCGAGTCGGTGACGACAATCTCCTTGATGGGGGCTTTGCTCAGGCGCTCTATGGCCGGGCCGGAGAAAACGGCGTGGGTGGCACAACAATAAATATCGCGCGCCCCTTGTTCATAAACCACGCGCACCGCCTGGGTGAGAGAGCCAGCAGTATCGATTTCATCATCGACGATGAGGGCATTGCGTCCCTCGACGTTGCCGATGATGCCCATCGCTTCGGTATTGCCATCGTTGCCCACGCGCCTTTTCTCGACGATAGCCAGTGGCGCAGAGAGGCGGTCCGCAAGCTTACGGGCTTTTTTGGCAAAGCCTTCGTCAGTTGAGACAACCGTAAAGGGCTGCAAGTCTTTACTGGAAAAATAGCGTGCCTGGATAATCTGCGTGGTTAATTCATCAACAGGAATATTAAAGAAGCCCTGGATTTGTCCGGCGTGCATGTCCATCGTGACGACACGGTGAGCACCTGCGACGGTGATACAGTCAGCAATCAGACGAGCCGTAATCGGCACACGTGGCTGGTCTTTTTTGTCGGTTCTACCATAGGCATAATAGGGGATAACGGCGGTGATGCGTGAAGCGGAAGCTCGTTTCAGCGCGTCGATCATAATAAAAAGTTCCATAATAGAGCGATTGACGGGAGAGCCGAAAGGCTGAATGACAAAAACATCATGACCACGCACATTATCATTAATTTTGACAAAAATATTCTCATTACTGAATTGAAAAACATCTGCGTCGCCTAGCGGGATGCGTAGATGTTTACAGATGGCTACAGCCAATGAGCGATTTGCATTCCCACTAAAAATACTTAATGCGTCCAATTTGCACCTCCTGGTTGCCAAAAAGTATATCACAAAAGAGGACATCTATGATATAGACGGCGGAGATGCTCCCGTGGTTCTTTCTTTTTACTCTTTTCCCGTGTA
>DATJHM010000324.1:0-13587 GCA_035493895.1 Ktedonobacteraceae bacterium
GGAGCATAGCCACTGGATGCGGTGATGCTCTGTGGATGTGTAAGCAGGGCTTATGATAGTGGCGGGCAAAGTCTGCGGTAAGGGCTGAGCCTGCGGTGAGATGTGGTGATATTGAGAAAATGACGGTACCATCTGAGTCGCAGACATTCCACTCGGTACGCTGAGCATAATCGTCTGATGGCGTTTCCTGTAACTGATAACGTTGATCAATTGGGAGTGCGTCCTCCGCCTTACGACCGCGTGGGCACCAGCCAGCATGCGGTATCCCATGCTGGATGGCCCAATCTAAGGCGGCACGATCTGCTCCAGTCTGGCCTCCGGATACAATAACAAAAGAAGCTGACGGTTCAAGAGGTGTTGGCCTGTCGTTGTTTGGCATATGCTTTGTCTCAAAATATTATCAAATGCTTTCCGAAAATATAGGATATCTAGGAGGAAAAATCAGCATGTTATTATCCTGCTTGCCAGACCTCCACTTCTGAAGTATTACCAATGGAGGCCAGATATTTTCCATCGGGAGACCATGCTACTTCAATAACACCTTTAGAATGTTTCTCGAAAGTGTAGAGGTGACCTCCGTCAGTGGCATCCCATACCTGTACAGTCCTGTCCGTAGAAGCAGAAGCAATTCGCTTGCCATCTGGTGACCATGCCACTGTACTCACACTCCCAGCGTGCCCTTTGTAGGTAAAAATAACTTCTCTTGTGTCTATATTCCAGATGAGTACAGTTGTATCATGGCTTCCTGATGCAAGATATTTCCCGCTTTGTGACCACGATAAAGCATTCACGCTATCACTATGGCTCTGATAACTTGTAATTGTCTCTTTTGTAGCAGCATCCCATATTTGTATTGTCCCGTTTTCGCTACCCGCTGCTATATATTTCCCATCAGACGACCAGGCCATACTTTGTACACCTTGGCTATCAGCCGTATTATATGTGTATATGTTTGTTCCATCTACTATGTTCCATGCCTGTACGGTACCATCTAAATATGCAGATGCGACACGTTTTCCATTATGAGACCATGCTACGCTTACGACGGGACTACTAAAGTATCTATCTAAATGATAATATGTATTAGTATAAATATTTTCGTCGGTTTTAGCATTCCATATCTGAACTTGTCCTCCTGTATCTCCAGAAGCAATAAGATTATTATTTGGAGACCAGGCTATAGCAGTTATCGCATTAGCATGTCCATGATAGGTATGAACTGTTTTCCCTGTAATTGCATCATATATTTTTACTATCCCGTTGTTCTTTCCCACAGTAGAAGTTGTGTCAAATGTTCCCAATGCGAGATACTGCCCATTGGGGGACCATGCTTCAGTGGTAAAATTGCCTTTTAAGCTAAATAGAATTGTCCCTACAGGGTGAGAGGTGAGGTTTATAGTAGGGTGAGAGAATGGAATATCTAAAGGAAGAAATATAGGTCTAAGAAAGATTCCTAGCAGGAATACCACACTGACACTGATGCCTGTGTATATCCAATATCGAGGATGGATTTTAAGAGATTTTCCTGACGATTTTCTTTGTTTGTAAGCTTGTAGTAATGATTGACCTCCAAACCCAAGAGTCCAAAGAAATGCTAATATCTGAGTTACATTTGCCAGATTTTGTAACCAATCCATTTCCAAGATTCTCCCTTATATGAATTAAAAATGCTCTTTATGATCAGTAGAATTCTCATCGAGATCATGCCCCTGTTTCATGGATTTATCCTTTAAGTTGTTTATATGATTAAAATAGAAAATAATAGTAATACTAATGAAATGCCGAAGACGACATTACTCTATGCTATACATTTACAATAGGAAAAGATCAATAAACGTGTTTTATTCATAATTATACCTAACTATCCATAAAATTGCCAGGAATTTGCTTTTACGGAACCCTAAAATTTACAGTGGCAAATACCAGGGGGAATCACGCTATAATAAGAATTACCCAGGAAAAAAATGAATCGTTCTTCTTGTATTAACCTGGTGTTTTCTTGAGGATACAAGCAAGATGATAGAGAAGGGATTCTTTGCGTGACGAAAGAGCCGTATAGTTTTGAACGCTATCTCAATGTACGTATGGCATATGGGCCCAGCTTCTCTCCGGATGGCAATCAATTAAGCTTTCTGACCGATATTACGGGTGTGGCGGAAGTGTGGAGTGTGGCGGTGGATCGTCAGACCGTGCGTCCTTTCTGGCCGGAACAGTTGACGTTTCGCGCCGAACGTGTCTCCAGCGCGACATTTTCGCCGAAAGCCGATACGTTGCTGGTCGCTGGCGATATGGGCGGGAACGAGCGGACGCAGCTCTACCTGCTCAGTGCTGATGGTGCAAGCTGGACTGCTTTGACCGACCAACCCGATGCTATTTTTCACTTTGGTGGCTGGTCTCCCAATAGTATGCGCATTACGTATAGTAGCAATGAGCGCGATGCCCATTTTTTTGACGTCTATGAGCGTGATCTGACGACGGGCACGACGCGTCTGATACTTCAGCAAGATGGCACGAACTATAGTCAGGGCTATTCGCCAGATGGTCGGCAGATACTGGTTACTCGCTACGAAAGCAATATTCGCAATGAACTCTACCTCGTCAATAGAGATTCGGGGGATGTGCGCAATTTGACGCCTGATCTCGCTCCTGGTGTCGCGCTCCACGAAGCGGCGGCATGGTCGGCTGATCGCAAGGGGTTGTATCTCTTGAGCAATCGAGGATGCGATTTTATGGCGCTGGCCTATCTGGATTTCGAGACGCTCGAACTGACGTATTTGAGTGATCTCGCCTGGGATCTGGAACTTCTGGCGCTCTCGCATGACGGCTCGATGATGGCTATGACGAGGAATGAGGATGGCTGTTCGATTCTCGAGCTTTGTGATGTCTCGGAGGGCTGGGAGCGGCGGCGTGGCCTGCGCGCACCTACGCTTCCTGCTGGCGTGATCTATAGTCTGGTCTGGTCCGCAGATGGGCAAAAGCTGGCGATCACCTTGAGTACTTCTGACGATTCGGCCGATATCTGGATCTGGCATGTTGCCGAGGGCCATATTGTGCGTGCCACCAATAGCTCCTCTGGAGGCATACCACAGAGCTCGTTTGTGATGCCAGCTGTTGTGCGCTATCCGACCTTTGATGGTCGCGAGATCCCCGCCTTCCTGTATCGTCCTCATGGAGCCAAAGGGCCGCTTCCAGCAATTATTAATGTCCATGGTGGACCCGAAGGGCAGGCGCGTCCCTGGTTTAGTGGCGTGATTCAATACCTGGTCTCCTGCGGGTATGTTGTGCTGGAGCCCAATGTACGCGGAAGTTCGGGCTATGGGTATAGCTATCAGAGTTTGGACGATGTGCGCTTGCGTATGGATTCGGTGGCCGATCTGCGACATGCTGCGCTCTGGTTGGGGCAGAGCGGACTGGCTGATCCTCAGCGTATTGCCGTGATGGGTGGGAGTTACGGCGGCTTTATGGTACTTTCTGCGGTTACCACCTATCCTGATCTCTGGGCCGCGGCGGTCGATATCGTGGGTATTGCCAACTTCGTGACGTTTCTTGAGAATACTGGTCCCTGGCGACGAAAGCATCGTGAGGCCGAATATGGATCTCTGGAACAGGACCGCGAATTTCTCGAGCAGATTTCGCCGATCCGTTCCGTTGAACGTATTACCGCGCCTCTCTTTGTCGTGCATGGGGCCAACGATCCTCGTGTCCCGGTTGGGGAGGCCGAACAGATCGTAGCCGCACTTCAGAAGCGTGAAGTACCCGTTGAGTATTTGCGTTTCGAAGATGAGGGGCATGGGTTGGTGAAGCGGGTAAATCGTCTGGTTGCCTATCCTGCCATTGCCCGTTTCCTGGAGAAGCATCTCCAACGTTGATACATTGGGGCCCTGACGCTTCTATTCAATGATCATTCAAGCCGCATCGGAAATGTGTTCGCACAGTTTTGGTGCGGCTTTTTTGTATATTCCTCGAAAGTATATTTCGCAAAAAAAAAGCTCTTGTCCGGTCACTTGTTGTCTCAATAGAACAAGTTCGGTATAATGATATACAGAGAAGTATAATGGTATATTGTTAACCAGTAAGAAGAAAGTACTGGAGAGGCTATACTTCCCAATTGTGAGGCTGTACACTAGTATCTGGCGTCCACCAAAGAATCGCCTGTTTTTCTCGTTGAACTCATTCTGGACTCTTTCCTGTTTTTTTATCGCAGGATGGATCATTTTTCAGCATTCTTTGCCGGTGGTAACAGTAATGGAATAGTGAGGAGCCATGCTTGCCTGGCCAATGGTGGCTCCAGGGCACCGGAAGAATGTTCATTTATTACGTAGGATCACAATAATAGAAAGTAAGCAACAAGCTTCTACCAGGGGGGCCAGAATCACCTCCTGTTATTATGTCTTGTTCTATGAACATTGGCAAGGGAGATACAGAGAAGAGTTCGCTCTGTGATCCTTTTAGGCGAGGTGAATGATGGACGATAAGACAGGGCACCCTATCCGCCCACAGGCATATAAAAGGTGCTCGCAATCAGTCAAAACGTATGGGCGAAAAACGCGAAAATTTTTGCAAGACCAGAAAAATACCCTGTTAACAGGTTTTCTCCTACTTTTATCGGTTGTTTTATTGTTTGCCATTTTTGCGCAGTTGCCGCCACCCGTGATGCAGACTGCGCCAAATGCTATGACTCAGATCGACTATAGTACTTTTATGGATCAAGTAAAAATAGGCAATGTAGTGGCCGTCGCTGTGCGTGGCAACGAGGTGGAAGGTCTTTTGAAGGCACCACTTGCTGCCAGTATCGCAACTCCAGCCCCTTCTGAGCAGACGACGCATTCGGCTGGTTCTGGTCAGGAGTCTCTGGCTAAAGATGTTGCGGCCTGGAGCCAGGCTGTGCGTTCAAATAGCACTGCTGTTGCAAGTGCTTTGCCTGTTCCGTCCTCACGCGCTGTTTATGTTCTCTTGCCACCAGCGGGTGATGTACAATTGATGCCGCTCTTACTCAGTAAAAATGTACAGATAATAACTCTCTCGCCTGATACCTCGGGGGCGTGGCTACAAGCCCTCTGGCATCTGGTACCATTTATACTCACACTTGTGCTGATGCTCTTATTCTTTTTCTCTTGGAATAAGAATAAGGCCAATTCTTCACGCTCGGCTAATGATCAGTTTTCGCAACTTGGGAAAAGTAAGGCCCGCCGTATCGAGCGAAGTCAGGGTCCCAATACCACGCCTTCGCAGGCGAACAAAAGCATGGATAGGAGTACAACGCTTGCTCCTAAGAAAGCGGCTCCATCTGCGAGAACCGGGCCTGTTGCCACGACGACAGCGGCTCATGTGGTCGCGCCCCCTGATGTGACCTTTGCCGATGTTGCTGGTATTGATGAAGTGCGTGCTGAACTGGAAGAGATTGTGCAGTTCTTGCGTGCACCGGAGCGCTACGATCGTCTGGGCGCTCACATCCCGCGCGGCGCATTGCTGGTTGGCCCGCCGGGCACCGGTAAAACGCTGCTCGCGAAAGCGGTGGCGGGGGAAGCGAATGTCCCGTTCTTTAGCATGAGTGCATCCGAATTTGTGGAGATGTTTGTCGGAGTCGGAGCCAGTCGCGTGCGTGATCTCTTTCAGCAAGCGCGTCAGGCAGCGCCCGCCGTCATCTTTCTCGACGAAATTGATGCGGTCGGTCGCAGACGTTCGATGCGTATGAGTGGAAGTGAGGAGCGCGACCAGACGTTGAACCAGTTGCTGGTGGAACTGGATGGCTTTGCGTCTCGTCATGCGGTAGTCGTGTTGGCCGCGACGAACCGGGTCGACATTCTGGACAAGGCTCTGCTTCGTCCCGGACGCTTTGACCGTCGCATCACCGTCTCTCCTCCCGATCGTGTTGGTCGTGAGGCGATCTTAAAGGTGCATACGCGCAAGACTCCTCTGGATGCATTGGTCAATCTAGAACGTCTTTCCCGTATGACCACGGGCATGTGTGGTGCGGATCTGGCGAATCTGGTCAATGAGGCGGCTCTCTCGGCGGCAAGGCGCGATCTGGAGCAGGTAACGCACGAGTGTTTTGAAGAGGCTCTGGCGCGTGTGCAGTTGGGGGCGCTTCGTCCGCTGGTGATGAGCGAGAAAGAACGGCGCATTATTGCGTATCATGAAGGCGGTCATGCGCTGGTTGCGTATCATCTGCCTGAAGCCGATACGGTCAATCGCGTCACGATTCTGCCTCGTGGTCAGAGTCTTGGCGTAACGCAATTTACGGCTGAAGAGGATCGCTACAATTATAGTCGCGAAACCCTGATGGCGCGTATTGCGGTGGGTCTGGGTGGTCGTGTTGCGGAAGAATTGACCTTTGGGCCGGATCGTATTACGACGGGGGCCGAAAACGACTTGCAGGTCGTAACCGATCTGGCGAGGCGCATGGTGACGCGCTGGGGGATGAGCGAACGGGTTGGGGTGGTCTTCGCCGATTATCGCGCAGAGGGTGACTATTCTCTCAATATGCGCCGCATGTATCCAGAGGATCTCCCGGCTCAGGCACACGCTCTGGCCCTTGATGCGCAAGGGAATCCTGTCTTTTATCAGCCGCGGCGACGTTTTGCGATGGCCGCACCTGTCCCCGCACCTGTTCCGCGTAGTAGCAATGGCGGTACCCTCGATGCGGTGATTGATGCAGAGGTTCAGTGTATCCTCAATGAAGGCCGCAGCATGGCTCGCCAGCTTCTGATGGAGCATAGTTCGCAACTGGCCTTGCTGGCTGATGCGCTGATCGAGCATGAGCAACTGGATCGCGCTCAATTTGAGACGCTGTTACAAAATCAATCGAGCAATTAAACATATATCGGATGGATCACCCTGCGTCCAGCATAGTATGTCTGGATGCAGGGTGATCTATTTGTTTGCCTGTTTTGCTGAGAAAGAACGTTGGTGCGTAACATCAATCTCTATTTCTTATAGCCACTATCCTTATTTTGACCGCCAGAGAGCAGTGGCGTACAATGATAGAAAAAAGCGTAGAATAAAGATGGAGCAATAGAGATGATCCCGCATGATGATTTTACCCCGCATGGTTACCTGGATAATCCTTTTCACTCCTGGAAAATCAATCCGAGTGGCGTCCTGCGTTCACGGCCTCCGCTGGGCATGGGCTGGCATGTGCCCAACCTGGGGAGCTATGCCCGAAATCAGTTTCAATATACGGCCCATCTCCAGATCGGCGTCAAAGTTGGTGAGACGCTGCTGATCGCTCCGGAAGATTTCGTGCGCCATGGTTGTACCATTGTCAGCCATCTGCATACGAAAAATCGCTTCGAGTATACCTGCACCGTGCCCGCGTATGATCTGACGCTGACGGTACGCTATTTTCTCGTCAACGAAAATGCCCTCGGCTGTATCCTCACGCTTGCGACTACCTCCGCACAACCCTTGCCGGTAACCTGCTACATCATGCATGAGCATACGCATAATCCGCACACCAGCCGTCTGTGGGAGCATGGTTTGTATGCGCTCAATGGGCCCCAGGAAGGTGTTTGCCTGCTTGGTCTTGCTAGCGAAGGTGATGTCTTCGCGCATGGAGTACGTGCGGCTGATGGTGGTGCGCTTGCATTTGGCGAAATGGGGTATGTGCAGTCCCCTGAAGATGCGGCGCGTTGGGCGGGGGGTGCTGTTGTACATCGTCCTGCGGTGACCGAGTACGATGCGCATACTGGCTGGCAACAGCGTACGGTGATTTTACCGTGTCGTCTGACCCTGGATGGGACGGATGCGAGAAATGCCACGCGGATTATCAACGTGGTGCTGGCACGTGGGGTCTCGCAGGATCTCTCCTATCAGGGCTGGTTGGATGGGATCGAGGAGATTGCGCGGGCCGAGGCGGATCATCGGAACGACGACGAGGCGTTCTGGAGTCGGGCCCCGCAGCTCTCCGGCGATTGGCCCGCCAGCTGGAAGCGTGGGCTGGTCTATGATCTCGAAACATTGCGCATGGTGATACGTCCTTCTGCCGGGATCATCGGTCACTATTTTGATGGCATGCAGATACAGGCCCCTCGCTTAGTGTTAGCTGAAGCCGCAATGGATGCCCTGTTCTTCAGTTACGCGGACCCTGAACTGGCAGCCGAGGTCATCCTGGGACATTTCGAGTCCGCACCTCGTCCCAATCTGCCCTGTATGCGCGAAGATGGGAGCTATAACATGGTAGCCGACGATGGACAGATCTGTGGCACGGCACCGGAATGGGGCTATCCGCTCTGGTGTTGCGATCAGATCTGGCGCAGGACGGGCGATAGACAGTGGCTGCGTCGGCTCTATCCCCGGGCCGCTACTTATGTGCGCTGGTGGCTCGATCACAGACGCGATAGTGAAGGGTGGCTCGTCTACGAGTGTTCATGGGAAAGCGAGTTGCAAAGATCAGCCGCATGAAAGATTTCCTCCAACTCAGGTAGGCGCAGTTTCGCATCCCAATCAAGCTCATGGTAGCGGTCAGGTCGTTTGCCGACAAACACCGTCATACCCAATACCCCCAAAAAATCCCGCTTCTGTATATACGTCAAGTCTTCCCGCTTATCCTTTGCCTTCTGGCACCATTCAAGTAACGTCTGATAGACTGCTTTCTGCTTCTCTATATCGACCGTATGGGCGACCACATTCGCCCTCTCAAGCTCAAGTTTATCCAGGAGTTCGTATTGTTCATTCAGTGACCTGCGGATGCTGGCGCGGGTATTGCCGTGCAGTCGTGGGTCGTCCAGGTCGTCCTCATAGTTGGCGATCTTTCCCTGGCACGCTTTGATAGTCCGCTCTATTGAAGCGAGATCGACCGCCGCCATATCCTGTTTCAATGCCAGTGCGATACTTTGCTCAATAAGCGGTTGCTGGTCGGAAGCCGCTGTCGCCATTTGCCATACCTCAGCGTCAAGCGATGTAGCATTCATGGCGTGGTGGAAGCACTTTGCCCCCTTGGTGTTGCAGCGATACAGATACTGATTTTTTCTGTTCGTATCCGGTCGTCGGCATATATATGTACCCATCGCATTACCGCAATACTTGCAACGGGCGATGCCACCCCGTAGCAGAAACTTTTCCGGTTCAGCGCTTTTGCGCGGCGACGCGGCGGTGTTATATTCGGTGCGGGCTTTGACCCGTTCGTATAGTTCAACGCTGATAATCTGCGGATAGGTATCATCGGGCAGATCAACCGCACCTAGCCTGTTTTTTGCAGTGTTCCATCTGCTGTTAAAGGCTTTCAGATTACGGCCCGTGATGTGTGGGTCCGTCAAAAGTCTTAGCAGTGAACCGTTATGCCATATGCCGCCAGTGGCTGATGGTACTTCTTCGGCGTTCAGTCTAGCAACGATGCTATTAAGGGATATACCGTCGGCGTATTCCTGAGCGGCTTGACGTAGCACCTCCGCCTGCTCCTCGTTTAGCTCGATGTGGTCATGCTCGCCATTCTCACCGTAAACCCAGCGTCGTCCGTAGGGAACCTTGGCAATTGGCACTTTACCGTTCATGGCTTTGTTTATACGCCCCGTAGTGGATCGGTCCATGATTTTCTCGCGTTCCATCTCGGCTACGAAGGCCAGCACCATACGTGCAAATTTTCCCATCGGCGTGTCGTCAATTGTCTCTTTGACGCAGTACAGGGTAATATCATGGTGCTCCATCTCCTCTATCAGGATAGCTACATGGGTTTGGGAGCGCGATAAACGGTCGAGTGTGCGGATAACGATACCTTGTATTTTGCCATCACGGTAACGCATGCGCATCTTCTCTAGCTCTTTGCGCTCACGGTATTTATAGCCACTAAACACTTCGCGGTGAACCATGCCAACAATAAGACCCTGTTCCTTGCAGTATCGCCTGCCAGCACTTTCCTGTTCGCCAAGGCTGCTATTATTCTCTTGATCATCGGTTGAAACGCGGCAATAAATATCGACGATGGTGGTCATTTGGATTAGTCCTTTTCTATTGCAAAGATTGTAGGCTTTGACATACGTAATGGTCTCAATCTGTTTCACTTAATGCGTTACAAGTATGGGTAAAAGAATGCCACTCCCCAGGTGAAGAGAGTGGCAATAACCGCTACACAGCTTCTTGAGAAGCGGCAGTGCATACTTTTATGGATGTGTGCTCGAACAAGCCCGCAAACCAGCCGGTGATATATCCGGCATTCTCAACGTCCTGGTGCTCAAGAAAGTAGATATTCTGGGCGATAAAGTGGTAAATGCGCTCGTCGCTTAGTTGCTGCCCCTCGAAGAGCTTCTTGTATTTTAGATAGCCTTCCTGGTAGGCATTAATGAATAGGTCATCTTTGACGACAATCTGGGTGCTATTAATAAGAAGTGACATTTGCATAGCTTGTAAAGTCATGGCTCCTCCTTACGGGTGCGTTGCGAAGTAGCTAGCTATCTCTGCTAAGGTGACATGTTCTAAAATGACGACCGGTGTACTGCCGTCAAGCGTCGGTATGACAAGGTTAAACGTTATATCCTCGCCGCCCATGTTCGTCTCTATCGCCATGCCGTGCTGCTCGGCAATTACGTATAGGTTTAAGGATTCCTGCACTTGTGCCTCCAATAGGGTCTGAGTGAAGCTCACACGGAAGGTTTGGGATTGAAGCCGGATACGAACCGGCTCCCCCTTACTCAAGGCTTCCTGGGCCTCTGCTAGGCAGTGAAAGATACGGTTCGGCATAGCGCCTCCTACTTTGCCACGGCTAGCATCAGCCCGCTACCGGTATTGTCGAAGATAATCGACTGCGTAAGCCCATCGACGTGCAGCAACACATCGGGCCGTCCGTCCAGATTGACATCAGCAATCGTTATACTGACTACGCGGGGTGGATTAAGTGCCGTTCTGACCCTAATTGCGTACGGGGTCAATTTGTTACCAACCTGCTCAGCCAGCACAATCTCGTTATTGACCGTATAGGCCGTCAGATGTGAGATACCACTGTGACCGAGGTTTACATCCATCTGCGTCGTCGGATAATCGCCGTAGCGCAAATGGTTGCTGATAGTCATCCAAGCTGCATAGCCAGCGGTATCACCCACGAGGAATATTCCCAAGGCAATGACCAAGATCAATAGTCCTTTACGCCATACACCAGTAATGCGGTAGCGGTTTACTGGCGGCTGCGTGATCGGTTCCGTCTGTCTG
Source organism: Ktedonobacteraceae bacterium (assembly GCA_035493895.1). GTDB lineage: Bacteria > Chloroflexota > Ktedonobacteria > Ktedonobacterales > Ktedonobacteraceae > DATJHM01. Next base: position 11,140 of record DATJHM010000324.1, read on the forward strand.
CTGACGCGCAGTACGCTACTATGAGGTTTTACGTCGGCATCTAGGTCGTCATACGTGTCGGGTTGGATAGGGCGTACTCTGCTGGCGCGTAGAACTGTTGGACGTTGTTCGTCTATCATGTTCATCTCTCCTGTGACTGAAAGTCCTTCCTTAGTTCGTATCTGCAAGGAAAAGCGGAATGATCGGTTGGTAACGATTGGTTCGTTTAGGTCTTGGTCATAGCACAGCATTCGACATGTCTCCTTTCACAAACTTGGTAGCTTCGTTGGCTGTCATCAGCCCACTGTTATAGTGCTCATCGACCTGATTGACGTTTTCCGTGTCTTCATGGCACGGGCAATTGGGGGCACCGAAGCAGAACGGAACGGCGACCGTGTGCTTATGTCCGTCCTGGGTCGGGATAACCGGATGGAAGTTATCACCGAAATGCTTGCTCATATGTCTCTCCTTGACAGCGAGCTAACTCATATGAAGTGAATGCATATGAGTGTCCGATGCGTCGAAAGTGTCAGGTATACTCGCTTAAAGGACTCTCTTGCTACGAACAAGGGAGTCTTTTTTTATGCCTGCTTGCCGCATTAACGCGATGTATACGAGTCTAATGCGATTATACGATATTTATGATAAACTATCAAGGTTAAGCACGATAAACGGATAAACGCGATCAACGCGATTTGGTTGACGTAGGTGATAAAATCAGCTTATAATACTCGAAATTTCGGTATAAGAGGTGGGCGTTGCCAACGAATGAAGAGTGGCTTTCAATAGAAGATATCTATAACCAGTTAGGCGGCAAGGTAAAGCGTGATACTATCCGCTCATGGATACGCAATGGCCGTCTCACGGCTTACAGGCCAGGTCGGGTCTATTTAGTCAAGCAGGAAGATCTGGATAATTTCCTGAAAGAATCGCGAATAACCCCGAATACGAAGCCGCAATAATATGCGGCTCTCTTCTTTTAGTCATTAATTGGTGGCACATCTAGCGGAAGCAGGCATAAAATCTGCTCGCAAAGCTTCAAGCGATAGACACGGTCAGATGCTGTATTAGTGCAGGTTAGCTCAATACCATAGATTTGTAACGAAACGCGCAAGATAACTACCTCATTACTGTCGAATGAGATTGCCACGCCAGGTGCAAGCAGCATGTCTGCGATCTTCTGTCTTACCCGCATGAACGTATCAAGGGCAAACGGTAGCTGTGGGTTCGACGAGTTGGCATTCACACTGAACATTACATCAAGTGTTACGAATGATGCCTGTAGGATAGTGAGTGCCTCAACAGTAAAAGCGATGCTATGTAGCACTGTATGTTGCTTTCCAGACGGCTTTGAAGAGGTACGGCGTGGTTTCATGGCCCCTCCTGCATATAAAAATATAACGATATTTCCCGCGACATGGCTGCCAAAAAATAAGGGCTTTTTGCCTCTTGAGAGAATACAAATAGCCGATAATTACTCTGTAGCAATACTGTTGTAGCAGTACTGCTGTAAGGTTATTGTATCAGTACGAGTCAACCTTTAAGATAGGTAAAAACTCCGAGAGAAGGCCCATGATTCGCCTGCGTCTAAAAGAAGTCCTGGAAGAGAAACACGTTGCCCAGGCCAAACTGTCGCGTATGACTGACGTGTCGATTAACACGATACAGAGTATCTACCACAATCCATACCACGATGTTGCCCTTTCGACGCTGGAACGGCTCGCTAAGGGTTTAAAGGTAGATGTGACTGAACTATTTGAGGTTGTACCGGATGAGCAAGTGTAGCTATGCTGCGTCTTCACCCAGAGTGCTACCGACAGCAATATGTCCCATCTCTACTACGGGTGGTGTACAGGGAGTTACTGCTTCTGAAGTTTCCACCATTATCCGCACAGCCTGAGTATCGCTTAAAAAAGAAATATGATGAGGAATTTTTTGCGTTACTTACGTTACCAATCATATCAACTGGCTTGTAGAGGGGTTCGAGTTCGTAATACAAACACCTTTAGCTTGCGTTATTTTTACGTTACCAACTGCGGATTTTATGTTATTAGACTGCTCGTGTGTGAATGAAGTCTTCTCTATGCGCTTTTTGGGTATCACCGTGAGGCAGAAGTGACACGTCTTGCTACGTCTGCTGAAGACTGGCGCAGCCCACAAAAAGAGCGTTTAATCAGAAGTGACACGTCTTGCTTGCTCCTCTTCGCTCACTAGCATTGCCCATGTTATGTTAACGATCCTTAAATTCCGCAAGTGGAATTTAAAGCCACTGTATTGCACGAATGATCTGCGCTCGCTCCAGCAGTACTGTCACTTCCTCGTCTCGGCCCATCGCTTGCAAAAGAGCAATATAACCTTCTTAATCCATCCTGACGGCTCCTGGGGGTCCTATGTCTACGATAACAATACGGGCGCACCCACCCAGATCAGCATGGGGAGCGCCGGTGTCTACGCTCATGCCCAGATCAC
>DATJHM010000325.1:0-6738 GCA_035493895.1 Ktedonobacteraceae bacterium
TTTTGCGGCTCGTCTCGTCTTTGGCAAGGGGGCGCCGATGGTCCCCATCCTCGAAGAAAGGCCGAGGTAGGGACCAGGCTTTATGCCGGTCCGCGGCCCCCACCGGCCATTTCGCCCCTTCTGTTGATGCATATTCATTGCAGACAAGCGGCGACTCTACGGAATTGATGCGAGATTCCCCTTATCTACGTGACATTGCCGCTTGTCTGCGACCGGGTGGCTCTCCGATCGGAGATTCTCGTCATTGACCCGGTCGCAGGCAAGCGGCGACTCTACAAGGGGTGGGGTGATTGATGGGCATTGGGCACAGGTATCTCAGAAACAGGCAGTGCAGTTCTTTGAAGAGCCGCTTCATCAATGATGCAAGATACTTTTCTTCAAAGAACTGACAGAACGTATTTTCTCTCTATCAGAGGAGCGGGACAGGCTTAAAAACTTTTCGCGTCGTTGTATGCCGTCACATTGAAGGAAGCGCCGTTAGGAATCGCCGTGAGATCCTGATTGAAGATGGCCCAGCGTGTGCCGGTATACCAGACGCCAATCGCATGATTGTCGTATACACCGCCGACGCCGCCGGGATTCCAGTTTGGCGTGACAAAGACAATCGCGTTGGGATTGTTATTGGTGACAGGATTGTTCAGAACCGTCCAGTCACCAACACTGTTTGCCGCTGTTGCTCTATGGACATACACGATAAATGTTGGTGGCGCAACGTTACGGGCAGCCGTGTGCGTCGGTATACTTCTGGTCGAAGGAGAGGACGCTGCCGAAGCAGGTGTGAAGCTGGCGAACCACATACATGTAAGTGCCAGAACGCTCAGCATGCTCAAAATAATGGGGTGGACAACCCTCTTTTGCTGCTGCGCTCTTTCCGTATTTTCCACGATTGTTCTTTCCCTTTCATTTCTACTCAGAATGCTGCAATATTTATTATTTGTCACTTGTTTCGTGACACTGTAATTCAATTGTAAATAATATATAAAAATGAATATAAGTATTAGTATTCATGCAATAGATAGAAGAGGGTACTTCTCAGCTTTTTGATGGTAAAAAACGAGGGAAAAGTGCAAGGACGTGGTAAAGTTGCGCAAAGCGCTTTTTGTGCAGTCCTGTTTTGTGATTTGCATCTTGTCGTGTGAGGGCAATAAACTAAGATATAATAAGTAGTGATCCATTTATGAAGGAACAGAAATGTCTTTGTTGAGGCATAGAATAGAGAGAAGGAGAGAGCGATGCAGAACAGAGCCGGAGGCGGGAAGTTTGCCTTTATGGATGCGGGCGACGTTGCCAGGAGACTGGGTATTGATCGCGTGACATTAGACCAATGGGTCAAAGAGGGGCGCATCAAGACGCATCGGGGGGTTGGGCGCGATGCATTTTTCCGTAGCGGAGATGTCGAAGCACTTTACAACGAATTGCATCCAGAAGCCGAACTGGCTGCGGCCGTTGTTGCTGATGAGCAGGAGAGTGCTGGCGGGACCGCTTCGCAGACGCCAGTGCGCAAAAAGCAAGATCCGCAGATGCGCGTCTACCTGCGTTTGCAGGCCGATGCCAAATGGTATGACACCTCTGAAGAAGATATTCTGACCTGGTTCAAGCAACTGGCACCGGAAGGTTACGAGCGCAATAAACGCAATGCGGAACATACTATCAAGAAGTTGCAGTATCTCGTGAGCCTGATCGAAGATGGGCAGAAGCGTAGCAACGATTAAGCATGTATTTGAGAAGCAACCGAATGGGTGGCTCTGTGCCACCCATTTTTTGTTTAGATGGGAGGCAGTGGAGCCTGTCTCGCTTCTCTCCAATCTTGTATCAGCAAGATAAGGCCGGTCCTCAATAGCTCTTTTTCGCAGGGATAAACAGGTTATGCAAGAAGCCAGTAATGAGTTTGAAGACGATCGTATAAGAAAGAATCGCCACGAGCGTATTCATATCGATGAGCCAGCCCTGGTATGAGAGCATGGGAAGGAGATTATTGAATGGGAGTACCGGCCAGGCGCTGAGTTGAAAGATCCAACTCGCAAAAATGCTGGCATGCAGCGAAAAAGCTATAAGCAAGAAACGCGCAAAGAGGAGCAAGAGAAGCAGGCAAAGGGCGAAATTGAGCAGCTGTATAATTTTGCGCACCATAAACACCAGCGCGTTATGCAGGCCGGAGGCGAGACGGCGATGCCAGGGCTCACGCATATTAGAAAATTGATATGTCGGAATTGGGAGTGTGATCCGTGGAAGACCCGGATCGGTATCGGCCGCATTGAGTGTATGAGCGTTGTGTCGATTACGGCGTTTTAATAATTGCATGGCTGAGCCTTCTTCTATTGTGTGCATCCCAGTCTACTATAAAGAACGTGTACAGTATATGATTTTGTTTATATTGTACATCATAGTGCATCTTTTGCAACTCACAATGGACGATAGTAGCCAGGTTTCGCTGCTATGAAGCCGGTTCAGGCAAGAGCGTTCTACAAAGAGCAGCCTGCATTGTGCTATAATTCAAAATATGAATATGCAAGATCGCGTCGCTATTATCACTGGTGCCGGGCGCGGTATCGGTCGTGCTACTGCGCAACTGTTCGCACGGGAAGGTGCGCGTGTGGCCCTGTTCAGCCGTACCCGTAGTGAACTGGATGAGGTACTGCGCGAGATCACACAGGCGGGCGGTCAGGGGTTGGTGGTGGCCGGTGATGTCTCACATGAGGAAGATGTTCAGCAACTCTTTCGGCTGGTACAGGCGCACTATGGGCGCGTCGACATCCTGGTGAACTGCGCTGCGATCGTCGCAGTACGCCCGTTTCGCGAAATGGATACTGCGATCTGGGATCAGGTGATCGATATCAATCTGCGTGGAACCTTTCTCTGCTGTCGTGAAGCCTTTCGTCTGATGGCAGCGCAGAAGCAAGGCGTGATTATTAACCTTTCATCGCTATCTGGCGTCAAAGGTGTAGAGAAGTTCCCTGGATTGAGTGCGTACAACGTCTCAAAAGCAGGCGTGGCCGGGTTGACGGAAATACTTGCCGTCGAAGGCAAAGCAGATAATATTCGCGTTTGTGCTGTAAGCCCGGGGGCTGTTGATACGGCTATGTTGCGTCAGGCCGCACCACATTTGCAGGCGGATATGACTCCGGAAGAGCTGGCCGATATTCTGCTTTTCCTCGCGGGAGATTCCGGGAAGAAGTTCAGCGGTAGCAATATTGAGCTTTTCACCAACGCCTGACGGACAATTACGCGAACAGAGCAAGCAACAATGCAATCAATAAGGAAATGGTTATGGTCTATCTGACGCGACGTGTCACCTTTAGCGCTGCTCATCGGCTCTGGAGTAATGCTCTCTCTGAAGAAGAGAATTATTTGATCTATGACAAATGCGCCAATCCTCATGGTCATGGACATAATTACATTTTAGAGGTTACCGTTCACGGTCAGCCAGATCAGCAGACGGGGATGGTCTTGAACCTGGCCGATATGAAAAGAATCATACATGAGCAAGCGGTTGACCGCGTCGATCATAAGCACCTCAACTACGATGTCCCCTGGCTGGAGGGGATCGTTCCCACCACGGAGATGCTCGTTGTGAAGTTCTGGGAGCGCCTGGAGCCACACTTTCCACCTGGATTGCTCTACGAAGTCAAGCTCTATGAAACAGAGAATAATAGCGCGACCTATCGAGGCGAAGCATGAGAATTGCCCTGGTTGCGCCGCTCGTCAGTGCCATCGTCCAGCCCTATCTGGGAGGCGCACAGGCTCACGTGGCCGAACTGGCACAGGGATTGCAGCAGCGTGGGCATACTGTGACGCTCTTTGCGCGAGAAGGCTCGGAAGTTCCAGGCGTTACTGTAGAATCGATCGCCGTGCCCGCAACAGTCAGCCCGACCAATTTTTCGCTTGCCACAACTGACCGCTACCGTGAGGTGGGTTTCTTTGAGGGTTTCATGGTGCAATCGCAGATCTTCCTGGACCTTTTCCTGGGGTTGCGCCAGCGTCAGCACGAATTTGACCTTATCCACGCTCATGCCTTTGATTGGCCTGCTTTTGCCTGTAGTACCATTATCCAGCATATTCCTGTTGTGCATACACTGCATTTGCCCGCGGTCGTGGGCGAAATTAATGATGGACTGCGTATTTTAGAGCGACGAGGGCACCCATTGACGCTGATCACCGTCTCGCAGGCCTGTGCGCGTACGTATGAGCATATTGCCACGATTGACCATATTATCTACAACGGGCGCGATCTTGCCAGTATCCCTTACAGCGCTCGTGTGCCGATTGACGCACCTTTGCTGATCGCGGGGCGCATTGCGCCCGAGAAAGGGATCGATGCCGCAATTGAGATTGCTCTTCGTGCTCACCAGCGTTTGCTTATTGCCGGAGGAATCTACGATCTGGCGTATTACCATGAGCATATCGTGCCGCTTATAGAGCAGGCGGGAGAGCGTGTGACCTATCTGGGGCAGTTAGAGCATCGGGCGCTCTGGAAGCTGATGGGTGAGGTGCGTGGGCTGCTGTTTCCAATTGCCTGGGATGAGCCATTTGGCCTGACTCCTGTGGAGGCAATGGCGTGTGGAACGCCAGTTATTGCCTATCAGCGTGGGGCGGTAGCCGAGATCATTCGGCATGGCGAGACCGGCTTCCTGGTGCCTCCTGGTGCCGTGGAACAGGCAGCAGCTCTGGTCGCAGAATTGCCATCTCTCTCTCGGGCGTCTTGCCGGAGACATGTCGCAAAGAACTTTTCCCAGGAGGCGATGCTCACACGCTATGAGGAAATGTATGCCTCACTTCGTGTGTGAGCCTGCTAAGAGAGCGACCTTCATGGAACGTAATATCAGAATATAGGGAGATAGCGGTCAATCTCCCATTGATGAACATGGCGGTGATACTCGTTCCATTCGATTCCTTTGACATCCAGAAATCCCTCGAAAATCGAGTCCCCAAGCACCTCGCGAAGCAGGGTATCCTCACGCAACGCTTCCAGCGCTTCACCCAGATTTATAGGAAGCAGGCGAGCACGGGGACGCAACCACTCACTCTCTTCCTGCGAGAAGAGCGTTTCATCCATTGCCGGAGGCAGCGTCAGTTTGCGCTGAATACCATCCAGGCCCGCACGCAGCATACAGGCGAGGGCAAGATAGGGATTGCAGCTCGGATCGCTACAGCGTAGCTCAATACGCATGGAGGATTGCGGAAGCGTGTTGAGGTGAGGCACACGAATCAGGGCCTGACGATTGATGCGGCCCCAGTTAATATAAACGGGCGCTTCAAAGCCACGCACCAGACGTTTATAAGAGTTCACCAGTGGCGCAAGAATAGCACACATAGAGCGAGCATGCGCCAGCTGTCCGGCAATAAAGTAGCGCCCAATCTCGGATAGACCATATTCGGCCTGCTCGTCAAGAAAAGCATTCTTGCCCGTGTCGCGTTTGCGCAATTGCTGATGGATATGGAGTCCGGAGCCATTGATGCCAAAAAACGGTTTGGGCAGAAAGGTTGCGTAGAGATTATGGTGGGCCGCAAGCGCCTTGATGACATACTTAGAGGTGGTCAGCGCATCGGCGATCCGCAGGGCTTCGTCGGGCTCGAAATCGAGTTCATGTTGTCCGGCCGCAACCTCGTGATGACTGGCCTCAATACGAATATCCATTTTATGTAAAGTATGTACAATTTGACGCCGGACAGTGGTTGCCAGGTCGGTTGAGAGATCGAAGTAGCTGCCGCGATCACGGGCCAGAGGAGTGGGCTTCTCGCCATCAAAGTGCAGCAGATAAAATTCGAGCTCGGGCGCTACATGATAGTTATAGCCCATCTGTTGCGCAATATCGAGCGTGCGAATGAGAGCTGCGCGTGGATCGCCATCGAAGCTCTCGCCATCGGGAGTACGCACATTACAGATAACACGAGCGACAACATCACCAGTGGTGGCGATAGCGTGAAGTTGCTCACGTGTAGAGGCAGACCATACGGTATCAGGATGTACACGGAAGGTGGTAAGGTCAGGAAAGAGGTACATATCGCTTTCCGCCACACGTGCAAATCCTTCAATAGAGGAACCATCAAACCACTTGCCGTGGGTGATACATTCTGCGAATTGTTCAACTGGTATAAGTACACACTTTGCCATACCGACTACATCGGTAAACTCCAGATTGACAAAACGTACCCGTTCACGATCGATTGTCGCCATCACCTGCCCTCGCAGGTCCTGTGCTGATCCTTCTGCCATAGTCCTCTTCCCTCCTGGGATCTATGTTAAAGCCAAATTGACAGCTTGTGCTCGAAATGTGCTGTATTTCATTATGGACATAATGTCTATAACCTTTGCCCGAATCTTCTCTCACGTAGCATTCTCACATGGAAATCTGGCATCTGTCAAGATGTAGAAAGAAATAAAAATTTTCGGGACCAGCAGGCATATTTCAGGGAGGAGATGATTGATAGCGTGTATCTCCATCTGTGGGCGTGGTTGATCCGCGTCCACAGATGGAGGATGGTGATTTAGAGCGTATTGGCGACCAGGGCCTCACGGTCCAGTGGTCCAATGGCCGCAAGCGTGAGCGGGCTAAGAGGCGAGAAGCGTTTGAGCACGCGCATGACATGTTCTTGTGTCACTGCATCAATTGATTCTTTGACCTCTTGAATAGTTTTGAGCTTGCGCTCATACCACCAGGAGCGCGAGATCGCTCCCATGCGCGCACCGGAGCCTTCACCGCGCATCACATTCTCGCTCTTGAGCTGGACTTTGGCGCG
>DATJHM010000326.1:0-6695 GCA_035493895.1 Ktedonobacteraceae bacterium
AGCGCGTAGCCCTGAGCCTGATCGCGCTGGCGATAGATGGACGGCAGCAGACGATAGAGCCGCTCTTGCATGTCATCTCTCATCGCAAAACCTCCACATCCAGAACTATCCCTTCATTATTCTTTGTATCGATCAGCAGCATCTGCGCTGGCAAAAGCTTGCCATTCTCACTGCGTCCCGCTCTGGCCTCAAGTATCGTATTGAGCGCTCCCTTTTGAGGCACATCTTTCACATGCAGGCTCTCAAGTTCCACGGCAAGCACATCAGGCACCTGTTGCAGGATAGCGATGATCTCTGAAGCTGTGACATCCTGGGCCAGATCTCGCTGCGCAAAGCTAAATGCCGCGCTGATGGCCCGGGTAGCATCGGCCATAATGGTATCTCGTTGATCGATGCAATCCGGGGAGATAAGCAGTCTGGCCCGCAATTGAAAGTAGAGCAGTTCAAACGAGGCAAGGGAGACAACGCGTGTGGGAGACGTGGTCGCAGCCTGAATGGCGTCCAGCAAATCGCTGTACAGGGCTGAATCCTGTGTGACCGGTGCGCCATCGCTGCCCGCAATTGTTATATAGGCAATGCGCTGGCGACCGCTCCAGAGCGCCTTTACCTGTACCTTGTCGATGCCCGCAAACATACGCGCGAAATGTTCGTAATCATTCAATGAAACAATACGCTGTGTGGTGCTCGATTGGAGAGGTGCCAGCGTGCGCATCTGCTCCAGCGTATCCGGGTTGGTTCCTCCGCTAGCAGGCAAGGGATTCGTGACTTTCTGAATCCCGGCTGGTCGCGTTCTGAGCAAGGTCAGGCTATTGGCCGCGACATTGCCGACTTCCCCGATCCCGATACGATAGGTGGCGGTAAGTCGCTCGGTCCCGGTGGGCAATTTTGCGCTCTGACTGCCTGCGCTAAAGTAAATCGTGGTGTTATCCTGACTATCACGGCGCAGCAGATAAGAGCGGCGCAGCGTATTAAGCTCTTGAATTGATGAAACCTGATGCCAGCGGACATTGTTGACCATGACGGAGAGTGTGCTCTGGCTGCCAGCAGGGGTTGTCGCTGGCACATAGGTCAGCGGCTTTTGTTTGAGCGCGTAGCGATAGGCATTGTTTGCCGAGCCACTGTTATCCAGAATTTCGTTCGCGATGGTTTGACCGTGTGTGGCATAGACAATATTCGCGGAGATGACCAGGGTCGCTCGATCGTATGCGTTCTGAAGCGGACTCTGAAACGACAGGAGCGTTTGTTCTGTCTGCCGAGTGCCGTCAGTCATGACCTGCTGCTGAACCTCTTTGAGCGTGACCATCTCGCCAACGTTTTCATCCTCATCATTGGCTGGCTCATAGGTAACGACCACATTCGCGCTGGTCGTCAACGTGCCGACGAAACCATTGCGATCCCTCAATAGCCAGGTTGAAGCGCTTGCGTGTGGATCGGCGGGAGGAGCCATCAAGACGTAGGTATCGTCCTGATCAAAAGGCACCTCCTGTAAGCCATCGGCAGAGGCAAGCACCAGATCCTTCGCAAGCGTATCGAGAATACGAACGCGTGCCCGTTTGCCCTGCACAACCAGGCGGCGATCCGGTGTCAGATCTGGTACCGAACTGCTCAGGAGAATACTCGTGCCTTCAACTGGCTCGTCGCTATAAGGGGTGAGTTGCTCGCTCTGCGCGAAAAGGAGAGTGGTACGCCGATCAAAGGTGCTTAGCTGGTCGGCCCGGTCCACACCGATACAGGTAACTTTTCTGTTCTTCCTATAGTCGCCAGTCACAACCTGAGAGACCGACTCTACTTTATAGAGCTCTACCTGCTGTTCCTGCTGGAGAATCGCCCATCCTCCAGCCTTCAACGCGGGATAGGCCTTATCAAGATAGATTTGTCGATTCTGCACTTGAAAACGCGACCACTGGCCGTCGATATCGGCGCTAGAGATCGTGCCAGCCGCAAAGACGCCGCTGCTATCAACCAGTACATCCTGGATACTGGCAAATGGAGAAGCGGGCAGATAGTTTTCCCAGTGCGCCCCATCGTCTTGTGAGCGAAAGATCGCGCCATCATGCGTCCCGGCAAAAAGATGCTGTGCGGCGTATGGCTCAAGTACGCGAATATCGCTGCTCGGTCCTTGCTCCGCCTGCGTCCAGCTTTCGCCGCTGTTGGAGGAGCGATAGATACCATGCTCGGTGCCTGCCAGCAACGCATCATTTTGTCCAACTGCGAGAGCCTGGATTGCGCCGGGTGTATGCGTGCGTCTCTCTTGTAGCCACTTCTCCGTACGTTCCCAGGCGAGGAATGCGAGAAGCGCGACAAGCGCGATGAGCAGCACAGGAAAGATAAGCAGCGCAGAGGTCGCGATAGCATTAAGAAGAATACTTACATTGTTGGGAATATGCAGCGTTTCGCCGAAGCCGGTATTAAAGTTGAAGATGCACAGGCCAAGCAGCACAAGCGCCCCCACCACGATCCCGAGACTGATCTTCCACCAGACTGGCGGATGCGGCTCGACATCGATGGGAAACGCCCCGGTATCCATCCCGACAAAGGTTTTCGCGTTCAGGTGCGTCGAGACGAAGCCCCATGCGCCTCCATCGGGTTTCTTTTTCGCATCGGTCGTGCCCGGATGGATCTGCTGCCAGGTTGCTCCTTGATTTGCGGAGAGAAAGACGCCATCGTCCATGGCTACAGCCAGATAGCTCGTGCCAGATGCGCTGAATGTGGCGATCTTGCGTACGATGTTCTTTGGCAATGAGACGGCGGCCATCGACTGTCCCGGGATGGAGAAGCCGAGCAGGGTCGTGCGTCGAGGCGGTTTGCTGACCAGCAGTTTCCAGTTTTTCCCACCATCGACAGCGTAAAAGATACTCCCCGTCGTTGAACCGGCATACATCTTGCCCGCATCACTCACGGTCAGAGCCGAGATTTTCGAGCTCAGCAAGCCACTGCCGCTCGCTTCCCAGTATTCGCCAGGATTTGCCGAGCGAAAGACGCCGTTATCTGTTCCTGCCAGCAAACCAGCCGTTTTATGCAGCGCCAATGCATAGACCGTCGCTGAGGGCAGGCCAATACTCGCAGGCGACCAGTTGGCGGTATCCAGAGGAGAATAATAGATTCGGCCCTGTTGATAGCCATACAATGCAGCCTTCTGGCGTAGCACAAACACCTGCGGATTGCGGATCAATGTGCTATTATTGCCCTGCTTTGCAGAAGCTGTCCACGTGACCTGCGTATAGTTCTTCGTACGATTAGCCTCAATTGCTGTCAGCGTGGCGAAGATCCACACGGGCTCTGTATTTGCCGTCGTCGTATCCGAGGCAGTCGCGTTCTCGCCGACGATGAGTAGCGAGTCGCCCGCGCGCAAACCTGTAGTGATACCGGCGAGACGTAGCGTCGTCAGGTTGCTCTTGAGCATATGCCCTTTTTCAAACGTGACCGTGCTGGGCTTGAGCGCGTTCCACTCAACACGTGCCTCAAAATCAGTGCTCGTCTCAAACGTCTGCGGCAATTGTGCTCTGTCGATCTGTGGACTCGCATTCGTCACAACTCCGAGCGGCTGGACCTGAGTCGGAATGCTCTGTATCACCGTGCCCGCAGGAATCACGCTACGCCGCACTAATGAAGTGGCCGTCTGACGTACCGTGAAGGCCAGATAGACGCTGGCCGCAACGCCGGGTCGCGGCTCATAACCAACGGCTCCCACTAATTCCTGGACCGAACGCAGCTCGGTCGCCGTGCGCAGATATCCTTCGTTCGCGATTCGTTCTTGATAGAAGGAGAGGATGTCGACGACCATCGCCCATGTTTCTAGCAACGCAACCGCCAGACTATCATCTGCGTACAGATCGAGCATACGCAACCCGAGATCCTGGTTTCGATGCAGCGCCAGGTAGGTTTTCAAGCGTTGCAGTGCGGTCGTGTATGTGCCGACTCGATAGGAAATTTCTAGGCGTCCGGGATCGTTCTCATGCTTGATGAGGATCGTCGGATCACTGCTTTGCAACATCGTTTCGCTACTCATAGGCCCCCTTCTATCGAGAACAGGATACTGCCGTTTTGTGGGGCATGCTCATCATTATCCAGGCGCGCAATCTCGAGAGGATGGATGATAATTTGCTCAACTGTAGAAGTCTCTTGCGTATCCAGACGGTGAAATTGCTCAACCTCCACATCGGCCACCCCGCGCACACTCATCGCTTTGGTCATGATCTGGCTCAGATAGACGGTCTGACCAAAGGTGAAATTCCCTGGAGAGAAGAAACCAGCAGGCGTATTACTGAACGCTTTTATCAGTGCAGTATGGACCACATTGCTATAATAACCGGTTTTCAAGCGAACTTTCAGAATGATATGTAAGGGGACATAGTAAGGTGCGCGTATCTCAACTTCATAGCCAGCGGTGCGGAAATCCTCCAGATAGCGAGCAATGGCGTCTTGAAACGTGCGGTCCACGGTCAGACCTGCTGAACGCTGAACATAGATGAAGACGGTATGCCAGCTTCCAGTCCAACGCAGCTGCGCAACGGCTTTGATCACCTGGGGATGGCGAGCCACGATCTCTTCGTAATCGGCCTCAGTGACGCAACATTGTTGCGCCTGAAATGCGAAGGTGGCCTGCAAGCGAGCCTCATCGACGGACTGTGGATTCGTCCCACCCTGCGCGGCCAGCGGATTGCGCACCTGCGTAATACTGTTGTCATTGGCGATGACATGGGTCAGCGTCTCGGCTCGCACATTCCCTTTGATGCCCCGCCCAACGCGATACGTAGCCACAAACGTCGTCCCGGCAACAGGCGGCTCGCCGAGATTCTCAGGGCAAAAATGCAGATAGGCCCGTCCATTCTCCTCTATGTCCACGCTATACGCATTCATGAGAGGCATACTGCTCACCAGATCACGGCGCAATGACCATTGTTTGAGGATATTGACGGACAGCGTGCTGGCATTGATGCTCGCCAGCAACAAGAATTGTCTCCTGGCTGGATCGCGCAGTTCCCAGCCCAGGCCATAAATAGGGGAGACGCTCACGCCTTCGGAGAGAACAATCCCCAGGGATTCATACAAGAGCTGCCTCAGAGTTGCTGAAAGTGTATCGTTGTTCAAGTCGATGGCGATAGCCGCATCAATTGTGATTGGCCCAAGGTCATCTTTTTTGCACAGCGTAATGGCAGGCATAGCCTCGGTGGGATCTTGAAAGAGAGCCTGGCTGGCTGGCAGCAGGAAGGCGGCGTTTTCTTCTTCATTGGATACGCAATGGGTGAGTTCGGGATAGAGAAGATGCGGATGGTAGCGCTGATCTGTTGTCACAGCGGGAAGCGGTTCGTAATGGACCGTGCGTCCATAATCGGCAAGAAGCATGTTCCCGCACGCCACGCTGATTTGTGCGATATACTCCCCATCATAATGGGTGGCAATCGTCAGTGGAAACGGTAAAGCATCTTCGACTGCCCATTCGATAGAGACGACCGGCGTTATCCCTACCAGTTCCGGCGTGACTCTGGTCAGACGTACGATATGGCGGTGCGAGGTATCAGCATCGAGCACATCACCAGTCTCCACGCCCCTGATCTCTTCCAGCAGCAGTGCCTGACCAACCTTGAGATCCACCTCGGGAGCGCGTAACTGCGCGCTGGTGGCCCCTTCTGGCAGCAGCGCATCCTGGGCATCCTGCACAAAAAAATCGAGCGTGTTATGTGCGACAAAGAGCTGACCAGCATACATGGTTTCAAAAACCGTGAGTTGCTGGTCCATAGCATCATTGTAAGCAGGCGAGCCAGTCGAAATGACTGGCACATTGACGAGCTCACCTATGCGCGTCAGCAAGGGCGTGCCCTGGGGGAGCGTGGTATCACGGCTGACCTCCAGATAGACCCATACACGCGCATTGCACCCTTCATGCAAGACGTAATCGAGCAGGCGAACATGGCGCTTGATCGAGATGCGCCGTCGCGCTGTGCCCAGGTACGCTTCCGTAGCGACTGCATCCTGATAATAACTGAGGTAGTCGGCCGCATAGGCCAGCAACTCAACAATGACGTTGCCAATATCGGCCTCGCTCGGCTCTTTCCATGCGGGCACTCTGGCGGCCAGGTGGTCGAGCATGAACTGACGAAAACTTGCATAATCTTTTGATAAATAATCTATTTCAGGGGTGAGAGAGAGTGGTTCATTGATCATACTCGCTGGCTTTCATTCTTAAATTGTGAAACCATCTGTTTCCTCGTTTGTTTGATGACATAGGATACGTTGATATTTAAAGTAGAGTCCTCAATCGTAATCTGTACCATTTGTACCTGAATGAGATTGCCCAACCATTGCTGCAACGCGCCCTGTACCAGAAGTTGGACGGCAGAGATGATCTCAGTATTGCTCGTGCTAAAGACAAAGCGTGATAAGCTGGTGCCAAATTCGGGAAGGTTGACCCGTTCGCCCGGTGCCGTAAAGAGCACCTGTTCAATCAATTGTTCAATATGTTGTTCGTCATTGGCACTGGCGAACAGTCCGTTCTGATCCACCTTCAAAGGATAGGCAATGTTCATGGCAATTGATGTCCTCCTCCCTATAGACATTTCGTAGAGTCGCTGCTTGTCTGCGCCCAATACGCATCAATCTAAGAATAGCTGAGACATTCAAGATGGCCGGTGGGGGCCGTGGACCGGCATAAAGCCCGGTCCCTACCTCGGCCTTTTTTCGAGGGTTGGGACCAT
>DATJHM010000327.1:0-23455 GCA_035493895.1 Ktedonobacteraceae bacterium
CAAGTGTGAACGGGTAACGTTTGTGTACTGCCGCCTTGCCTGCTTTGAGTAAGAGACGCGCTCGCCCCGGATGTACCGGGTGAAGCGGCTGTTTGTTGGTATCCACGACAAAAACGAAACTCACTGAATACTCCCTGGCGGAGACAAGCCCCGCCTCTACGATATGCTCTCGAAAGAGCCTCCCGTTTCCGGGGTGATGTTTGCCTTGACAATGTTCAGGTAGAGGTTTAACGCAAACAACACTGGCTTCACCCTATAGACCTGTTTAATTGTTTGCCGTAGAGGTTGAGACTGGCAAGCATCCCAACGTACCTAATTTCTCTCCGAACGTAGCGAGCAAGCTCGCTGAGTCTGGTCATGTACTGCCTAAAAGCGTATGATCTACCGCAAAGCCGTGGGCCTTACGGCAAACCCCGTGCCTTCAGGCCAGGGTTCATGACGACACAACCACCTCACCATCTGAAAGCCTCGCTGACGGTTGTACCGACGCCCCTGCAACGGGAGCGGCGTTTTTCGCGCTCGCCGCCGACAGTACGCGACGCCGTGTTGGCCACCAGCAGACACACCCACCGAGAATCATCAACACACCACCATACCAGACCAGCGACACCAGAGGATTAATAAAGACGCGAATAGTAGCCTGACTTGCGTTCGTCCAATCGGACAGGAAGACATAGACATCCGTCAGACCGAAGGTTGAAATCGAGATCTGGCTGGCAGGTTGGCTGCTGAAACTATTGTAAACAGTACGGCCTGGATAGATATAGCCTTGCAACTGACCATCATGCCAGATTTGCAACTGCGAAATTACCGTCGACTTATCCGGGTCCGTGCGCTCAAGATTGCCATAGTAGTGCAAGCGATAGTTGCCAAACGTGATAGATTGACCCGCCTTCACCGCAAAATCGTGCTGCATCTGAAACGAGCTTGAGCCAATCACACCAACCGCCAGAAAAACCAATCCCAGGTGTACCAGATAGCCACCGTAGCGCTGGCGATAGCGATTGAAGAGCATATATACAGCAAGGGGATATGATTCGCCATGGCGATGGCGGACGCGTGCCCCGCGCCAGAGTTCATAAAGGATCGCGGCAGCCGTAAAAGTACAGACGGAGAAACCGATGTTCACGCCCACTGCCGTAACGCCGAGCAGAGGGAGGATGATCGCACATACAGCCGCACAGAGAGCAGGCACGCAGAGATTGCGCCAGAGAGAGGCGGGCGATGTACGCCTCCAGGCCAGTAGCGGTCCAACCCCCATCGCCAGGATCAGCACCACCATCAGAGGTGCAATTACCTGCTCAAAGAAAGGTGCGCCGACCGTCATCGTCTGATGAACCAGGGCAGCTGAGATCAGCGGGAAAAGCGTGCCCCAGAGCGTCGCAAAAGCGATGCCGACCAGCAGGAGATTATTGAGCAGGAAGACACCTTCGCGAGAGACCACCGAGTCGAATTCTTGCTCTGCTCGCAACTTTGGCAGGCGAAAGAAAAAGAGGGCAGTGGAGAACGCGAGGACAATGACCAGGAAGACCAGAAAATAATTGCCAATAGATGAATAGGCAAACGAATGCACCGAGCTAATTACGCCGCTGCGTACCTCAAACGTACCAAAGATTGAGAGCGCAAAAGAGCCCATCACCAGACTCAGATTCCAGACCTTGAGCATGCCCCGACGCTCCTGCACCATCGCGGAATGGAGAAAAGCAGTCGCAGTCAGCCAGGGAAGAAGGGCTGCATTTTCCACAGGGTCCCAACTCCAATAGCCACCCCAACCCAGGACATGATACGCCCACCAGCCACCTAATAGCAGGCCAGCAGACATCAACGTCCAGGAAGCGAGCGTCCAGCGGCGAATTGAGCGTAGCCATTCGTTATTCAACTGTCCGGTAATGAGAGCGGCGCAGGCAAAAGCAAAGGGCAGAGCAAAACTCATATATCCCATAAGCAAGACAGGAGGATGAATCAGCATGCCGGGGTCCATGAGCAAAGGATTCAGGCCGACGCCATCGGGAGGAGGAGTTGCGGAACGGGTAAAGGGGCTGGAGACCGTCGTGAGCACAATGGTAAAAAAGATCATAATGCTCATCAGTACAGCCAGCACATAGGGAACCAGAGCAGCCGAAACGCGCTTTGAAGAAAACACGAAAATAGCAGAGAAGACCGAGAGCATCAAAGTCCAATAGAGCAAAGAGCCCTGTTGACCGCCGTAAAAAGCCGCCGCCGTAAAATACCAGGGCATCGCGAGGCTGGACTGTTCCGCGACATAATTCACGCCGAAGTCATGCGTCACAAACGAGGCGACCAGAGCAAAAGAGGCCAGTAACAAGCAGCCGGTAACCACCAGAGTGCTGCGTTGCGCACTTACCACCAATTGCGGCATATGGCGAATAGCGCCGAAGACAGCAGCTACCACAGTATAGAGAGCAAAGCCTAACGCAAGGAAAAGTGCAATAACACCAAGATCAGAAAAATACACATTCGCTCCTTTTATCTGAACTCACCTGGATCTATATGGATAGCTAGCATCAACGATAGAGTCCTCCAGCAAAACAGCGTCGGGAAAATCCGGGGAACAGTCCCTATGGTGTGGGAGTTGCCGCCTGGAACTTCGATGGACACTTTGCGAGCAGAGTTTGTGCCTGGAAAGGACCGCTGCCAGAATAATGCCCCTCAACGACCACCTGAATACCGGGAGCAAAGATATCCGGCACCACGCCATTGTACGTGACCGGGAGCGTCTGTTGGCCATCCACAATCGAAAAAGAAATCTTATCCTGCTGGTCGTTGCGTACAATTGAGCCCTTCTGCACATTCCCGGCCACACGCACGGACTGAACGGTACACATTGAACAAGTTTTCAGCTCAGGGATCGTCATATAATAGACAGCATTGGCCTGCGTATTTGCATACACCAGATAAATGACAGCACCAAGAATAGCAATACCAACGAGCAGAAAGCTCAGAGGGAGCCGCCTGCGCGGTCGTCTCTCGATAGCCTTTTCCTCTGATCCAGTTATAGCAGCCTGCACAGTAGAACCTCCATCAGTGAGGCGCGATAGTAGCCTCAAACAGCGTATTGAGCACAGCGCCAAGCACAAATACCAGGATACCAAGCGCGACCAGCAATTGTGGCGCAACCCTGGAGAAACGCGTAGAGCGTTTAGCGAGGCGACGGACCGCGCTCTGTCCCATATAGATCGACAAAATAATCATAGCCAGGGCCCCGGCCAGCTTGAGCAGCAGAACAATGATATAAGGAAGCCCCAACGTTGTCTGAGTCAAGCGATCAAAGGTCAGGTAGGCCCCACTTAACAGAAGTGCCCCGATACAAATATTCGAAAGGCGTTTAAACAGACCGGCTACCTGCGCGGCGACCGCTGGAGCAGGACCTCCAAGGCGGAGAGCTGGAAGAACCACAAACAGATACATCAGACTCCCACCGACCCAGGCAGCGCCAGCCAGCGTATGAACGGCCCGCACCAGGAAACGGATCTCAATCATGGCTTATTTCGCCATCTTTGCCAGTTCAAGATCGAAGCCCTTATCGTTCAGGGGCGCAATCCACTTCGCCACAATCGTACCGTTCTTATCGATAAACACAGCCTCAGGATGACCGGTGACACCATAATTAATGCCCGTCGCCCCATCCAGGGTGTCCATAACATTTTGATACGTAATGTGATACTTATTCAGGAAATTTCGGGCGTTATTCGTAGAAAGTTCAGGACCATCTACGCCAATAAAGACCACGCCCTGCGTTTGCAAGCGATTCTGCCAGGTTTTCTGTAAATAAGCAGCTTCATCATTGCAGGGGCCGCAGGCAGAGTCCCAGAAATCCAGGATCACAGGTTTGCCCTTAAAGTCCGCCAGACTTATTTTCGTGCCGTCGGTCACAGACTGTAGCGTGAAAGCAGGGGCAGGCTTACCAATCAAAGGACTGGTAATATCGCCAATGGTATCTGTAGAGCCGTCGTTACTGATATTTGTCGGCGCCTGTTTCGCGGGAGATAATAACTGAGTCCAGAGAAGCACAATAAGTCCGACATTGATAACGGTCATGACGATAAACGTTATAACGCGGCGCTTCTGGCTAGATTTTCTCACATGTAGCGGTGGAGTCTGCGGCTCCAGTGGCGCATCCACTTCGTGTTTTATTTCCATTCGCCCATCCTGTGAATTGCAAGTTACGTTGCAAGAAATACATAAAGTAAACACACAGATTATCGTTCGTCTCCCTGATAAGCAACTTGCAACGTCGCGGAGGTACCTTACAATAGCCTGAATGTTCATGGCATGGTAGAACAGGGCAGGCATAAAGCATTGGGCAGGCATAAAGCAACTGCCCCTACCTGTTGTGTATCTGCGGACGTGACTCGTGGCCACTACAGGATGGGTATGAAGCATATTGATGCTCACACAACATCTGCCGGATATTTTCGCGACACGTGACAAGAATTTTTTCAAAAAGGCTACATCTCCTACACTAATGCCGATGTGATCGGGATCTTGCCCCTACATTGGGGCTATCATGAGCGCTATCTTTACCAGTTGTGTTTCTGCGAACGGGTTCATAGCCTGTGCGTGTTCCTTATTGGTACGCTCTCCTTCCGCTATGATGCCATCTGACGCCGATGTATATCTCTGTAGATCGCCTCTATAGATAGATATACTGAGGGGATTGGGAAAAGCGGAAATTTTACAGCGAGTTTTTGGCAGAGTTATTTTTATTTGTTTTTGTTACGCACGATAAAATTTTTTACGAAAAGGCTACACTTGCTACACAAATGCGGAGATGATGGGAGTCTTAACCCTACATCGATGCTACACGAGAGTGAGTGTAGCTTCTCCATCAGGCTATGTGATGAAGCAGATTCTCCTCTCGAAGAGAGAGAATAGGGAAGGATTTCCTCTTTGTTGCCGGGATCGCCTGCGGAGCGAGCGGGATCGCACGAGTTCCCGGACGCCATTCCGTGCCTCCATGGCGTCCCTACGAGCGTCTAGCGAGCGTCATGGCACAGGATAAAGTCCGCTTAATTAAATACTATCGGCATGGGGGGAAATTTCTGAAGGGGGGGAAAAGCGGATAGGCCAGGGTGAACCTGAGCTATCCGCGCCAAACGAAGACCAATCCAGAGATCGGGTTATCTGGCCGAAATGGTACTCTGGCCTGAGCCGGGCTTCTGGGATAGGTGTTCGGCGAAAAGAGATACCATCCCTTGATTAAAGGCTGGCAGGTCGTCAGGGCTGCGGCTGCTTACCCAGTTACGATCACGTACCATCTGCTCGTCAACCCAGTTGCCACCGGCATTGCGTATGTCATCCTGGACAGTGTAGTAGCTCGTGAGCTTGCGGCCCTTGACGAGGCCGGAAGATACGAGCAACCAGGGGGCATGACAGATCACCGCAATCGGGCGATTACTCTGGTCGATGGCTTTGACAAACTCACGCGCCTTTGGTTGCATACGTATAAAATCGGCATTTATCGCACCACCTGGCAGCAAAACCGCGTCGAAATCGGCCGGGTTAGCCTGATCCAGGGTCAACTCAACAGGAAAGCGATCGGCGTGCACGTCGTGGTTGACGCCCTGCACCTGACCAGATTTGGGGCCAATAACCGTCGTGGTGGCACCAGCCTGTTGCAGAGCTTTGCGTGGCTCAACCAGTTCTACCTGCTCGAAATCATCGGAGACCAGAATAGCTACGCGCATGCCATTCAATTTTGTTTGCATAACATATACCTCTCTACTATCTGAATGGTAACAACTCGCTACGCAATTCAGTAGAGTACACGTAATACAGTGCCTTATCGGTGACTCATCCATTTGCATGGGGAGGGGACGCGGATCGGCATGAGGGGGGGGACGCGGATCGGCATGAGGGGGGACGCGGATCGGCATGAAGCCCGATCCCTACCTCTGCGCATCGGCGAGGTGACCGCGGGGGCGACGCGGATCGGCATGAAGCCCGATCCCTACCTCTGCGCATCGGCGACGGGATTCTATGCCGATAGGTGTTTCCCGGGTGAATGGGTGATGCGTTATGAAAATTGTTAAAGTGCTACACATCCTACACAAAGGTGGATGTGATGGGAATCCTGGCCCTACATGATCCTACACCAGAGCTATAGGTGATGGTGAGAGGTGAGATGATAGGGCATTGGGATCTTTTTGGTGACGCGCTACAAAGTTTTTTTACAAAAAGGCTACACATGCTACATTGACGCGCTACAAAGTTTTTTCCAAAAAAGCTACACATGCTACACTGGCTACACACATACCAATTGGATCGGGATCTTCCCCCTACACTGCCCCCTGCGCCAGTCCTACACTTCCCCCATATTGATGCTGCACTGTCTCTCCCTCAGGCGGCATCGTTGTGAGAACCGGGTGGGAGGTCTTTTTGCCTCTTCTCTTATAGAGATTCGGCAGGTGATGGGATTTCTGAAGGGTTCTGGTAAGATTTGTTTTTTTGCATGAATCAGGTGGGAGTTACCGGACGCCATGGAGGCAGGGAATGGCGTCCCTGGTCTGTCGAAGTTCATGGCACACGTTTTCTGTGACAAGCGAAACGGTGGGAAGGGGTGGTATGCCTCGTCTGCGAAGCGAAGGGATTCTAGCGAGTTCCCGGACGCCATTCCGTGCCTCCATGGCGTCCCTACGAGCCTGGGGAGCGGCACCAATGGGTCAGGCGCTCAGGTGCATGTGGGCGGGTTCGGGTTTTGTGCCGAGCGTCCATAGTAAGAGAGATACCACGACGACAAAAATGCCCAGGATGACGATGATAAATTGCAGCAAGAGACCTGAGACGATCATGAGCAGGCCAATGGCGGTGACGACAGGCCAGATACTGGGTGCGGCATGGGCAGAGTATGTTGCAAGCAAACGTTCTTCAACCTGGGCTTCACGCAATGCCTCCTGCTGAGCACGGGCCTGCAATAATTGATCGATGGTCTCATGCAGAGCGCGAGCGTCGAAAGGCTTGGTCAAAAGGGCAGCCTGGGTCTGCGATGCGACAAACGAAGTGGCAGGGGATGATGCCGTGCTGGAAGAAGAGTGATCCCACGCAAGAATAATCGTTGGCAGAGTTGAGAGTTGTGTGTGAGATTGCAGCAGATCCAGAAAGGACCAATCAGCACGCGTGCCCTGATCCGCATCAATGACCACGAGGTCCAGGAGTTGCGTATCGAAAGAGGGAATGGTCGTAGGCGCACTGGCCTCAACAACATATATGCCATGATCTTGCATACCGAGTGCAATCAGTCGACGCAGCGAGGCCTCGCTCTCGATCAAGAGCACCGTTGACTTCTTTCCGTGCGACATGACGGTCCTCCGTAATAGTGGTCTGACAGGTTTCATTTAACGCACAAATCCTGGATAGAAAGTGGCATGCAAGGTCGATCAAACAGATAGAATCGTCCTTCAAATGAACTGTGTCAGATCAATAATGTGTAATCAGCAGACATTTTCTCTACAGAACGAATAGTATCCTACTGACATTACAAACACCATGACACCCTAGGGCATTCACCTTACAAGAACCTAAATGAGGCATACTTTTCGCAGTAAAAAACGGACAGAGATCAGAGCTTTGCCAGTTTGTAGCCAACGCCTTCAACGGTCAGGATATATTTTGGGCGGCGCGAATCGCTCTCGATCTTGCGACGAAGACGGCTGATATAGACCCAGATGAAATCGATATCGCGATTATATTCTGGTCCCCAGACCTTCTCCAGAAGCAGTTCGTGGGTTACCACCATACCGACATTCTGGGCAAGCGTGCTCAATAGTTTATATTCCGTACGGCTGAGCTGTACCGGCTTTCCCTGGACCGTCACCAGATGCTGGGCATAGTCGATCGTCAGTTCTCCAGAGGTAAACGTTGTCTGGGTCGCACTTTGCTCAGAAGGTGCAGATTGGCGACGTAAGAGGGCACGCACACGAGCCAGCAGCTCTTTCATGCCAAACGGCTTTATCACCAGATCATCGCTACCCAGATCAAAAAGCTGAACGCGCTCATCTTCATCAGAATTATCACAAAGCATGATCACAGGAGCCTGAGAAAATTCGCGTAAGCGCTGGAGCATCTCAACGCCGCTCATATCGGCCAGTTGAGTTGAGAGAAGAATCACATCTGGCTCCTCCAGATCAAGCTGACGCAGGAACTGCAAACCGTGGCTTACAGCATGCACACGATAGTGCTGCTCCTCCAGATTTGCGCGCAAATAGCGAGTCAGGCGCGGGTCCTGTTCTGCCAGCAGGACGTGTCTGCGTCGATCCGACTTTAAGAGCACCGCACGAAGAGAACCAGTCTGCTGCGGAGCGGGCGCGAGATCGGTATCGACCAGCGGAGAGGTGGGGGCAGGCGAACCAGACGGAACAGGCAGAGAGAAAGGGAGCGTAAAATAAAAAGTCGCACCCTTGCCCGGGCCAGGAGAATCGGCCCAGATCTTGCCACCATGCCCCTCAATTGTCGCACGTGAAGCAGCCAGCCCCAGGCCACTCCCCGTCTCCCGTTCATCCTTCTGAGGGATACGATAGAAGCGGTCAAAAATCAGATCCAGATATTCAGATGCAATGCCGATGCCCTCATCATGCACCGAAATACGCACCTCAAGATCGTTCGCATCAGCCTGTATTGTGACGATTTTGTTTGACGAAGAGTACTGAATCGCGTTATTCAACAGATGATTCAGGACCTGCTCAATACGTTGCGCATCGCAGACCAGTACCGAAAGCGAAGGAGACATCGAGAGAATAAAGCGCCGATCAGAAGCCTGTTTCTGCCAGCGACGGATCACCTGCTGCAAGAGTTCGGGAAGATAGACCTGAGCGAGATGAAGTTGCTGCGTACCGGCATCGAAGCGCCAGACATCGAGCAGCGTATTTAAGACATCATAGAGACGATCGGACTGCGTATCGATCATCTGCAACATCTCGCGATACATCGCAGAGTCCCAGCGAGCCGAGCTACCCAGCAGCGTCGTGGCACAGCCCTTAATAATCGCCAGCGGAGTTTTCAGTTCGTTGGCGGCCAGGGCCAGCGTCTCACCGCGCATCGTCTGAGCAGTGCGCTCCAACGAAATATCGTCGAAGAGCAAGCCGCGACCCAGGAGACGACCGAGGGGATCGCGGACAGGGAAACTATGCACACGTAGCCAGCGAACAGCGACATCTATTAATGCCAGGTCGGTGCTGTACTCCTGTTCGGGATAGGACCAGATGCGGTCCAGTTCGTTCTGTATACGTTGAGGATCTGAAGCCAGCGAAATCAGATGGCTACGCACATCGAAATCATCCGCGCTGGTCAAATCGTTTTTTTGGAGACGAAGCAAGCGCAAGACACTGGGATTGGCATAAATCACCTGTTCCTGTGCATTGAGCAACATAAAGCCGCTGCTCATACTGGAGCAGACTTCAGTAAGCACATGATACTCGTGCGTAAAGCTAGTTGGTACCAGCTTTGCAGATTCCACAGTATCTGGCGATGTTCTTTGCGCTTCAACCCACCACTCGGTCTGAATCTTATAAGCGCGATCTCCGGCGTTGGAGTTCATCCGCAACACACCCTTTCCCATAACATAGCTAGCATTTTCCGGCTATTCTTATAATAGCAAAAAGAGTCAACTGTAATCGAAAAAGCATGGCTCTGCTTGAATAAGCGGGACTTTTGTCCTTGGGAAATAATCTACCGCTTCTGGGAAAAGCGATGCAAGGGAGAAGTTGTGCTTCTTCTCCCGCTCTCTTGCGACTATCCCCTAGCAGAACGAACAGGCTCTCAGCATCCATCGTCACCGTATGTGGTGGCTTTTTTCATCTTTTGTCTCTGATGCATTGGAGAGGGGGATACGCCATTGATCTGTAAATTGTTCATGAGTTGGGAGCAAAACGAGGGAAATTCGTGCAGGACATGGTGGAGTGGAACGGAACAGCGTCCCTACGATTTTGGCAAAGTTCATTGCCCATGTTTCTGTGGCCAGCGAAACGGTGGGGAAAAGCGGCACGCCACGTCTGGAGAGCGAGCGCGAGCGCGCGAGTTCCCGGACGCCATTCCGTGCCTCCATGGCGTCCCTACGAGCCTGGCGAGCCTTTTCGTGAGCAATGAAGTTGGGCAGAACGCTACAAGGGATAATCGAAGTAGTTATTTCATCGTAGCGACCATAACGATGAGAGCGAGATGGACAAGCATAGCGACAATGAAGCCAGTGGCGATAAAGACAATCCATCTGCGGTCGCTGATATAGGCGCGCATACGCGTAGGGTAAGCATGGGGCCAGTATTCTGAGGCAACCATGCCCATAGCGATACGGAGACGGAGAGGAGATTCGAGTGAAGAGCGGCGCAATTCCGCCAGGAGAAATTGATAGCAGCGTCGACAGAGCACCCAGGAGAGACGTATTGCAGGCACATTTTCGGGCTCAATTACGTGGACAGGGTGTAGCCAGATGCGACGAGTACAAATAGCACAGCTAGCAATACGCCTGCGAGTGGAACGTCTGCCATCTTGACGAACAGCAATATCAGTGTCATTTCTGTTTACTGCATCTTTCATCATATGTGCCCTTTCTGCCTGCCAATCTGGTGAGCTTGCTTCTATCACGCGGCTTATTATTGTATTGTAGCACATTCCCCTGCTTTAGTCCTGCTCAGCAAAAGTGCGTACAGGGGAATGTGCGTAAGGGAAAAGGATATTGCTACGGCATTGGCAGATCAGACGAACCTGATGAAAGACGCGCGGCGAAATCCTGAAGAGGAGATAAAGAAGCCTCTTCAGAGACCTCATCCAGTCGTCAGGACTTCATGCCACCACCTACATCGCCCATCTTGCCCATGCCGCCGCCCATACCCTTTAACTTGCCCATCACACCACTCATCTTACTCTGCAATTCCTGAGCCGAAGAAAACAGCTCATCGGGAAGATTCTGATCCAGCATATTCACCAGCTGATCATTCATACCGCGCTGGCGGGCCAACTGAATGACCTGAGCTTTTTTAATAGGGAACTGAATGCTATTCACTAACTGATTTAGCTGTGCGGGATCGAAGTTCATGGGTTCAACCCTTTCTGGCCCACGTGTTGTGGGCAAGTAACCATCGATACTTTGCCATCCCTAACATCAAAAAATCCCTTTACTTTACTCATTGTACACGCTAGCCAGAGACAAGAAGTTTTAAAAAATGGAAGCAAAATATGGAGTAGATTTCCCAACAAAAATGAGCGTCCAGCCGATCAGGGCTGACGCTCATTTTCTGGAGCACGCGCAATAATCAGGCGCGCAACAGAGGCAGCAAGTAGACAGTGCTGAACACAATAATCCAGACACCATCAACGAAGTGCCAGTACAATTCAGCGGCCTCAACCGCGAAATGCTTCTTCGCAGTAAAATCGCCGCGCAGAGTACGAACGAGACAGATAATCAGGAAAATGACACCGATCGTCACATGCAAGCCATGGAAGCCAGTCAGCGTAAAGAAGGCCGAACCGAAGGTCTTGAAACCGACATTGAAGCCTTCAGAATACAAAGAACCGTACTCGTAGACCTGACCGCTCAAGAAGATTATGCCAAGAATAATCGTTCCCAGCAGGCCCCATGCGAGCTGCTTTTGATTCCCCTTCGTAATGCCCTGGCGTGCCAGGACAGCGGGAATACTACTGGCAAGAAGGAGAACTGTATTCACCGCAGGCAAAAGAATCGACAAATTCCCGCCATCTGGCAGCTTAAAACCACCGCTGCGAATATCCAGATAGAGATAGGCAGCGATAAGGTTCGCAAAGATCAGGGCTTCAGAAGCAATAAAGAAGACCATCCCCCACCATTCGAGGCTACGGCCAACCGTTGCTCCATGCTCCTCCATGGCCCGGACCTGCTCACCGTGAACAACGCCCATATCGAAAACTCCCTATTTCAAAGAAGATGGGGGTGCATCGCAGGGACGCACCACCCGGTTCTTAGCGACGACGTTCCAATGCCCAACCGACGACACAGACCAGGACAAGCACCCCACCAATCGCAAAGAAAATGGCATTAAAGGCAGAACCAGCCATCATGATCACAATAGCCAAGGCCAGCGCCAGAGGCCAGAAGCTGGGTTTGGGCGGCTGCATATCCGCCTCAGTCAGCTTGCGGGCCTTCTTTTTGGCACGTTTTTTTGGCGTCCCCTCAGAAGATTCCGCCTGAGAGTCTGTGGACACATCTTGTGGTGCATCGGCAGAAGATTGCTGCTGTTCCAGTTCCAGTGCAGAGACATCCGCAGCAGATTGTTCTACAGGCACCTCTGTTTGAGTTTCTAATTGATCTTGAGTCACGTCTACCTCTTCTAAAGCACTTGTGCTGACTTACCGGTTGAGATGGGTAAGAGCCTTAATGAGTTACCTGCTTCCAGTCAGCCTTTTCAGGGTACTTCTTGTCGTAGAATGGGCGACGGCTACGTACCACAGGAAGCTCAAGGAAATTGTACTTCTTCGGAGGAGAAGTAGTATCCCATTCCAGAGTAAAGGCATCCCAGGGATCGCTGCCAGCCTTCTGACCATTCTTCAAGCTAGCAATCACGTTATACATAAAGACCATCACACCGATACCAATAATAAAGGCACCGACCGAGGCCATAGCATTCAGTTCATTCCAGCCCTGATCTGCGGGATAAGTATAGATGCGGCGAGCCATACCGAGCAGGCCCAGAATATGCATCGGGAAGAACGTCAGATTCATGCCAATCATCAGCAGCCAGAACTGCCACTGACCGAGGCGCTCACCCAGAATCTTGCCCGTAAATTTCGGGAACCAGTAGTA
The DNA here is from genome assembly GCA_035493895.1 of Ktedonobacteraceae bacterium. Lineage (GTDB taxonomy): Bacteria > Chloroflexota > Ktedonobacteria > Ktedonobacterales > Ktedonobacteraceae > DATJHM01. The sequence continues at coordinate 12,788 of DATJHM010000327.1, forward strand.
GATGCCAGCAAAGATACCCATCACACTACCGCCGAAGAGTACATAGTGGATGTGCGCAACCACGAAGTACGTATCAGTGATCTGATAGTCGAAGGGAACCACCGCCAGAGCCGCGCCATTCAGGCCGCCGATGAGGAACATCGCGACAAAGCCCAGAGCAAAGAGCATAGGAACCTTGAACGAAATCTTGCCGCCGAAGACCGTTGCCAGCCAGTTGAAGATCTTCACAGCCGTCGGAATAGCGATCAGCGTCGTGCTTGTCGCAAAGAAGACCTGAGCGATTGAAGGCAGGCCGACCGCAAACATATGGTGCGCCCACACCGTAAAGCTCAGGAAGCCGATAGCCACACCGGACCAGGCAATAAACGTATAGCCGAAGATCGGCTTGCGCGAAAACACCGGCAGCACCTCAGAGATGATACCGAAGGCAGGCAAGATCAGAATATATACTTCGGGGTGACCAAACGACCAGAACAGATGCTGCCAGAGAAGAGGATCACCACCAAAGCCCCACTGATAGAAATGCATACCCAGATGGCGATCCAGCAGCAGCAAGAAGCTAGCAACCGTCAGGCTGGGCAGAGCAAACAGCAGAAGGAACGAAGTAACCAGCATCATCCAGGTAAAGAGAGGCATGCGATTGATGCTCATGCCGGGAGCACGCAGCTTCAGAATCGTCACCACAAAGTTCAGAGAGCCCGCGATCGAAGAGATACCGAGCAGCATAGTACCAAGAACCCAGAAATCAGGATTCATCCCAGGGGCACAAGAAACCGCATTTGCGCCACAGCTCAGTTCACTCAGAGGGGCATACTGGAACCAGCCGCCATCAGGGGCAGCATTGAAAAGAAAGCTCGCCTGCAAGAAAACGCCACCGAAGAGTACCAGCCAGTACCCGAAGGCATTCATGCGCGGGAAAGCCATATCGCGAGCGCCGATCATCAGCGGCACCACATAGTTACCGAACCCGGAGAGCACAGGGATCACGAAAAGGAAAATCATCGTAACGCCGTGCATCGTAAAGACCGCGTTATATTCCTCCGGGCTTAACACCTTCCCATTTGGTTGAGCCAGCTGAGTACGGATGAGCAGAGCCTCCATACCGCCGACGAGAAAGAAGAAGAAGCCCGTAACGATATACATCAGACCAATCAGCTTATGATCAGTCGTCGTAAGCCACAGACCCAGGTAACTTTCGCTGAGACTTCTTCGGCGAACTACAGTTGTTGCGCTATCACCGATAGTGCGCGTTGCCATAAGAATTCCTCCAACAACCTTGCGCTACAGCCAATACATGGAGTAGACGCTTATCGACTCGGGCTACTTCAGAGTTAGCAGATACGCGACAAGCTGAGTGATCTGATCCTGTGTCAGATTGACATTCATATCATTGCCAGGCTTGATAGCCTGAGGATCATGCAGCCATTTAGCAATATTACACTTCGTCATCAGATCGGGGCCGGGCTGGCAAGACTGAGCATCCCAGGACAGAACGCCACCAGCGATCAAGTGACGGCTCCCGAAGTGCGTCAGATCGGGTCCCAGCAGACACGCCTGAGTTGTAGTACACACCTTCGAAGAGTCCTGCATCTGATATTTAGGAGTTACCCCAACGATACCGTGGCAGGTAGCACACTGCTCTTTAAAGATCGCCTCACCCTGAGCAGCGGTAGTGCCAGCAGCGGGCGTCGTGGCGGCCTGTTTTGCATTGATAGCCCAGGTATTGAAAGCATCAGAGGACTCAGCGACCACATCGAAGCGCATATTGGCATGCTGAGTGCCGCAGAACTCGGCGCAGATGCCCTGATACGTACCGGGATCATTGGCGACGAACCACTTCGTATTATCGTGGCCCGGGATCAGATCGGTTTTACCAGTCAGAGCTGGCACCCAGAAGCTGTGAATCACATTATTCGAATAGAGATTCACATGGATCGTCGTATTGACAGGGATCACCATTGAATCGGCCGTAGTGATATTGTAATCGGGATAATAGAACTCCCACCACCACTGATGACCGATAGCAGTGACATTAATCGTATTGCCGGTCGTTGGCTGAGACTCAGGGGCAACCGCGAGCACCCCGCGCACCGTAAACACCAGGACAATAAGCAGAACAACAGCGGGAGCCGCAGTCCAGGCAATCTCGACCGCAGTATTGCCATGAATTTGTTTCGGGGCCTCCATGCCAGGTCGCTCACGGTAGCGAACGATATTGAAGATCAGCACCCCCTCGACACCCAGAAAGATAATGGTAGAGATGACCAGAATCACCCAGAACAAAAATGTTTCCTGAGCGGCCACCGGACCATGGGTGTTAAGAATAGTGGGAGAGTTTTCGCCACAGGCGGCAAACAGTATCGAGAACAGGAGCAGGCCAGTGACGGGAACCAGCCAGCGTTTTGTTCTACGAAATAAAGGCATCCTCACGTCTTAATCTCCTAAAAGTAAGTTTGACGATGGACGATGATGTCTTATTGCAAGCGACATTCTTTCCATATTATTGACGTAGTGTAGTAAGCGGCCCTGACAGAAGGCTTGCAGATCCTGAAGTAAACCTTACAGGAACCTGAAAAAAAGAAGTTATGGAACCATACAGAGTATTCAGCGTGAAAGGCATCATTTCGTTCAGGCAACTGTAAGGCAGTTCTTCCTCGTTGCAAGGGAAGTATCAGGCAGAGGACTGAAAATAGGGAAAGTCTGTCGTTCTCGCAGGACGTCAGTTGTCGAATGACCTCACAGGTTGTGCAGGAAAGTAATATCTGACAGCGAAGTTGGTAAAAAATTTTATGAATGTAGATACGCACCTGGAGGCGAGGAGCCTCAAACAGACCATCTCCAGCTATGTCAACTTGATGAAGCCTCACGTCACCGTTCTGCTCCTGGGAACGACCATTGCAGCAATGGCGATCGCATATCGAGGGCTGCCCCCGCTCGGACTGGTGCTGGCAACCTTGCTAGGCGGGGCATTGGCTGCTGGAAGCGCGAACAGCATTAACTGCTATATCGACCGGGATATTGATCAGCTCATGGGGCGGACACAGCGGCGAGCATTGCCAGCGGGGAAAGTACAACCGACACAGGCCTTAATTTTTGGTATCGTGCTCGGAGTAGTCTCATTTGTGATCCTGTGGGCCTTTGTCAACCTGCTCAGCGCAATCTTAGCCACGAGCGCGATTCTCTTTTACATATTTGTCTATACGCTGGGTTTGAAGCGTACCTCAGCGCAGAACATCGTCATAGGTGGAGCGGCAGGAGCCGTGCCAGTGCTGGTAGGATGGGCAGCCGTCACAAACAACGTCTCACTGGCCGCCATCTGGATGTTCGCCATTATTTTTTACTGGACGCCGCCCCACTTCTGGGCCCTCTCATTACTGATTCAGAAAGATTACGAGAAGGCAGGCGTGCCCATGCTCCCGGTAGTGATGGGAGAACGAGAGACGCGCAAACAGATCTTCCTGTACTCATTGCTGCTATTAGCAGTGACGCTGGTACTCTTCATGATTCACGCCATGGGCTACATCTACCTGATCGGAGCGCTCATCCTGGGGGGTATCCTGCTGTATATGGCAATCCGTTTGCTGCTTGACGACAGCAAAAAATGGGCGCGCACCCTTTTCTGGTATTCGAACTGCTATCTGGCAGTTATTTTCGCCGTTATGGTTATTGACCGAGTCATTCATTAGGCAAAGAGGAGAAGAGAATGGGGATGAATTGGCGTCTCGCATCACGTTTATCAGTAGTAGTTTGCGCAGTCCTGGTAGTCGCCCTCATAATGCTAGTTCAGCACCATCCGGCTCCAGTCTCCACGCTCAACATGAATAGTACAGGCAGTAGCGGTTCGACCGCGAGTGGATTGCAGGGGACCGATCTCGGAGCAACGCCTGCGCCTAATTTCCGCCTGACCGACCAGTATGGCAAGCAAGTTTCCCTGGCAGATCTCAAAGGGAAGCCCGTCGTACTCACATTTTTATATACGCACTGCCCTGATATCTGTCCGCTCACAGCAGAAAAGCTGCACACAGCATTGCAGGGACTCGGTCAGCAAGCGCAGCAGGTGGGTATTATCGCAGTCAGCACCGATCCCAAAGGGGATACTGAGGCAGCAGCGTTGAACTTCTCGCAGGCCCACAACATGCAGAACTCCTGGCATTATCTGATAGGGAGCCAGAGTCAGCTTTCGCCAGTCTGGTCCGACTACCACATCTATGCGCAGGTGGGTCAGAAGACCATGACAGTCAGCCACAGCACGGGGCTCTTCATCATCGACAAGCAGGGCAACGAGCGTGTCTTTCTGGGAGATGACTTCACACCGGCTCAAGTTACAGCCAATCTCAAAACGCTCTTAAAGCAATAGAGCAAGCGTCACGCATATCAGTGAAGAAAAAGCCCTGGTTCATTTCGATCCAGGGCTTTTTCTTCGCGGGCATGAGAGAGATTATTTATAAAAATTTAATGGAATATGTATTGACTGTCGCATTATTCCCGATTATGCTATATCTTACACAATTTACAATATTGTCACAAAACATCTCTTATTGAGCATAAGAAGATATGAAAACATAAAGCATAATAGGGAGCGCAATCATTATGCCTAGTAGTCATACTACATTGTGATGGAAGAAATAAAGACATGGCGTGAATTACTGGGAAGAATCATCAGTAATACGCAAGAGAAGCAACGTATCGCCCAGAGCCTCAAAATCAACCCGGTCACCCTCTCCCGGTGGTCCAGTGGTCACACAAAGCCGCGTTATGACAACGTACGGCAATTACTGGAAGCCCTTCCCCAGCAGCATCGCAAACAATTTGTGGAACTGCTCGCATACGACTTCCCTCAGATCTTCAACATACAGACAAAGCAGGACATGCCAGCACAAGAGATTCCAGCGACCTTCTACGGACACATCCTTGGAGCTTATACCAGTAGTCCAACCATCCTGAGGTCATCCACCATCAGTATTCTTATATTGCAGCAGATGCTTTCGCATATTGATCCGGGACAGCAGGGAATGGCAGCCATCATTTTGCAATGTGTGCCGCCAGGAGAGAAAAAGAAGATTCGCAGTTTGCGAAAAACCTATGGGAGAGGGACCTTACCGTGGGTCAGCCATGATTACCAGACACAATTCTGCGGATTAGAGTCGATGATCGGGCAGGCACTCACCTCCGGGCATCCCATCACCGTCCAATGCAGCCACGAAAAAGCGCATATTTTTGCCGAGCGATACCTTGCGCAAGAAGAGAGTAGTGTCGCATTTCCGATCATGCAAGCGGACCGTGGTGCTGGATGTTTGCTAATGATAAGCAGTCAGACACAGTATTTCAGCCAGATACGGCTTGACCTCATAAAATGCTACGTTGACCTGTTGACCCTGGCATTTGAGCCAGAAGAGTTTTACGATCTCAGCCAGATAGAGTTGGGCATCATGCCAGACGGAGAGACCCAGCAGAGTTATCTGGCAAGTTTTCAGAAGCGTGTCATGCAGAAAATGCTGCAAGCCATGCAAGAAAAGCAATCTTTTACGCGTCTTCAGGCAGAGTTGCTTGTCTGGCAAGAACTAGAGCAAGAGCTTCTTGACCTCGCGCTCACAGCGAATGACTAGCAGGACAGGCGAGACCAGCAAAGGAGCAGAAAAAAGATGCTTGCACGAAACATAGATATTTGGTATGCTTAATTGCAGGACAACTAAAAAGTAAGGGTCCTCGCTGAATTTATACCACACTTGGAAGAAAGCGAGTGATTTATGGAAACGTCACTTCAAAGTGCTCATCTCACAGTGGACGAGCTCCATCGATCCATTGCAGCGAATCCAGAGGTGGAAGAGGAAGAGCCTCATATCCATTTGCCGAATCCGAGCCTGTGGCCAGCGCTCTTGAGCGTAGCCATACTGATAACGGTAGCTGGACTGTTGTTTGTTCCTGAGACCCCCTGGCTATTTATAATTGGAACGCCCCTCGTGCTGGTTGGCATTTTAGGATGGGCGTTGGAAGATCCAATGGCCTCCGAGCAGGGAGAATACCAAGGCCCTATCTATACGTATAATCCGCAATTAAAACCCGGGCAGGTTTTAGTACTGGCGCAACAAACGCTCGATAGGAACGTGACCGTCAGCAGCACGGCTTACAGCATTCACCCGGTCACAGTCGAAATCGACCAGATCAAGGATGACGGCGTAATCCTGGCGCTCTATGGTAAAGTCGAGCTTGAGGCACAGCGTACGAATATCGAGCAAGCCATGCGTGCAGTCCCGAACGTGCTGGATGTGCGCAATTTTCTGGTTGCAGAAGACGCGATCCTGCCACTCGCGAACAACCGTCTGGAAAGCCTGCGCTCTCAAGGGAAGCTGAATGGCGCAACTGATCTGAACATCCTCGTAGAGAACTTCATTGTCCATCTCTATGGCGAGGTACCAAGCAGCTCGATGAAACAGATGCTTGAACGTGAGATGATCGGTCTCCCTGGCGTGCGCGTCGTCGTCAATCATATTGGCTTGAACAAAGAAATCCCGGGGAATCTGGGACGAACCCGCAATAAAATTTAGACAAGAAACGCGCCATCATAAGGCCCTCAGGATACGAACGCTGAATATATTTTTGGAGTGCTTCAGCGTATCCTGAGGGATTTTTTTTGTGGAGCTTGTGGATCGGCATCGGGGGGATGCGGATCGGCGAGGTGGCCGGGGGGGGGAACGTGGATCGGCGAGGTGGCCGGGGGGGGAACGTGGATCGGCATGAAGCCCGATCCCTACCTCTGCGTTTCTTCGAGGGATGAGATTACCTGTACGTTGTTGTCAAAAACGATCCGGTTCCGCACACGTTCCCCCACCAGTTGTCTGCGCCATGTTCAGGAGGTGGTTGCGTAGAGGCGGACGGTTACAGTGCGGGTTTCGATAGATGAGATCAGGTGGTAGTGCTGGTCGAGCCATTGTTGGGCGGATTTTGCGCGAGCGGCGGCGGCATCGTCGCGAATACGGCCCTGGATAAAGAAGAGGCGGGGATGTTTCGCACCGTACGCGGCCAGGGCGCGTGGATCGACGGCTTCGTCGGGACCAGCAGGGCGGGCGGGACCGTATTTTGCCCAGGAGAAAGCGCCCGGAGCGTCTGGCGTGAAATGTGCGCCGTTGGGATACGCTTGCAGGTAATACTCCACTGAGACCTGACATCCCTGTTCGAGAGAATTATCGTAACAGACCAGGCCATCGTTTTTCTGGTAGCGGTCAAGGAGCCAGTGAGTGGTAGAGTTCCAATCTTCCACCTGTGCGCTGCGATAGTAATAGGGAACGGCGGGAATTGCCAGAGCGATCAGCAGCAGCGCGAGCACGAGCTGGAGTAGACGCCAGCGCAGGCTCACCACGCCAAGCGCGACCAGCAGACAGAGGGCAGGGATGATCACGACCAGATAGCGACTGGAGAAGAGACGCAACGACGTAAACGATATGCTATAGCTGAGCAAAAAGGGCAGAATAAGCCAGCAAAGGAGAGCCCAGCAGATTGGCAGATAGTGGCGTGCCTCAAGCCAGGGCTGCACACGCATACCTAATAGACGAGAGTTTTCCAGAGATTCCTCACGTCCCTTGAACATACGCACAATGCTCTCACGGCCAACGACCACGAGCACAGCCAACAGGCAGCATAGCGCCAGCGCCAGCAGATACTTGCGGTTATCGCCGCTCATCAATTGTATGGTATAGGCCACATCAGAGAGGTGGGGGACAGGGAGCCAGCCTGTTTTTGAGCCCTGAAGGCTGACGAGGAACATGGGAATACAGAGGAGCGCCAGCGCGATGAGAGAGATGATGAAGGGAAGGAGCTGGTGGCGTACCTGACGTTGCCAATCGTTCGGGATCAGAGCGATGCCAGCGATAAACACAAACTGAGCCAGGAGAATAAACAGAGAGAAGAGGTGACTATAGATAGCCAGCACCATTGCCACGGCATAGACGCTCCACCAGCGGCGAGGATGCGTCGTGCAGGTACAGGCCGAGAAGAGCGCATACCAGGCAATACAGATGAGCAATAATTGCAGGCTGTATGCTCGCGTCTGTTGCGCATAGGTCAGTTGCACGTAATTCAACAAATAGAGAAGAGCGCCCAGGATACCGCCAGAAATATTGATGAAGCGGCGTCCCAGCAGAAAGACAACCACCGTACTCAGAGCTGCAAAAATAGCGGAAGGGAAACGGACCACAAATTCGATAGGATGGATAAAAAAGCTGGTCAGGGCCAGCCAGAAATGGAGAAATAGATAATACAATTCCATATTTGGTTCCAGGCCAAATATGATATGCCACAGGAGGGGCAGCGGCTGGCTCGCCAGTTCAACCGAAAAAGCCTCATCAAACCAGATACTCGGTCGACCAAGATGGCGAAGATCAAGAAAGAGAGCAGCGCAAAACAAGAGCGCCCCAAAGAGCAAGCGCTGAGGTACACGCTGCCAGATGTGTAGCAAACGCAGCTGCCAGATTTGCAGAAGGGATTGCGGTGCAGACGTAGATTGGTCCGAAGAGATTGTTTGTTCTACATTACTACCACTAGCCAGACTCATAACTCCACTCACTTCTTTAGAGAAAAGATAGAAGAAAAAAATTAAGGGACGCGGGTGCCGGGGGAAGTCCCGGCATCAACCGCGAATATAAACAAAAAAGTGATCTATGTTCAGTAGGACGAATGTCCAGTAGCACATGTAACGCCCGAACACATGGCTCAGCAAGAAAGTTCAGCCATATCAGCAGAAAGAGATTTCTCTTGTATGTAGTAATCTGCTATAATGATCAGGCATCGCGTGTGCGTGGAGGAGAAAAATTTATGCCCGAACAATTTAGAGCCTTGCAAGGCTTTCGAGATGTGTTACCGGAAGAACAGGCCTACTGGCGTTTTGTCGAAGAGACCGCAGCGACCGTGGCACATCTTTACGGCTATCGTCGCATCGAGACCCCTCTGCTCGAAGAGAGCGCAGTTTTTCAGCGTACGTCGGGCGAGGGCACAGACATCGTCGATAAAGAGATGTATAGCTTTAACGACCGAGCAGATAAAGAGGGAAAAAGCCAGAAACTGAGCCTGCGTCCAGAAGGTACGGCGGGAGTTGTACGTGCGTATCTGGAGCACGGCATGTTTAAGCTGCCACAGCCCGTCAAAGTCTATTACATGAGCGCCGCAATGTTCCGCCACGATAAACCTCAGGCGGGGCGCTATCGAGAACACCATCAGTTCGGGTGCGAGGCGTTGGGCGAGAGTGATCCAGCGATTGACGCAGAGATGATCGGCCTGCTCTATCAGGTCTATACGCGGCTCGGTCTGAAGAACATCCAGGTCTCCATCAATAGTATTGGAGATCAGAATTGTCGTCCTCAGTATATCGAAACGCTGCGTGACTATTATCGTCCGCTGCTCGATAGCTGTTGCGACGATTGTCAGGTACGTTTTCATAAGAATCCCCTGCGCCTGCTGGACTGCAAAGAGCCACAGGATCAGGAGAAGATCGCCAATGCGCCGAAGATTTCGGATTACCTGTGCGACGCCTGTCGCGACCATTTTGCCGCCGTACAGCGTTTTCTGGGAGCCTACGAAGTGCCGTTTGTGCACGATGCATTGATTGTACGTGGGCTGGATTACTATACGCGTACCGTCTTTGAATTTACAGTTGGTAGCAAGCTGGCACTCAATGGAGGCGGACGCTACGATGGTCTGGCCGAGGTTCTGGGAGGAAGACCCACGCCGGGCATCGGCTTTGGTGCGGGCATCGAGCGCATCATCCTCGAATTAAAACGCCAGGGAGTCACGCCGCCAGCGGAACAGGCGATTCATGCGTTTGTAGCGTATCTTGGGCGGACAGCCGAGTTGAAAAATACGGCGGTTGAGGTGAGCGCTGAACTGCGCAGAGCGGGCATCAAGACAGAGATGAGCTATGGTGATCGCAGTCCCAAAGCCCAGATGAAGCAGGCCAACGCCTCGGGAGCGCCCTACGCCATTATTGTACGCGAAGATGAGCAGGGTAGCGAGCGCATTGCCGTCAAGCATTTGCAGGTGGAGGGGATGGAGATTGAGAATAAGCAGGTGCTGGTGAGGCGAGCTGATCTGGTGCGGTATCTCACGACGGGCGAGGGCGAGACGTTCGCGTCGGAATAAAAATAATATACATTTTCGCGTAGAGGCGCTGCTTGTCTGCGCCAGGGGTGTCGATCAACCACGACAGCGAGTTCCCTGGCACAAACAAGCTGCGCCTCTACGGTGAATGAAGTGGAAAGCCTAATAGTTCTATAGCCATTGATCCAGGAATGCGTATGCCTCGGATTTGATGTCGGCGGGGAAGCTATGACCACCGGGGAAAATGATGGCGCGGAAACGATCGGGGACGCCAGCGTTTGTGTAGGCCCGTTGCGCGGTGGCGGCAAGGGCGTGGACTCCGTCTATAGGAAAAAGAGAGTCGCTCTCGCCTGCTGTGAGCAGGAAGGCACGTGGCGCAATTGAGGCAAGCAGGGCATCATTGTCACAGAGTTCGAGCATGCCGGGCACATAGGCCGCAAAATTATGATTGATCTCGCCCGCAACAATCGCCATCAGCAGATCGAAGCCACAGGAGGAGACGGCGGCCTTCACACGCTCGTCGAACCAACTCAGCCAGAGCACCTCCTGTCCCCCGAGAGAATGGCCGATCGCGCCCAGACG
>DATJHM010000328.1:0-8101 GCA_035493895.1 Ktedonobacteraceae bacterium
AGAAACTCCCAATATCCTCACGGAAACAGGAAAGGCAGAAAAGCGTTGATCGCATCCCAGCATTTTCTATGCGAGGCCCAATGATTGTGCTATACTTTAAAAGAAAGATTAGAAATTAAGCGGCGGGTAATATCAATAACTACCCGCCGCACATCATTGCAAAGGGACAAATTTGAACACGACAACATTGAGTCGAGGTTCAGGGCGCGTACGATAATATATTGGAGCAAATAAGCATGACAATTCACGAACGAGAAATAATACCCGTTCCACAGGTTGAGGCGCGGGTTCCTATTCCCCAGCAAAATCTCCGTGTGCCAGGTCCAACACCTGTCCCACAGGAGGTAATGAACGCACAGGCAGCTCAAATGATCAATCATCGAGGGCCTGAATTTTCCGCCATTATGAAACGTGTCACCTTACGCCTGCAATACTTCTTCCAGACAACTGCCCCACTCATGACCTTCCCCGCTTCAGGAACCGGTGGTCAGGAATGCGCAGTGGCGAATCTTTTTTCACCAGGCGATCATGTTGCCGCAATTACCATCGGCAGCTTTGGCAACCGACTGGCAAAAATCGCGGAAATCTACGGGGTGCAGGTCTCACGTATTGAGTTCCCCTGGGGAGAGGTAGCCGATCCTGCGACGGTCGAAAGCCGCTTGAAAGCATTGGCTCCATATAAAGCAGTGCTGGTCACGCATAACGAAACCTCTACAGGTGTTACCAATGATATCCAGACGCTGGCCGCTCTTATTCGACGCCTGTCACCTGACGCGCTGATTGTTGTCGACGCCGTAAGTTCCCTGGGCTGTGTGCCATTAGAAATGGATCAGTGGGACCTGGACGTTGTGTTCACGGGCTCGCAGAAAGGCTGGATGACCCCTCCTGGCCTGGTAATGATAGCAGCCGGTCCTCGCGCATTAGAAGCTAACAAGAGCGCCAAATCGCCTCGTTTCTACTTTGACTGGGGCCTTGCGCTCAAAAGGCTACAGCAGTGGGAGCATCCTACGACACCGCCGGTCTCGATTTTCTATGGTCTGGACCAGGGACTGGAAATGATGCTTGCAGAAGGACGGCAAAATATCTTCGAGCGTCACGCAAAGGCCGGGGAGTATATTCGTCAGCGAGCAAAGGCGATGGGATTAGAGTTATTAGCAAATCATCCTTATGCATCAAATACCGTGACAGCAGTCAGACTGCCGGAATCAATCGATGGCAAAGGGCTGGTCAAAAAATTACGTGAAACGGATGGCATTGTGCTGGCTGGAGGGCAGGAGCAACTGACCGGTAAAATCTTCCGCGTCGGCCACCTGGGTTTCTTTCAACAGAATGATCTGAAAGAGGCCATGGATGCGGTAGAGAAGCGCCTCCCCGAGTTTGGCTTCAAGCGCTAGCAGAGCAGGTAAGCATACCAGGAAGGAAGATATAGATGGCAGAGGTACAGGATGCTACCCCAGAGGCAATCAAAATACTGATTACAGATCGTGTCGCGCAAGAAGGCATCGCCCTGCTGCGCGAGCAGCTTCCTGAAGTACAGATTGATGAACGTCTTGGCATCAAACCAGAGCAGCTCAAAGCCATTATCGGCGAATACAGTGCGCTGATTGTACGCAGTGAAACACAGGTCACGGCGAACATCCTGGAGGCCGCGAGCAAGCTGAAGATCGTAGGACGTGCCGGGGTAGGGGTAGATAATATCGACACAGAGGCAGCAACGCGCCAGGGCATTATGGTCGTGAACTCGCCCACCGGCAATATTATCGCGGCCGCCGAACATACCATAGCAATGCTGATGTCCATGGCCCGGCATGTGCCGAGCGCGAATGGCAGCATGAAAGCCGGGAAGTGGGAGAAGAGTCGCTTTGTTGGCGTCGAAGTGCGCAATAAAACATTGGGCGTGATCGGTCTGGGAAAAGTGGGCATGGCGGTTGCGCGGCGTGCTCAGGGACTGGAAATGCAGATCGTCGCGTACGATCCATTTGTCTCACCTGAGCAGGCACGCAAAGTAGATGTGACCATGCTCTCGATGGATGACGTACTCAAGCAAGCCGATTTTCTTACGTTGCACACCTCACTCACCAGTGGTCCAAGTGGCACCCGAGGTCTCATTGGCGAGCGAGAATTGAGCCTGATGAAACCGGGAGCGCGCATTATTAACTGCGCTCGCGGCGGTCTGATCCAGGAAGATGCGCTGTTGAAGGTACTCAACGAAGGGCATCTGGCCGGAGCAGCACTTGACGTATTCAGCCAGGAACCCATCCGCGATAGTGAGACGCTCCATCAACTTATCGCGCACGAGCGCGTGATTGTGACTCCGCACCTCGGCGCATCGACCGAAGAAGCGCAGGTCGGAGTGGCAACCGATGTCGCTGATCAGATTGTTTCCGTCATCCGCGGCGGATTCCCACGTGCAGCGGTCAACGCACCACTGATCCTGCCAGAGACGCTGAAAGTACTCCAGCCCTTCATGAATCTGGTAGAACGCATGGGCCGTCTTTACACACAGTTACAGCCGGGACCCTTGCAAAAGATCGAGCTTGTCTACAATGGAGAGATCGCTGGCTACGATCTTCGTCCCTTGCAGGCCGCACTGATCAAGGGCATGCTGGAGGCCGTCTCTGAAGCGCATGTGAATATGATCAATGCTCAGGTGCTGGCGAAAGAGTGGGGGCTGGAGATTATTGAGCAAAAATCCACCACACCTGCGCAATTCGCCAATCTGGTCACCCTGCGCGTGGCCAATACAAATGGCTATACTTCATCACTTGCAGGACAACCCGGTTCGGGCGATGAGCGGATCGAGGTACTGAGCGGAACCGTCATTCAAGACGAGCCGCGCATTGTACGTGTTGGCCGTTACTGGACAGAGTTTGTCCCCGAAGGGCATATTCTTTTCTGCCGCAACATCGACCAGCCCGGCATGATCGGACGCGTCGGCATGGTCCTGGGGAAGGCTGGGATCAATATTCGCTCCATGGATGTGGGACCAAGCGTACGACGTCCACAGCGTCAGGCTCAGGTAGGGAAAAAAGATAACGCCCTCATGATCGTTTCCGTCGACGAGGTCATACCCGATTGGGCGCTCGACGAGATCAGCAGGGCCGGAGATATTTTTGGAGTGACAATGATCAATCTCTAAAGATCCCTCTAAAGCAGAAGAGAAGGGCCGATTTCCGGTCCTTCTCTTTTTTTCTTGCAGAACATACGTATTCTCTTTAAGAAAACTATCTATCTTTGCTCAGTGCATCAGACTTGTAAAAGATCACGATCAGAGACATGCTTCGCATTATCATCTTCTTTTATATAAACAAGCAAACGATTATTCAAGATTTTTTTCACACGATAGGTAATAATACAGTAAAGAACCAGGAGCAAAAGCAGGGCAAAAATCGTTGGCAGCGTGTACGCTTGAATGACGGTCAGAGCCTGATCCCAGCGCTTGCCGAGGCTCCAGCCAACATAGAGAATCACCGAACACCATACCAGAGAGCCGAGCGTGGCACTGATAAAAAAGCGCAAAAACGGTGTGCGCGTAATGCCAGCCGGGAAGCCCGAAAATGGTCGAATATAGGGAATGATACGCGAGGCAAACACCATCCACACACCTGAGCGCTGAAACCAGCGTTCGGCGATATCGATGTGCTGAGGATTGAGATGAAACCAGAGAGCGACACGCTGCAATATGCTCCGGCCCTGATAGACACCAATACCATAGGCCAGACAGACCCCAAGGACACTACCACAAAGCGCTGACAGGCCAAGTACCCAGATATTCACATGGCCCATCGATGCCAGAGCGCCAGTAAAGAGCAACAGCGTCGTATTGACAATGGGCACGCCACAGCTCTCCAGCGCAAGGACAACGGCGACAACGCTATACAACAATAGAGGGCTGGCATGAGCGAAAAAATGCATCATAACATGCAGCACAGTCTCTTCCTCCATGATTTCCTGCTCGTGAAGAGTAAGTAGTCATACAAATCCTTCTCTCTTTATTCACAGTATCCAATACGAATAACCTGCTGATCTGGTTACGTGTGACGGAAAAATAAGCTAGACCGTTCTAGCATATGCCACTTTTCTTTATGCTATACGTAGATATAGAGGCATAAACAGGCAAACCGTTTCGTCATAACATATTCTCTACCTTCTCTGTTTCAAGGACGAATAAGAGATAGATTTTGGAACGTCTTGTGACCATTACGTCTTACTTTTATGAAAAGACAAATTTTCGAACAGACTGTGACCATTACATCTTACGATTATGAAGAAGGATGAAAGGCTAGAGGAACACCATTCATGACTACATTCACGCCCTCACCCCCACAAAAAAAAAATATGCAATCAGGGAGCGGACAGGCACTTTCGGCCTTTGTTGTGCTCCTGATTATCAATATTCTCAATTATGCAGACCGGGCAATCCTGCCAGCAGTACTTCCCAAACTACAAGCGGATCTTGGCATCAATGATTTCCAGGCAGGTCTGCTTGGTTCTTCGTTTCTCTTCATCTATGCAATTGCAACGCTGCCACTTGGCATCCTCGCAGACAGAGGAACCCGTAAAAATATCGTTGCCGCCTGTGTTGGGATCTGGAGCGTTGCCACCGCGCTTGCCGGGATGGCACAAAACTTCATGCAGCTTTTCTTCTTGCGCTCAATCCTCGGCATTGGCGAAGCGGGCTATGCCCCGGCTTCCCTTTCCATGATCGGCGACCTGTTCCCACGAGAGCATCGTGGGCGTATTCTCTCGATCTGGTCTATTGGAAATCTGATTGGTACCGCATTAGGAATGATCGTTGGCGGGCAGGTAGCAGACCGTTTCGGCTGGCGCTGGGCCTTTTATCTGGTAGGCATTCCAGGCTTAATCGTCGCCTTTCTGATCTGGCGAGCACATGAGCCAAAACGTGGAACATTTGATAGCAGTGACAAGAGCGACGATGGTGCGACACTGGGTCACGGGAGCATAAACAAAAACCTCTGGAACTCGATAAAGAGATTTGCCAAAGTCCCAACCTACTGGGTGCTAACGGCCGCTTTTGTGTTTAGTTTTTTCACGATTGGCAGTGCCCAATTCTGGATTCCGACCTACTTTGTCGACTCTTTCCGGCTGAATCTCAAACAGGCCACCACGATCTCCGGCGTCGTTTTGCTGATAGGAAGTCTGGTTGGTACGTTGCTGGGAGGATATGCAGCCGACTATCTGCAACGGCGCATCAAGCAGGGACGTTTACTCGTCGCCACATTCGCCTTTCTTGCGGGCGCGCCCCTGACATTTATTGCGCTGAGTATGCACACAATAGTTCCATTTATCAGCGTCTTCTCGATCGCAATCGTCTGTCTGAGCCTTTGTCTGGGTCCACTAAACGCCGTCATTCAGGACATCATTGCCCCCGATTTGCGTTCAACAGCCATCGGAGTGACGCTTTTATTCGCTCATTTGCTGGGAGATGCAGCTTCGCCGTTGATTATAGGTGCGTTGGCCGATAAGTATACGCTAGGGGTTGCTTTTCTCGTTACTGCGCCTACCTGCCTTTTGATTTCGGGGCTCATCTGTCTGCTCGGGCTACGTACCGTTGCGGGCGATATGGAAGCAATGCAAGCACAATTACGCATTATGGACAAAGAATAGAGACCACAAAAGAGCCACTTCTTGTGGAAGAAGTGGCTCTTTAAAAAAAAATAGAGCGGGTTACGGGATTCGAACCCGTGGTCTCAACTTTGGGAAAGTTACATGTTACCACTACACCAAACCCGCTGGTTGCTTAACACAAATAAGTATAACTGATACATGAGAAAAAGTCAAGCGCTTTTTTTCTGCGTCAGCGGTTCATCCGCATTTTCCCTGAATATGATATGATACAAGCGCACGCAACAACATATCCTCTGCTACAACGTAAAGTATAAGGGATCACGCTTGAAGTCTACTATCTGAAAATACAAAAAAGCAGAGAGCGAGTTTTGTCTGTTCTGCTCGCTGCTAAGGAGAGTTCATATGAGCTTGCTTTCTCGTCTCTCGACCATGCTACGTATTCGTGCGCACTCAACATTGGATAAGCTAGAAGATCCCGGCCAGGTGATGGACTACTCATATAGTAAACAGCTCAAACACCTTGAGCAACTGAGGCAGGCCATTGTGGAAGTGGTAACAAATGAAAAACGCCTGGAAATGCAACAGCAGGCTCTGGCGGCCAGAGTTGATAAACTTTCTACACAAGCAAGAGCTGTTCTGCAAGCAAATCGGGAGGATCTGGCACGACTGGCATTACAAAAAAAGGAGACACTGTTGCTCCAATTCTCCAGCTATGAGCAGCAGATTGCGCAGCTACAGGCTCAGGAAGAAAGACTGATCGCCATGGAGCGCAATGTCTCCGCGCGCATCGAGGCGTTCCGCACAGAGAAAGAGATGGTCAAGGCCCAGTATTCAGCGGCGCAGGCCCAGGTAAAAATTCATGAAGCCCTTACTGGTATCTCCGAGGAAATGACAGAAATAGACCAGGCAATGCAGCGCACGCAGGACAAAGTGTTGAATATGCAGGCGCGGGCAAACGCAATGGAGACTCTCATCGAACAAGGAACGCTCGATGAGGTACGCCTCCCTGGTGCCACGCACGACATGCTGGACCGCGAGTTGCAGCAAGTTGCAGCTCAACAAAACGTTGAAGCCCAGCTACAGGCGCTGAAGCAACAGTTACAACTCGGCGGAGCACATCCTCAACAAAAACAAATTGAAGGGCCAGCCATTGAATAACTCTAGCTAGCCCTTCTTCTTTGCCTTTTCTTTTTGCTGCTTATAATACGATTTCGGCTTGGGATGACGTTCAGTATCTATATATGCTGCGGGTGCAGCATCTTCGCGTGCTGAAACCTCCGTCTCATCACGTTCACTGATCAGCTCTTGCAGATCATTATAGATATTATAGTTATCGCTGGCCTCGCGCATGCGTAGCATGTGGCGTAATACCTGAACCTGGGTAATCGCTGTCTTGTCAGATCTGGCTGGTTCAGCCTTCTTCAATAACATCTCTACCAGATCCATGCTGTCATCATGCGCACCAATACCCTCAAGACGCTCTCGCACAACCAGCAATTGCTCGTATAAGTTCATAAAAAAACCTTTCTGGATACCTACCTCCACTTCGAGGAGTGGAAGGAAAGAAAGGCCCCGAAGGGGAAAGTTTTTGCAGGGAACGCTCAAACCCATCGTTTGCACGGATAAAGTTGGCCGCACCCGGTTACCCGGCAGTTTATGAAGTCATGAAGCAGACATCGAAAAACTGCTAGAAGTATGGTAACACAGCATCTACGTAGCGTCAATTCATGGTCAAAAATACGTCTGCAAAAATTGCACAAGTAGCCGCATTCTCCCTCTATTTGTCGGTCATCGTTTGCTGAGAGAGATGAAAGCAGGCTTATTATTCCCAGGAACCGCTGGCAGTCAACCAATCGAGGATCGTTTCTGACATATGCGAAGCTGCCCCCTGCCGTTGAGAAGTACGGGGGAGACTATGTAAAATCATCGAACCATACTCTTTGGAAATAATACGTTTATCGAAGAGCACAACTGCATTACGCTTATTATCATTCCAGACGAGACGATTCAGGGCGCGTCGCATGCGTAATGCCGCAACAGGGGCCGTCAATTGATGTAACTGGTCAGAATATTGTTCAGCACGAGCAGCGATGGGGGGATCATTCAACACAGGCATAGGCAAACGCGCGATTACAGTGCAGGTTGGCGAGCGATTGATATCTTCCGCACCCTCCCAAAAACTGCCGGTCCCTAAGAGCACAACACGGTCTTGCTTTTGAAAGATTTGCCAGAGCTGACGAGGTGACCCATCCATCCCCTGGCCTAACACCAGAATGCCACGCGCCTCCAGCAGAGGTTTAATCGCAGCGTAGGAGCTACGTAATGCGGCATGCGAAGTAAAGAGCGTCACGATCTGGCCCTCCAGGGCCAGAGCCAGTTGAATTAACGTCTCGTCAAGGTAGCGTTGATACTGTGGAACATTAGGCTCAGGAACATCATTGGGCATATACAATAAGGTCTGTTCGTGATGCTCGGTAGCAATAGATAACGCAGGATAGGCCTCGTTATCCAG
>DATJHM010000329.1:0-19346 GCA_035493895.1 Ktedonobacteraceae bacterium
CATCACTTCGCGGTCCACACATGCATAGAGCCCGCAGTATCGCCTGAAACAATCCAGTCTCCATCCGGCGACCAGGCTACTGCGCTGATCTCTACAGGCGGATGCACAACCGGCGTAGAATAATTGCTGTAGGGATCTGTAATGGTCGCAGGTGGGCTGGCAGGCGGTTCGTGGCCGGAATAGACAAAAATCTGTTGTCCTGTATCTACATCCCAGATGTGCACCTTATCCTTAGCGCCACCTGAGACAAGATGTTTGCCATCAGGTGACCAGCTCAGACTGCGTATCTGCGTGCCTGATCTGCTACAGGTGTGTACCAGACGCCCGCTCAGCGCCTCCCAGATCTGCAATGATGCGCTGGTCCCTCCCGAGGCCAGCAATTTGCCATCCGGGGACCAGCCAAGGGCCAGAACCTGGCCTACATGTCCAACATAAGCGGAAAGATCCCTGCCGCTCAGTGCTTCCCAGATTTTTACATCGCCATCGTATCCAGTCGAGGCGATGTATTTGCCATCGGGAGACCAGGCCACGCGATAGACAACATCTTTATGCTGCTCATACTTCACAGAAATAGCGCCTTTCTCGCGGCTCCAGACCTGAACGCTCTGATCCAGGCTGCAAGAGGCGATGTACTGGCTATCAGGTGACCAGGCCAGACCAGTGACGGTATGTGTATGTCCCTGGTAGATCAAGGTCCGGGTGCCAGAAGCAACGGACCAGACCTGAACGGTCTTGTTCTCTCCTGCGGAAGCAATATATTTGCCATCGGGAGACCAGGCTACCGCCCGCATGCTTTCCCAGAGTTCTTGATAGGTGGACACTATGTTGTTGCTTCCTGGGTCCCAGATGTCAATGGTATTGCCCTCTCCCGCCGAGGCCAGCAGTGTACTATCGGGCGACCACACGATCGAAATCACGCTGCGCCGCCCCTGTCCACCATGTTTTGTACGCAGCATGCCACGCGTCAGCGAATTGACTGGCGGCGGTGAGGGCTGCACAGACGGTATTGCCGTTTTTGCGACTGATGGTGGCGGTGTGGGTGCCTGTGATGGGGGCTGCACAGACGGTATTGCCATTTTTGCGACAGGCGCAGGTGCAGGCGTGGTCACTGGTGCAGGTGCAGGCGTGAACTTGACGCTCACTAATGAGTTATTGGCGATGCCGACTATGATGGTTCGTAGCTCTGCTTTGATTACGCTCATACGGGACGGCCTCTTCGTTTCGTCCATTTGCAACATACGTGCGAGCGAAGCAGCAAGGGCTTTGGGTGTTGGTTGTCCTTCAGGCAGGCGCAAGGGTGCGAAGCGGAAAGGGCTCAGCGAAGGATCAACGCCGGTCAACATCTGATGGAGCGTGGCTCCCAGGCTATACATATCGGAGCGCGGCGTGGTTTGCGTTTTGCCATACTGCTCGGGTGCTGCATAACCGGGCGAGCCAAAAGCGATGGTATCCTTGGCCTGTCCCGGTTTAAAGTGACGTGCAATGCCAAAATCAATCAGATAGAGATGGCCGGAGGTAGTGCGCATAATGTTCAGCGGTTTCAGATCGCGGAAAATGATTGGAGGCTGGCGCGTATGCAGATATTCCAGTACATCACACAACTGCAACCCCATTTCTAGAACCTCTTGCAGGGGCAGATAGCTTCCTGGTGCCTGTGCCAGATACTCTTCAAGTGTGGTTCCCTCGATATAGTCCATCACCAGATACCAGCGTCCGCCCTCGCTGAAGTGATCATAAATACGTGGTAGATTGGGGTGCATTAACTCGGCCAGCATGAAGGCTTCTTGCTTAAATGCGTCGGTAGCTTCAGCATTTTGTTGCGTACTGAGATTGCTTTGCGAGCTCATTTCCTTGATAGCAACCAGCCGTTTGCCCAGTTGCGTGTCCTCTGCCTGATAGACTGCGCCGAAGCCGCCTGTGCCCAGTTTGTGTAGCAGATGGTAGCGTTGGTGCAACTGTTCAGGTCCCACGGCCACCTGTCCCAGCGATTTCCCACAGCCAAAACAAAAGGCCGCCTGTGGCGGATTGCCGGTCTTGCACGCGGGACAAATACGCGAGGCGATCATCCTCTCTCTTCTCCTCAATACTGTTCTGCATGAATTTTTTCGGAATGAATTTATCGTAGCATGCTACCTGAAAAACTTCAAGCGTAGAGGACATCTTTACCGCAAAACTCTGCCGAGTCGCAATCTTATCGCGTTATTTTGCATCCATTACGCCCTTTCTTTCGTATAATAAACAGTACAGTTACGTAATCGTCTAAATGCTTACGTTCCTGACGATGTTCTTTTGCTTCGACACCTTTAAGATGTTTGGGAACTTCGCTTTCCTTACTTACGAAGAAGCAAGAAAGGGTATTATTATGTCTTCAGCAACATTGGTCATGGCGGCTGCGCTTCAGCCTGGTGGCATTATTGCCTGGCTCATTATCGGTTTAGTGGCTGGCTGGTTGGCAGGTGTGATTATGCCTGGCAGTGGTTTTGGGTTGATCGGAGATCTGGTAGTTGGACTCGTAGGTGCTTTTATAGGTGGCCTGCTGATGGGTGTTCTGGTCCCCAATGAGAGCTTTGGGTTCTGGGGAAGTCTGGTGGTGGCATTGATTGGCGCCTGCATTCTCGTCGCTATTATTCATGCTGTTGCTGGAAGGCGTAGAGTTTAGGCTTTATGGTATGAAGCACTGAAAGAGAGAAATCTCGTGTGCCATTGAATGCACATTAGAGGCCCTTTGAGTACTGACCAGACAGGGTAGTATTCAGGGGGCCTCTTATTGCGGGTCTCTCTTTTCCGCGTGAAAATGAGTCTTATTTTTGTGGCTGATTAGCATCTACTAGTGCTCGGTTGCGGAACTTGCGCACGAAAGACCAGGCGCTGGGCAAGAGCAGACTGACGGCGACGAGTTTGATCAGGTCGGGTACAACGAAGGGCAGTACGCCGGTTGTGAATGCTACCAGGAAATTGCCGTGTAGCCAGACGGCGAGCCAGATGAAGCCGATGAGATAGATGGCAATCAGGCCGGGTAGCATGGCCCAGAGTGACGTCGTATAGCGGCGATCCAATCCACGCTCACAGCACCAGCCGATGAGAAAGGCCCCGACCACATAAGCGAATAAGTACCCGGCAGTTGGCTGCGTCAGCAGATAAGCAATGCCGCCTCCGTTTACGAAGACAGGCAGGCCCGCAGCCCCCTCCGCGAGGAAGAGCAGCACCGTCAGGGCACCTCTCCGGCTCCCCAATGTCGCCGCTAAGAGCATTACGACAAATGGCTGCATCGTAAAGGGAACATAGGGAGAGAACAGGTAGAAGCTCGCGCGCGAACTCAGGGCGAGGAGCACGCTGCCAGCGATGATGAGCGTGATATCGCAGATAAGCAGTGCCGTACGCTGGTGGCGTGCAGGCATGACGGTATCGATAATAGTTGTTGAGGTCATAGCCATGGGGCAAAAACTCCTTCTGAATAAGAGAAAGTAAATTTTCAAAAGATGTACGTGGTTATGAGATGCCCGATGTATCGAGCATTTCGCTGCTGGCAGGGTGTTCTTCCAGTTCAAAGCCCAGGTCCTCGATCATTTGCCAGGTCTCCTGGTAGTCCTGGCCTGGCTCGGTCAGGTAGCCCGAAACAAAGACCGAATTGGCGGCATAAAATGCAAGCGGCTGTAGGGTGCGCAGGTAGCGTTCACGAGCAGCAGAAAGACGGACCTCCTGACGAGGGTTGAGCAGGCGAACCAGACAGAGGATGCGCAGACAGTCGTAAGGACTCAAGGATTGCTGGATGTGCTCAAATGGCGTCCCTTTGATCGCGAATAAGAAATTGACTGGAATGGATTGCGGTGCCAGTTCGCGCAAAGCCAGCACGATATCGATAATATCTTCTTCGCTCTCTCCCTGCCCAAAAATCGCGCCTGAGCACAGATTCAAACCCGCATGACGAGCGGCCTGGAGCGTCTGCATGCGATCCTGATAGGTGTGCGTCGTGCAGATCTGCGGATAGTAGTTCTCGCTGGTATTCAAATTGTGGTTATACTGTTCTACCCCTGCCTCATAGAGCGTGCGAGCCTTCTCTTCCGAGATCAGACCCATGCTACAGCAGCAGGCAATTCCCACCTCTTCTCTGATCCGCCGAACGGCCTGAGCGACAAACGCAATCTCATGCTGATTCGCCGCGCGCGTGCTGATCACGATACAATAGCGGCGGCAGCGGGCTTTTTTGGCGGCATGGGCCTGTTCCAGCAATCTCTGCATGCTTACCATCGGATAGCGTTCGATCTCAGCGGTCGAGATGCGGGATTGCGAGCAATAGTGGCAATCTTCGGGACAGATGCCGCTTTTCGCATTGATGAGCATATGTAAGTGTACGCGCCTGCCACAAAAACGCTCACGCACACGAAAGGTCGCGCTTAACAGGTCGAGCATGTGCGTATCGGGACTGCGGAGAATAGTCTGGCATTCTGCGCGCGTGAGCGCTTCACCCGCAATGGATTTGTCTGCCAGCGCTTGAAAATGGGCATGATAGTCCATGGTTGAAAGACCTCTTTTACTTGTAACAAAAGGACTGTCAGATCAGCAAGGATATTCAGGCGTTACCGGGAGCAGATGGGAGGAAGTCCGGTCTGATCCCGCATTGGTTATGCCTGGCAAGCATGTATACCAGACTGCCGAGCGCAAACACAAAAGCCGTGACGATGGCTGTGATCCCCACGTAGCGTGTGAGCTTTGCTTGCCCGAGCGCAACGGTAAACATCTTAATCTGGCGATATTTTCTGCGTCGGGCCAGGTGGATAATGCTGGCCCGCGCAAGAGCAGGAGACTGCTTGCTGGCTGCTTGCTGATGTGCGTGAAAGCGGCGCCAGACGCGTTGCAGGGCCTCATGTTGATCGGCCGATGGTGCGTAATAGTCCTGGAGATCACGCTCGAGTTCGCGTTCAAGAACATGCGGGCCGCGAGTTGCTTCATCGGCCAGCAAAAGTAAGGTGCGCTCGATTTGTTGTTCAAGCGCCTCACGCGAAAGCGCGGTGAAATGATCATCTTTCATCAAGAGGTCCCTCCATTTCTATACGTATTGCGCAGCTTATGCAGTGCGCGCGAGAACA
Source organism: Ktedonobacteraceae bacterium (assembly GCA_035493895.1). GTDB lineage: Bacteria > Chloroflexota > Ktedonobacteria > Ktedonobacterales > Ktedonobacteraceae > DATJHM01. The sequence continues at coordinate 5,088 of DATJHM010000329.1, forward strand.
GCGTGCGCACTGCACCCTCTCGTTTGTGCAGGATAGCGGCGATTTCCACATGATTCAGGCCGCCAGCGAAATAGAGCTCGAGCACTTCCTGCTGCTTTGCCGGAAGGTTTTGTACGTGTTGATGGAGATGGTCGTGAGCTTCTTTGCGCAGAAGCACCGCTTCAGGTACATTGCGCTCATCATCGGCGATCTCGAGTGTTTGCTCAAGTGGGTTTGTATGGGAACGGCGCGCAGCGCGTCTGTGAAAATCGATTATTTTATTGCGAGCCACCGTCCAGAGCCATGCCCGTTGCTCGTCTTCACCTCTGGAAATGAGCGTTTGCTCATGCTCCAGGAGCGAGAGAAAGACTTCGAGAAGCAGATCTTCGGCATCTTCGCTGGTCGAGACGTGACGACAGACGTACGAGAAAAGCTTCGCGGCATAGCGCTGATACAAGACGGCTGATAACGAATTATTCCCTTCATGGGAAAAGGCTAATCCCTGGAACATCGTAATAGCATTGCACCTCTCCTGGAAGGTACTCTCTTCTAAAGATTGTACCCTTGTCTGATCTCGTGATATGATCCTGTGCGCTGAATTGTGGAAGGCAGGATGATTGCGGGCTTCCAGAACCAGTGTGTCATATTCTCTCCTGCTTTTGCCGAGATGAATGTGATCCGCATAAGCGAAGGATTGTTTCACCTGATCTATTCTATGCAACGACGAAGGGCCAAAAGTGTTACATTGGGGATTGGCTCTACAGAATCATTCCCCTCAGTGCGCTTGAAATCCCCTATTACTTTTGTCTCATCTTGACTTTCAAATTCTACGTGCTATAGTTGTGTATAGATGTATGACTAAATCTACATAAATGGTCATTTGCTTAAACAGAGATGGAGGCGAGAGACAGTGGCACAGCAGAATCAGACAAATAAAACAAGTGGGCCAGAGGTTTCTCGGCGCGTGGCGCGGGCGTATCGCATTCTGGATGCTGCGGGCGAGCTGACGTTGCGCTGGGGCTACCAGAAGACGACGCTTGAGGATATCTCCAGGCAGGCAGGCGTGGCGAAGGCAACGATCTATCTGCACTGGAAGACGCGAGAAGAGCTGTTTGAAGCGCTGATGAGACGCGAGAAGCTGGCGATGGGGGCGGAGATGATACAGCACATTCAGGACGATCCCGAGGGGGCGACATTGCGCGGCATGCTCAAACAGTCAGCGCTTGGCGTGTTGAAGCGTCCGCTTCTCAAGGCGCTTCTCCTGAGCGATGTCCAGGTGCTTGGCAAGATGGCTCAAAGCTCACATCGCACAGAAAGCTATAGAGAGCGATTGACCGGCTTTACGACCTACCTCGAATTTCTGCGTGCGTGTGGTCTGGTGCGTACGGATCTCAGTATAAAGGAGCAGGTGTATACGTTGAGCGCCATTTTTATTGGCTTTTTCCTGGTCGCACTCTGGATGCCTGACGAATACCAGTTTTCTGACGAGGCGCTGGCTGAGCTGATGGCCAGAGCGATCCATTCGCTTGAACCCGAGAACAACGTTTCAGCCGCTACATTAGAGCATGTTTCGCATCGCTTTTTACGTTACCTGGAGTATTCACTCACGCAGGCGCAAGCACAATTTCAAAGCGAATTAGAAGCAGAACAATCAAGGAGAGAGGAAAATTCAAAATGAGTATTCAAAATGCTATCCCTCTCATCCTGCCACTCGATGACGATGCCGCCACCCTGGAGCAGGTCGGAGGAAAAGGGGCTTCGCTGGCCCGACTCAGCGTCAATGGATTGCCTGTACCCGCTGGTTTCCACATCACGACTTCCGCTTATCGCAGCTTTGTTGCTATAAATGCGCTGCAAGAAAAGATTCTGGCCGCCGTCTCTACTGCCAGTGCCGATCAACCAGCCACGCTCGACGAGGCCGCGAGCAAGATTGCCGTGCTTTTCGCACAGAGTCCCGTACCCGAAGAAATCGCCCGGGCCATTCGTCAGGCATACGCACAGCTTGACGGAGGTGAACAGTCCGTTGCGGTGCGCTCTTCCGCCACCGCCGAAGACCTGCCTGAGATGTCGTTTGCGGGACAGCAGGAGACCTACCTGAATATGCGTGGCGAGGCGATGGTGCTCGATGCGGTTAAACGCTGCTGGGCCTCGCTGTGGACTGCCCGCGCTATTGGCTATCGTGCCCGCAATCATATCGCGCCCGCAGAGGTGAGTCTGGCTGTGGTGGTGCAGGAACTGGTACCCGCCGATGCAGCCGGTATTCTGTTCACCGCCAATCCGATCAGTGGAGCACGTGAACAGGTGATGATCAATGCCGCCTGGGGCCTGGGAGAAGCGATTGTTGGTGGTCTGGTCACTCCGGATACCTTCGTGATCGAGAGAGCGAACTGGACCATGAGTACGCAGCAGATCAGTGAGAAGGATGTGATGACCGTTCGCACGCCCGAAGGTACGCATGAAGAACCTGTCCCCGCAGATAAGCGCAAACAGGCGGTGCTCAATCTGGCCCAGGCGACTGAACTGGCTCGCATTGGCGTGAAGATCGAGGAGATCTACGGACAACCCATGGATATCGAATGGGCGCTTCACGATGGGCACTTCTTTATTGTGCAGGCGCGCCCGATCACTGCTCTGCCTGATGTACAGAATGCCTCTAAGGGCTCACAGATAGTAGAGTGGAAGTTGCTCAAGCCGAAAGGAAAATACACGCGCAATAGTGTCATCGAACTGTTGCCCGATCCACTGACGCCGCTCTATGAAACGCTCGGGTTGCCAGCCGTTGCCAGGGCGACAAAGAAGGTCATGGCGGACGTGGGTATCGCCAATGTCTTTAGTGATGACACGCTGATCACTATCAACGATTATGCCTACTATGATGTGGGCTTCACTCCTGCCGAGACGACAAGGCTGATGCTCTCTCTCCCGCGCGTCTTTATCCTCTTTCCCGGCTTACTGCACACATCCAAACAGCGCTGGGAAGCCGCTCGCGCCCAATATGCAGCACTTGCCAGACGCTGGCAGACAACCGATCTTACATCTTCATCGGCGACCGAATTGCTCAACGGCGTACTGGCAATCGCTGAAGAAGCCGGGGGCTACTACCTCTCGATCCAGAGCGGGATTCTGCCAGCGGCGTATATCAGCGAGATGATTTTTACGCAGGTGTATAACAGGCTGCTCAAGGAGCGCAAGAACGCCAGTGCACCCACTGCGCTGACATTTATGCTTGGTTTTGACAGTACTCCGATGCAGGCTGAAAAATCGCTCTATGACCTGAGTGGCTGGGTGAACGAGCAGGAGGGGCTGGCATCTGTTCTGAAGGATCTCTCAGGCGAGCAGTTCGTAACTGCGTATCACCAGCGGACAAGCCTCGTGGGCGCGTCGAGCGAGGCATGGCAGATGTTCTGGCAGCGTATAGACGAGCATTTGCAGCGTTTCGGCCATACCATCTACGATCTCGACTTTGCCAAAGGGGTGCTCGCCGAAGATCCGGCTCCGCTGTTAGAGACGCTGAAATTCTTCTTGAGCGGGCAGGCACCCGATCCCTACAAACGGCAGGCCAACGCCGAGGCCGCGCGTAACGAGGCTACCCGTCAGGTGACGAGCCGCCTGCGCGGCTACCGTTTGCGAACCTTCCGGCGTCAGCTGGAGCGAGCACAACGTTACGCCCCGCTGCGTGAAGATGCGCTCGCCGATGTCGGACTGGGCTGGCCGGTATTGCGTCAGATGTTGCATGAGATCGGGCTACGTCTGGTCAATCACAATGCCATCGAGACCGCCGATGAAGTTTACTGGTTGCGTCTCCATGAACTGAGAGAGGCCGTGAATGTGCTGGATGCGGGACAGGCTCCGGCCGACTATCAAGGTGTGATTGCAGAGCGGCATGTGAACTGGGAGCGGATGCGCAAACTGACTCCACCCGCCGCACTGCCAATCAAGGGAGGAGCTCGCTTCCTGGGTATCGACTTCAGTAATCTGATGCCCGCGCGTCTCGACCAGCCCGAGGGCGACGTGCTCAAAGGGATCGCCGCCAGCCCCGGAATCGTCACCGGTCCGGCATGTGTCATTTACGGTCCTGAAGAATTTGAGCGGATGCGTCCCGGCGATATTCTGGTTGCCAGGATCACGACACCGGCCTGGACGCCGCTCTTCGCCCTTGCTTCGGGCGTGGTGACCGATGTTGGTGGTCCGCTCAGTCACGGCTCGATTGTGGCTCGCGAGTATCATATTCCGGCCGTCCTTGGCACCGGAGTAGCGACCGAGCGTTTGAGCAGTGGTCAGCAGATTACCGTCGATGGGAATGCCGGAACTGTGACCTTAGCGAAGTAAGTACTGATGAGATTTGAGATTGGGCATGAGCCCATGCTGATAGCGAGCCCGGACATAACCCGCCCGGGCTCGCTGTGGCGCGAATGAAGTTTTTTCCTGTATTATTAAAGAATAGACGCGCGGAATGCTGACGGGTAGAAATTGGCTTTCTTTTCTCTGATCAACGAGTCTCTGTAAGCGCTACGGAATGCCAAAATGGTGATAGTACCATCATAGAGCATACGCAGAAACGCAATCGTTAAAAAGAAAAGAAAAGTAAATAAAAAAAGAACAAGGATTGGTAAACAAAGACATGCTGGAAAATTCCTCCTCTCAACCCTTTCATTCTTCTTTGCTCCGCTCCATCCCGCCCTGGCGCTCAGCCAGCCGCTGGTTTGATCTGGAAGATTTCGATGACACCCCCATAGCACAGAGCACGCATCTTTTCGTCAGCGCTTTTCTGGTACGAGCAGGCGATATTGTCGATGGGATCCAGGCGCTTCACGGTGCAAAGCCCGCCCCGCTGACGCCTCCTCATGGCAATCTCGCAGTCTCTCAGGCAAAGATCGAATTAGAGCCGGGTGATCAGTGGAGCGAGATTTCTGGTTTTTCTGGAGAGTGGTTTGGTGGCGACTATGTGCTGCAACTGACCTTTTGTACCCACCAGGGCAAGGTCTATGGTCCCTTTGGCAGTATGAACTATGCACACAACATCCGCCCATTTCACCTGGTTATCCAGCCAGATGAAAAGATTGTCGCGCTCTCAGGTGTGGTCTCAACTGGGGATAATGGAAAGAATCGACATTTGGGAGCGCTTGGCCTGGCTCTCTGCAAAGATGAGTGATGCTTCTGCGCATTTGCGTTGTCCTCTTTCTCATTGTGCTCTTTGAGCTGTTCATGCAAATAAGTAGCAAATTCAGGATGTGGTTCAAGCGAGGCTTTGATCTGATGGTTCATAGGGTGTTCCTTTCTTTATGTTTTATAAGCAAATATATCATGCTTGAACTCAACCTTGAGCATCATAGCTGCTCAAAAATGACGGGTGGTGCGACATATCGCCCGGCCCAATCGCGAAATGTCCATCCTTCAGGGCACAAACGCCAGGAGTGGCGTTGAAAGAACTCCCAGAGAATCACACGATCGAGCAGCATATAGACGGGAAAGCGTCTGGCAAAGCCTGGACGGAGTGATTTGTGCTTCAGATATGCCGCGAAGAACGCTCCTGCCAGTTGCGGGTCCTCGTTCAAATACTCGGCGATTGGACGAGAGAGGTCCGCCTCACCGTCACCAAAATGAGCCTCCATCAGGTCAAACATTCCGCTCACCTGCCAGCGTTTGTTCTGTTGTGTGACGACGAGGTTCCCCTCTTTGTAATCCTCCATGAGCAAACAGGGCACAAAGGTCTCGTCGAGCACGTCTTGAGCCTCGGCGATGAGTTCTTCTACCCAGAGAATATCGTTTGCGGTAGTGGTTTGGGCATTATACTCATGAGCCCGGTTCAGAATATGGCGAAGGCAGGCGGTGACCCTTTCGCTGTAGGTAATGATTTTCGGTTTCAGGCTGGCATCGGACGCTACGGGAAGGGGCCAGACAAGCTCATATGCCAGTTCAAACGGCTCAATGGTCTCGAGAGAGGCGTTGTACCGACCCGCAAATGGCATGGTCACTTCCTGCATCTGCGCCAGATTTTCGCCCAGTGCCTGCGCAATCCCTCGTTTATCTGCTGATCCTAACTGCTTTTTGACCTGCGGATCGGCTAGTTGGAGACCGGGCATCCGTGGCATGAGGACAAAGCTCCAGCCAAAGATATCCGAGGTGGGATCAATGCGATAGGGCCAGGGAACAGGCACGGAGGTGCGTTCATGGAGCAGGCGTGCGAAGTACTGCTCGGTGGGAAATTGCCACCAGAAATGAGGGTCTCCTCGCAAAACATAGTCCCCGGTGGTACTGGACACAAAGACATTTTGGCCGAAGATTCCAAAGGAAATGGCTTCAGCCTGGAGAAAGCGACCGGCATGAAAGCGGTCAAGTGCCGCTTGAAACTGGGCATCAGAAATGCTCCCAAGTCGTTGAGAGTACATTTTTCCCGTCATAATAAATAATGCTCCTTATCTCGATAGGGAAAGCAGGGAGATGAGAGAACGTGTAAGATCTGGAAAAGAGAAATCAGGTAGTGCTATGTGATGCGCTCACGAGTTACGCCGCACAATTCGCAATGGCGCTCGTCGCATCTTGCTTCGGAGAAATGGTAGGAGTAGAAGGGTAGTGGATGGGAGGTCTGGGGCATATCAAGGTAGCACAACGATAATAGATCGTTCGGGTTAAGATGCTTTCTTTTGCAAAAGTCACTGGCTTCTTCACGTGAACGCTTTCTTGTATGCTACTTATAAGATATTTTCATTGAAGAGAATACCTGCTTTGCACTTATTTTGTCAAGAAGTGGTTTTTTAGATACAGCGCTTTGCCAGAGTTGGTGTGGGATGAAAAGGAAGAGTCAATCCGGCAGGTTGCTTTGACTTTTGCAAAGCTTTGAAGTTTAAAAGCGCAAAGTAGTAAAAAACTGTATTGTTCAGTATAATTAAATAGAAGAGTCTATAATTGACTCCTGGTACTGGGAATCCAGTATCATATTGCTTGTTGTTTGCTGAGATGTATTCAGGTGGGCCATCTACTGCATGTCTTTTCTTATAGCATATGTTTGTTCTGGAAATGATCAAGCTGAAGCGTTCTTCTGATTCTGACGAAAAGACCAACTTTGCAGGGAGGCTTACTGTATGCAAATCCTCCAGGGGCTGACCCGTATAGTGCCGGGGCATCACACAGTATCAGCCATCCATTTTCTCAACGGATGTTGTTATTTACCTTGAACACAAAGGAGATTGCATTGACCGAAGAAAAAGCACAGCAGACCTGGGCTTCTCCCCCCTGGATTACTGAAGGAGAGCGTACAATACGTTATGGCATTCTCTCAAACATCTTTATCGGCTGGGAAAGTTTGCTCAAAGAAGTTCTTTACATCGAAGAGCTTGGTTATGACGCAGCCTGTATCTACGATCATCCGGTCAGTACGGGTGGTCCCGATTGTTGGACAACCCTGTCTATGCTTGCCGTTACGACCAGACGTATTCGTCTTATGTCATTCGTTAGCAGCGCCTCTTATCGACATCCGGCAATATTGGCGCGTATGGCTGCGGACGTAGATCGTGCCAGTCAGGGTCGCCTGGTGCTTGGGCTGGGTATGGGTGATGATAAAATTGAGTTTGAGCAGTTAGGTATACCTTTGCCAAGTGTCAGCGAACGCCAGGAAAGACTGGAAGAAACTGTTCAGATTATTAAAGGCCTCTGGAAAGGTGAACCCCTGAATTACCAGGGGCGCTATTTTCAGCTTCAGCAAATAAATGGCTATCCATTACCTGTGCAACAACCTCATGTACCTATTCTCATTGGTGGTGGCGGTGAGCGTGTCACCCTGCGCCAGGTTGCTCAATATGCCGACATGAGTAATTTCGGTCCACATGTCTGGACCGGGGGCGCCTTTCGTCTTGAGGATGTCCAACGTAAATACGATGTGCTCAACGCGTATTGTGAAAAGGTGAACCGTACCCCTGGGAGTGTTTTGCATAGCTATTTTGTTCCCACTCTCCAGGTTGCCCGTACCCCAGAGGAACTGGCCGCTAAACAACTTCTCTATCCCCTTCGGGAAGATGCAGTCAAAGGAGCTATTGTTGGCACTATTGAAGAAGTAAAGATACAGATCCAGACCCTGGTGAATATGGGGATGCAATACTTCATTATGTATGTCTTTCCCACCGATACCGAGACACTGGAAATCTTTTCCCGTGAGATCATGCCTGCGATTCAGTACCCCTGAACCAGAGGCTTTCTGTTGTCCATAAAATTCCAGGCTCTACTCCTATTCAGTAAAATTTCAGCAATTCCCTGTTGAAATTTCAGCAAACTATGGCATCCTTTCAGCATGAAAGGAGGGCCTATGGCCGACGCCCATTTTACGTATGTCATCCCCTCTACTTTGCAGCAGGCTTTGCAGGCTTTAACTGCGACCACTCATCAGGCTCTACCATTAGCGGGCGGTACCCAGGCTCTGATTGCACTCAGGCAAGAAACGGTGCCGCCTGCTACGCTCGTCGATCTGCGAAACCTGGAGGAGTTGAAGCGCATTCAGTATGCGAGCCAGGCGGTGACTATCGGCGCTCTGGTGACTCTTGCGCAGTTAAAAGTGGATAAGGTGGTGCAGCAGCATGTCCCTTTGTTAGCAGAGATGGCAAAATCCTTTGCCAATCCGCTTATTCGCGCTGTCGCGACCGTGGGCGGGAATATCGCCGCCTCGTCTGCGATGGTCACGGACATGATTGCCCCTCTGCTTGCCCTTGATGCAACGCTGGTGTTGTATACGAACCAACCGACCATCCAACAACGCACATTGAGCGTTGCTGACTATATACGGCAGACCCCCGTTCCTTGTGAGCTTATTACACAGGTAACACTACCTGTCTCCCCACACTCACCTGTTTCTTATTACTATAAGATCGGCAATCGTAAGGCTGGCGCTCCCGCTATTGCTAGTATCGCCGCGTGGATCACGATGCAAGGCCCGCGTATCAGCACCGCACGTATCGTCCTGGGTGCTGTTACCCCCATTCCTTTTCGTGCGCAGCGCACAGAAGCTGTTCTCCTTGGAGAGACGCTTCCTCTGCATGAGGCAACCATCAATCGCTGTGTTGCAACGTTGGAAGAAGAGTTGCCAGAACCCTTGCAGGATAGCCAGGCGTCTTCTTCGTATCGCGCGCTGGCAGCGAGCGCGCTCGTAAAAAAAACACTGACACAAATAAGCTCCGTTGATAGAAAATAGAAATAGTGGTGCTATTTGAAACAGCAGTATGAGCAGAGAGATGCGACCAGCGGTATCCATACAGACGTACCCGCAACGCCAGATCTCTCCTTTGATAATGCCTCCCTGCGGCGTCTGGGATATCAGGTCATTGATGAAATGGCCGATTACCTTTCTGAAGTACGGGAACGTCCGATCTGGCAGGCCATGTCCGATGAGGTGCGTATGGCTATTCGCGAACAGGAGTTGCCGGAAAACGGGTATGATTTTGCGGAAACGCTGGAGTTTTTGCGCGAGATGATTCTGCCCTATCCGCAGGGCAATGGTCATCCTCGATTCGCAGGCTGGATCAATTCCGCCCCTGCGCACGCCAGCATTTTGCTCAAGCCCCTGGCAGCGGCAATGAATCCGAATTGCGGCATTGGCGATCACGCGGGACAAACGCTAGAGCGTTGCGCTGTGCAATGGATCATGGAGCTATGCAATTTTCCTGTGGAAGGAAGCGCGGGCGTTTTTGTGAGTGGCGGCTCCGAAGCAAACTTCACCTGTTTGCAGGCTGCTCGCTACTGGGCGGCTGAGGTAGACGGCTGGGATATCCGCAAAGAGGGCGTGCAGGGCGCACATCCACCCTTTGTGCTCTACCAATCGGACCAGGGCCACTTCAGCGTACGCAAGTCGGTTGAGGCGATGGGCCTTGGGAGCAATTCTATCCACATCATTCCTTCAACCCCTTCCTATCAGATGGATGTGGATCAGCTTGTCCGGCGTATTCAGGAAGATCGCGCCAATGGACTCCGCCCCTTCTGTGTCGCGGCGACCGCAGGCACGGTCGATACTGGCGCGATAGATCCGCTCGATAAACTGGCCGATCTCTGCCACGAGCAGGGCCTCTGGCTGCACGTTGATGGTGCCTACGGCGCATTTGGCATTTTAGATGAGCGGGTTGCCCCACTCTATAAAGGCATCGAGCGCGTAGACTCACTGGCAACCGATCAACATAAATGGCTCTCTGTTCCCATTGATTGTGGCTGCTCTCTGGTACGCAATGGGAAGGCGCTCCATGATGCTTTTCGCCTGACGCACACGGAGCCTGAAGAACATGAAGCCTGGATGTCAGAATATACCCTCCAGCGTACACGTCGTTTCCGTGCTCTGGATGTCTGGGCTGTGGTGCGTTCAGCGGGACGTTCTGGTCTGGCCAGGGCCATCGCCAATAATAGAGAGATGGCTCAGCTCTTTGCTCGCCTGGTGGCTGATACCCCCGAGATGGAGCTTGTCGCATCCGAACCATTGAGTATTGTTCGTTTCCGTTTCGTTCCGACAGGATTGCGCGCTCAACCCGTCCAGCTTGATCGTTTCAATAAAGCATTGGCTCACGAGATCCAGCGGCGTGGAAAGGCCTTTTTCACCAGCACCCATTTTCAAGGAAGAGAGTTGCTGCGCGCCTGCTTTGTCAACTATATGACCACTGAAGATGACGTCCGCATCATGCATGACGAAGTTCTCAGTGCCGCCAGGTCTCTTTCTCGCGAAATTTAAGATCGCATAGAAGCGTAAAGGAGCGTAAAGGATGTACTATCACAATGTGCTAGAGACGATTGGCAATACCCCCCTGATCGAGCTAAAAAGTTTTAGTCCGCGCAATGGCGTGCAGTTGTTCGCGAAAATGGAAGGGGCCAATCCTTCCGGCAGCATTAAAGATCGAATTGCGAAAAAGATGGTTGAGCGGGCCGAGGCTCAGGGTCTGCTCAAGCCGGGATCAATCTTGCTTGAGGCGACCAGCGGCAATACCGGCGTGGCTCTGGCCCTGGTGGCAGGTATGAAGGGCTATCCTTTCACTGCCGTGATTTCTGAGAAAGGGACATTGGAGAAGCGCCGCATGCTCGAGCTGTATGGCGCGACAGTGATTACGTCGCCCGGTGCAGCAGGCAGCAATGGGGCCATCAGGCTTGCGCAGGAGATGATCCAGCAGGATAGCCGCTATGTGATGCTCTTTCAGTATGGCAATCAGGCGAACGCTGATGCTCATTACGAGACAACGGCTGTGGAGATTCTGCGCGATATGCCTGATATGAGCGTCATGGTTGCCGGTCTTGGCTCGGGAGGAACGATCACCGGTCTGGGTCGGCGTTTGAAAGAGCACAATCCTGCTATTCGTACCTTTGCCGCTGAGCCGATTCAGGGCGAGAGCATCCAGGGATTGCGCAACCTGGCTGATGGTTTTGTGCCGCCCGTCTTTGATCCCACTGTGCTTGACCATAAAATACAGGTGTCGAGCCAGCAGGCATGGCGGCGTACGTTACAGTTAAAAGCGCAAGAAGGTATTTTCGCCGGTCCGTCGAGTGGCGCAGTGCTGGAGGTGGCGTTGCGTGCCGCAGAGCAGATGGAGCAGGGAAAAATTGTGATCATCCTGGCAGATGGCGGCTGGAAATATATGAGCGAGAAAAACTGGACGACGGTCCCCTCGTTACAGAATGTACCAGAGCCAGCGAATCTCTCCGCGTCCTTCTGTTAGATATATGACTGCTACAATGAAAAGAGTAAGTATGCGATGCAAACTGAACCATCCTATCCTCTGCATTTCTCTTTAAATGGTACAAGCATAGACACACATATCGCGCCAGAGCGCACCTTGCTCGAGGTATTGCGCCACGATCTGCACGCGTGGGAGGTCAAAGAGGGGTGCGGCAAGGGCGATTGTGGTTCCTGTGCGGTGCTGCTCAATGGTGAGGTCCGTCTGGCCTGTTTGACGCTGGGCGTTCAGGCCGATCAAGCGGCGGTGACGACCGTGCGTGGTCTGGGGAACGAGGAGCATCTGCATCCTCTTCAGCAAACGTTTCTCGAGCATGGCGCGGTGCAATGCGGTTTCTGCACTCCCGGGATGCTGATTACGGCCAGCGCTTTTCTCGATTCTCACCCGCATCCCACGCGCGAGGAGATACGCGAGGCGCTCGCTGGCAATCTGTGCCGCTGTACTGGCTATCAGGCGATTGTGGATGCGGTTGAAGCTGCCTCCCATTTGCACGCTGGTAATGAATGTGAGGAAGTGACGAAATGAGCACACAGGAATTACTGGGCACGTCGGTGCAACGTATCGACGCGCTGGAAAAAGTGCTGGGGACGACTCACTATAGTCAGGATTTCTGGATGGAGGGCATGCTCTATGGCGGTGTATTGCGCAGCCCCCATCCCCGTGCGCGCATCCTTGCGATCAAGACAACGGCTGCCAGCGCGTTGTCTGGCGTCCATGCAGTGCTCACGGCCAGCGATATCCCCGGTCGGAAAAACTATGGTGGCCCTTCCATCTTAGATCATCCTGTTCTCGCCAGCGAACAGGTGCTGTACGAGGGGCAGGCCATTGCGCTGGTCGCCGCCGAGTCAAAAGCGCAGGTGAAGCGAGCCTTGCAGGCGATCGAGGTTGAATACGAGGTGTTACCGGCGATCTTTGATCCGTTGGACGCATTGCAGCCGGGCGCGCCGCAGATCGGCATGCAGAGCAATATTGCCAGCCACGAATGGGTCCAGTCGGGCGACGTAGAGCGGGGGCTGGCAGAGGCAGCGGTTGTGGTAGAGCAGACCTACCATACGACCTGGGTGGAGCATGCCGCGCTGGAAACCGAGGGCGGCTCGGCCTGGATCGACGAGGAGGGGCGTATTGTCGTGCGGATCGCAACCCAATCGCTCGAATATCGTGAGCATATCGCGGCCACGCTCGATCTTCCTCCCGATCAGGTGCGCGTCATCTGTCCGCTGGTCGGCGGTGGCTTCGGGCGCAAGCTCGATATTACCATTGAACTCTATCTCGCTCTGCTGACCTGGAAAACCAGGCAGCCGATTTTTCTCTCCAGCACCCGCGAAGAATCGATCCAGGCGTACTCGAAACGCCATCCTTTTACGATGCACTATAAAACCGGCGCAACACGCGATGGGCGGCTCACCGCGCTGAGCGTGAAGGTGATTGCCGATGCCGGACCGTTTGTCTATCGCAGCTCGCTGGTCTGCCTGCATGGTCTGATGCTGGCAACCGGCCCGTATTATGTGCCAAATGCTATGATTGATGTGCAGGCGGTTCATACCAATAATATCTTTACCAGCGCGATGCGTGCGGTAGGAGGACCGCAGGTGAATTTTGCGTACGAGAGCCAGATGGACCAGTTGGCCGAGCGTTTAGGGATGGACCCTCTGGAGTTTCGGCGCATCAATTATCTGCAACAGGGCCAGAGCTTACCCAATGGGCAGGTCATTCAGGACGCGGCTCTGCTGGATGAAGCGGCGCAAAAAGCCTGGCAGGTACTGGAACGTCCTGCAACAGAGGTTACAGGCACAAAGAAGGTTGGTCGTGGTATCTCTGCGAATTTCAGCGGGTATGGTGTACCAGGAAATGCGGCCACCTGTGGCATTGAAATGCAGGATGATGGCCGTGTTCTTGTCTCGATAGGTGTGAGCGATCTGGGCGGGGGCCAGCGCTCATCAGTTGCGCAGATCGTTGCCAGCGAGCTGCATCTGCCTCTTGAGCAGATTTCATTACACACGGCTGATACCTCACAGACGCCTCTGGTTGGTGCGACTGCTGGCTCAAAGACGCTCTACTATTGTAGCCATGCCGCATCTCTGGCCGCGCAAGCGCTGAGTAAACGCATCGTAGGGATCGCTGCGAATATGCTGGAGGCGCAGGACGATGATCTTGTCTTCGATGGAGAGAAAATCGTGGTACGAGATCAATCGCGAAGAGGGGTAGCGCTGGCCGATGTCATCGCCGAAGCCAGACTGCGAGAGATCAGTCTCGCGGAACAGGCGACCTATCAGACGCCGAAGGAAAAGAAGTTCGATAAAGCCAGTGGCACCGGCATTGACTGGCTGGGATTTACCTTTGGCGCGCATGCAGCGGAAGTGGCGGTGGACGAGGAGACGGGCGAAGTGACCGTTCTGAACTATAGTTGTTGCCACGATGTCGGACGCGCCATACATCCCCAGAGTATCGTCGGACAGATGCAGGGCGGGATCGCGCAAGGGGTAGGTTTTAGCTTGATGGAGCAGGTTGTCATTGACAATGGACATATCCAGACGCCCTCTCTGCGCGAATATCTCATCCCGACCGCGCTCGATGTGCCGGATATCTCAAC
>DATJHM010000330.1:0-5592 GCA_035493895.1 Ktedonobacteraceae bacterium
CCAAAATCAACGCCCTCTCTGCCAGCATCCTTATCCTCAACGCTCATTCAGCACAGGTTTTCTTCAGGGTTGAATAGTGTAACTCGATAAACAAATCTTCAAAAAATACAGCTCAAACGTAGCTCAAAACGCAGACTATGCCTGTTTTCACGAGACAGGCATATCTCTCAAATATCCATGCACATATATTTGCCATTTCGTACTACTATGAATAGTAGATAGGAGGGAAAAGAAAAACTAGCTGAAGAACTATTGCTGTGTTCTTACCCCTACCCGGTGGATAAGGGTAAGAACACGACAAAAAAAAGAAATATGCTCTCTTACAGCAGACCGAGCGGCTTACCGGATGTCCTTGGAGCCGGACGGGGCTCTTTCGCAACAGTATAGCCTGCATCATCCAGCGTCGCTTCGATCTGCTCCATAGACAGCTCGCTGGAGTCATAGCGCAGACGAACACTTTTCGTCGGAATATCGGTCGCAACCGTTTCGACGCCCGTCAGAGCACCCAGCGCACCATTGATGGTCCTGACGCAATGCTCACAACTCACATCGGGAACGGAAAGCACGATATCCTGTACATTTGCCATTTTCTGGCTCCTCTCTTACTTCTCTTACCTACTACCTGCCAGGTTCTAGCACAAGAAGAACTCTTCAATTCCTGCATCTCTCTGGCATTCTTTCCCCACCCACCTGGGAGGGGTATAGAGAAAATATAACACATCTCTATCACAGAAGCAAGAGACAATGCTTTTTGCTGCGATTCGACTTGCCCGATGAACCGTTTTTGTGGTTCACTGATAAGCGGACGAATACCTATCGCACCGACCCATTCGCCCGGTTTCCTCTCTCTGCGGGTATTCGCGAGACACTATCTCAGCTTGTCACGTGCAACGATGTGCGCAACCCGTCCATATGGTGCAAGGAATGACTATCCTGACACAAACACGGCTGGTTGCCAGCATTTTTGCGCGAAAAAAAATGTAAACCGTATTCAATGGCGAATGCCAAACACAGTGAAAGAGGTGAGAGTTTTCTATGCCGACAGTTGTACTCCTCGGAACGCTCGATACCAAAGGGATCGAGTATGACTATCTCCGTACTCAGGTACAAAAAGCGGGCTGCGACGTTCTCATGATCGACGCAGGCAGCAAAGGCGAACCGCTCACGCACGCTGACATCAGCAGCAGAGAGGTCGCGCAGGCGGTGGGCGCTGACGTGGGCCAATTGAGTATCGCCGGAGATCGTGGGAACGCCGTCGAGACGATGGCCAGGGGCGCAAGCGTGATTGTCCAGAATCTCTTTCAGCAAGGACGCCTGCATGGCATTCTTGGTCTTGGCGGCTCTGGTGGCTCTTCGCTCATCACTCAGGCGATGCGCGCCCTCCCCATCGGCGTCCCCAAGCTGGTCGTCTCCACGATGGCCTCGGGGGACACTCGTCCCTACGTGGGCGCTGTCGATATCACGATGACCTATTCTGTCGTCGATATCGCTGGCATTAACCGCATCTCAGAACAAATTCTGGGCAATGCTGCCGCAGCGATCGCAGGCATGGCCCGTAATTATGCCGAGTTTCATCCCAACACCGCGAGCAAACCGCTGATCGGCATGACGATGTTCGGCGTTACGACCCCCTGTGTCACAGAGGCGCGCAAGTATCTGGAGCAGCACGGCTACGAGACCCTGGTCTTTCATGCAACCGGTGCCGGTGGTCAATCGATGGAAGCGCTGGTCAATGGCGGTTTCCTGGTCGGGGTCCTGGATAGCACAACCACTGAACTGGCCGATGAGCTGGTCGGCGGCGTCCTGACGGCTGGCCCGGATCGTCTGGAGGCGGCGGGCAAACGTGGCATACCACAGGTTGTCTCGCTCGGCGCTCTCGATATGGTGAACTTCGGCCCCATAGAGACGGTCCCTGAGAAGTTTCGCCAGCGCAATCTGTACAAGCATAACGCGACCGTCACCTTGATGCGCACCACGGTCGAGGAAAATATCGAGCTTGGCAAAATTATTGCCCGCAAGCTGAACATGGCCACGGGACCGGTAGCACTCTTTATCCCTCTGCGTGGCGTCTCTATGATTGACACAAAGGGCGCTGCTTTCTACGATCCAGAGGCAGATCGCGCCCTGATTGATACGTTAAAGGCCGGGCTACAGGCTCATATCGAACTGCACGAATTGGATATGGATATCAATGATCCCCGCTTCGCTCAGGCTATGGCCAGCCGCCTGGATGAATACCTACTGCCCACGAAGCAGGCACATCAGGAGAACATGTGATGAATAGAACTGAAGCATTAACGAAACTACGCAATACCGTACAGGGCGGTGGCGTGATTATTGGGGCTGGCGCAGGCACCGGTCTCTCGGCCAAATGCGTCGAAGCTGGCGGCGTTGATCTGATTATTATCTACAACTCCGGACGCTACCGCATGGCGGGCCGTGGCTCACTGGCAGGACTCATGCCCTATGGCGATGCCAATGCAATCGTCGTCGATATGGCTCGCGAGGTCCTGCCTATCGTCAAGCAGACACCAGTGCTTGCTGGCGTGTGCGGAACCGATCCCTTCCGCCTCATGCCGTATTTCCTCAAACAGTTGAAGGAGATGGGCTTCTCTGGCGTGCAGAACTTCCCTACGGTTGGCCTCATTGATGGCACGTTCCGTCAGAATCTTGAGGAGACCGGTATGGGCTTTGATCTGGAAGTCGAGATGGTTCACACAGCCCATGAACTCGATCTGCTCACTGCGCCTTACGTGTTCAATCCCGATGAGGCACGCGCGATGACGCAGGCAGGTGCCGATGTTCTGGTACCGCATATGGGACTGACGACCAAGGGGTCCATCGGCGCGCAGACGGCTTTGACGCTGGATCAATGCGTGGAGCGCATTCAGGCGATCTATGATGCCGCCAGCGCGATCAATCCCGATATTCTGGTACTCTGCCACGGCGGCCCCATCGCCGAGCCCGAGGATGCAAGCTATATCCTGGCGCGCACACGTGGCATCGTCGGATTTTTCGGCGCATCCAGCATGGAACGCCTCCCCACAGAGGTCGCGATGACCGAGAATACGCGACGCTTCAAGAAGATTCAACCCGCGAAAAAGTAGTCTGGCAAGAGCTTGAGAGAAAAGGAGAAAGACACATGACACAACAGCAGATCGACCCGCAAACCGTCCCAACGCATGCCTTCGATTGGGGTATTATCAAATGGTTCGTGAGCCCCGACCAGACTCCACAGGCCAATCTGACCATTGGCGAGGTGATATTGCTCCCAGGCAAGGGTCACGATCGCCATAACCATCCCGAATCTGAAGAGGTCCTCTACGTTCTCTCGGGCGAGGGTATGCAGATGCTGAACGACAATGAGCCATTCCCCATCAAACCCGGCGACGCTATCTATGTGCCGATCGGACAATTCCACTCAACGCTCAATACCGGCTGGGCCCCTTTGCGCTTGCTGGCCATCTACAATCCCGGCGGCGCTGAGAAAGGTCTCACGACCCTTCCCGATTATCGCGAAATTCCCGCAGGTGAAATTCCCACGCTGGTCAGTCCGAGCAAAACACAAAAGTAAAGAAAATGGCCCTGTCTCCGTTCAGACAGGGCCATCATTATGCCTACGATTTTTTTATCTATACACAGGCCGTACGAACGATCTCAACCGAGGTACCACGAACAGGCTGCGCGTTGTGTGTTGCGCTACAATCAAGGCACAACGCGGTGATCCTTATCGTGTGGTGCTCTCGCAAATGGCAGAGCTGCACCTTTTCTTTTGTCCATCCGCAGAGTGTGCAGTGCTGTTTGCTAGCGCCGATCGGACCGAAAGACGACTTACGCAGACCCAGAATCAAACAGATAACACCGATTACGAAGAAACAGAAGAGGAAGAATTGCATAGAGCACCTCCTTGATCGCAAGAAAGATTTCGTACCTTCCTACAGTACTATTCTTTTTCTTGAGCTCAAATCCGGCAATTTCTCGCAGATGCAGCGCAGAATCGACCTATCGTCCTGATGACGATTCGTCCTCATCAATAGACGCCGAATGCGACGAGAAAAAGAACTTTTTGTGTGTGTGAGCGCGCTTGTGTATTGCGCATGAATAGGTATCCGGCCCGCAGGCGGGATCTACTCTTAGATAAACTCTTACAGGTGAGATTCTACTACTAAGAAGAACATAGATTTTCCTTCCACTCATTGGGTACGACACTACGTTGTAAGTAAAGGCTGGAAACGTTATTCCCGTATTTTCTGCTGTCCGTTGTTACCGTATACCAGCAATAAATCTCGGTTCTCCACCATCACCGCGTAGGTACAGGGAAGGAAACATCATCGAGGCAGAGAGTGCACAACTGAGCCAGACTGTAGCTTGATTGCTATGGTTTTTCATTGTGCATCTCCTTTCCAAATTCCATGAGGGTGTGTCTTTTTTTTACTAACAAAATAAGTGTAACATTACTCTGCCCGATTTTCAAGGATTTCCAGCATCAATTCAGACTATTTTAGCAATCTATTACGAAAATCGTTACGCTACGTCACATTCATCATACATAGCTGTGATTGCAGTCAAAAAGACCACGCCGTATACTTGTTTATTGGAGAATAAACACTCACGTAAGCAGTAGCCATCTACACAATATCAGCGAGGAGATGAAGAATATGCAGAACCTTACTGAAAGATGCAAACATTTACACAAACTCCATGATCGTCTGGTCGAAGAAATACGCTTATTAAAGGAGAGCTTGCGGGAAGTGGAACAGGAAAGCTTTGATAATCCTATCGAGACGGTCAATGTGATCAGAAGCCTCCAGGATACGCTGAATACGGTAAGCAAAGAACTGGAAAAGTGCCCTGCCGACTATGAGTAATTGCGTCGAGGCGAACCATGTCCCACGATGAAGATACATCTTTGAAAGTAGTGCTCGTGGGCGATGTCATGCTCGGACGGCTCGTCAACGAGGTTCTCAAGTTCCTGCCTGCCGTCTATCCCTGGGGAGATACGCTACCGCTGTTCCAGCAGGCTGATGTGCGACTGTGCAATCTTGAGTGCGCCATTTCCGATCGGGGAACACCCTGGTCTGCCACGCCAAAGGTGTTTCACTTCCGCTCCGATGCCAGAAATGTGGCGGCACTCAAGGCGGCTCACATCGACGCCGTCTCGCTGGCAAACAATCATATCCTGGACTTTAACGTGGAAGGCTTACTCGATACGCTCGCGATTCTGAAACAGGCAGGCATCCACACAAGCGGGGCCGGGACAACATTCGAGGCTGCCTCTCAACCCGCCATCTGGGAAGTGCGGGGGAGAAAAATCGGCTTCATTGCGATCACGGACAATGAGCCCGTCTGGGCCGCGTCTCGCCCCCATCCAGGCACCTGGTACGTCCCCATCTGCATCCAGGAAAAGCAGGCGCTCCACCTGTTTCAGGTCGTGCAACAAACAAAAGCGCTCGTCTCCTATCTCATCGTCTCCACTCACTGGGGACCCAACTGGGGCTCTTTACCTCTACCTGAGCATCTCTCCTTTGCCCATGCCTTAATTGACCACGGAGCCGATCTGATCTTTGGGCATTCCGGCCATATTGTCCGTGG
>DATJHM010000331.1:0-20368 GCA_035493895.1 Ktedonobacteraceae bacterium
CCCAGGCCGATACAGAATGCACAAACGAGCAAACGGTATACACTGCCCGTCTCGACCGCACGGCTCACATAATAGACGGCCAGCAAAAGGACCAGGATCAGCAGGCTATCGATCGTATTATTGCGCGCTACCACGACACTAATCGGCGTCAGAGCCAGCACCAGAGCTGCGCACAGGCCAGCGGATTGGCCAAAGACGCGAGCCACCAGCAGATAGAGAAGCGCCACCGAAGCAATAGCTGCCAGCGCTTCCGGTAAGAGCAGACTGAAGCCACTGAAGCCCAACAGCTTCGCGCTCGCCGCCTGGATCCAGAAGCCCAGCGGAGGTTTATCGAGCGAGACAAAACCAGCAGAATCATAGGAGACAAAAAAGAAATTGTGCCAGCTCGTCAGCATGCTCTGCACCGCCGCCGCATAATAGGTATTAGCATAGCCTTCTTGATCTAATTGAAAGAGCTCGAAGAATGCAGATACGAGCATGATGACGATAAGAATTACATTTGCGCTGGTCAAACGCCGTGAATGAAGTGGAGTAGAGAGAGATGGGTATACGTTGGACATAATTCTATGCGCCTCGACATTTCTCCAGAAATATCACATTAAATACTTTTTCGCATTTTACATGCATATATATAGTATATAAATATTTCCAACAAGCGGAGATTAAAACGATAAATTTCCCCCTGCTCTCGTTTTGAACTAAGAGCAGGGGGAAATTCTTTCCTATCGATCGAAGGGCATAACCAATACGGGGAAGAGCGAATCTGGCGAGAAAGAACATTCCCGCAATAGTGTTTCAGTATCCTCAGGCGGGTCATCAAAGGATGTTGTTCCTACTACCCCCTGAGGGAGAATATACCCACGAAAAACGAACAGGTCAAGTGTTTTTGCACTACGATGGTTTTTTAGCACAATCGTACAATTGCAGACCAGCGCCCTGGGAGCCGTTTCCTTGCGTAGTAGTTGTCTGCCAGAGGGAAGGCGCGACGACCGAACAGGAGGTATGCACCCATTGTTCAAGATCGATATTTGCATCGCCTCCATTGCTTACCTGGCCTGAAGCGCCGCTCTGTTGTGAAGGGCCATTGGCTTGATTGGCCGAGATGTAGAAGAAACGGATCATGCCAGTAGAAACGAGATGAGACAACTCAGTGGGAGTGAGGATACGATCCCAACCCTGATAGCCACCGAGCGTCATCACCGGCTTCCCCGTTGCCAGAATCAGCACGCTGGCATAGGTGGCACTCTCAGTAGCAGCAAGATAGGTTGCATGGCCCTGTTGTGCTTGCAGATACTGGACAAGCTTTGGATCGAGCACATTCCAATGAGCGCCAGCAATGACCATAGAGCCACCGGCACCAAAACCGCCTCCACCGCGTTGCCCCTGAAAGCCATCGGCGGCTGGTTGTCCGCCTGCGCCCTGCATTCCTCCGGGAAATCCGCCTGCCCCTCCTTGTTGTCTGCCGGGAAATCCGCCTGCCCCTTGCGGCCTACCAGAAGCGCCTCCGCCTCCTTGTTGTCTGCCGGGAAATCCGCCTGCCCCTCTTTGTTGGCCTCCGCGGGCACCAGCATTTCCTCTCGGACCGCCACCGCCTCCGAATCCCATCCCCTGAGAAGGGCCAGCCTGTGGTAGCCAGGCAGCACCATCATTATTTTGCAGAGAAATACCATCCCAGACCAGAGGGGCGAGGAGAAGCAAGAACAAGCCAAGGAGCGCAAAGATACGAATAGTTTCCATGCGCAGACGAGGCCACAGGTGTAAGGCGATGAAAATGGCCGCAACCAGAACACTCCCGGCAATAACAAGCGGAGTCAGCCACGAAGACCACGTAGTAAAAGACTGTAAAATGGCGGCCTGCCCAAGAGCAGTCACCACAAGAGCGAGAGATAATCCCCACCAGAACAGACCGGCGCGATGGTACTCACGCCATAAGGCAACCAGGCCAATGCCAACCAGTGCCGCCAGCGGAGGAGCAATCATCACCAGATAATAGAGATGAAAGAAGCGTGCAAAACTGAAGTAGACCACCACCGTGAGCAACCAGCCTCCCCATAGCAGCAGCGCCACACCCGTGCGTCCGAGCGCTGCACGCCAGCGAACCTGCCAGGCAGCACCCAGAAGTCCCAGCAAGGCAAAAGGGAGAAGCCAGCTAATCTGATTGCCGATCCCTTGATTGAACAGGCGCAACGGACCTGGATCGCCAATATTCGGTGCTGAACCAGGGGCCAGCGTCAGATCAATCGCAATTCCGAATATATGGATTGTTTGCAGATTCGGCGCAAAGAGTTGCAGCACCCGCCCCAGACCATTGTAGCCCAGGATCAGGCTCAGCTCAGAGTTCGTGCCGCTATCACTGACAAAAGGGCGTAGTGTCGCGGGCGTCAAATCCACCGCCACCGCCCAACACAACGAAATCACCAGCAACAGCAGGCCAGCCAGCGCCAGATGCCAGAAACGGGTACGCCAGCGGATCGGGGCCCCGAGCAGATACGCCAATGCACAGGCTGGCACAATCAGGTAGGCCTGCAACATCTTGATATTGAAACCCAGGCCGATACAGAGCGCACACCAGAGTAACCAGCTGATGCGGCCCGACTCGGCCGCCCGGCTCACACAATAGACAGCCAGCAAGAGGACCAGGATCAGCTGGCTATCGATCGTATTATTGCGTGCCACCACCATACTGATCGGCGTCAATGCCAGCACCAGGGCTGCGCACAGGCCAGCCGGTCGGCCAAAGGCGCGAGCCACCAGCAGATAGAGGAGCGCCACCGAAGCAATAGCAGCCAGCGCTTCCGGTAAAAGCAGACTGAAGCCACTGAAGCCCAACAACTTCGCGCTCGCTGCCTGGATCCAGAAGCCCAGTGGAGGTTTATCGAGCGTCACAAAACCGGCGGAATCATAGGAGACAAAGAAGAAATTGTGCCAGCTCGTCAGCATACTCTGTACTGCGGCTGCATAATAGGTATTAGCATAGCCTTCTTGATTTAATTGAAATAACTCAAGAAATGCTGATATCAGCAAAATACCAGCCAGAGCAATACGCCACCAGGGGAATTTCAAGGACCGCTGAGTCTGTTCTGTATATAGAGAAGAAACTGGCGAAACAAGCGTTTCAGACATAAATTTCTATATCCCGTCTTACAAGATTACAGTAATATCAACCAGATTGTATTTTTATTTCCATCTAGCAGCTAAGGTTAACATTGAGACCTAAAAAAAGCGTGAAGTTTTTTCAAAGAAGCACAAAAAGATTGTAAAATCTCAGTACAATCCTGATCTTGCCGGTGAGAGAGTCGACATGGTACAGTGATTGAACAAATGCAATAACAAAGAAAGGGAAAAAGATATGGCTCAGCTTGAGACCGCGACACTGGCCGGGGGATGTTTCTGGTGCACAGAGGCAACATTACAAAAGCTGCGTGGCGTTCACGCGATCATCCCGGGCTACGCCGCCTCCAAAGTCGAGAATCCTTCTTATGAAGCGGTTTGCACTGGGCGTACCGGGGCAGCAGAGGCGATTCAGATCACCTTTGATCCGTCCGTTATTTCTTATGAAAAATTGCTGGAGATCTTCTGGCACATTCACGACCCTACCACACTGAACCGGCAGGGAAATGACGTTGGCACGCAGTATCGTTCGGGTATCTATTACCAGAACGAAGAACAAAAGCAGACTGCGCTCGCCTCAAAAGCAGCGTTAGAAAAATCGGGGAGCTACAAAGATCCGGTAGTGACCGAAATTGTCCCTTTTACCAATTTTTATCCGGCTGAAGACTACCACAAAAATTACTATGAGCGGAACCGATTCCAGCCCTATTGT
Source organism: Ktedonobacteraceae bacterium (assembly GCA_035493895.1). GTDB lineage: Bacteria > Chloroflexota > Ktedonobacteria > Ktedonobacterales > Ktedonobacteraceae > DATJHM01. The sequence continues at coordinate 3,824 of DATJHM010000331.1, forward strand.
ATGTTTGTGATCGATCCGAAAGTACGGAAAGTGCTGAAAGAATATCAGAAAGAGATAGAAGCGTAACAGATCGCTTCCACAAACACGCCAGTGCCCTGGTATCGTCGCAAAGAGTGCCAGGGCATTTCTCTTCTCTTTGCGAGATCAAAAATCAAGCGAGCATACATCCGCAATACAAGCCAATCGATAGAGCCTCCCCTCCTGAAGCTGAGCAAGCCTGTCCGAGAAAATCTGTCACTTTTCGATGGTAAAGACGTGCTATTTCTTAGACCATCTTCAGCGCGGCAAAATTCGTGACATCGTGAGAGATGGAGTTCACAATCGCGAGCAACAATGAGAGACAAGATAAAAAAGATTGTAGGAGGATCACATGCGAAAGTCATTCGTATTTGTAGTATCTCTATTGATAGGCATCATTCTCCTGGGAAAGAAGATGAAATCATATCTCGTGGACAGGCACCGCTTAGAGCATGAAAGCGAGAGTGAAGAGTCCTATCGCAATGCAGGCACGCGTATACTCATCCTGGGAGCCGGATTTGGAGGGCTGGCAACGGCGCTCCAACTGGATCAGCAGCTCAAGCACAGCGAGGACCTCAGTATCCTGGTGACGGATCGCAACAACGATCTGCTCTTCACCCCTTTGCTATGGACCGTGGCAAACGGGCGAGCGAACCCGAACAACGTCGTCGTCCCTATCCGGGACTTTCAAAAGGGCAGGCAGTTTCACGTCTTGCATGCTGAAATTGAGAGCATCGATCTGGATAAGAAAGAAGTACTCACCTCCGCCGATGTGCGTCCATACGATGTTCTTGTTATCGCCCTGGGCAGTCATACCGCGCTACCAGACCTTCCCGGTGTGCACCAATATGCCGTCCCGTTCCACACGCCATCCGACGCCCTGCAACTGCGCAACCATCTTATCGATGCGATCGAGGCAGCGCACCAGACTGACGATCCGCAGGAGCGGCAGGCGTGGCTCACGTTCGTGATCGGCGGTGCGGGCGATACTGGAATCGAGCTGGCTGCGATTATTCATGACTATATCACCACGGCACTCTTTGGAGAATATCCGTGGCTGGCCGATGCCTCCATTCGCGTCGTCCTCATCGGGCGCGCCGAGCGAGTTCTCCCCATGAGCGAGCCCACCACCTCCCGTATGGTTCGTGAGGCCCTGGAGAAGGGGGGAATCGAAGTATTAACCGGACGGTCTATCAAGGGAGTGACAGAAACGACCGTGGAGACCAGCGCAGAGACTATTTCCGCACGCACGCTCTTCTGGGCAGCAGGCACGACAGCCCCCGATATCGTCCGAGAATTGCCAGTGCAGCATGCGCGCAACGGCGCAATCATCATCGACGATCATCTCCGTATTCCCGAATATCCAGACGTCTACGTCATCGGTGACTCAGCCTGGGCATATGACTCGAGCACAGGCAATCCAGTACCAGCAACAGCGCAGGCAGCCGGGCAACAGGGAAAATACGTGGCAAAAACGATTGCCGCAAAATATATGAACCAGCCCACCGTGCCCTATCGCTATACCACCCTTGGGCACCTTGCCCTGCTTGGTCGTTATACAGGCGTTGCTGAGGTTGGCACGTTTGCATTTGGAGGACTGGCCGCCTGGATTTCCTGGCACCTGGTATACCTGCAACGCAACCCCTCCTGGCCGAAGAGGATACGGCTGGTAACGGACTGGTTCCTCTCGGGCCTTCTTGGACGTGAGGCGGGCCAATTGCGCCTGGGGAACGAGGAGCCGAAGAGAAGAAGAGTCCTCTCCCCGCCTCAGCCATAGAGAGATATGGCTGAGACAAACAGCGGCTCATGCCATAATAGAGAGCATCTCCGGCTTCACCTCATAGAGCAATGGCTGGCCGGTCACGAAGCGCTGCACCTCATCCACCACCATCTGTCCCTGCAAAAACAGAGTTTCGGTAGTGAGTGCAGCGATATGTGGAGAGAGCAGAACATTGGGAAGCGAACGCAATGGGCTGGCTAATGGCAGAGGTTCCTGATGAAAGACATCCAGGGCCGCGATGAAACGGCCAGTTGCCAGCTCGCGTAGGAGAGCCTCTTCATCCACCAGTCCAGCGCGTGCGGTATTGAGGAAAATCGTCCCATCGCGCAGCTTTGCGAGAAGCTGCGCTCCAATCATGCCCCTTGTCGCAGGGATCAATGGAGTATGGAGAGATACAAAGCAAACTACCGTATTATTGCCGATGATAGATACATAAATATGTTACAATAATCTCTGTAAAGACCAGTTTAATTGCATGGATGCACTGGCATTTCATGGCAACGCGGAGCGTGTTTGTAAGCTATTGTAATTAACGGACCCAGGCGACCCAGGTTAACCCGCAATCATTACACACTAATTTCTCCACGTCACCACTATTTTTTAGAGATTATCTACCCTGGGTTCTTGATCTCTATATAGAACAAGGACGTTGCGATACAACACAGTACCATTACCCAAAGGAGAATATGGTGTTAAGACTCACAGATGTAAGCCCATATTTAAAGCAACAGAGCTTTTCCAGCAACAATCCCCTTCTGAAGTACGCAGGTGTACTTGTAGTCCTGATGTTAAGCCTCCCGCTGCTGGCGGCATGTGGAGGAAGTCAGGCGAGCACAGGCGGCACATCAAGCGCCAGCAAAGGACCATTCACCATCGGCGTATCCAATGGCTTTGTGGATAGCGAATGGCGCACCCAGATGATCCAGGATTTGCAGGATGCGAACGCGCAATACGAGAAACAGGGACTGACGAAAAACCTCATCGTTGAGAATGCCGATGTGGATGCGCAGGGGCAGATCCAGCAAATCCGTAACCTGATCAATCGCGGAGTAAATGCGATTATCGTCGACCCCAACTCCCAGACAGCGCTCAACTCCGTCATCCAGCAAGCGAAAAGCGCAGGAATTGTCGTCATTGCCGTTGACCAGGAAGTCACCTCACCCGCGGCAACCAATGTCGTCATCAACCAGGCCGACTGGGCGACCATGAGTGCCGAGTGGCTGGCAAAGCAGCTCAATGGCAAGGGAAACATCGTCGCCGTGAATGGTACAGCCGGAGCGCCCGCCAACGACATGCGTTGGAATGCAGCTAAAACGGTCTTCAGCAAATATCCCAACATCAAGATCCTGAACAACATCAACGCGAACTGGGATCAGGCCACCGGTCAGCAAATGATGGCCAGCGAGCTTGCATCGCAGCCAAACATCGATGCGATCTGGTCTCAAGACGGCATGGCTCAGGGAGTTTTGCGCGCTGTGATGGCAGCTAACCCCAGCAAATTCCCGATCATGACAGGCGAGGCGCGTACGGGATACCTGCAATTGTGGCAACAGGCAAAGCAGGCTCATCCGAACTTCACCTCCTATGGCGTCATCAATCCGCCAGGCTCCGCAGTCAGTGGTTTGCGCATTGCTCTACAAATGCTTCAGGGCAAGACTTTGAAATCGGGAGAGCTGAAAGGCAGCGCGAACAACACCATCTATGTGCCCATCCCAGGCTTCGTCGATCAAAGTAATTTCACACAGCAATACAATCAATACAAAAGTAAACCAGCTGAATATAGTCTTGATGGAAGCATCTCAGATAGTGATGCACAGGCGCTCTTCAACTAAATTATGAAAATATCGCTCGTTGCTCAACAGATAACCAAACGCTATGGTGCAGTTACCGCCCTTGCCGATGGAAACCTTGAGACCCAATCAGGCGAGGTCATGGCGCTTATGGGAGCTAACGGCAGCGGTAAGAGTACACTCGGCAAAATCATCACAGGAGTAGCCGCCCCCGACCAGGGGCAGCTACTCCTTGATGGTAAGCCCATCAGCTTCTCTTCGCCGCAGGCAGCTCGTAAGCGAGGCATCGTAGCAGTCTATCAAGAATTGAGCCTGATTCCTGATATGACCGTAGCAGACAACATCTGGCTAACCCACGAACCCAGACGCTGGCAAAGCATCCTGAATGGGCGGGAGATGCGCAGGCGGACGCAAGATCTGCTCAAACTTTTTGAAGGCACAATAGGACCAATGCTCCAGCCGGACGCAATCGTCGCGACGCTGGCACCAGATGAGAGACAGATCGTCGAGATTCTGAAAGCCCTGAGCTTTGATCCAAGGATCATCATCCTCGATGAAGCCACCGCGAGCTTAGATAGTCAACAGGTAGATCGGCTCTTTGACCTCGTAGCGCAGTGGAAAACGCAGGGCAGGATCGTCATCTTTACCTCACACCGCATGGAGGAGACCTTCAGGGTCGCCGATCGGGTCACCGTGCTACGCAACGGAAAGACCGTAGGAACAGCGCAACTCGACCAGATCAGCCAGGAAGAACTGGTCGCGATGATGATCGAAAATAGTGTGGCCTCACAGACACTCACGCACCGTAGCGAGCACGAATCGTCCCCCGTACGCCTGAGTGCCGAACGGATACGCACAAATATATTGCAAGGCGTCGATGTTCAGGTGCATGCAGGCGAAATCTTAGGCATTGGCGGACTACAGGGGCAGGGACAAAGCGACCTGCTGCTGACGCTTTTTGGGGCCATAGCATACAAAGGCGCAATACAGCTTGAGGGGAAACAGCAGCGTTTTTCTCATCCCTCCCAGGCAATGAGCGCGGGAATAGCCTTTGTGCCAGGTGATCGAGGAGCGCAGGGCTTGCTCTCTATCCGTTCGATCTTCGAAAATCTGCAACTACCATCCTGGGCCAAATACGGGCTACCGTTGCAGATGAAAAATGCGCGCCAGGATGCCAGTCAGGTTGCAAGCAGATTAAATCTGGTCATGGGCTCGCTCGATGCGCCAGTAGATAGTTTAAGTGGAGGAAATGCGCAAAAAGTCGTGCTGGGCAAATGGTTGTTACGCGAACCGAAAGTCCTGTTACTGGATGATCCCACCAAAGGAGTTGACGTTGGGGCCAAGGGAGAATTTTACCGGTTACTGGCCGACTTACGAGAAGCGGGAACAGCCATTGTTCTCTACAGCAGTGATGACGAAGAGCTGCTAGGTTTGAGCGATCGCATCCTGGTTCTGCGCGACGGAAAAATCCAGGGAGAGCTCAAAGGCGAACAGTTGACAAAATCCGCACTTGTCGCAACAAGCATGGGATCAGAACAGGAAAGTGCATCATGATCAAATCATCAACAGCCAACACCGTCCCCATGCAGCTACGACGGATACTGGTCAAAAATTCTTACCTGCTGGCACTGCTGCTCCTGATCATAGCAGTCCTCATCAACTACTTACTTCAGCCAAACTTCTTCCTGCCCGGAGTATTGAATGGGAACCTGCAAACGTATCTGCCATTACTGCTGCTGGCCGTGGGGCAGGCAATCATCATCGTCGGAGGGGGAATTGATCTTTCGATCGGGTCAATCGTCTCACTCACAAACGTCATTGTCGTGCATGCCTTAGGAAATCAGAGCAGTCCTTCGCAGATCGCGCTGGCAATCGTGCTGGGGCTGCTAGCAGGTTTGCTGGCGGGGGCATTCAACGGATTCTGCGTGGCATATCTCCGCTTCCAGCCAATCATCACAACATTTGCCACCAGCTTTGTATTTCTGGGGCTGGCGGAATGGGTCATGCCAAGTCCAGGTGGAACGGTGCCCGCTGATCTGGCGAACCTTTACACATCGAATCCGCTGGGTATTTCCTTTATGATCTGGGTCATCGCAATCGTGCTCATTTTATGGGGCATCTTGCGTTCGACGCGCTTTGGGCCCTATCTCTATGCCGTGGGAGGTCGACCGATGTCGGCTTACCAGACCGGAGTACCGGTCTCCTTCGTACGCCTGAGTTCCTATGCGCTTGGCGGACTGATGGCGGGAATGGCGGGGCTGGCCTTAGCGTTAACGACCGGATCGGGCGATCCGCTGATCGGATCGCCGATGACGCTGGACTCGATCACCGCCGTCGTGCTGGGAGGAACGCGCTTGAGTGGAGGGCAGGGAGGGATTCTCGGCTCCATTCTGGGCGTCCTTATTCTGGGCGTGATCCGAAGTATTATCTCCTTCGCCAACGTCCCGACATGGTGGCAAACGCTGGTCAATGGCATCATCGTCATTCTGGCACTGGCCGGGCCGGGTCTCGTCTCGTTGATAAGGAGGCAACGCGCATGAAACGCTTCAAACTCAGTCCTGCGCTCATCGCCCTGTTGCTGGCTATAGCCCTGTTCATCCTGGGCGGCATTATCCGGCCTGGATTTGCCAGCTATGGGCTCGCAATGAACATATTGCGCCTGGCCTCTTTCCTGGGTATCGTCGCGGCGGGACAGACCCTGGTGATTATGGGTGGAGGCGAGGGCATCGATCTTTCCGTTGGAGCGAACATCACGCTGGGTGCAATCCTCGTCTATAACATCACCGATGGGCAGGACGCCAGAGTGCTTCCGGCGTTGCTGGTTGCGCTGGTCGTAGGCGCAATTATCGGCATGATCAACGGATTGGGGATCACCTTTCTCCGCGTGCCCGCGCTGGTCATGACGCTGGGAATGACGGGCGTGGTACAGGGACTGATCCTGGTTGTCACGCAAGGAAAAGTCAGTGGAGCATCAGCCCCGATCATGTCGCGTTTGATGTCAGAGCCGTTGCTGTTCGGCATCCCCGGCGTCGTGCTGGTCTGGGTCATCCTGGGGCTTATCGTCTGGTTTGTGCTGGAGAGGACACGGTATGGCAAACATCTTTTTGCGATAGGCGTCAACCGTACGACAGCGAAACTTTCGGGAGTTCGTGTCTCAGCGACGCTTGTACTGACGTATACACTCAGCGGCATGCTCGCAGTCATTGGAGGATTCGTCCTGCTGAGCTATACGCAGAACGTCTTTCTAAACCTGGGAGCGTCTTACACCCTGCCCTCAGTAGCCGCGGTTGTCGTTGGTGGCACGCTGCTGGCTGGCGGCCAGGGCAGCTATCAGGGAACGATGGCAGGCGCGCTGGTGCTGACCCTGCTCACCAGCTTATTGACAACAATGCAACTGCCGGATTCAGCGAGACAGATTATCTATGGAGTTGTCCTGCTTTTATTGCTCTCCGTTTATGGGCGGCAAAGACGACTCAGAAGTTAATCCTGGAACACCGTATACAATAGTATACCTTCTCCTTGACGGAGAGTATACTTCGGGTTGTACTATAAAAGGGATTGCGATATACACGCATGTGGCAATCCCTTTTTAATGTCATTTCGAGAGTAAAAAGACCTTATTGAAGCAGTAGGAGGAGTTCTTTCACAATGCAGTATAGACGATTAGGGCAAGCTGGCATAAAAGTTAGCACGATTTCCCTGGGGAGCTGGCTCACCTATAGCGATAGCGTTGCAGATAACGGAGCATCACAGTGCATTCATGCAGCTTATGATGCAGGAGTGAACTTTTTTGATACCGCCAATGTCTATAACCATGGTCATGCAGAAGAAGCCGTGGGACGTGTGCTCAAAGATTTTCCGCGTGAATCATATGTACTGGCAACGAAGGTCTACTTCTCAATGGGCGACGGCCCCAATGATCGAGGGCTTTCGCGCAAGCACATCATGGAGCAGTGCAATGCCAGCTTGCGCCGCCTGGGCACTGACTACATCGATCTTTATCAATGTCATCGTTATGACACCGACACGCCTCTAGAAGAGACATTGCGAGCGCTTGATGATCTGGTAACGCAGGGAAAGATTCTCTATGCAGGCGTCTCGGAGTGGTCGGCAGTGCAGATTGATGATGCAGTTGCGCTTGCACGTGAGCTGAATCTGGATAGGATCGTTTCAAATCAGCCACGCTACAATATGCTTGCACGCACTATTGAGCGCGATATCATTCCGCTCAGTGAGCGTGAAGGGATCGGGCAGGTCGTCTTTTCACCGCTCGCGCAGGGTGTTCTCACCGGGAAATACAAGCCTGGTCAGCAGCCCGAAAAAGGAACACGTGCAGCAAACGAACGGCAGGGTTCGATCATCCAGCCATTACTGCAAGAGAAGACACTCACTGCGGTGCAACATCTGAAAGAGTTTGCGCAGGAACAAGGCTACACGCTTTCGCAGTTAGCCCTGGCATGGATACTGCGCAAGCAGAACGTCAGTTCCGCCATCATCGGCGCGACCAGCGTTCAGCAGATCGAAGAGAACATCAAGGCGGGCGATATCACATTGACGGACGATGTCATTGCCCATATTGACGAAATCCTCGGGGACACCGTGAGCTACTAGCCCGGGTATTATTTTGCTGATGCGTATTGGGGCAAGAGCGATTCGCAAAGAAGAGAGAGATCAGACAAAACCTGGTCTCTCTTTTTTGTGAGGCATATTGCAAGAGAATCGTGATCATGCTGAGAGGTTGCACTCTGCTTTCGTGATAGCGCCGTGCTGGCCGCGTACTATTCTGTGAGAGAAAGATAAAAAAGCAGACAATAGTTTTATGACAACGCAACAACTGCCAGCAATGTAAGGAGGCGCAGCATGTTTCAGCGTATTCTCGTTCCTCTTGATGGTTCATCCTGTGCAGAACAGGCACTCCCGCTTGCAATACGCCTTGCGCGCGCATCTGGAGGAGCGCTCTCACTGCTCCAGGTAGTCCCTCCTTTAGCCGATCATCATCAACAAGATCAGCATGATAGAGCGCAGCAAACAGCTTTCAGCAATGCAGATGCATATCTCAGCCATATTCTCGCGAGAGAAGATCTTGAGGGCATAGGAATCGTAAAAGAGGTGCGTTCGGGCAACCCTGCTCAGCAAATACTGCTCGTGGCAAAAGAGCAGGAGATAGATTTGATCGTTATATGCAGTCACGGAAGAACTGGTTTCAGGCGCATGCTTGCCGGTAGCGTGGCGCAGAAAGTAGCATATCATAGCCCTATCGCCGTACTTGTCCTGCATGCGAATCATCCACTGGCATCGGAAGCACACGGCGCGCAAGGATATGCAACGCAGGTGTTCGTCCCGCTTGATGGCTCACCGCTGGCCGAAGCGGCACTGCTGCCCGCAGCGCAGCTAAGCGCCGCGCTGTCAGCCCCAGGGAATGGGACACTCCATCTGGCACGCGTGGTTGTACGCACCATCCCCATGAAAGATATAGCGGGGGTCATGCAGATCATGACCAGAGAAGAAGTGGCAGAGGCGGGTATCTATCTGCATAAAGTAGAACAACGGCTACAAGAAAGCGAGTTCGCTCCGTTGCAGATTAGCACAGTATCTTCAGCGGTGGCAGGTGCGGATGTTGTGAATCCCCTGCTCTGGCTGGCGGAGGAGGGAAACTATAGCACAGGGCACGGTATCATACGTGGGAGCGATCTCATCGCCATCGCAACGCATGGGAGAAGCGGGCTGGCTCACCTGGCGATGGGAAGCATTACCGAGCGTATTCTGTCCTCGACGATCTTGCCAGTGCTTATCGTCCATGGGGAAAAGAACGAGTATAGCACGTTGCACGAGAGCGCGTTCGCGGGAATAGACAAGCCACACCTCTACAATGATGTGAGTGGGAATGGGGTTGCTCACGTTTGAATGAGAGACGGTGATTGCAATGGTACAGAAAGATCACCTTCCAATCTCCTGGAAGGTGATTATCGATGTCGTTACTGTACAGACATAACCGACATCCCATCCAGTAAATCACCTCTCCTGCGGCAATCGCCTGCGGAGCGAGATCCGTCATAGGCTGCCCGGACGCCATTCCGTGCCTCCATGGCGTCCCTACTTCCTTAAAATATGCTTATTGCTTCAATTTGCATATTTGGATTCTTGACAGAAATAAAATTTTATTTTATATTCTCTTTAAGAAATTTTATTTTGTCAGGGAGAGACATATGGCCTTCACGTTTATACAGATTACGGACCATCATTTAGTTGAGAGCGAAGATATATTGCTGCGCGGGTATAATCCTGCGTATGCGTTGCGCCGCGTTTTACGCCATATTGCCGAGCATGAGCAATTTGATTTTTTAGTTTCGACGGGAGATCTGGTGGATAATGCAGATTCGTATCGCACATTCTGCCGTCTTCTTCAATTGCAACCTGCCGCGGCTGCGCCGGGGCCTGCGCTGGTGACCACTGAGGGTCTGAACGCTTGCCCGCTGTATTTTCTGCCCGGAAACCATGATGATCGCGAGCAATTTTATTCTCATCTCTTCTCCAATGTAACAGCGCCCGGCACGTTGATGCATGTGGTATTTCAGCATAAAGATGTCCAGTTTCTCTGCCTGGATTGGGGCCCAAGCGGGCGGGCGATAGCGCATCCTGAGCTGATCGAATTTCTTGAAACTTCTTTGAGAGACGGCCAGCCTACCGTCATCTTCACCCATCACCACCTTGTCCCAACCAATGATCCATTCATGGACTCTTTTCTGCCCACGCCTGACGAGGCCAGGAGGTTCTGGCAGATCATAGAACAGCATCAGCAACACATCCTGGGCATTTTCAGCGGCCACGCTCATGTCACGTATGAGACGACCTGCGCAGGAGTGCCAGTCCAGGGACTGCGTTCGACCTCGTATCAGTTTGCGACCATCAATAATGAGCTGGTTTGTCTTCTGCAATCGCCGCATTATCGTGTCGTGACGATAGATCAGGGGACAATCACATCGCGAATAGTAGAGGTCGATCTGTAATTTTCGGGTGCGCAGTATCTTTTCAGCAGGAGTAAGCGAACTATGTCCCAACAGCCCCCCTTGGTACCAGAAGGAGTTCAGGCCCGTTTGCGAGCGGCCGAGCATACGCTGACGGAGGCCGAACAGCGCGTGGCACAGTTTATCGACCAGCATCCCGAGGAGACCATCCATCTCTCCGTACAAGCCCTGGCACAGCGCATCCAGGTAAGCGAGGCAACGATTGTACGCTGCTGCCGCACGCTCGGATATCATGGATTGCGCGATCTGAAGCTGGCGCTCGCGGCTCAGCACGCAACTCCCTTGCAACGTATCCACGAAGATATTCTGCCCGAGGATGAGGCAAATGTGGTCGTGCGAAAAGTGCTGCAATCCGACATTCAGGCAATTGCCGATACGCTGTCGGTACTCGACGAGCAAGCGTTTGCTCGCGCCGTGGAGGTACTGTTGCCAGCCACGCGCATCGAATTCTACGGTATTGGTTCGTCTATGCCAATTGTCCTCGATGCATATTACCGATTTACACGCATCGGCCTGCCTGCTACCGTTGTCACCGACTCAGCCATGCAGGCGGTTTCGGCGAGTCATCTGCTACCGGGGGCAGTAGCCTTTGCCATTTCGCACTCCGGTCAGACGCGCGAAACCCTGACAGCTATGCGCTGTGCGCGCGAACGGGGAGCAACGGTCATCTTGCTCAGTAGCCATCTGGGAACGCCGCTGAGCGAGTTCGCCGATATTGCGCTGATTACAGCTGCTCGCGAGACTGCTTTTCGTACGGCCTCAATGACCAGCCGTATTGCGCACCTGAGTGTGATCGACGCCCTCTACGTTGCTATTGCCTTACGTCGACCCGAAGCCTCCCTCGCTGCTCTGGAGCGCTCTACGGAAGTCATGGCCGAACACTTGCTTTAGAATAGAGAGAAATTTTATTTCAGCAAGGTTTCTCACAAGAAGTCAGAGAAACGTCACCTATCCCTCAGGAATAGAGAAAAGGAATTTCATGAGTCACCTGATATTGTTGCTTGTACTGATTGCAGCTTTTCTGCATGCGAGTTGGAATCTTCTCGCCAAGAGAGCGGGAAATAGCACGGGGTTTGTCTGGTTGTTTAGCACGCTGTCAGCACTCCTCTACGCGCCCGCCATACTTATTTTCATCATAATAGAGAGACCACATCTGAATGCACTACAGATACTATTTATTGTCGGAACGGCCGCCCTGCATGTCGCCTACTTTCTCTTTTTGCAGCGTGGGTATGCAGCAGGAGATCTCTCGCTGGCTTATCCTCTCGCACGAGGCACGGCACCACTTCTCTCGACGCTAGGAGCCATTGTATTGTTAAAAGAGAGGCCCTCGCCGGTCGCGCTGCTTGGGATCATACTGTTGTTGGGAGGTGTGGTGTTCCTGATGGGCAATCCATTGCAACTCATAAAACGAGGGGCAGCAGTACGCACCGTGATAGGTTATGCATTGCTCACCAGCCTGTTTATCGCCACCTACACCGTCTGGGATAAGTATGCGGTCAGTGCCCTGCTCATTGCACCCATCCTGCTAGATGGGAGTTCCAACATAGCACGGGCGGTCCTGCTGACACCTGCGATTGTAGGGAAGTGGGGCGATGTAAGAGAGACCTGGAGACGGTATCGTCGGGAAGTGATAGGGGTTGCGCTTCTCTCGCCTCTGGCCTATCTTCTGGTTCTGTTCGCGATGAGCGTCAGCCCGGTCAGTTACGTCGCGCCCCTGCGGGAGTGCAGCGTCCTGATTGGGACCTTCATGGGGACACGTTTCCTGGCTGAGAAACAGGTGTGGAGGAGGTTGGGGGCAGCAAGCGTCATTCTTATCGGGATTGTTCTGCTCGCGATAAGCTGAGGCTCGCTTGCTTCTGGCTGGCCTCGCCACTGAACATTCAATAGAGGGCTGGCAATTCTGAAGATCTGGAGAGCAGTTCCAATTTGCGGGCGTCCTCCTCGGATGCAGGGAGATAAATGGCAATCTTCAACTCTGGCTGATCATTGACTTGAAGTGTGCTGTGGTCAAGGGTGAGATAACCGAGCTGAGGATGATACAGATTCTTGCGCCCATCCTGTCGCCCCCGCACATCATGCCGAGGCCACCAGCGGGCGAACTCGGGGCTCACTTGCTGAAGCTCTTTGACCAGAGCAGCAAACTGAGCATCGTCTACGTAAAGGCTACTGCTCGCACGAAATTGTGCGAGCAAACGCTGGGCCACGCCCTCCCAATCCACGAGGAGACTGCGCAGTTCGCTGCTGGTAAAGACAATGCGCATCATATTGCGTTCGTGTGGCGGCAGGGAGGCAAAATCGCTGAATAGCAAGCAGGCTGCACGATTCCAGGCGAGCAAGTCCCATTTTCGGCCCATAATATAGGCGGGGTTTGTGCCAAGCTGTACGAGAAATTTCTGCAAGAAAGGGGTAATCTGCTCCTGTGTATCGGACGAAGAGGGGGGAGGAGCCTGACCAGCCAGAAGGAAGAGATGCGCTTTCTCGACATTGCTGAGACGGAGCACCTGAGCCAGACTGTCGAGGATCTGGGAAGAGACGTGAATATCGCGTCCCTGTTCCAGCCAGGTATACCAGGTCACACCAACGCTGGCAAGTTGAGCCACTTCTTCTCGTCGGAGCCCGGCGGTTTTGCGGCGAGCGGTACGTGGCAATCCTACTTCGGTGGGAGCCAGGCGGGCCCGGCATATGCGCAGAAAATCTGCAAGCTCTTTACGTCGCTCAGTATCGGTCATGATTCTGTCCTTTCCCGATAACTACGATACCAGTATTCATTCGCATTGGCAAGTCCTTCGAATATGGGGCGTGATGTAGCGCTCTATAGGTGTCGGGTTACGGAGAGCGACGTATCGTGGTGGAGGGCGAGATGGCTGGTAGGGCTCGCGGACCGGCAGTTCGAAGGGAGGTCTCACCTGCGCCAATGAGGGGCGTGATGTAGCGCTCCACGTCTGCGGTGCCAGCAGTATCGAGCGAGTTCCCGGACGCCATTCCGTGCCTCCATGGCGTCCCTACGAGCGCCTGGGAGGCTGGACGAATATGTGCCATGACGTTGGACAGACCGCTACTGTTTATGTAGCGATAGACGTTCTAGGGGTGTTGCGGATTGAGATCCGCTCTGGTGCGAGGCCAGGATTGTAGCTATCTCTTTCATCGTACGCGCTAATCCCATTGCAGGGTCGAGGCCGATTGATACTCCGTCACGTGCGTTTCAAAAAAGTTCTTTTCTTTGCCGAGATCAATGGTCTCGCTCATCCAGGGGAAGGGATGAGGGGCGTTATAGAGTGGCGCAAGGCCAATGCGCTCCAGGCGACGATCGGCGATATGCTGGACGTAGTGGCGAAAGGCTGCGGCGTGCAGGCCCAGGATACCCTGGGGCAGGCAATCCTGCGCGTAGGCGATCTCCAGTTCAACGGCTTCTTGAATGAGCTGGATGACATGTTGCTGAAATGTTGGGGTCCAGAGCGCGGGATTTTCAGCTTTGATGCCATTAATGAGATCAATACCGAAGTTGAGATGGATCGTCTCGTCGCGCAGAATGTACTGGAATTGCTCACCGATGCCAGTCATCAGATTGCGACGGTGAAATGAGAGGATCATCGCAAAGCCGCTATAAAAGAAGATGCCCTCCATAATCACATAATAACCGATAAGATTTTCGAGAAATGCCTGCGCACCCGCGAAGCTCTCCGTCGAGAAGGCAGGGTCAAGTAGCGCAGAAGTGAGCCGCATCTCGAAGTCATCTTTGCGCGCGATAGCAGGGATCGTATGATACATCGTAAAAATTTCGCGCTCGTCCAGTCCCAGACTCTCCACGATATAGTGAAATGCATGTGTATGGACCGCTTCCTCAAACGCCTGACGGAGGAGATATTGACGGCACTCGGCATTGGTAATGTGCTTAAAAATGGCGAGCACCAGGTTATTGCCAACCAGACTTTCAGCAGTCGCAAAAAAGCCCAGGTTGCGCAGGATAACAAAGCGTTCCGCCTGCGATAGAGTTTGTCCACGCCATAGCTCAATATCGCGGCCCATCGAGACCTCGTTGGGCATCCAGTGATTTGCACAGCCGTTGAGATAGTGCTCCCAGGCCCAATGATATTTGAGCGGCATCAACTGGTTCACATTGACCTGCGCACCATTGAGAAGCCGCTTTTGCAGCGTAGGAGATTCATCTTCAAATAATAAGCTCATAGTATATATCCTTCTTTCCATTTGCAGATTCACGAGTTCAGAAAACGACCCCGTAATACTCAGTAAAACTTCATTGCGCACGTTTCTAGTGCAAACGAAACGGTGGGCGAGGTGGCACGCCACGTTTGCAGAGCGAGATGTGTCGAGCGAGTTCGCGGACGCCATTCAGCTGCGGCTTCATGGCGTCCCTACTGGCTGGGGAGTATGGGAATTATTGGCAGGCTTCACAGTCTTCGTCGAGAGAACAGACAAGCGGCGTTGATGGGGCCTGAGCATCTCGCGTGACCTGAATAGCACTGGAAGGGCTGCTCTGCTTCATCCAGCGGGGCTGAATGCCCCAGCGATTGACATCAACGGTGGACTTTTCAATCTGCGTGGCCGCTAATGTGCGGAGATAATAGGTGGTCTTCAGGCCCTTGTTCCAGGCGAGCAGATAGGTCTCATGCAGCGTTTTGCCGCTGGGCTCATACAGATACATATTGAGCGACTGCCCCATGTCGATCCATTTCTGACGACGACTGGCACACTCAATCAGCCACTGCGGCGCGATCTCGAAGGCGGTAAGATAGCGTTGCTTTAGCTCAGCGGGGATCATCGGAAGCGCCTGGAGAGAGCCGTCATAATATTTGAGCGCCTCTAAGGTCTCAGCATTCCAGAGACCAGCAGCCTTGAGATCCTTAATAAGGAGCGTATTGATGGTGGTAAATTCACCTGACAGGTTGCTCTTGACGTAAAGATTTTTGTATTCCGGCTCGATCGATTGGCTGGCCCCGGCGATAGTCGAAATCGTTGCGGTCGGTGCGATCGCCATCACATTGCTGTTGCGCATGCCATGACGCTGAATAGCGGTTCGGAGTTGTTGCCAGTCAAGAGTACTTGAACGATCCACCTCAATTGTGCTACCGCGCTCGGCTTCGAGCAGAGCCAGACTATCGAAGGGCAACATGCCACGCTGCCACTTTGAGCCGACATAGCTTGGATAGCTGCCACGCTGTTCGGCCAGTTCGCTGGAAGCCTGGATCGCGTAGTAGGAAACGGCCTCCATACTGCGATCAGCAAACTCGACCGCTTGCTGGCTGGCATAACTCAGGCCAAGCTTGAAAAGCGCATCCTGAAAGCCCATCAAACCCAGGCCAATGGGCCGATGACGAAGATTGGCCTGGCTGGCCTCTACGGTGGGATAGTAATTCAGGTCGACGACATTATCGAGCATGCGAACGGCGGTACGAATCGTGGATTGCAGCATCACATGATCGAGCTGGCCGTCGACGATATGGGCGGCGAGATTGAGAGAGCCCAGGTTACAGACGGCAGTCTCAGCGGCGGATGTATTGAGAAGGATTTCAGTGCAGAGATTGCTGCTGTGAATAACACCAGCGTGATCCTGCGTCGAGCGGATATTGGCAGGATCTTTCCACGTAATCCAGGGATGACCGGTCTCAAAGAGTCGCGTCAGGATTTTACGCCAGAGATCGAGCGCAGGCAGCCGTCTGAACAGGGCAATTTTTCCGGCATCGGCCAGTTGCTCATATTCACGATAGCGTTGAGCAAAGGCCTGCCCATAGAGATCATGCAGGTCGGGGACATCATCGGGGCTAAAAAGGGTCCAGTTTTCGCCACGCTGGACGCGGCGCATAAACTCATCGGAGATCCAGCAAGCGGTATGCATATCATAGGTGCGGCGTCGCTCATCGCCGGTATTTTTGCGCAGATCAAGAAATTCCTCAATGTCCAGATGCCAGTT
>DATJHM010000332.1:0-3566 GCA_035493895.1 Ktedonobacteraceae bacterium
CAGTGGTCTGCGCACATGGCAACATGTGGTCCTGGCCGCACTTGCGGCACGGCGGGTGGGTCGCCCGGTCAAACTCGTCCTGACGCGCGAGCAGATGTACACGGGCATTGGCTATCGCCCAGAGAGTGTGCAAAAAGTCGCGCTTGGTGCGAATCATGGAGGCCAGCTTGTGGCAATCATCCATGAGGGATTGGAACCGGCGTCAATGATCGACGACTATCGCGAGGGTCTTGTCCGAGCAACGCCATTGCTTTACGCCAGTCCTCATTTGCGCGCCAGCTATCGTCAGGCCCGGCTCAATGTCAGTACGCCGACGTGGATGCGCGGTCCCGGCGAGGCAACGGGCCTCTTTGCCCTGGAGACCGCGATGGACGAGCTGGCATACGCGCTGAACATCGACCCGGTTGAACTGCGCATACGCAATGATGCGCCAGTCCATCCTCAAAGCGGCCTCCCCTGGTCGAGCCGGGGATTGCGCGAATGCTATCAGTTGGGAGCGCAGCGCTTCGGCTGGGAACGTCGGACGCCTGCGCCTCGCTCGATGCGCGACGGCAATGATCTGCTTGGTTGGGGGGTAGCCAGCGGCTTCTATCCCTACAACCGTCTGGAGACTTCGGCACATGTATGCATCATGACCGATGGAAGCGCGCTCATACAAACCAGCGCCACAGATATCGGTCCTGGAACTGCGACGATCCTGACGCAGATCGCGGCAGACGCGCTTGGCCTGCCACCTGCGCATATTCGCTGTGAGTTAGGGGACAGCGAATTTCCAACCTCGCCCCCTCAGGGCGGCTCGATGCTGGCGATCAGCGTAGGATCAGCGGTACAAACGGCGGCAGTGGCGGCACTCGATCAAGTGCTTGCACTTGTCCATGACGACGACGCCTCGCCATTACGTGGTGCAAACGCCAGCATGGTGGTAACATATGATGGTCAGATCATGCTGAAAAGCGATCCCACAAAACGCGAATCGTATGCAAGCATTTTGCAGCGACACGGTCTGGGTACTATCGAGGCGGTGGGCAGTGCGGCACCGGGCGCTGAGATACAGCAGTTCGCGACGGGTATCTTCAGCGCCAAATTTGTCGAGGTGCGCGTCGATGCCGATCTGGGCAGAATTCGCGTGTCCAGGGTCCTCTCGGTGATTGCAGCTGGCCGCATCCTCAACGAAAAGACGGCTCGTAGTCAGATTATCGGCGGCACAGTGGGCGGTATCGGCATGGCCTTACTGGAGCAAACCGCTATGGATGCCAGGACAGGGCGCATCGTCAACGCCAATCTGGCAGATTATGTTGTCCCGGTGCATGCGGATATCCCTCCGATGGACGTACTCTTTCTCGACCAACCCGATACCCATCTCAATCCGCTGGGAGCTAAGGGCGTGGGAGAAATTGCCATCGTCGGTATTGCGCCTGCGATCGGCAACGCCGTCTATCACGCTACGGGCCGCCGTGTGCGTGATCTGCCGATTACGCTGGATAAATTGTTGTGATGAATAAGCTCAGGCTGTAAAAGCCATACACGATAATATACCTTCCAATGTTTTTTCGCTGTGTCTCGGCTTGTACATGACTGAATGTCAGATCGGCGTAAAGAGTCAGAGCAGCGGAACAAAGTCAGGTAGCACCTCTCCTTTTATGCAGCGGTGCTACACAGAGACTTATGGATAGGCAGATGGCAAGAAGTAAGCAGATCAGATAAGAGAAATTGAACGCAATTACTGAATGGAGATAATTTCCCATTGCAAATGCTCCAGCCAGCATGGCAATAGCAATACTGTACATCAGCACTGTATGCGCCCGGGCAAGCCGCAATGAGATCAGTAAGATCACATTAAAAAATGGCAGGAACACCGTATAGAACCTTCCGATTAAGATGATCGCAATGAGTTGGGTCAGTACAAGTAAGAACAGGTCAAACAGGCGGAAGCAAGATAATCGTCTTCTTGCCGGTAATTCGGTCTGTTTCTGACGGCGTTCCGCAGGATGGATAGCACGTATGGGGGCAGATGTGGGAAGTTGCTGCCGCGCAGTATTCATAGCAGGAGATCTGGCAATGCTCTCTACAGGTTGCCTGATAGAAAAATCCTTCTGGTTACCGCGCAAATATAATTTTGTCTTGCAACACTTCAATGCAAGATAGAACTCTTCTACCGTAGCAAAACGACGAGAGGGGTCTTTCTCCAGAGCCTTATGCAATGCATGCTCAATCGTCACCGGCAGGTTAGCCGCTGGTCCCTGCAAACGCAGAGGCGCGGAGTAAAGATGTTGACGCATAACCTCATCGATATCGCCAACGAAGGGGGGACGAGTGCAGAGTAGCTCATAAATGACAATTGCCAGCGCATACTGATCGCTGGCCCGACAAGGAGAGCCATCTATCTGCTCTGGAGCCATATAACGTATCGTCCCCATAGGCCTTTTTAACGAGGGTAACGCATACTCTGGCACTGCCAGTCCCAGATCACTCAATACCATGTGCTGTGGACGTAACAGGAGCATGTTATCAGGTTTGATATCGCGATGCATAAATCCACGCATGTGCATATAATCTATTGCCGATGCAGCCTGCCTGGTGAGATCGATCACGGTAGGCAACGATAGAGCTTTAACCCCAACCTGATAATACTGGCGAATATCGTTATAGCGTGCATACTCCAGCATCAGAGCGGGACGCTGTTCCCATTGCGCATGCTCGTACATCCTGATAATGTGATCATGTTGTAAACATTTCAGCGCGGCAGCCTCACGTCTCAAAGCACGCACGGCATACGGCACTTCTTGCTTTGGCAGCTTCATTACCAGGAGCAAACCAGAAAGACGATGACGGGCTAACAGGATGTCTGCCGTTCCTCCTCTTTTGCTTAAGAGGCGAAGAACTTCATACTTCTCAGAAGAGGCCTCTATGTATGCCTCTATGGGTTGCTCGTAAAAGCGGCTCACCTTACGTCCTCCTATACAGAGATGAGGTTTTTCACCCCATTGGCTTCAAGGCAGATAAAGAGCTTTAACTCCTTTACACGTCCTACCGCAGGAAAAACATTTTTCATAAAAAATATACGGCATAAGCAATGCCAACCTATGCGGTAAAACTGTCAATAGCAGGACAAGATCCTCCCATGCAAACAGATACGACCTTCATGTCAGGGGACACCACGCATGATGAAAATGTCGTTTTCAGAAGAGGAGAAACTATATTGTCCTGTGTGAAAAAGTATGTTATGCTCCTGAAAAGCTCATCTGAGCAAATCTTGATTAAGAGGAGCCCTTGATCAAGATTTTTCACACGACTCAAGTTCCAGGAGGTACAATGTCTGACACGCTTACAACTATCCACAATACGCAAGCTCTTGTCTGTGCAGCAGACGGAGAGAAACTGAAAAGCGAACAGGATGCCCTGGATCTCATCGGCGATGCCATGTACTATGGCACTAACTTGCTTGTTATTCCTGTGGAACGGCTTGGGGACGACTTCTTCCAGCTCAAGACGCGCCTCGCTGGCCAGATGCTCCAGAAATTTGTGACGTACAGGCAGCGTATTGTCATCCTTGGCGATATATCTCA
>DATJHM010000333.1:0-4523 GCA_035493895.1 Ktedonobacteraceae bacterium
AAAGATTGTCTTTGATAAAGCTATGCCCTCAGGTGCTTACGGGAACGCAAAGATTGTGCGCAATACCGATGGCAAGTCTTTTACCTGCAACTCGGGCGGAAATAAACAGGTTGCGTCCGGTCAGACCTCCTGCTACACCGGCATGGTCTATGATGGACCGGATGCTACGGCTACTGCCTATGGCTATTATAAGACGACTGCCTCTTCTGCATTGGGACCTTACTAAACCAGCGGGGACATCTGCTGATAACGATGTCCCCTGATCTCTCTTCTCTCTATTTTTCCTTCTCATGGGCTTCCAGTTTCGGGAGCTCATGAGAAGAATTGTACGCTTATTTTTGTTATTTGCACGAATGAACAATGGTTGTACTAGGGAGTCATGCCTGGTGTAGGTGTGGAAGAAGCGCTCGGCGTGGGCGTGGGAGTCGTGCTCGGCGTTGTGCTTGGAGTAGGAGAGGGCGTAGGGGTAGGACTAAGAGAGGGAGAGGGAGCGGTGCTCGGCGTGGGGGGAGGGGCATCTGGAGTAGGGGTAACAGGCACATAGACTGTCTTGCCGGGCTCTGGCACCTTTACATAAACAGTCTCAGTCGGACCGGGAACGGGCTTAGTCACTGTAACAGTCGGACCGGGCACAGTGACAGTCGGACCGGGCACCGTGATAGTCGGATTGGGTGTTTGGGTTGTGTTACTACCACTGCTGCCATATAAGCCTGTGATGAGACCTACTGCGGGTATCATTGCCTGAATAACCTTAGTTACTCTGATATGCATTATGTTGGAAATACCTGCGTTATCCAGAGCTTTTACCGCAGGGATATCGACGAGCATCCAGGCCAGACCTGATCCTATTCCGGTGGCGATAAGTCTCTGTCCACTCCACCATTTGCCAGTTGACTCGTAGTTTGTGATATCGCCAATCCCGGCAGTAAGAAATCCTGTGAAAAGGTTTTTGAGGATGTAGCGGGGGATTTTACCCCAATCACTGCTACCTCCGGTAGTGCCGCCGCCGCCACCCCCCCCCCCTGTAGTAGTGCCGCCACCGCCGCCACTGCTGGTGCTACTGCCACCACCCGCAGCAGGGGCACTACCGCCGCCATTGCTGACACTATTCATAACCTGAGCATACGAACTGCTGAAACCAGTGCTACATACGCCAACGTATTGGATATCAGCGAAAGCCTGAGACGCCAGATTTGCAGCATAGAGAACGTCCGAGAGAGCAGCCTGTCCCGCCGCTTCAGCCGCTTTGTTCTGAGCCAGCACATCAGCGGGGACAACCGTGACCTGCTGGCTGATTCGCAGCGCTTTTGTAATGGTTTCAAGGTTATCGGCAATCACCAGCGCCAGTGTGTTCATCGTTGTTGAGCCCGCAGTAAAGGCCGCAGCGAGATCAAAGCTGTCGCCCGCTAACTTATCCAGGCTCGTCAAAAAGGCCTGTGGAGCCCGACCTTTCCAGTTGGTTTGCAAGCCTTGTCCGCTTGTGACCGCGTTGCGCGAGATGATGACGGTATCATCGGAAGCAGTATCGAATGTATTTGCTGCGTTCGTCAACGCTTCTATGGCCGCTGCCAGTTGTTCGGCCTGACCCATAATATCTCCTCTCTTTCAATTTTTTTAGTGTGCGCCTGCAAGGCTCGAGAAATATTGCTCGAGTTCGGCATCCAGACCGCTAGATTCGCGACTCACGATCGCATTAATGTCGGCCTCGCTCAGCGTGGCTCCGGCCGCTGTGGACTCAGCGGCCGCGATCGAGTCTGCGCTCAGAGCCGTTGAGGCATCAACTGTAGCACTACTGGCAGCGGTATCAGCAGCGGCAGCCCCGGTAAAGGCTTCTGCCATCTCCCCGGCTCCCGCAATCATGCCGTCGGCAGCCAGTGGATCGGCTAAATCAGAGGCCCCACCGGTGACGGGGGTTGCGATCGTTGCAGCGGCGCCAAGAGCCAGGCCGCCAACAAAGATACCTGCTCCCTTGAGCAGTTTGCCCCAACTGAATCCTCCAGATTTGGGTTGAGGGGCGGGCTTGGCAGGAGCCGTCTGGACTTCATAGCCCGCGTAGGCCTGCTGGCTTTCTTGCGCTAGCGCATTGAGCGTGGCGGCGAGTTGCACGTCCAGTGTTTGAAATTCATTGGCAATATTTGGGAGAATTTTGCTTATCTCTGCCAACCTATCTTCTGCACATTTTAAAGATATTTGTATACGCCCATGTAATACATCTATCGCAGCGGGAAATGCTCCCAGTGGTGCTCCCGAAATGCCGCCTTCCAGGGTCGATATGGCTTTATCGATGGTTGGGCCTATTTTGGCTATATTCGAGGCGGCGGATGCCATCTGGCTTCCCCCATTTTGTAGATCCGACGGATTTACGGTGACTGCTCCATTATCCGATGACATAGTATTTCTCCTTTATTGGTATTGTACTTATCGCTTGTCTCTATCCAAGAATGATCTGCAAGAGGCGATCTCATTTCACCTCTTGCGTGAGCAGGGAGATCAGCGATTGATAGTATTCCTGGATTTCTTTTGCCTCAGCTGTCTCCTGTCCCATATTTTGTCCCCAGGCGGACGATATCTTTTGTAAAAGGGCGATTGCCTCCGCCTGCTTGCCCTGGCCAGCATTGAGCGCGGCCAGATTATTCAAGGTGAATATGTAGAGAGGATGCTCCGTGTCCAGTGTACGCGCACAGATTTCCAGGCAGCGATCCAGAAGCGACTCAGCCTCCCTGTACTGTCCCTGACGCAGATAAAATGCAATCAGGCTGTTTAAATTGGTGATGGCCTCCGGGTGCTCTGCTCCCAGACGTTGTACTCTGATTGCCAGTGCTCGCTTGATAGACTGCTCGGCCTCGGCATGACGATCTTTTTGCATGGCGAGAAGCGCGATGTGGTCCAGACAAATCGCAATCTCCAGATGATCTTCTCCCAGAATCTTTTCATATGCCGGGAGTATTCTCTGATACGCGACCTCCGCATCGGACCATTTTTCCTGTAGCATAAAGACAATCGCCAGTTTCTGCAAGGCCTGGACGACGTAGAGATTGTGCAAACCGTATCTGAGCCCCCATTGAGAGCAGACACGTCGCAAAAGAGCCTCGACCTCGCCACTATGCTTATCCTCATCGTCGGGCCATTCCATATACAAAAGGGCCAGATTATACAGGATAGAAAGCGTGAGATCATGTTCCGGCCCGATTTCCTGCTCACACAGATCCGCCGCCTTTTGATACGCAGCTTCCGCCTCAGGTCGTTTGCCCTGCTCTGCGTAGACAGAGGCCAGATTACTCAGACTCAGAATGGTATCAGGGTGGCCTGCTCCCTGCGTGCGTGCGCTGACCATGACCGTGAGATTGAGCAGCGTCGTCGCCTCAGTATAGTTGCCCAGTTTTTCTGCGAGGAGTGCCAGATTATATCGTGCGGCCATGACGTCGTCATGCGTTGGTCCCAGTGTTCGTTCCCAGATCGTGAGCGCCCTCCGCAAGAGTATATCGGCCTCGGCATAGTCTTCTTGCAGAGAGAGTAGTCTGGCGGCCCAGGCAAAGACTTCAGCCACCTCCTGCGCTGTGAACGTCCATTCCCTGCTCAATGTGTGCACCTGCTGGATATGCGCGACCAGCCACATGTTCTGCGGATTGAGTTCGTTCGTATTCTCCATAGATGTGTGCAGGCGACAAAGCGCGCATAAGATCCGCTCTGCCAGACGCGGTTGCTCATCCATTGCTACGGTCAGGCGTAGTAGCTCCTGGAGCAGTGGGTGCATGCTGAAACTACGCTCTTTCTCCGCAGGCATGGCTATACCCCGGCTATAGAGCGCTTCGAGCACGATGCCCGGTCCCTGCTGCGTGCGAAAAAGGGCCTCAGGAATCGCGTCAGGAAGCAAGAACGCGCAGAGACGTGCGATCTCCGCAGACGCTGGCATTGTGCGCACCAGCTCGTCGTAGAGCATCGTCCAGGCGCAGGCGAGCACCTCGGCAAGGTCAACAGGTAGATCGCTCAGGGAGAGTGCAGGAGGCTCGAAATTGCGAAACAGTTGCAGATATTCCTGGACACCCATGCCGCTCACCTTGAGAAAAGAGCCCGCCAGAGATAGCGCCAGCGGCATCCCACGCATCTCACGCGCCAGCGCCAGCGCCGCGAGACGCTGCTCCGGCTCGATCCGTTCTAGCAATGTTTCCTGACCACTGTCGTGCAACACCAGCGCAGCACCTTCATGGGCCTCCAGGCCCGGTAATCTCAGGAACGTCGCAAAGCTTTCCGTGGGCGTGGCCCGCGTTGTGAGGAGGACGTGGCCCGTGGGGGGCGTGGGGAACATGGCCTCTATCAGCGTCAGATCGTCAGCTCCGTCCAGGATCAGCAGGTAGTCATTGTGCTCCGTCAGCCATACGCCCAGTGGTTGTAGCAACCGACGTAGATCTTGCTTTGCCTGGATTGGTAGCGTGAGGCGCTGAAGAGCGTCGATGCAATCAGCCAGCAATGTCTCGTGTGTGCTCGCATTGAGCCAGAGAATCTGTTCGTATCGCGCAGAGAAA
>DATJHM010000334.1:0-63031 GCA_035493895.1 Ktedonobacteraceae bacterium
GCGTGAAGGACGCGCACAGCTATGAAGCAACCTTCCAGATACGCTCTCGCAGACAAAAAGACCAGCTAGCAGTGGAGATTGAGATCCAGTCAGATACAACCAGCGAACAAGAGCATCAGTGGGAAGGAACCTGGGGCGAAGCACGGACATTTCTACTGGAGCGCCAATGATGATAAACAGAAGAGAAAATGGGGCAGCGCACGATGCTGCCCCAGGGTATTTATGCAATAGCGATCTCTAACATGTAAATTTGGAAATTCCATGGATGGATTTTTTGATAAATCGGTGAGTGACCTGCTCTCTTTCTCAGGGAAGGCCCGCTCACCTCATTGCCAAAATTCCCGCTCATGGAATTCCCAAATTTACACTAACAGGTGTGGATTGATGTAGTATCCGCTGTTAGTCATACCGATAAAGTATGGTTTTTGCAACTCACTATTGTGGGAAAGCGGCCAGGATGTCTCCAGCCGCTTTGGTCCGCAGCAAACTGGCGGCACGATCATTCAGCATGTGCGTCCAGTGGACTTGCAGGCGAGCATGGTGCAGTGTGCCGCTATTTTAGCACAGTGGGCCACACAACTGGCTCAATGGGAAGTCGCAGATTCCGCGCTCGATCTTACTGGCGAAGCTGCCACATGGAGAAAGATCGCCGACGAATTTATCGTCAGGACGCGTCAGATGTGGCAGGATGGCTGGTTCCGTGATTACGATGCGCAGGCGCAAGAGTGGTCCTCCCAGCAGGATACGATGCATCTGGCTCCCATTTTTTGTGGCGCAGCTGGTTGGGGTCATATCGAACAACTGCGTCCCCATCTGGTAAATCCACCGGCACATAGCGGCTGGGCCCCGCTCTCCTGGCCGCCAGTGCTCATGACGCTTGCCGGAGCAGCCGCTGCTGCAAAGATGCCGGTTGAAGCGGCCGAACTGGCGTATCGTTTTGTCGATGCATCGTATCGTAGTACCGATCGTAGAGAATTAGATCCGCATGGTGGCTTGCCCGGCGTGACGCGTGAATATCGGCAGCCTGTCGCCGCGGCTCAGGGGAACGTTCCTGACTATGTCAACGCTGGCATTGAAGGATATGGTTGGGGCGCGTTAAGTGTGCACCTGTTGTTGCGCTATATGTTGGGATTGTGCGAGGAAGATGCCGATACGCTCACTGTTGCTCCGGCCTTGCCTCAAGCGCTGCGTCGTATTGGCGCGTCCTATCGTGTCGAGCCTGTGCAATGGGGGAATTATGCGCTGGGTGTTGAGTGCATCGTACGAGATAGTGAGGGCTTTACACTGCGTTTGCACTGTAGCAAGCAGGCAAAAAAAGAGATTGACACGCTTGATATACAGGAGCCGCCGCCAGTCGTCTATACAGGTGAATGGGAAGGAAAATGGGGTGAGCGACGAACATTCCACCTGCCTCAACTGATAACAGAAAACAAGCAGCATCCCTGAGCACAACTCAATCTATAGGCGAAGTAGCAGTGTCCCGCAAGAAGAATCCAGGCTCAAAGCTTTTACTGCTTGACAGCGTATGTCTTCTTATGTCAATATATAAATGAGCTAAATGCACCTTATTTTCCCCTCAAGACAGTTTTGAATGGAGGACACTGATGTTCCACCAACTGCTCGCCCCTGTAGCGGGTAACCTTTTTCTGTCTTTTATTGTCGGATTTATCCCCATTATTGTTGTGCTCGTATTGCTAGGAATTGTGCGTCGACCCGCCTGGCAAGCGGCCTTAGCAGGCTTGATCGTTGCGCTCCTTTTTGCCATCTTCATATGGAGGATGCCTGTGCAACAGGCAGCGAGTGCGACCCTAAACGGCATGGTATTTGCACTATTTCCTGTAATGTGGATCGTCTGGAATGCAATGTGGCTTTACAACATTGCCGTACGCTCAGGTAAGTTCGAATTGTTTCGACGCTGGATGGTGTATAACGTACCGTCTGACAAGCGCATTTTGCTCCTCCTCATCGGCTTCAGTTTTGGGGCTTTAATGGAAGGAGTTGCGGGCTTCGGAACGCCGGTTGCGATCGGGAGCGCATTACTCATCGCCCTGGGATTCCCGGTCATCGAAGCGGTGACACTCACGCTGATCTTTAATACAACGCCGGTTGCCTTTGGTGCTCTGGGTGTGCCAATTACCACGCTTGCCAGCGTGACGGGGTTACACGCCTCGGACCTGGCGGCGATGGTTGGTCGCCAGTTGCCCATCTTTGGCTTGATCTTGCCGTTCTACGCGATGATTGTGTTTAGTGGCGTGCGCAGTCTGCGTACCATCTGGCCCGTTGCTCTGGTCGCTGGAGCCTCCTTTGCCATCATGCAATTCACGATCTCTAATTTTGTCGGACCTGAGTTGCCTGATGTCCTCGCCTCACTCTTCTCCCTCATCTGCGTTATTCTCTTCGTGCGCGTCTGGCAGCCACGTGACATTGATGAGTACCGCGCCAGTTTTGTCGCGAGCGAGCCGACCGCTGCCTCCACTGATGGTGACTCGCCGATAGGAGAGGAACATGTGCCAGTGGGCGCTACCGTCGGAGAAGTGGGAGGGAAACCCACGACCAATGAAGCAATCCTTGCCTGGTTGCCCTGGTTGCTGGTCAGTGCGATTGTTATCGCCTGGACGTTTCTCAAAATCCCGACGCTGGGAGCACTCTCTATTCACTGGCCCGGCCTGGATCAGCAGATCTACCTCACGCTGTATAACAAGCCATATGCCGCAGTCTATGCTTTTCAGCCGCTGGCAACCGGGACGGCCATCTTGTTGACCGTGATTATCACGGCGATTGTGATGATCTCCGCTGGCTCCAGTTCAAGTATTCTGTGGCGGGCATTAGTAGATACCTGGAAGCAGCTGCGTTTTGCCATCCTCACCGTGATGCTGATCATCGGCGTAGCCTACCTGTACAACTACTCGGGTATGTCCTATACGCTTGGTCTGGCCATCTCGGGAGTTGGCGGAATCTTCCCCTTCTTCTCCGTCTTCCTCGGCTGGATTGCCTGTTTCTTGAGTGGTAGCGACACATCGAGCAACGCCCTGTTTGGCAATTTGCAGGTCGTTGCCGCGCGCCAGCTCAATCTCAGTCAGGTATTGATGGCGGCCACCAATAGCAGTGGGGCGGTAATGGCGAAGATGATCTCGCCGCAAAACGTCAGTACAGGCGTCTCGACGACGACGCTCACCGGAAAAGAAGGGCTTATTATCCGCAGGACGTTTTTCCATAGCCTTATTCTGGCCACGATCCTGGGCATCATCGTCATGATTCAACAATATCTCATCCCAGGAATCATCCCTCACTAACGGATCTCTGAAAAGTGCTGGATACTGTTGTAGCAGATACTGCAACAGTATCTGCCTCTGCGCGCTTTCTCGGAGGGTAGTATGTATCGTCTCTCCTGATGAGTTCGTTGGGAAATGGACTATATTCGGTGGTGATGATACAACAACGGGGTAAGCGCGTTTTTGCGTACAAAAACGTATGCCCTGGGAAGATAACACAGAACAGTGAGAATCTGTGTAACCCGGTGCCGTATTATTCTATGTTGGGGCGTTCGAAAACATATGCTGCTGTGCCAGAAGCGTTATTTTTTGAGCTCGGCTGTTCCTGGCTAAAATCGGCATGTGAGCACAATCGCACTCATATCGTCTGGTTTTGCGCGCACGGTCTCATGGCGTTCCTGATGTGAGCGTTCTAACGAGCGTTCGACGAGGACACGTGCGGCCGATTTGCGGGGACAGGTGCGCAATACTTCTTCGATCTCTTGATCGACCAGATTATCGTGAATGCCATCGGTACAGAGCAGAATACGGTCGCCGGGGTAAATGGTAATCTGGTCGGTGTGAATGCTGGGAGGGATTGGCCCACCAAGAGCCTGAGTAATGCCTCCACGCAGGCGGAAGTAGCTGTATTCTGTATCGGTCAGCTGATTGGCGCGCATGGCCTGATCGATGCGTAGAGCGTCGTCGTCGTTGATAATCTGGTTTTCTACCAGTTTTGCCAGCAAGCCATCATCATTGGTCAGGCGTTTCAAAGGCTCCTGTTCATGGAGCAGGTAGATACGGCTATCACCGACATGCGCATGTACCATCGTATACCCATGCGTGCCTGCTCGACGAGAAAATGCCAGGAGTGCCACTGTGGTTGCCAGATCATCCGTTCCGGCCAGATGCGCGCCTTCTGTACGCACAAGTTCATCTGCGTCCTGAATGATGAGCTGGAGTATGTTGCAGAGATCAAACTTATCGCTTTGTTCCAGGAAGGTAGGCACTTTGCGACCGTTTTGGAGTTGCCTGAGTACGTGCTTCCAGCGCTGGTTGGTGGCGCGTGCCGCAGTTTGTGAAGCGATCTCTCCGGCCGCGCTTCCTCCGACACCGTCATAGACGGCAAAAAGGCCACTATGAATGTCAACAAGGGTACTATCCTCGTTGCGCTCAGGATGGCGTTCGCAGGCTATGCTATGTCGTGCTATATCGAAAGAAGGGATGGAGAGTACAGGCGGCGTATAAAGTGTTGTAGATGTATGTTTTTTTATTCTATGTCGCGGCATCTTCGTCGCATATGCCTTTCGCGTAGTAGTTTCATGGTGGTTCGTTTGCTTTCTATTGTTGAAAGATTGCTCACGACCATCAATTTCCATATAATTTACTTGTTCGGCCAAAAGATGGCCAGTATGTAATTTGCGACTGTTGTTTTGATCCATTACCACATTTTCTCATTCTTGTTTGTGCTTGTTAGTAAAACTTATAATGTTGTTCTCAAGTATGGCGCGGGCACTCCAAAAAAATGATAGCATAGGTTATGAGTGCAAGTATAACAGAAAGTAACAGAAAAAGAAAAGAGTTTTATCCATTCACGATTTAAATGAGCTCACTTATCCTTAAAAAATTTTCAAACATGATCCGCGTATGGCTAAGATAAATGGGGTAATGAAGCGCCCCTTCGGCGACAATCAGGCCGTGCGCTTCCTCGCCAATTTCTTCAACCACGCTCTGTCTGGCATCGGGATGATGTAACCAGTGATGGAGCATCTCTGGATTCAGTTCGACATGGTACTGAATACCATAAGCTCTTCTACCATAACGAAACGCTTGATTCTCTGTATTTTGGTGGGTGGCTAATAGTGTTGCTCCCGTGGGCAGGGTAAAGGTATCAGCATGCCAATGGTAAATTTTTTGATACCCTGGTAGACCTGCATAAAGCGGATCTTTTTTTCCGGCTTCGGTGATTTCAACGTCAAAAAAACCTATCTCCGTCATGGTGTGTTTTCTGACTTCTCCACCCAGTACTTTTGCCAGTAACTGTGAACCAAGACAGATGCCCAGGAATGGTATCTCTTTCTCCAGCACCGTACGGATGAGCCGCTGTTCTTGCGCAAAGTACGGATACTGATCTTCTGCATACACGTGCTGCGAACCACCAAAGGCAATAACTGCTGTATATGCTGTCGGATCTGGTAGATCGTCGGTCTCGACATTGACTACTTCGTACTCGATACCATGCTCGTGGAGGAGCTCGCCAAGGTATCCTTCCGGGTTGTCCCAGATATGCTGAAGCGCTAAGACACGGCCCATGTTTTCTCTGTCCCCCCCTGTTTCCTTGTGCTACGTATGCATGCGTTTATCTATAGTGATATAACATTATGGCCTCGTTTGCAAGGTTTTTTTTACTATTTACCTGCCTGCTGGCGCTTCTTTGTGCCGCACAAATGAAACATCTCTTACTATGGTATCATGCCTTGCTCTTTTTGCATAGGATAATCTGGCTATGATCCGGGAAGAATGGCCCGTGAGAGGTGATTGTGATTTCGTTTCTGCTGAACCTCGCTTCCTCTGGAATTTATGCTTGTAATTAGACATAATTTATGAGATGATCGAATTATAATGGCATAAAGGAGGTTTTTATGTTTTATAGTATGCAGCAGTATCTGAAATTTGTGATTTCGTTGCTGCTAGCACTATTGCTGGCGACTGTGGTGAGCTCAAGCGCTTTTGCCTCCGCCCTCCCCGCGCAGGCACAGTTTGTCGGTCCTAAGAAATTTTATCTGGCCCTTGGGGATTCGCTAGCCTTTGGCTATCAACCCAATGGGGATTATAAACATGGGTATGCCGCCGATTTTTTATCTGATCTGCGACATCAACATAATGGGGTGCTGGCGGGGCTCAATTTTTCCTGTCCCGGAGAAAACAGCCAGACGTTTATTACCGGTATTTGTGCGCCTCTCCAGACGCTTATCGAGACCTATCCTATTCTCAAAAAGCTTCCGCCCAAATTTATTCCGAAGCAGATGGATCTGGCCGTTGGCGTTCTCCACTTACTTGCCGGTCAGGTCAGTCCTGTTACGCTGGATATCGGGGCCAATGATGTGTTAAATGCGATGGACACGACCAGTTGTACCGTGAATATTCCCCAGTTCCAATTTGATCTGCTGCGGCTTGATACTAATTTACAGCTTATTTTACCTGCGCTTCATGCGGCCTTGCAGGTGAAAGGGAAGAAGGCTGGTGATCTTCTCGTCATGAATTACTATGATCCTTACCAGAATCGTTGCCCCAATCTTGTATCCTATACGCAGGAGATCAATGCGTTGATTGCCAGGGACGTTGCGCCATACGCGACGCTCGTGGATGTTTTTAGCGCGTTCGGGGGAGCGGAGACGCCTAATCCTAACATCTGTAGTTATACCTGGATCTGTTCCACGAAGTCTGATATCCATGCCTCTTCTGCCGGTTACCAGGCCATTGCCCGGGCATTTGAGCAGGCTTATGGGTATTGACCTGGATGTTCCTATGATGGGCGTTTCCTTGCTGCGATTGCTGTGAGGAGGCAAGAACGGTGTCGTGTCATCTGTCTGATAGATCACCAGTAATATATTGGCGCTGATTTGTTTTATAATAATGCTGGTGGTCTGTTCTTTTACCAGGCTTTGTGTGCTCTCTCTGACGGTTACAGAAACTATACAATACTGCGAAAAACTGCTACATTTTCTTTTTGCATGAGGCATATCTCGAAAGCATGTAAGCGATGACGAAGATAAAATTATTCCTGGTTGACGACCATGGTCCTTTGCGTAAGGCGTTGCGTGAAGGCCTGGAGGCCACGGGGGTAGTGCAGGTGGTGGATGAGGCTGCTACGGGGCGTGAGGCGGTCTCGCGGGCGCTAGAAATCGACATGGACGTGATTTTGATGGATGTGCAGTTGCAGGACGCACAGGTTGGACGCAATGCACTCAGCGGCGTTGGCGCGGCCGTGGCGATACGCCGCGAGCGCCCCAGGATGCCGGTCGTATTTTATTCTATTCAAGATGATGATGAGTATTATCGTGAGTTCCGGGCATCGGGTATTCTTACGCACTATGCCTATGTGCGAAAAAGCAATTATCTCTTGCCCAGTATGCTGGTCCCTTTGCTGCGCGATGCAGTGAACGGGCGCAGTCTGGTCGATCCTGAGATCGAAGATCGCGTGCAGGAGGTACGGAGTCTCGATGAGCAATCGCCACGTATGCTCCTGGAGCCAAATGAACTGCGCGTGGCGGAGTTTATGGCGCAAGGTATGACCAATGAGCAGATTGCGACTCGTCTCAATCTGCACGATAAACGTGCGGTGAGTCGGACGAATGGGCGCATTTATGCTTCCTGGGGATTGAGCGAGAATGCTGTCGACGATAAGGTCGCCCGCGCCCGCGCTACACTGATTTATACGCTCAATCGGATGATTGTCTGGGATGAGGCGGGGGTCGCGCTGGTGCAGGATCGGCGAGGGGAATGGGTTCCACTGTATGATGAGGCATGAGGTCTCTTGCTATTTTCTCTATTCTATTATAGGCACTATTGCCCGCTGAGGCGGTTGAGAGGAGATCATGCCACTGCGTCTTTTTATGAATACAACGATGCTCTTACAAATAATTGCGCTCGCTCTCTCCATTTTTAATCTGGTGGCATTTCTCTGGCTGGCCTGCACGGTCTGGTTAAGTGGTGATCGTCGCAGCCTGATTGCGCGTGTTGGCGTGGTTGGCCTGAGCCTCGCAGCGCTCTTTTTCTTTGTTCACTCCCTGCTGATCTCCGGGGCAACGGTCAGCGGTTCCGGCCTGGTTTCTGCGGATTTTCTCTGGCGCTTGATCTGGCTGCCAGCTCTGGGTGTGCCCTATATCTGGTTTGTGATTGGCCTGCATTATGCGTCCCTGATCAATATGCGCTGGCGGCGCAGGCGACCGGCATTGCTCATTTGTAGCGCCCTTCTCGGTTGTAGCGTACTGATTTTGCTGCTGATCAATCATGCCACGTTCACCTTTGAAGGCACGTTACGCCTGTTCGCTTATAATGATGTGGGCGACGGCGATCAACTGCACTGGTTTTCGCCATTGACATTGCTCCCTATCCTGTTTTTATGTTATGTGACATTCTGCGCAATTGGTCCCTGGTTTACGCCTGCTCGTATTGGACGGTTGTTACGATTGCTCTGGCAATTTGCGACGCAGCGGAAAAAGACGCTTTCATGGCATCAGAGACTGGTTGATACATTTTGGGATGAGCAGGAGGGGATGCCTCTACTGGAGGAGCCGGTGGTGTCCTGGAATCTGGCTCGTCCTGGCCTGCTCCTCTCGGCCCTTTTGATGGTCACACTGACGGCCAGCCTGGGGATTATGGGCATCTGGTCGATGCTTCAATGGTGGCATTTTCAGGATATGCAGGTGGATATTGCGCACCTGGCCCCGCGTATTTTAGCGTATATCCCTTCTAACCTCATGATTCTGGATATCTTCGCAACCGGTGTGGTCGCGTTCATTGTCCTGCTCATGGGCTATTCTGTGATGCGCCATGGCATTTTGATTGAGCGCCCCCTGGCGCGCCGTGGCTTTTTTGAGCAGTGGCGGGGGATTGTGATCGTCGCAACGGCGCTCGCGATTTTTATCGCGCTCCTGGTTGTGCTGACGCGCAGCAATCTGAGTGGCCTGTTGTTGATTACCTCTCTGGCGACGGGGACCTACGCCCTTTTTACCTGGAGCAGCTATACCGCGCACGATCGCTATATTTCTTTGCTCAGGCCCTTTTTGAGTCGGACGAACCTGCGCCACTGGCTGAACATGGATCTCCAGAAGACGGAGAAAAGCATGGAGGATCTCTTTTTTCATCTCTGCAATGATGTGCTGGAGGTCCAATGCGCGCGTTTGATTGTGCTGGCTGGTCCGGTACGCCGCAGCTTTAATTTTCGCTGGACCTATTTTGCCCGCCCGCTGGGTCAGGATCATCTGGAGCGCAGTGAGGCCGATCCTCTGACAGCGGGGAGCGGTCCTTTATCGCCTTCGCTGTATCGCAAACATGGGCAGATTGCGAATGTGGGTGCCTATCGCATTCGCCTGTATACGCAGGAACGACCGATGATTTGCTGGGTATTGCCTATTTACGATGAACTGGGTCTGGTGGCGAAGTTGTATCTTGGTCCTCGCCAGGATGGTGGTATTTTTACCGATGAAGATATGGATCTGGCGCAGGCCTGCGGTCAGCGTATTCTGGATTCGTTGCGCGATCACGAGGCCATGCTGGCCGTGGCTGGCCTGTTGCGCCGCAGGATTGTGGATGTCAAACTGCTTGGGGCTCAGCAGCGTCGTGTGTTGCACGATGAGATTTTGCCCCATATGCATCTTGCCTTGTTGCGCCTGGAGACGTTACGTCCACAGGTGCCGCGTGAAGGATCTGCCACGTCCGCGGCTCAGGCGGATCAGGCCCTGAATGAGGCGATCGAGACGATCAGTATGGCTCATCGCCGCCTTGCTGCGATGATGCGCGAGACGACGACGAGCGCGCCCCATCGCCTGGAGCGCGATGGGATGATGCAGGCTATTCATACGATGATCGAGCAAGATTTTCGGCAGGCCTTTGATGTGGTGGCGTGGGATATTTCGGAGGAGACGGCCCGTCGCATCGATGATCTTATGCCGCCCGCTATCGCCGAACTGGTCTTCGCGGCTGTACAGGAAGCATTGCGCAATGCCGCTCGCCACGCCCGTGGGGCCGATGTGCATCGCTATCTTTCGCTCACGTTAAAAGCTCGCTGTGATCCTGATCTGGAGGTGGTAGTGGCTGATGATGGGGTTGGTATTCTCTCAGGGGGAAGCTCGACCACCGGGACTGGTGGCGGTCTACTGACGCATAGCGCGTTGCTGGCGATTGCAGGGGGCAATCTTGCAATCAAGAGCGCTCCTGGTGAGGGTGTGACGGTACACATCTCGTTGCCTGCCGAGTCGCTCCGCTAAACGATTTTCATGAGCGTGCTCACCTTCTTTTCGTGTGCTGGCTCTCTAGTGACATCCTGCCACAGCAAATATACTACTACTCATACTAATTTACTCTGCTCTGATATGCTCTTTTCTCATGGTTATGGACAAGGGAATCGCCTGTGATGCATGATACTTGCTCCGGGGATGTCAAACGTCTTATCGAAAAGAGTAGTAGGTGAAAGGCTCGATGGCTATGTTATTGATTACTGGCGCTACCGGCTATATCGGTAGCCATCTGGTGGCTCGTCTTGTCGCTCAGGGAGAGCACCCGCGCTGTCTGGTGCGCGATAGAAAGCGTGCTGCCGCCCTTCTGCCCGTAGAAAAAGTTGAGCTGGTGCAGGGGGAAACGATTAAGCCTGAGACGTTGGAGGAGGCGGTGCGCGGTGTGGATACGATTGTCCATGCTGCTTTTATGACGGCGGATCGCAAGCAGTCTCCGGGCAATAGTTATGAAGAGACCAATGTTTTTGGCACGCTCAATCTGATGCGTGCGGCTAAAGCCGCCGGGGTAAAGCGCGTCATTGAGATCAGTGGTCTGGGGACGAAGCCAGATCGCCGTGGTACCTATATGCAGGGACGATTTCTCGCGGAGAAGATCGCGATGGAGAGCAGGCTCGACTGGACCATTATTCGTCCCTCGGTGCTTTTTGGTCCGGATGCGCCATTTATCAAAGGTTTGACCGATTTGTTGCGTACGGCCCCGGTTGTGCCTTTGATTGGTGGGGGTAAAATGCTGTTTCAGCCCATTTATGTAGAGGATGTGGTGACGGTGATTACGAAGGTGCTGGCCGAACCGGAGAAAAGCTCTCACAAGATCTATACGATTGGTGGCCCGGACTACTATTCGTTTCAGGAGATTTTTGCGCTTCTTACGGACGCCATGCATATCAAGCGGCCAGAGGTGTTTGTACCCCGCCCGCTGGTCGGCCTGGGAGCGGCAATGATGGAACTGGTATTGCCGAAGCCGCCTCTGACGAAGGCGGCAATGACCCTCTTCTCGTTTGATAATATCACCGACAAAGAGAGCGTCGAGCGTGATTTCGGCTTTACCCCGACCTCGTTTGCTCATTATATAGCAGAATATGGCGTCTGAGACAAACGAAAAAAAGCTATGCTATAATAGGGGCACGTTAGCACGTCTTCTTTACAAAGGGGCGTTTACGTGCCCTTATTGTATGCGCCCACTCCAGATTCTGTAGACCATTTCGCTCGTGGTGACTTTGCAGCGATGGCAGCGTCGCTATGGGCGCTATCCATGGAGGGAATCCGTTGACTGTATCATCTGATGCTACGCGAAAGGCTAGCAATGACCTGCGCTCAATCGGTGAGGCGTTGCGCCGTGTTTCTCGTTCGTTGCATGAGCAGACCCCTCGTCTAGAGCGTGCCGTTGAGGGAACCTATGCCAATGATGTGAGCGATCCACGTGTGCAATTGCTTACGGGTGCTCTTAATGTCAGCCGTATGGCCGATGTGGAATTGAGCCGTCTCAATCAGTCGCTCCAACGCGTGGCCGGGGATCTGCAAGGCCCTTTGTCTCCAACCTCTTCCTCAGAGACTACTCAGACGGGAAGCTTTGATCGTGAGCGCGAAGAATTAGCTAATAGTATCATTGACCTGAAGCAGCAGCGCAATGAACTCACAAAACAACGCAATGAGCTGGAAATACTCTATGAAATTGCGCAGACGCTCAATTCGACGCTGGAATTTGACGTGGTGTTGCGTCTGGTGATGGATCGCGTGATTGAATTTGTCAATGCCGAACGCGGCTTTTTGATGCTGGTCAATCCGCTCACTAATGAGCTGGAATTTAGCATTGCTCGCGACAAGCAGGCGAAAACGATGCCAGCCAGCGCTTTTGATAACGCGAAGATTAGCCAGAAAACCGTGAAAAACGTCATCAGTTCACATCAGCCCTTGCTCACTGATGACGCGCAGACTGATGATGCGCTCAAGGCGAATGAGAGCATTATGGCTTATGGTATTCGCTCTATTATGTGTGCACCGCTTCTTGTCCGGGATCATTGTATTGGTGCTGTCTATGTAGATAGTCGCATTAATGCAAATCTTTTTGGCCCCCGCCATCGCGATATGCTTCTCGCTCTCTGTAATCAAGCTGCTATTGCTATTGATAATGCGCGTCTTTTCGCCGAGGTGAAT
This sequence comes from Ktedonobacteraceae bacterium, assembly GCA_035493895.1. Classification (GTDB taxonomy): domain Bacteria; phylum Chloroflexota; class Ktedonobacteria; order Ktedonobacterales; family Ktedonobacteraceae; genus DATJHM01. Next base: position 12,425 of record DATJHM010000334.1, read on the forward strand.
AAAGCGATTCAGCAGGTGAAAGAGGATAAGCGTTATATGGATAATATCTTCTCTTCTATTGCTAATGGTATCATCACGGTCGATTCCAGTGGGACCGTTACGACTTTTAATCAGGCAAGCAGTTTGATTTTGCGCATTGATCCCAGACAGGTGATCGGCAAACCCTATACCGAGGCGTTTCGCAATCTCCCTCTCCAACTGGGTCTGGCGGAGCGTTTTCGGCAGGCGCTGGAACAACCCGAGTTGCATGCGAATGGCACATTTGTCCCTAGCGCTGTCGAGTATCCGCTACCCGGGCGTGATGGGGATGTGACGCTCGGTCTCTATATGTCTTCACTACGTGATACGCAGGGCGCGCACATCGGCGCGGCTCTGGTGATTGATGATCGGACAGAATTGAAGCGTGCTCAGGTGCGGGCGAAAGAGATTCGGCGTATTTTTGAACGCTATGTGCATCCCAATGTCGTGCAGCAGTTGATTAAAGATCCTATGGCGTTGAATCTGGGTGGCGAGACGAAAGAAATCTCGGTCCTTTTCGCGGACATTCGTGGCTATACCAGCCTGAGTGAGAAGATGGCTCCGGAGAATGTGATGCATCTGATCAATGGATATCTGAAGATCATGTGTGAGGCGATCTGGGAAGAGGAGGGCACGCTCACGGCCTTTCAGGGCGATGCGTTGATGGCAATTTTCAATGCTCCTCTGCTGCAAAGGCAGCATGCTTTGCGGGCGGTGCGCGCTGCCTGGAAAATGCGTCTTGCGGTGCAGGAGTATCAGTTGAATCTAGCCCCTGAGGCTCGCGTCTCTTTCGGCATCGGGGTCAATACTGGTCTGGGCACGGTCGGGAATGTTGGCGCTCAGGAGCGCTTGCAGAACTATACGGCGATTGGCGATGTCGTCAATGTCGCCTCGCGTATTCAGAATAATGTCTCTGATAACAATATTCTGCTGAACGAGCCGACACGTTTGCAGGTGCTGAAGTATGTGCAAACCGGACAATCATTCCAGCTCACGGTGAAGAATAAGGCGGCTCCTTTAAGCGTCTGCTACCTTCTGGGCATTTTGTAGGGGTGAGGCTGTATCTTCACCCACTTCGAGCTAAAACGTGCGCCGCAAGACAAATCCACGCTGCTGCAAGCGAATAAAGCCGAACCATTCGTAGAGGCCATGCGCATGCAGGTTTTCTTCCTGCGTGTTGAGCATGATGCGTGTGACTTTCTCTTGCGCAAAAAAGCGAACCGCTTCGGCCATCAGGCGCGTGCCGATGCCCTGACTGTTGTAGTGCGGATGCACCGCGATTCTGACCAGATAGCCAGAATCGCCCTCCAGGGCGTTGAATTGATACCCGATAACCTGCTGCTGAAGTTCGGCCACAACGAAGTAGGGGTGGGTTGCGGCAATATCGGTAAATGCCGTGGCGTCATAGCACCAGAGGTCCTCGAAACAGAGCCGCTCCAGGTTCAGGAGCGCGCTCATATCTGTCGCGATCTGCACAGGCCGCAGCGTCACTTGCTGGTTCCCTGAAGCGGGTATCTTATAGTCATATTTATCGTAGGCATACAGGTAGCTGTAGGGGACAAAGCCCCATTTTAAGAGCAGCTTCTGTAACCAGTCCCGCTCAATATCGTTGCCCGAGTAGTGCAACTGATGCACATTGCGTCGCAAAAGCTGAGTCTCAAGGACAGGGAGCAACTTGTTTAAGATGGAGATATAGTTCCCGCTTTCGGTCCAGCTGACGCCGAAGCCGCTGATCCATCCAGTCGGCGGATTCGTCACTTGTGAGAGAAGAAAGCCCTGCAACGTTTCGCGATGAAAGAGCCCTACTGCCGGGTAACGCCTGAGCAGCAGGGGCAATTCTTCCAGCGTGAAGCGCTGATAGACGTATTCTGAGTTGTTGAGAAGACGTTCTATCAGGGGCATGTCTTCTATGTGTAATGCTCGGGTATGTTGAGGGCTCGTTGCCATTGATTCGGGCTCTCTTCCTCCACAAAATGGTTTGTTACTAACTCTCCTGCTTTTCTGCGCCTGGACCTTTGACTTCTCGTCTGAGTCGCTCAATATCTGGCTTGGGCTTATTGCGCATACGATACCCGGTTAAATTATGCAGACGTCGTAGTTCAGAAATCAATACGTCATTATTGATGTGAAAGTTTCTATCCATCCCCGGTCCCAGGTCATCGACGGCTGCGTCATCACCTAGCAGATTGTTAATGGTCGTGGCTACGCATGCGCGCATCACTTCCAGATGATAGCCGCCTTCCTGGACCATGACCAGTCGTCCCTCGCAAAACCAGCTGGCCAGTTCGAGAATGATCTGGTTCAGCCGCGCAAAGCCCGCTGTTGAAAGCTGCATGCCTGGAGGTAAAAGTCCGATCCCCGGCTCTGTATCCTTCCAGTGTGCATCAAAGCCAGCCGAGACCAGGATCAGCTGTGGATTGAAACGATCTGCCAGTGGGGCCAGCACCTGACGAAAAATGGGCTCGTAGGTCTCGAAGCCGGTTTGAGCTGGAAGGGGAATGTTGACGGTGGTTCCCATGCCCGCGCCTTCGCCAAATTCCATTGATTCGCCGGTCCCTGGATAAAATGGGGCCTGATGAATCGAAAAATACAGCACATGCGGATCGTCATAGAACATCTCCTGCGTGCCATTGCCGTGGTGCACATCGTAGTCGATGATCAGGACGCGCTCAAGTCCATAGTGGTCAATGGCATAACGCGCCGCGACCGCGACGTTATTAAAAATGCAGAAGCCCATCCCTGACTCGGGCACGGCATGATGACCGGGGGGGCGGACCAGACAATAGGCGTTGTTCACTTCGCCTTTCATGACGGCATCTATTGCCACCAGGGGCGCGCCCGCTGCCATTCGTGCGACTTCATACGATTTCGCAGAGACGTAGGTATCGGTTGCAAAATAGGTTCCTGGCGTGCTGCCTTTACTCTCGTCTCTGGCTGCTTCCAGACTCGCATCTTCCACCGCCTGAATGTATTCACGGTCATGGACGGTTGCTATCTCGTCAACCGTTGCTGCGCGCGGGGCGAGCTGGATCAGGCCATCGCGTTTCCCATCCAACCAGTCCAGGGCGTCTAACACGTTCATTGCTTCAGCCAGTCGTCCAGGTCGATCAGGATGATGGGGAGGCGTGATGTGCTCCAGGAAAATGGGATCGTAAATAAGGGCCGTTGTCATTGTTCGTTCCTCAAAAAAATTAGCAACCACCCCAGGCGCAGATCAACAGCGCCTCTACAGGGATGGGGGGGATTCCCGCCCAATGTATCAGGGAATGCTCTGCCTCCCCACCATGGCAGAAACGTGTCGTCAGATCAATACCGGGCGGCACGTTTCGCTATTTCTCAAATTCACTTGTCTTGAGAACGGGAAGAACCGCAAAGCAAAAACCACACCGTTCTTCACGCTCTACAAAATGTTAAAGCACTTTTTTGACCAGATCAGGAATATCGAAAATGGTATCGGCGACCGGCACATTGGCGGCCTGGAGCGCTGCCACTTTGCCCTGAGCCGTTCCCGTGTTTCCCGAGATGATCGCTCCTGCATGTCCCATACGCTTGCCCGCAGGTGCCGTGCGCCCGGAGACGAACGCCACGACGGGTTTGCTCATGGTCTTGATGAATTCGGCGGCATCCTCTTCGTCGCTGCCACCGATCTCGCCGCACATCACCACCGCTTTGGTCTGCTCATCCTGCTCAAAAAGTTTCAGGTGGTCACTGAAGGTTGAGCCGATAATGGGGTCACCTCCGATGCCGATGCAGGAGGATTGCCCGAGTCCTGCTTCGGTGAGCAAGGAGACGACCTCGTAGGTGAGGGTTCCCGAGCGCGAGATGAAGCCGATGGGGCCAGGCGTGAAGATCTGATAAGGGATGATGCCGATCTTGCCGTGTCCTGGTGTGCAGAGTCCGGGGCAGTTCGGCCCGATGAGGGTCGCTCCGTGCTCACGGACCATTAACATGGCTCGCGTCATATCAATCACCGGGATGCCCTCGGTGATACACACGATCAGTTTGATACCAGCTGCTGCGGCCTCCATGATCGCATCTGCCGCTCCGGCAGGGGGTACAAAAATGCAGGAAGCATTGGCATCGGTACCCGCTTTCGCCTGGAAGACCGTGTCGAAAACGGGCACGCCCTCGATTTTCTGTCCACCTTTGCCGGGCGTGACGCCTCCCACCAGGTTTGTGCCGGATGCGATCATGCGCGATGTGTGATATTGTCCCTCGCGCCCGGTGATACCCTGGACGATGACGCGTGTTGTGTTATCTAATAGTATGCTCACGCTTCTCCCCTATCTCTTTGTCGCAATGGCAGCGACTATCTTCTCTGATGCGTCACGCATGTCCTTGCCCCAGTCGAGTCCTGCGTCTTTTAACAAAGCGCGACCCTCTTCGGCTCCGGTACCAGAGAGACGAACGACGATAGGCATGCCTTTAGGTAGCTCGGCCTGTGCCATAATAACGCCCTTTGCTACCTCTTCACCGCGTGTGATGCCTCCGAAGATATTGACCAGAATGCCGGTAACCTGCGGATCACGGGCAACAAAGGTCAATGCTTTATACATGACTTCGGCTTTTGCGCCGCCGCCGATATCCAGGAAGTTCGCTGGCTTTCCACCTGAACGGGCCACCATGTCGAGCGTGGTCATGACCAGTCCGGCCCCGTTCCCGATGATTCCGACGTCCCCATCCAGCTTGACGTAGGTGAGACCTGCCTGCTTGGCTTCATATTCCAGGGGATTGGATTCCTCGGGTTCGGCCCAGGCGGCATATTCTTTTTGCCGGAAAAGTCCGTTGTCATCAATCAGGATCTTCGCATCCGCTGCCATGACTTTGCCGTCTGCGGTCAGGGCCAGAGGATTGATCTCGGCCAGACTGGCATCGCTCTCGATGAAGGCTTTTGCCAGGGCTGTGAGGATGGCCGCGGCCGGACGCACGACCTGATGGGGAAATCCAGCACGTGTGACGATGTCCAGGGCCTCGAATGGGCGTAGCCCCCAGTGCATATCGATTGGCTGCTGAATAATCTTTTCGGGACTGGTAGCCGCCACGTCTTCGATATCAATGCCACCCTCTTTAGAAACCATAATGACCGGAGCCTGTGATTTGCGGTCGAGGATGATGCCGAGATAGTATTCCTCTTGAATATTGATCTTGGAGGTCACCAGCACTTTTTCGACCGTCAGGCCTTTGATATCCATACCCAGCACCCGTGCCGCCGCCTCTTTTGCCTGTGCAGGGGTGTCACCGAATTGGATGCCGCCAGCCTTTCCTCTTCCTCCAACATAGACCTGTGCTTTAATCACAACTGGCCCCCCCAGTTCACGCGCAATCGTTTCGGCCTCTTCTGGCGTATAGGCTACCTGCCCCGGTTGCACGGGGATGCCATAACGGCCCAGAATATCCTTGGCCTGATATTCATGTATTTTCACCTAAAATATAGCTCCTTTGATATACTCTTGCTGCATATCCGAACATATCGAATGCCCTCTAGGGGCAAGGTGAGGCATTATTTGTCTCTGGTCATGATAGTATTAATCACAGGGAGTGTCAAGGAGAGCGCGTTACGCCGTGTTTTTGGAGCTTGCTATACTGAAAAAGAGAAATGCAATTTATTAAAATTAAATAGGTAGAAATGTGCTCGTTCATGGGCATCTAGGGCAAGGATACTAAAGATACCAGGAGTTGTCTGTATGGAACGGCAAAATTTTACACTTCCAGAACGAGAATCTCCGCGCAATACTACCGAGGCCTTCATCCATTCCTTGGATGCTCTGGCGTTTTTACCTCAACGCACTACACAAGATGACGATCTTATGGGCACGCTCCAGGTTGCTTCTCGCATTGGCCATCGTCTTGCTGAGATTGTACGCACCAATCTGCTCTGTCAACGCACGGGGATTATCGTTGTCGAGCCTGGAACGTACCATCTGCGTCCGGTCGCGGTAGCTGGTCTCTCTCCCTCTCTGGAAAAAAGCTGGTTTCAACGGATCGCTCATTTATGCCTGGCTGATCTTCTCCTCGATGTTGCACTGGTCACACGGCTGGAGGCCGGTGAGGTGCTACTGGTGAATATGCCGCAACGCTCTGCCAAAGCTGAGAAGAGCCGGAAGATGCTGGTGGCTCCCGTGATTGTTGGTAAGGCGCTTGTCGCGATCATTCTTGCCGATCATACGACGGATGACGCTGTCTACACGCCTGAAGAGATGCTGGCACTCAAGGGGATTGCCCATATTGCCGCTCTGGTGATCGAACGCGATCGCGCCGAGCGCTCCTATGAACGAGCGCGCCACGATTTGCAGGCGGTCAATGAACAGCTGTTGCAAGCCGTCAAAGTTCAAAGCGATTTTATTTCTATTGTCAGCCATGAGTTTCGCACGACGTTGACCGGCATTCAGGGCTTCAGTGAGCTGCTGCGCGAAAATGAGTTCAGTGGGGAAGAGGTGAAAGAGTACGCCTCTGATATTTACGCTGATGCGCAGCGCCTGACGCATATGATCAGTGAATTATTAGATATTGAAGGCATGCAATCGGGGAAGATGGAGTTGCATCTTCAGTTGGTTGATATGCATGAACTCATCGATGAGGCAATCTTACATGCACGCCAGATGACCACGCACCACGTCTTTCGGCTCGACTACGACGAAAAACTTCCTCTGATCTCGGCCGATCGCGAAAAACTCTTTCGTGCCCTGACGAATCTGCTCAGTAATGCCGTGAAATATTCTCCGCATGGTGGCGAGATTGCGATTGCGAGCATGTATGAAAGTGGTGTGGCCTCGATTAGTGTGCGCGATGAGGGGATCGGTATTCCGCAGGAACTTTTAGAGCAGGTCTTTGTCCCCTATTATCGTGTTGAGGGTCAGGTGAGCCGCTATATTAAAAGCTCTGGCCTTGGCCTCTCTACGGTGCGCGAAATTATCTCCTTGCACGGTGGACGCGTCTGGGTAGAAAGTAGGATCGGCCTGGGCTCCACCTTCTATTTCACCCTTCCTCTCACACGCTATTGATGGAGTTTGCCCGCTCATGGGATGGGATGGGATTGTTTCTGCTTTTTGCCTTCTTACGGTCAGGGGAATAAAAGCTTTCTTTCTGTTTGTTTTCGTTCTTGTTCGTTCCATTTCATTTTTAGCGGAAAGGTTTGCCTGGTTACCCTTGTTTTTCGCAAAAATGTCTGGTATACTTTCGTGAAAAGGTTAGTTAGTGTAACAAAAACACCTTTTCTTTTTTGTCTGGATACTAAGTGTAATAAGTACACTTATTAGAAGGAGAATTGGTTATGCCCGATAGCAGACCGTTCGATGTTGCTATCATCGGAGGTGGGATCGCGGGTTTATCAGTTGCTTTACGCTTGCCTGAGCACATACGTGTTGCTCTTTTTACCAAAGGTCAAATTGGGGAAAGCAATACGCGTTATGCGCAGGGGGGGCTTTCTGTTGCCCTCGGTGCCGATGATAGCCCTGACCTGCATTTTCAAGATACCATCGCGGCGGGGGCTGGCCTCTGTGACGAGGAGGCGGTTCGTATTCTGGTTGAACGGGGTCCATCTGCGGCCCGTTGGCTTGTACAAATGGGAGTGGTGTTTGATCGTGCGGAGCCCGGTAGTTCTGCTCATGCGACACCTGACGGGCTGCTGCTAGGCCGCGAAGGTGCTCATTCTCGCTGGCGTGTGTTGCATGCTGGTGGGGATGCTACGGGAGCCGAGATCGAACGTGCTTTGACTGATGCGGTGCGCTCGCGTGCATCTATTCAGGTGTTCGAGGAGACGTTTGTGCAGGATGTGGTGCTTCGAGATGGGACCTGCGTTGGTTTGCAGGCTCTTGATCGCTCTGGCAAGTCGTTTTTGCTGGAGGCGCGTGCCACGGTTCTGGCGAATGGCGGGGCTGGTGGCCTCTGGCTCCATACTTCCAATCCAAAAGGGGCGACTGCTGATGGCCTGGCTCTTGCCTGGCGCGCCGGGGCTGCATTGAGCGATCTCGAATTTATGCAGTTTCACCCCACCGTGCTGGTTGCCAATGGTTCCTCTCATTTGATCTCTGAGGCGGCTCGCGGCGAGGGCGCATATCTGCTCAATCATGCTGGCGAACGCTTTATGCCTCGCTACAGTGAGCAGGCTGAACTTGCTCCGCGTGATGTCGTCGCTCGTGCCATTCTCAACGAGATGCTTCATGAGCAGACCGATTGCCAGTATCTTGATCTGCGTCACCTGCCTGCTGACAGGGTGTATACGCGCTTCCCAACGATCTCCGCTTTCTGTCGCATGCATGGGCTGGATATGGCGCGTGATCTGTTGCCGATTGCGCCTGCCGCTCATTATTGTATGGGGGGCGTGATGGTGGATACGCTCGGTCGTACGACTGTCCAGGGACTCTATGCTGTTGGTGAGGTCGCTTGTACCGGTGTTCACGGGGCAAACCGATTGGCGAGCAATTCTCTGCTCGAAGGTCTGGTCTATGGCCTGCGTGTTGCCGATGCTCTGCCTGCATTGATCAGTGGAGATGCTGTTCCTGCGGATAGTGCTTCTTTCCGTCACGCAATGACTTTTCTCTCTTATACTCATGCCACGCAATCGGTAGAGCTGTCATCGGGAAGTGCAGAACACCTCTCCTGGCAACAGGTGAGACGCGAAGCACGTCAGGTGATGTGGCGCTCCGTTTCTCTCCTGCGGGATGAGCGAGGGCTGCTGGAAGCGCGCGACACTATTCGCTCTCTTCAATCTGCTCTTTTGACGAATCCCTCTGACGTGGCGGAGTCTCAGTCTCCCCGCCGTGCAGAAACATTGAATATGCTTCTGGCGGCAGAACTGGTTATTGCGGCCGCTTTGCAGCGACATGAGAGCCGTGGTAGTCACTGGCGTCTCGATTATCAGTCCCTGGATGATACGCTTTCTGGACGACATTTCGCTTTTCAGCGCGCTAATATTGATCGCTATGAATCAAAGGAGCCGCACGAGGAGGTTTTCTCACGTGAATTCTGATTTGATTCAACGCGCCCTTGCTGAAGATGGGGCGTTCGCTGATATCACGACATTGAGCACAGTTCCGGCAGAACAACAGGCTCGTGGCAGTATTGTGACCCGTCAGGAAGGTGTGGTTGCTGGCTTGCATGTCGCGGCTGAGACCTTTCAAACGCTCGATCCACGCATTGAGATAGAGTTTCTTGTGCAGGACGGGGCGACAGTTCAGCGGGGTGATCTGCTTCTGCGCCTCAGTGGACCCGCTCGCTCGATATTAAGTGCAGAACGAGTCGCATTGAACTTTCTCGGTCGCCTCTCGGGCATTGCCACGACGACGGCGCTCTGTGTACGAGCGGTAGAAGGTTCACGCGCTCGCATTCTTGATACACGCAAAACGACTCCTGGTCTGCGCAGCCTGGAAAAAGAGGCGGTACAACTGGGGGGTGGCCAGAACCATCGCTTTGGTTTGAGCGATGGGGTGTTGATTAAGGATAATCACATCAAGGCCGCTGGCGGGATTCCTCAGGCCATTGCGGCTGCCCGGCATCAGGCTCCTCATTTGCTCAAAATTGAGGTAGAGTGTGAGATGCTTGCTGAGGTTGAGCAGGCGCTCCAGGCTGATGCCGATGTCATTCTGCTCGATAATATGGATCTGGAGACGATGCGCACGGCGGTTCGTCTGATCCGTCAGCAGGCTCCTCGTGTTCTGATTGAAGCCTCTGGAAGCATTGGTACCAATGCCAGCCGCCTGGTGGCGGTGGCCGAGACAGGAGTGGATTTTATCTCTCTGGGTGCTTTGACCCATTCCGCTCCCAATTTTGATATCTCGCTCGAGTTTGCCTGATCTTTGTTGGTGCAGACCATGTTGCTGATTGGCCATGGTTTGCGCCAGGGTTTTTGCACGACATAAATCCAGCACGGAGGATTTCCCAATGGCTATTCAGACACAGTGTGATGTAAGCCAGGAGTCGCGTATTCTGCCACTCCTTTCGCCGCGTACGCGTGCTAAGCATGATCTCTCGAAACGTGCCGATACGATTCCGCTGTTTTATGCGGAAATGTCCGGCGAGGAATTAGATAGCCGCATCAGCGCGGCTAAAAAGGCTCTGGGTGAGCGCCTGGTCATTCTGGGTCACCATTATCAGCGCGATGAGATTATTCAATATGCTGATTACCGTGGCGATTCTTTTAAGCTTGCGCAACTTGCGGCTGCTCGTCCCGAGGCCGATTATATCGTTTTTTGCGGCGTCCATTTTATGGCGGAAAGCGCCGATATTCTCAGCGGCGCTCATCAGCAGGTGGTGCTTCCCAATCCTGCCGCAGGATGCTCTATGGCGGATATGGCCAATATCGCCGAGGTTGAGGAATGCTGGCAGATGTTGACCGAGCAACTCGGTGAGGATGCCGGGATTATTCCTGTCACGTACATGAACTCTGCCGCGAACCTGAAGGCTTTTTGTGGCCGCAATGGCGGGGTGGTGTGCACGTCCTCGAATGCTCCTGCGGTCATGAAGTGGGCCTTCAGCCAGGGCAAACGGGTGCTTTTCTTCCCTGACGAGCATCTGGGACGCAATACGGGCCTGCATTTTGGCATTCCTGAAGATCAGATGACGGTCTGGAATCCCAAAGATCCGATGGCTTCCGATACGGCTGAGGAGGAGATCGAGCGCGCGAAGATTATTCTCTGGAAGGGCTACTGCTCGACACACATGCGTTTTAGCGTGGAACAGATCGAGAAGGCGCGTGCCGAGTATCCCGGCGTGCAAATCCTCGTCCATCCCGAGTGTCGCCGCGAAGTGGTCGATGCCGCCGATTATTATGGCTCAACCGAATATATTATCAAGGTGATTGAGCAGGCTCCGGCTGGCAGCACCTGGGGGATTGCGACGGAGATTAATCTTGTGCACCGCATTGCCCAGGAGCATCCCGACAAAAACATTTTCTGCCTCGATCCTATTGTTTGCCCCTGTTCGACGATGTATCGCATCCATCCAGCCTATCTGGCCTGGGTGCTGGAAGCGCTTCTCGACGATACGGTGATCAATCGCATTAGCGTCGATGAGGAGACCGCGCATTGGGCTCGCGTCGCTCTCGAACGTATGCTGGCCCTGGCTGCATAATACGTAACCTTTGCAGCACAGTAATAAGAAGAACGAAAAGGGGACAGAGCTCATCTCTGTCCCCCGATTTTTTGTTTCTTTTATTTATGCCTCTGTTTTGCCGTTCTGGATTGCCGTAAACACACGCTCAGGCGTCATCGGCATCTCGCTGACACGCACGCCTACGGCATCGTAGATTGCGTTGGCGATTGCGCCTCCAACGGGAACGACGGGTGGTTCTCCCACGCCTTTTGCTCCGAATGGACCGGTTGGCGATGGGATCTCGAGCATGATGGTTGCGATATTCGGCACATCCTGGGTATGCGGCATGGCATAGTCCATCCATGTCGATGTAAGCAACTGACCATTCTCGTCGTATTCAAATCCCTCGAACAGCGCCCAGCCGATTCCCTGCGTAACGCCACCGTGGATTTGCCCTTCTACCTGCACAGGATTGATGGCATGACCAACGTCCTGTACCGCGATAAAGTCCAGCACGTGAACCTCGCCCGTCTCGGGATCAACGGCCACACGGGCAAGATGCGCGGCGTACATGGGCGAACTGGTGCTGTTGGCGGCTCTACCATGACCAAAGACAGGCGCATACTGACCGGCAAAACGCATCGATGCGCCAGCAATCTTTTGTAAAGAGATGCTCTTGCTCGGTGCGCCCTTAACAACGACATCGCCGTTGGCGATCTCCAGATCATCGACTGCCGCTTCCAGCATGTCACTGGCAATCTGCAAGACCTGGTTGCGAGCGTCCTGAGCGGCTGCCAGCACTGCCGGGCCCATCGTATAGATAGTTTTACTGCCTCCTGTACCGCCGCTGTATGGCATGGTGTCCGTACTATCATGCGCGACTTCGACTGCGTCCAGGGGCGTGCCGAGAGCTTCAGAGGCGATTAATGCGAGGGCTGTGTCAGATCCGGTGAGATCGACGGTGCCGACGACGACGGTGAATGTGCCATCGGTCTCCAGACGACAGGCCGCAGCGGCAGGCTCCGTTCCTCCTGGCCAACCGCCAACGGCAACGCCTGTGCCGATCTTCCAGCCTGCGAACTCTGCGGGTGGCTCTTTCAACTGTGCGCGCTGCTGCCAGAGTGGCTCTTGTTGCAGACGTTCGATGCAGTCGAGCAGACCAATGCGCGGCCATTGGGGGCGGCGGCGATCATTGGTGGGATCGCCCTCTTTCAAGCCATTCTGTAGCCGGAATTCCAGCGGATCTTTGTCCAGTGCGAGGCAGAGATCGTTCACTGTGGATTCGAGTGCGAACGTGACCTGAGGCGCATTGGGCGCTCGATAGGCACCGACGCTCACTTTATTGGTCAGTACCTCATAACCCCTGATATCGACGTTGGGGCAACGATAGGTGCTGGCGAGAATGTGCGCTCCCAGGCCCGCCGAAGCTCCGGGGAAAGCGCCTGCATCAAAGATGCCCTTTGCCTGGATGGCTACCAGCGTGCCATCGCGCTTCGCACCGAGCTTCACGGTGAGCGAAATTTGCGGCGCTGGATTGCCTGCCAGCAGATCTTCCTGGCGTGTGTAGACCAGGCGCACTGGTTTGCGCACTTTCTGGGCTACGGCTGCGGCCAGTGGCTCATGCAGACCAAACTTGCCTCCGAATGCTCCTCCAATCGGCACCGATTCCACGCGGATCTGTCGCTCCGGCATATTTAACGCCTGCGAGATATCTGCGCGTGCGCCGAAGAGGCCCTGCGTGCTCGGATACGCGACCAGTTGATGGCCTGAGGCACTGGGAACGACGACAATAGATTGGGGCTCTAAATACGATTGGTGTACGAAATGTGTGCGGTAATGCCGTTCTACGACGACCTCCGCTTCCTGCAAACCAGCCTCGATATCGCCAATGCGCATATGGGTTTTGTCACTGACGTTCTGTGATAGCTCTTCGTGATCATCTTCTTCTACGCTCTCATCGCTCACTTCTGCGTGTGCGCCACCACCGGCTATCTCGGAGACTTCGTTGGCATTGCGCGTTCGTGTCGGGGGCGCATCTGGCTGCATCGCCAGGGTCGGGTCGATTACTACTGGCAAAAGCTCATAGTCAACATCAACCACCTGGGCACCATCGAGAGCCGCTGCCTCCGACTCTGCGACGACGACGGCGACGGGATGTCCACACCAGGCGACCTCTTTCTGGGCCAGTGGGGCCTGTGCGCGCGCGGTGCTGTTGGCTTTTGCCATTCCCAGCGTTTCGCTGGTGAAGACTGCTACGACACCAGGGGTAGCCAGGGCCGCGCTGGTATCGATGGATACGATGCGCGCATGCGCGTAAGGGCTCAAGACGAGGCGTGCATGAAGCATGCCGGGGAATGTAAGGTCTCCCGCAAATCGTGTGCGCCCGGTTAACTTATCTGGCGCATCTTTGCGCTGGGTTGCTTTTCCTACTGCCTGATACGCTGCTTTTGGGTCAACGGTCTGTGTCATCGAAGAAATATCTCCATCATTGTTTAACAGGACGAGAGCATTAAACATATGCAGTGTATCACAAAAAACCTTTGCCTGGCATGATAATCCTGGGTGTGTCCCTCACGGCTAAGAGGAAGAGGATAGGCGCTTCGCTCCTTCCTGCATTATGAATAACGTTGATATATATTGATACAAAACATCTCCTAAAAGGATTTTTCTTGCACGTTTAACTAGAGGATGTTATTCATGCAGCGAAAATTTTGAACGATAAAAATGAAAAATTATACGTGGGCAAATTATTCTTCTTTTCAATAAGGCATTTTTATAGATGTGGCCTGTCGGGCGGGCGATTGCTGCACAGGAAATACGAAAATGACCAATCTTATGGGACAGCAGATAGGCAATTATCGTCTGATTCAGCATATCGGCAAGGGCGGATCTGCTGATGTCTATCTGGGAGAACATCTCTATCTCAGGAGCCACGCTGCCCTGAAACTTATGCACATTTCACTGGAAGGTGAGGCGGCCAGAAGTTTTTTGTTTGAAGCCCAGACGCTGGTACGCTTGAACCATCGCCATATTGTGCGCGTCCTCGATTTCAGAGTTGAGCGCGGTTCCCCTGTACTTATTATGGATTATGTTCAGGGCAACTCACTTCGCCAGCATCATGAGCGCGGCGCTTTATTGTCGCTCGATCTGGTGGTGCATTATGTGAAGCAGATTGCCGAGGCTCTGCAATATGCGCATAATCGGCAGCTCATTCATCGGGATGTGAAGCCTGAAAATGTCCTGCTGGGACCAGAACAGCAGTTGTATTTAAGCGACTTTGGTCTGGCTCTGTTTGCGCCTTCTCCTACCGAAATGGACACGCAGAATCTCGTGGGGACGCTGCCCTATATTGCTCCGGAACAATGGCATGGGCATGCTACGTTTGCCAGTGATCAATATGCGCTTGCGATTATGGTCTATGAATGGTTATGTGGGAAACGCCCCTTTGGCGGGAGTTATTTTGAGCTGTATACGCAGCATATGTATGATTCCCCACCACCCCTGCGCGATCTCTGCCCGGAGCTACCCGAGGCGGTCGAGCAGGTGGTATTGCGCGCTCTGGCGAAAGACCCTGCGCAACGTTTTGTGAGTGTGCATGCTTTTGCGCTTGCCCTGGAGCGTGCGAGTCTGGAGGAGGTGACGCAGCCTTTAGGTCGTAGCACCTTTGCCAATGAATCTGTGTTCTCGCGCGCAGTTGATAGTGAGGGGTTGCCGGTACAGCGTAAACTGTTTATTGCGGCGGCAGCGGAAGATCGAGAGTTTGCTGAACGTGTCAGTGCTGATCTCAGGCAGCGAGGTGTGCAGCTTGCGCACAATCTTTTTACGCCTGTGAAGCAAGAGGGCGTCTTGCGTGAGGCTATTCGAGCTTCTTATCTGGTGATGGTGGTCTTTTCTCCGCATATGCCTGCTTCACCAGTGATCAAAGAGTACCTGCGTATTGCCCGGCTCTATCGGCGCCGTCTGGTCTTTTTCTGGGCCAGTGGTGAGCGTGTTGCGGCTACCTTGCTGGCCCTTTTCGGGCAAACGGGACCGATTGATGTGATCGATGGGCGCAACGAGCGCTACGTGACTGCTCTGGATGAAATCGTGGATTGTGTACAGGAGGATACGGGCCTGACGCCTGTGGCTGTACCGCCACTGATCTCGCTGGACGACGAGCCTCGTAATCCTTATAAGGGATTGCGCGCTTTTACCAGGGATGATGTGAATGATTTCTGTGGCCGTGATGCTCTGACTCAGCGCACGCTTGGCATGTTAGCGAAGATGCTCGATCCGCGCCGCCCTTTGAAATCCGTTCAACGCCTGCTTGCCATTGTAGGGCCGAGTGGCTCTGGAAAGTCGAGCCTGTTGATGGCGGGCGTCCTGCCCCGGTTGCAACGAGGAGCCCTGCCTGATAGCGAGAAGTGGTGCTATCTGCCGATGTTTGTTCCCAGTCAACATCCCTGTGACGCGCTACTGGCGCTGCTCATGCATCAGTTCCCGAAGCAAAACGCCGCTGATGTGCGCAATACGCTGGCGGCTGAACACGGTTACGGTTTGTATCAACTGGCAGCCGGTCTCAGTACGTCTGCTGGTGGGCGCGTGGTGCTTTGTATCGATCAGTTTGAGGAGCTGTTTGCCCCTGCTGTCTCTGAAGCGGAATGCGAGCGCTTTTTAAAGCTATTGCTCAATGCCGTGAGGGAGCCGCAGAGTCCCTTGCTGGTTTTGCTCACGCTGCGTGCGGACTGCTATGATCGTCCTATGCGCTATCGTGCTCTGGCCCATTTGATCGAGGCCAATCAGGTCAGTGTTTTGCCGATGGATACTCAGGAATTGCGCACCGCCATCGAGCAGCCCGCCACGCAGGCCGATGTGCAATTGTTTTTTGAGGGTGATCTGGTGGACAATATTCTCCTGGAACTTCATGCGCAGAATAATGCCCTGCCGCTCCTTGAATTTACCCTGGAGCAGCTTTTCCAGCAGCGTCAGGGGCACTGGTTGACGCTGGAGGCTTATCGCGAACTGGGTGGCCTGCGCGGAGCCCTGGCACGCCATGCGGAAAACGTCTACAATAATCTCTCCTCCGATGAACATCGTAAGCTGGCGCAGATCCTCTTTCTACGCCTGATTGACCCTGGCAAGAGCGAACTGGATACCACTCGCCGTCGTGCCGCTCTCTCCGAACTTCTGTTTGCCGACGATGCACAAACCCGGCTGATGAGTGAGGTGACGTATACTTTTATCGCTGCTCGTCTCCTGACGACCAGCGTGATCGTCGATGCTACGAGTATCGAAGTCAGTCACGAGGCCCTGATTCGCGAATGGCCGCGCCTCGCTACCTGGTTGTACGAGGCCCGCGAAGATATTCTTCTTCAGCATGCTATTACGCGCGATGCTGCCGACTGGCTCAAGCACGAGCAAGCCTCCGAGCGCCTCTATCGGGGCGTACAATTGGACGAGGCGTACGCGTGGGTGGGCCGCAATATTGCTAATGCCAGCGAACTTTCCTTTATTCAGGCCGCCCTCGCCGAACGGAAACGTCTGACGCAGGAAGAGCAAGACCGCTTACAGCGCGAACTCTCCCTGAAACGGCAGACGGTGCGGCGACTGCGTGGCTTGATTGTGGCTATCTCCGTTTTGCTTGTATTCAGCATCGTTTTCGCTTTCATCACACAGGCTTTGAATATCCAGCTCAATGCGGCGGATTTACAGAAAAATCAGCTACTGCAAACCTCGAACTCTTTGCTGTTGTCCGCTAATGCCAATATCAGCGCTACCAGGGGGCAGATTGACACGGCTCTCTTACTGGCGAATGCCGCAACGCAACGGCAGAATACTTTTGAGACGCGTAATACCCTGTTGCATACTCTGGAGCTGAATCCACAATTGCGCGAGATGCGACCTGCCTCCCAGCCGGTAACGGTGCAGATGATCGCGCTCGATACCCGTTATCATGCGATCATCTATTCTGAGGGCGTGAGTGTTTTTGTTGATGATACTCGTACCGGTAAACTTGTCACGGTCCTTCAGCCCGGCAAGCTGTCTCGGGTGGGTGCGCTTGTTCTCAGCTCTGATGATACTACTCTGGCGATCGCCAATAATGAAGGTGTCTGGCTCTGGAATGTGCAGACTCATGTACTCACGGCTCTCAAAGGTATGGTGAATAATTCGTCTCTTTCGACTGAGAAGCATGTCGCTCTTTCATTCAGCTCGGACGGGAAAACGCTGGTTTCGGCGCGCTGCGCTCTCTATGATTTTCCCGATACGCCCAATGAACATTGTTCAGATATTGAGGTTGCCTCCTGGAATGTCCAGACGACTCAATTGCTCGCTCCCGTCCAGCATATTCAGGCAACTATTGATGTAGATACTTTTACGGTGAGCGGTACTGCACACTATCTGGCGACCAGTAATGGCAATAGCACGGAACTATGGAGTACGCTGACGGGACAGCCAGTGGCGCCCGCTTTACTTGCGACTTCAAATACAAGCCGCCTGGCCTTCAGTTCTGATGGCAGCGTGCTTGCGGTCGCTGCGGAGAATAATACTATTCAGCTATGGAAGAGCAGTACGGGACAGATGGTTGTGTGGAATGAGAATGATGGACAGGCGCAAGATGCCCGGCTGACTGGCTATGCGGACACGATTACTGCGCTCGCTTTTAGTCCCGATGGTCGGTTCTTAGCTGCGAGCAGTCTTGACAGGTCGGTGCATCTCTGGGATATGCAGCAGCAAGGCTTGCCGATCACGCTGAATGGCGATAATCAGCCAAAATCCGCCCTGGCTTTTAGTCAGGATGGACGGATGCTCTGCACTTCTAGCGCCAGTGACAGCGGCGGCAATATGTTTTTGTTCTGGGATGATGGCATTGATAATGCTCTCAGCCAGCGATTGCCTTCAACCATGCTTATGTATAGCCCGTTGTTCAGTCCTGATGGGCAACGGATCTACGTCGGTAGGGCAGATGGCACTATTGAAATCCGTTCTGCCAGCTCGTCTCAAAATCCCCTAAAATCTACGCTGCTGAAAACAGATGCTTATACTGGCAATCCTCTTAGTAAGAGCCAGAGCAGCAATCCGCTTGCTGAACGTAGTCTGGCTTTAAACAAGGATGGGACGATTCTGGCCGCAGGCCGTACCGATGGCCTGATTACGCTCTGGAATGTTCAGTCTCAATCCCCCACTTTGCTTGCTCACTTTCTTCATCCAGGGCTACTTCATCGTGTGCAATTAAGTGATGATGCGCACGTTCTTGTTTCGAGCAGCTCTTCGGGGACCATTGACGTCTGGAATATCAGTAATCCAGCTCATCCTTCTGTGCTTATGCCACCAGGACAGCAGGCGTTACCGGCCAGCGCTCGCCAGTATGTCGCGCTCAGTCCTGATGGCAAGCGTCTGGCCCTCTGGGCTTGTGTGGGGCAATCCTGTACGCAAGATCAACTGAAAATCTGGAATATTGCGAGCCGAACCTTTTCGCCGTCTGGTTCCCAGGCACAGGATAGCAGTAAAAGTGGTTTCCTGGCTTTTAGTCCGGATAATCATACCGTCGCTTCTCTCATCTCTGACCTTGAAATTGGCTTCTGGGATAGTGCCTGCGCAGTACAGTCTATGCCGATGCTCAAAATTATTCATGCAGACCCGGCGAGCGCCTATACGGCCCTGCATTTCAGTCCTGATGGCCAATCCATCGTCGCATACACTGCTACTCTCCCTGATGCAAACCAATCATTTAGCTTTGTTGTTTTGAAGCAAGGGGTAAATGGGTTCTCTCAACTCTCTGATCCGATCCAATCTCCCTCCAGTCTGCTGGGTGATATGAGCTTTCGTCCTGGTGGAACGCAACTGCTCTCTACTCAATTGATTCCTTCCGGGAATATCTACAAAGGCGTACTCCTGTCATGGCAAGTCTCTCTTCCGGCCTGGCAAGCCTATTCCTGCTCTATTGCGCAGCATGATCTGAGCAAGAATGATTGGCAGCAATATGGAGATGGAGATCGCTACAAGAGCATTTGCTCTCAATTTTCGGTGCCGTCAATCTAAAAACAAATGTGTTTGTCGTACGCCATGCGTCGATTTTCGTAAGCTTCTGTCGCAACTTGTCTTTTGCAAACGTAGTATATCGATAACAAGGAGCAATCATGAACGATCCACAGCATAACCCATTGTCTAAAGGTCAGCACATTCTAGAAAATGTCGAGCCACAAGTGATACGCTCAGATGTCACGTACGAGGTCGGGAATACTGCTGCAACCTCCTTTTTTACGGTGTCTTCTTCGACGGATATCCATGGCCATCCGGTTAACAGACTTGACTGGTCTCCACGCCCTTATATTAAATTGATTAGAATTGAGCAGAAGACGCGTATTGTGATAACCCTGATCGATGGGTATCACTCACAGTATCCGCCTTATTATGATACACATGTTTCCTATGGTGTGACCTATCAATATGAGCTTATTGGGCCTGGCAATAATGTCCCGCCCCGCTATACTCCGCTGGTTACCCCGGAGCCCCTGCCTAACAAACCCGTTGTTGATCTATTCCCAAAGGTGGACGAGGGTGAGCGTTTTGCCGAAGTTGAGCGTCGGATCGATGAGACACAGTTGAATGTACAATTGCCTGACTTGCCTGCGGAAAAGTTAGCGGAATAAGTCGCCTGCTTGCGATATAGCCCTGCAACGAAAGACGCCACATGCGCCCCATCATGAAGTGCCATGTGGCCTTTCGTTGCCTGCTTATGTGCGGCTATCGTCAAGAACACGGACGATGCGCTAAATGTGCTACTATACAGCAAGGAGACGTATCCTGATGTAGCGAAAGGGGAAATTCGTATGCCAGAAATCGATAGCGATCACATTTTTGGCTTTGATACACGTTCTGTCCATGCCGGTCAGCGCCCTGATCCAGAAACTGGCGCACGCGCCGTGCCTATTTACCAGACCACCTCTTTTGTCTTTGATGACACTGACCATGCCGCTCACCTGTTCGCCTTACAACGCTTCGGCAATATTTATACCCGCATCATGAATCCCACCACCGCGGCCTTTGAGGAGCGCATCGCCTCTCTTGAGGGTGGCACAGGCGCTGTAGCCACTGCCTCTGGTATGGCGGCACAGATGGCGACGATGATGACCCTGCTCCGTCCCGGCGACGAGATTGTCTCTTCCAGCAGTATCTATGGCGGCACGCATACGCAGTTTGATATAACCTTGCGTACCTGGGGCATTAAAACGATCTTTATCGATAGTACGAACCCCGAAAATTATCGCAAAGCAATTACCCCTCGCACACGTGCGCTCTACGGCGAGACGATCGGCAATCCACGCGGCGATGTCCTCGATATTCGTGCTATTGCCGATATTGCTCACGAGGCGGGCATCCCTTTGATCATCGATAGCACCTTTGCCACGCCCTACCTCTGCCGTCCGTTTGAGCATGGTGCCGATATTGTGGTGCATTCGGCCACAAAGTTTATCGGTGGACACGGGACTTCAATTGCGGGCGTTGTCGTCGAATCGGGCAAGTTTCCCTGGGACAATGGCAAATTTCCGCACATGGTTGATCCTTCCCCGGCCTATCATGGCGTACGTTTTTACGAGACCTTTGGCGATTTCTGCTTCAGTATGAAGCTCAGGAGCGAGACGGTACGCGATACCGGTGCCTGCCTCAGCCCATTTAATGCCTTCCTCTTGCTTCAGGGCCTGGAGACGCTTTCGTTGCGTATGGAACGCCACAGCCAGAATGCGCTCCGGGTCGCGCACTTTTTACAAGAGCATCCCGCCGTGAACTGGGTTCGCTATCCTGGCCTGCCAGACGATCCTTCCTATAGTCTTGCGAAAAAGTATCTGCCACGTGGGGCTGGTTCCGTCTTTACCTTTGGCGTCAAGGGGGGATATGAAGCGGGCAAGACGGTCATCAATAGCGTGCAGCTCTTGTCTCACCTGGCGAACGTCGGCGATGCGCGCAGCCTGATCATCCATCCTGCCAGCACCACGCACCAGCAACTTTCAGAAGAGGATCAGCTTGCGGGCGGTATCAGTCCCGATCTTATTCGCCTCTCCATTGGCATCGAGGATGTGGAAGATATTCTCTGGGATCTCGATAAGGCATTACAGGCGGCCAGCCGTATCAAGTAAGTTTCTCAAGTGAAAAAGGAGCCAGTTCATGAATGCGCAAAACATGCCCGTAACGCCTGATATGTATGGTCGGCTCAAGCTGTTGCAACGTTATCGGCACGTCGCGATTGTCGGAGTTTCCGCAGACCCCTATCGACCCAGCCATTTTGTCGCCATCTATATACAGGCGGCCGGTTATACGATTACCCCCATCAATCCTCGCTATGCCGGGCAGACATTGCTCGGCAGGCCGGTCTATGCCTCGTTAACGGAGGCGAAAGAGGCGGGCGAGCAGATAGAGATCGTCGATGTCTTTCGTCGATCTCAGGATATCCCGCCCATTGCCGACGAAGCTATTGCGATTGGGGCGAAAGTCCTCTGGGTGCAGCTTGGTCTGACCAGTGAAGAGGCGGCTCAGAAGGCGACCGCAGCGGGCCTGACCTATATTGAGAATCGTTGCATAAAGATCGAGCATGCGCGCTTCTTCGGCGGTCTGCATACCATTGGCCTGAATACCGGGGTCATCCTCGCGAAAAAAATAACAACCGAATAATAGCGAACAAAGAGCAACTCTCGTCGTCGACCGGGACTTCTAGTTACTCAAAACGGCTACATTTGATGAGAATGGTTATCCTCTCGCGTTCTATCAGGTATAATGGGCAAATGACCGCTGGGTTCGGCTCGCAAAGATTCTGTTTGCCATGTGTCGTAACGCAGAGTCCAGTAGCCCTTTGAGAACACGTGTCGCCAGACAGAGAAAAGATACTTACAAATAGTTGCTTAGAGGTTTGTAAATTGAAACGTTCACATTTGAAGCGCGAGATTGTTGAGATCCTGGTCTTCTGCGTTCTTATCTTTCTCGTGCTCCGCTTTGTTGTACAAAGCTATCAAGTCCAGGGACCGGCTATGGAGCCAGGCTTGCGGAAAGATGACAATGTTATGGTGAATAAGACCTCCTATCTGTTCCATGGACCTGAACGAGGAGATGTCATCGTTTTTCAGTATCCTTACGCTGATCGTTCTGGCAATTATATGTTACGTGTCGTGGGCGTGCCTGGAGATACGATTAAGACGGATTTGACCCATGTCTGGGTGAATAATGTTGAGCTCAAAGAACCCTATATCAGCAAACCCGCCAATGTCGCTGGCCAGCAATGGACGGTTCCCCCCAATCAATATTTTGTCCTCAGCGATAATCGTGTGGTCAGTGACGACTCTCGCACCTGGGGATTTGTCCCCAAAGATTTTATTATTGGCAAAGCGGTTCTTGTCTACTGGCCTTTTAATAAATTTACCCTCATCAATTCGTATCCATCGGTCTTTCAGTCAATACCCACAAAAGGTGCATAAGCCCCTCTGTTTTGTGCGTGCTCTCTGGCCGGATGTTGTGTACGAAGCAAGTTGCTCGTTTATACTACTATACTGTCTGGCGTATATAGGTTATACTGCTCCGGCGTATAGAAAAGAAATGCGGTTGAAAGAGAATCTGCTAGAGGGACAGGGTTGATCGCTGGCTGAACTGTAGAGGTTCTCTGACGAGGTGCTCTAAATAAGAGGTAAATCCGCGTATGTTACAGGAAAAAGAAGCGCAGACAAAGCGCTTCCATCTCTCTCGTTATGGAATAGGCGCGCTGGCTATTATTGTGCTGGCCGCTCTTATTCGGATTGCGCTGTTATTGTCTGGCTGGCCCCTGCTGGATAGTGATGAAGGCACGATGGGTTTGATGGCGATGCATATTGCCTATCGAGGAGAACGTCCAATTTTCTTCTACGGTCAGGGCTATATGGGGGCGTTCGAGGCCTATTTGGCCGCGATTGTGTTTCACTTTTTCGGGGTCTCGACATTCGGGTTACGCATCGGCCTGGTGCTGATGTATTGTATCTTTCTCCTGGGCATGTATCTGTTAACGAGCATGCTCTATTCCAGGAAACTTGCGCTCTTTACGCTCTTTCTTCTTGCTCTCGGCTCCAATCCTCTCCTGACTCGACAACTGGTTGCGGTCGGTGGCGATCCCGAGACGCTGATGTGTGGGCCGTTCCTGCTGTTGATCCCGATCTGGCTGGTCTTCAATAGTAGTCGTGAGCAGATGAAACGCGATCGCTGGCGTCGTCTCCTGGCCTATGCACTCTGGGGCTTTGTGGCAGGTTTTGCCATCTGGTCTCATATGCTTACGCTCCCTTTTATTTTCGCGGGGGGCCTTCTTCTGCTCATTTTCTGCTGGCGTGAACTGCTGGGTTGGGCGATTGCCATGATCGTTCTCGGCTTTATCCCATGTTTCTCTTTACAGATCTTGTACAATCTGTCCGTGCCGAAGAACCGCTCTTCGTTGTTTTATCTGCTCAATGTGCTTCGCGCAGGTGGAACACCGACACTACCCAAACATATTTTGTTGCCTCTTGAGATAAAAGGGGCCCTGTTAATCACGCTTCCTACGGCGACCGGGGCCAATCCGCTCTGTTCTGTAAACGATGTGCATGCTGTGCGACTCAATAGTTTCCATGGATTGCATTGTACGCTGGTGCATACGGGCTGGTCGGCAGGGGTAATTCTTCTCTGGCTTGTTGCGTGTGTGCTTGCTCTGGTGATCCTCTGGCGACTCTGTTTTGCGGGCGCACGTCGTGCCTGGGGACCAGAAACGAGGCAGACGGCAATTTTGCAGTGCTCGCGTCTGGCGGTATTAGTGTCTGGTGCGATTCCGGTATTGCTTTATATTGCCAGTCCAAACTCGGCCTTTTATCCGGTTGCGGCCTCTCGTTATCTGATTGGCGTTCTGGTCAGTACGCCTGCGGTCCTCTGGCCTCTCTGGCATGGCGCGACGGTGCTCAAATCGTTGCAGGTGCGCTGGCAGACACATGGATTGCTCGCCGTACGTATCGAACGTGCGGTTATGCTGCTCTCGCGTGGTCTCCTCGCGCTTATTGTGGCAGTCTTTTTCATGGGAACGTTCAGTACGTTTACTGATATTCCGGCGCAACCTCCCCTTGATCCCGGCCAGGATGTCTATTTTACGCAAAATAGCACGGAACATCTCAATGTCCCGTTGACGCAGGCTTTCAATCAGCAGGAGAGTTTGCTGATTACGCGATTGTTGCACGATCATGTGACGCGAATTTATTCCGATTATTGGTCCTGCGATCGCCTGATCTTCCGCAGCGACGAGCGCATTTTCTGTAGTGCTCTGCTTGAGCGTCTGGAGCCGGGGCATAATCGTTATGCGCTCTACCCGCAGAGTGTCGCCGCTGATCCGCAGGCTGCGTACGTTTTTCACGCCAATACGTTGCCCGATACTACGTTGTCCCAACGCATTGCGGCTGGCGAAAAAGCCTATCACGGCTATCATCGTTTTGTCGTGGGGGGCTACGCTGTCTACGAGAGGACGACGAGTGGAAAATGATCGTATTCGCAGCTCGTTTTCACTGATCTTGAGATAGCTGAGCTATTATGTGCTAGACTAAGAGAAGTGTATCGATCCACATGTGAAGGAAGAAATGGAAGGTTATGCTCGGAATCAAGGATTTTTACGTTTTTCTGGCTGCCAGCCTGTTATTGAATATAACTCCTGGCACAGATATGCTCTACATCATTACGCGCAGTACTTCGCAAGGAAGACGCGCCGGTATTGTCTCTGCCCTGGGGATTGGCTCCGGGAGCCTTGTGCATATGACGGCGGCAGCTCTGGGGTTATCTGCTATTTTTCTCTACTCCGCTCTGGCTTATGAGATTTTGAAATGGTTTGGCGTGGCCTATCTTCTCTATCTTGGCATTCGTACTCTCCTCAAAAAAGAGAGCACCTTGCAGGTACGAGAATTGCGGGAGGAGTCACTATGGAAGGTGTATCGTCAGGGTGTCCTGGTCAATATTCTCAATCCGAAAGTGGCTTTATTTTTTCTCGCTTTTCTGCCACAATTCATTGATCCGGGAACCAGCCATGCTACCCTGCAAATTCTCTTCCTGGGCGGCTTTTTTAATCTCGGCGGCACGATTATCAATATAGGCGTGGCAATCCTGTTTGGCTATCTTGGCGTTCGATTTATCCAGCATATCTGGGTCGCACGCATCCAAAAGTGGTTAACGGGTAGCGTCTTTCTCGGCCTCGGTCTGAATCTCGCTCTTTCAAAGAGACAGTAGCCCGCAAGCATGAGAACGCTAGATCTGCCTCCCCTCCTCGAGGTAGATTGTCGTCTGTTCCCGTATGGCTTTGAAACAGTACACCAATCGTTTGCTCATACGGGGGCTGACGAGCGTAATCGCCTCAGCCAGCGGACAAAATTGAAAATCGCTCAATTCCTCGGCAGGCAGCCTGATTGCTTCAATCAGAGCCTGGCTGAGCGTTCCGCCCGCAAAAATAAACTGGATATTTTCGGTGAGCACTCCCTGTCCGGCCACATAATCCAGGCACAACAGCCGTTCCATGATCAGGTCTAATCCCAGTTCTTCGCGGACCTCACGCATACATCCCTGCAAAGGCGATTCGTCTGCTTCGATCGATCCGCCGGGGAGCAGCCAGTAGTCGCGATAGGTCGGTTTGACCAGTAAGATCTGTTCTTCCTGGTTGAGGAAAAGTGCCGCCGCGCCCATGCGCTTCTTTGGCAGCGATGCATAAAATTCGGCTTCATCTATCATGCCTGTATCATAGCTGAAGGAGCGTCGCGGCGCAAGAGAAAACCAGCAAATCCCTCCGCCTCCTTCATAATTGCATGGCGATGCCCTTGTAAATATTTTAATCTTGTGCTACCATATTTTTTAGAACAATAAAACATTAAATTTTCTGAATGAGAAATTACAATCGCTATAAAAAGCGTATCACATAAAAAACAACAGCGGAAAAAATTGTGGAGGTAACCATATGGCATTATTATCTCGCCCACGCCAGAACCTGGAGTATGTTCCCTCTGTGAGCATGCAGCTCCTTCATATCTGGAAAAAAGTGCGGCAGAACCGTTGGGGGATTGGTCTGCGTGAAGTGTTCGGCGCTTTGGGGCCTGGTTTTCTGGTCAGTGTGGGTTATATGGACCCTGGAAACTGGGGGACGAATCTGGCGGCTGGTGCTGGTTTTGGTTATCAATTGCTCTGGGTTATTCTTGTCAGTAATGTGGTTGCCATCATTCTCCAAATCTCTTCCGCAAAATTAGGTATCGCGACTGGCAAAGATCTGGCTCAACTTATTCGTGAGCAGTTTCCCCGTCCTCTCGTGCTCTTTTTGGGAGCTACTTCCATTCTTGCTATCATGGCGACCGATCTGGCGGAGATTCTGGGTGGTGCTCTGGGCTTCAATATTCTTTTTCATGTTCCCTTGCTGCTTTCTGCGTTACTCACCGGTTTTCTTGTCATGGGCTTGCTTGCATTGGCCCGCTGGGGATTTCGCCGTATTGAGCTGGTCATTATTGGTCTGGTCTCTGTCATCGGTCTTGCTTACCTGTTTGAGATGTTCCTCATTCATCCCAATTGGAGCGGGATTGCCTTTCATGTCGTGGTACCACAATTCTCCAGTGCCAGTATCCTCGTCGCCGTTGGTATCCTGGGTGCAACGGTTATGCCGCACAATGTCTTCCTGCATTCTTTTCTTGCGCAACAACGTTTGAGTGGCCCGGAGGCATCTTTGCCAGAGAAGCGACACGTCTTACGTCTGGCAAAGATTGATACAATTGCAGCTTTGAATGTGGCGTTCTTCGTGAATGCTGCGATGCTGGTAGTTGCTGGAACCGTCTTTTTTCAGCACGTTGCCAATCCAGCCAACCTGGACTTGCAGACGGCCTATGTCTCACTTATGCCCGTGCTTGGCTCTTTTGCGGCGTTGGCTTTCGGGATTGGACTGCTTGCCTCTGGTCTTTCCTCTTCGACGACCGGCACTCTGGCGGGACAGGTGGTGTTGCAGGGGTTTCTGAAGAAGCGTATCGAGAGCTGGGTCTGGCGTGTGATCACGATGATTCCTGCTTTGCTGGTGATCGCGTTGAATATCTCGTCGATTCAGGTACTGGTGATCAGTCAGGTCGCACTGAGCTTGCAACTTCCTTTTACCATGGCCGCAGTTGTCTTTCTCTCACGAAAGCCTGCGTTGATGGGCTCCTTTGTCAATAATCGCTGGACCAGTGGCGTGAATTTCCTGATTGCGATCGTTGTGACCCTTTTAAATCTCTTGCTGCTCTACACATTGTTCAAAGGATGAGGTGGAAATGCAAGACACGGTCGTAGGATCATGTATCTGCGACCGTGCATAATTATCTCGATGATGAGTGCCTTTGTGTCTGTTAGTGCTATAGCCTTCTCTTTAAAACTGTGCTAAGATTTTCGGTAAAATTACCATGACATTAGCAACGGGTATTTTCATCCGATCGGATACGATTTTCATACACAAGGAGAACTTACTTGGCAACGCACGAGAGAAGATACGTGATCATTGGGAATGGGGTAGCAGGGACAACAGCCGCAGAGACGCTGCGTAAAAATGATCCGAATTGTAGCATTCATCTGCTGACGAACGAGCCATATCCGCTGTATAACCGTGTTTCGCTCCCTCGCTTCTTACAGGGAGTTATTGTTGAGCAGAAAGTAATGATTCGCGATTTTGCCTGGCATGAGCAGCGCAATATTCATCTGGTCACTGAGACGATGGTGAGCAGTGTGAACACGGATGAGCGTGTCGTGGTGACGGATAAGGGCGAACAGTTCCCCTACGATGCGTTATTACTTGCCAGTGGTGGTTGGGCGAATCCTTTACGCGTGCCAGGGGCGCAGGGGGTGGACCATATTTATAATTTTGTGACGTTGGATGATACGAAAACGATCATTGAGAAAATGCTGGAGTCGCGCACTGCGTTGGCCTATGGTGGCAGCTTTATTGCCTACGAACTGTGCGACGGTTTTGCCTTACGTAAGCTGAATACGACCTGGCTGATGCGCGGCCCCTACTGGCTGCGTAGTGCCCTGGACCCCGAGGGCGGCGAAGTAGTGGACAATATCGCGCGCAAGTTTGGTGTTGAGGTCATTCATGGTGACGAAATTGAGAGCGTTGTTCCCAGGAATGGTATTCCCAGCTACGTCAAAACGAAGAATGGCCGCGAGATTCAGACCGATATGATCGGTATCGGCCTGGGAATCACACTCAATACACAGTATCTGGCAGGTACGCCAGTTGAAATTCGGAGCGGCGTTGTCGTCAATGAATACCTGGAAACGAATGTTCCTGGTGTCTATTCAGCCGGTGATGTGGCCGAGTTTTTTGATCCAGTCATCAATCAGCATCATACGATGGGTACCTGGGATAACGCGATGGGGCATGGCCGGATCGCTGGGGCAAATATGGCCGGTGGTCACGTGGCATATGTGGATGTTCCTACGTATACCAGCCCGCTTTTTGACGTAAATATTGCCGTTGTTGGCACTGCCGAGTCCAGCAATCCCGAGTTGGAGGCTCTGGCTCTTCGCGAACCGGGCGAGAAGGGGAATGAGAACTATCGCAAACTCTTCTTCCGCGAGAATAAATTAGCTGGTGTCTTGATGATTGGTAGCCCGAAAGGCCGGAAAAAGCTGGTTGAGCTTGTAAAAAATCAACAAGAATTTAAAACTGTTGCCGAGCGCGAAGCATTGCTCACGCTAAAATAGCATTTTGTGGATCAGGCTATTCCTTCTATTTCGAGTGAAGGAGATTGATCTTCTATCCCGTTTGCTCGACGATATCGCATCAGGGCGGCGAGAGAAACCGCCGCCCCGGGTCAAGTAATATGTGCTGCATTTAGTCCATCATACTTGACGGAAAAGAGATTTTGGGCTATTGTAAAGGAGATTTTACGCGCAGGGTCGAGAGTCAAAGGCAGGAGAGTGTTTGAGGTGAAACAGTGTACTCATTGTGGGCAAGAATTGCCAGGGGATAATGCCCAATTCTGCGGCCGATGTGGCATGTTGCTTTCTTCAGAGCCCTCGCGCCCTCAATCACCCGAGGAAAAGCCCGCTACTCCACAGGCAATCGGCTCCCCTCCTCAAGAAGTTCCCGGAGAAAAATCGTCTCTACGTGAGCAGATTGCTCAGCATCCGCTCGGTCGATGGTCATCGATAGCTCCAGAAAACGCCACCCACTTCAATATTTCAAAGCGCGAATCTTCTTCTCCATCACTCTCTGAATATCCGCCCGTACCCTCTACGCTCAAGAGCCAGCCGAGCCCGGAGCCCGGCCCTTTGCCGCCGCAGTCTCAGACGCCTCGTCCTCCGACTGGGCCCGCTTCGCAAATGCATATATCTGCATCAAAGAAAGATGAATCGCCGGAGCCCGCTGCTCCTACTGCCATGTTTGGCAATCGGCCGACCTCGATCGAAGATCTCCCGACTACGAACATGCCAGCGGCACCCATGAGCGAGAGTGGTCTGGTGCAAAGAGAAGCACCGGCGCGGCCAGTATCCAGGCCAGGAATTGGAGCAGGTAGTATGCCTGTCGAAGATCTTTCCCTCAGGAATATGCCTCTGACTCCAGTACAGAGAAATGTATTGGGCGATATGCCCGCTCACCTGCAAAAAACTCCCCAGGCTCATATCGATGAAATCGCGCGTGTCGATACCCTGTTGCTCCCTGCTGGATCTGTTGGGAATACCCCGCCTGTGCAGGCGATCTCGCCTGCTCATCCTGCCAGCCGTCAAACGCCTAAACATCGTGCTACACTCATAATCGCGGCTATCCTGGTCGTTATTGTGCTGCTGGGAGGTGGCGTATGGATCTATCAGGCGCGCCCTTTTAGCGTGGCGGAGATAACGCAGCCCTGGCAACCTTTGCATGACTCTCGCATGGGTGTTGCCCTGAACTATCCTACTGGCTGGCCTGAGGGCAGCTACGATAAAGCAGGTACACTCTCTTTACATGATAGCAGCAATACGGCGATGGTCACTTTCTCAAAGACTGCTGCCAGCGGCACCGATCCTACCCATACCTTGCAGAATCAGGCCACGAAGCTTGCGCTGACAAACGTCAAATCGCTGGATGCGCTCTCGTTTGCCGGTGTGAAGTGGCAACGGGAACAGGGGAGTATGCAGATAAACGGTGCTACGTATACGGTCGTTTTGTTTGTCGGAGCGCACGGTAACTCTCTTTACACGCTGGGCCAGCTTGCCGCTCAGAACGTGTATGCTGACTATGAACAGGCCATCTTTGCGCCAATGCGTACCTCTCTGCATTTTCTCTAGCTTCGCCTGCTCTGCTGTTTCGCGACAAAACGCGATATTTCTTGGCGCTATGATATAATGTGCGCGTACACGGTTGCGCAAGCTCGATTTGTGTCGCGTTGCAGACGCAGAAGATGTATCAGACTGCGGCAGGCGCATAGCTATAAAAAAATACGGAGAAAGGAGAGCGCAGCAACGTTTTTGTGCTGTGCACAAACGGATTTATGGACGATATTCATTTCGAACGTCATTTTCGCACCCCTTACTCTGAAGGATACTATATTATGCAGGGGAATAACCTTCAGAGCAATAATCGCCTTGGCACGGTCGATATCCATTTTACTACCACTGCCGTCCATGGCACGCTTATTCTAGAACGTGAGCTGGAGGAGGCTGACCTGACCAAGCTCATTGAGCAGATTGACGAAGATCTTGTTCTCTCTGCTGATATGCCGCGCGATGATTTTCTGGTCAGTGTCTATGTTGGAAAGGATGTGGGTTTCTACAGCGACGAGTATTTCGCCGAAGAGAATAATGAAAGCCTGGATTTCGACGACGACGATGAGGCTTAATCCTCTTCTTCCCGGTTGCTCCTGTATCTGCTCTTGCTGTCCTTTGTTTTCATTCTATTCTTGAGTGTCTGGCAGATACACTATTTGTTCGCAACATCATGTCACTGCTCTCTACAGTACGCTCTCTCAGGTAGGAGTGACATGATGGCCCTCTAATCTTCCAGTAATCCCCGTCGCATCGCATATTTGACGAGCTCAGCTCGGCTGTGCAGATTTAATTTGTCCATGATATGGGTGCGATGGGTGTCGACGGTCTTCGGGCTAATGACGAGCTTTTCTGCAATCTGATTGTTGGTATATCCTTCTGCGACCAGCTTGAGAATTTCTCGCTCTCGCTCCGTCAAACTGCTATAACTGTCTTTTTCTTCCCCTGTGCGCAATCGCTGAAGATAATCGCCTACCATGACCGATTGGGCGGTTGGCGACAGATAAAATTGTCCACACTGAATGACATGGATGGCGGAAATTAACTCGGTATCGGCCGCCTCTTTCAGCATGTAGCCAGATGCGCCCGCCCGTAGCGCCTGGAAAATATATTCATCATGCTCGTGCATCGTGAGGATCAGAATTTTTACATCGGGTAAGAGCTTTTTAATCTGTTTTGTGGCCTCGATCCCATTAATATCTGGCATGGTGATATCCATCAGGATAATATCAGGTTGCAGACGCTGAGCTTCTTGAATCGCCTGACGCCCATCCTGAGCCTCTCCAACGATCTCCAGATCGGGCTGAGCATTCAGCATCATCTTTAAACCTGCGCGCAAGATGGTGTGATCATCAGCCAGTAGGATACGAATCTTCATCACGGTTTTATCCTATCGTTTTTGGTAAAAGGTGCGCTCCCTGCGGCTCTATTACGGGATAGAAACTTCTGCATTACTGTTCTTGCGTGGCGCAGAAGGCTGTTGTGGAATACGTGCATGGATGCTTGTGCCATGACCCGCTCTGGATTCAATGGTCAATATGCCATCCAGCAAGCTTGCTCGCTCTCTCATTCCTACCAGCCCCCACCCTCGCTCTTGTCCTGGTCCTGGTGGTTTCTGCAATTGTTCGGCATCGAAGCCGTGCCCATCATCTGTGATGGTGACGTAGATCGTATCAGGATCATCTTTGAGTACCACTGTGACTTTGTGTGCATGTGCGTGCCGGGCAATGTTGGTCAGAGCCTCCTGGACGATACGGTACAGGGCTGTTTCCAGGGTCGTTGGCAAGCGCTCTTTGAACCCCGATGTTTGAAAATTGACATCGAGGGAGAATTTTTGCTGGTATTCTTTAATGTACCAGCGCAGAGCAGGGATCAGGCCGAGATCATCCAGCGCACTCGGGCGCAGATCGGTGCTCAAATTGCGGATCGCTCGCAGCGTGCGATGCGCCAGCATGCGCGTTTCTCCGATGCGATCTCGCGCCTCTTCTGTTGCTACGGACTCTTCCAGCACGGCGAGACTGATGAGCAGGGAGGTGAGTACCTGCGATGTTTCATCATGGAGCTCGCGCGCGATGCGTTTGCGCTCCTCCTCCTGGGCATTGAAGATCTCAGCCGCTCGCTGTCGGCTGCTCTCGTTAATCGCTTCGAGCATCATATTCAGCGTGCTGGCCAGCTGATCTGCATCCTGGTCAAAGCCGGTCAGGGGCGCTCGCAGCGATCTCTCGCCTTCCTGGACGCGGTGCATCACTTTCCCTAAGTCCATCAACGGCCGGAAGGCGATACGGAGCAGGACAAAGTTCATGACGACGCTCACCAACCAGCCGACAGTGATAAAGATAATCAGGCCTGTAGGAGCATAGCTATTGCTCGGAAGCTGCGAGGCCAGCCACGTACCTCCTGTTGCTCCAATAAAGATAATCAGGCTGTTGGCAATCAGCACACGATAGAAGACGGGTATACGTAATAACCGCCTGAGGAATTGGTTATTTTGGGTCGCTTCCTCAACTGTCTGGCTCACTTTTGTCATAGTTAATTTCTCAAACATCGCTCTATTCTTCTCTTAATAATTGTAAAGGTTTCAGAGAGAAACTGTCAAACGTAAACTTTTCCGGATAAATCTTTCTAGCGACAAGCTCGACATATCATGGGAATCAGGTGTACAGAGGCGAAAAAATCAGGTAGATACCTGATGTGATCATTAAAGTGTAAGAGTAAGCTAGATTTGATGGCTTCGTGTGGATCAACCCCAGATTGTTGCGGCAATCTGTAACTCTTCCTCTCTGCCAGAACAATTTAGTAGTATTTTAATAATTGTAGGAAATGGGAGCAAGAGTTCTATTCTGCGCAGGTTTAGAGCCGGGGGCTTGTTGTTTTCAATCAAAGGGGTATCCGCATAGATACGGGTATGTTATAATCTGCCACACAGTTCAGAATTTTTGTGAACATATCTTTCCAACACGATCAAAGTCTTGATCCTTTTGAGGAGGCACAGTGGGCTCTACTGCTAAGAAAAGCTTACTCGATTTGGCTACGCAGAAGATCGTGGAGAGTCAGGCTTGGCGTTCTGTTTTCCGCCACGGCTATCCCGATACTCCGCTTAACCAGTCTCTGGTTATGATGGGCAACGTATTTCTGCACTTGCATCCTGTCAAAGTCAGCCGTCAGGCTATGAAGATTACCTATACCTGGTGTATGGGCGGTATTTCCTTCTTCCTATTCTTGCTGCTGACCATCACTGGCGTCTTTCTTATGTTCTATTACGTTCCTGATACAAGATCGGCTTATCAGAATATTAATCAATTGCAAAGCGCGGTCTCTTTCGGTCATCTCGTTCGTAATATGCACCGTTGGGCGGCTCACCTGATGGTTGTCTCGGTGACGCTCCATATGATCCGTGTCTTTTATCACGGCGCGTATAAGCCACCTCGTGAGTTCAACTGGGTGGTCGGTGTGCTGCTCTTCTTTGTGACACTCTTCTTGAGTTTTACTGGCTATCTGCTCCCCTGGGACCAGATCGCTCTCTGGGCTATCACGGTCGGCACGAACCTTGCACCTTACACGCCACTGCTGGGTAGCACGGTCTATAAGGTGATGGTAGGTGGTGGCGCGGTTGCGCAGGCCACGTTGATTCGTTTCTACGTCGCGCATGTGATTATGCTCCCGCTGGCTGGTGCTCTTTTGATGGCTGTTCACTTCTGGCGCATCCGTAAGGATGGTGGTGAAGCTGGTCCTCCTCCTCCTTCGCGCCGTGAATTAGAGGCTCGTACTGAAAGTTCCGTGGCTAGTCCAACCCACTAGTGTCAGGGACTCATTTGTAGCTTTTCGGTACCGTGCACTCACGGTTGTTTTGAGAGGATACCTCTATGTCAATTGAACAGAAAGATCCAGGCGTACAGACGCAGGCCGCTGCTAATCAGCGCCGCTATCGTACTCTGGCTGTCGTGAAACAGGAGGCCATTACCCGCGTTGAGAAGCCACTCGAAGATTCTGTCTTTGTCTGGCCTCATCTCCTGGTGCGCGAATTTTTTGCCGCGACGATGCTCACGGTCATGATTACGCTGCTTTCTATTGTTATTGATGCTCCTTTGCGTGATCCGGCCTCGCCGAGCTCGACGCCTAACCCTGCTAAGGCTCCCTGGTATTTTCTGGGCTTGCAGGAATTATTGCACTACTTTGCACCTACGACTGGTGGCGTTCTGGTCCCTGGCTTTTTCCTGGCCGCTCTGGCTTTCTTGCCCTATATCGATCGCAATCCCAGCCGTGCCTATGCCGACCGCAAGGTCGCGATTGTCACGTTTACGCTGTTTCTGATGTTCTGGGCTGTGATTACGCTGGCTGGAAGCTTCTTCCGAGGCCCCGGCTGGTTGTGGGTCTGGCCGTGGGATCATGTCTACTTTGATCTCTAGCCTGTGAAAAGTTCGAGAGGGATTTTATGAGTGTTGAAGAGAGAGCGCCTATCACTCCCCAGCAGTATGAAGTACTGCATGGGGGAGGGGCTGAGGCCGCTGAAATAGCAAAACAACGTCTGTCGCGTCGTCGTTTCCTGCGCCGCTCGATGCTGGCTGTCTGGGGCCTTTCGACGACTGCCGCTATCGCTGGTGCGTTGGATTTCTTGTATCCAACCCTGGGCGGCTCGTTCGGTTCTGCACAAACTGTGGGCAAGAAGACGGATTTTCCTGCTGCTCTTCCGTTGGATTTTGCTATCGATATCAAGGGCATTTTCCATAAGCCGGTTGCCAGAACGTATGTTGTCCATCTGGCGAAGAATACTACCTATAGTATTGCTGATGCTCAACTTTTGAAGGATCAGCAGGAGTCCGAATTTTGGACGACTGATACTACTGATGGCACGCAGTGGTTAGCTCTTTACCAGCGTTGTGTGCATCTGGGGTGTACTGTCCCATTTCGCGATGATTGCTCCAGTTTCAAGTGTCCCTGTCATGGCTCTCACTATAACGTCGATGGCGAGTTTCTCGATGGTCCCGCTCCTCGCAGTCTGGATCGTTTCCAGATTCACTTCGATGATGGCGGGAATGTGATTGTTGAAACCGGCATTATCAATCAAACGGTGCCGCATCCTGATACCTCGACGCGTATTATCCCTGTCCCTCTGAAGGCGTGTGGGGCGGGCGGCTAAGGCTCTGCCTTAGCCTCTGCGCTGGCAGAGAGCGTGTGAAAAAGGCTCGCTTGTCTCTTCCTGATCTTTGTATTGGGTGAGAGGCTGTAGCTGCGGAAAAATAACGATGAAAAGTTGATAAAGCCTTTCACGCTGGTATGGGTCGAGATGCGGTGAGGCGTTTATCAAAGGGTTTTGTTTTATGATAAATTTTGGACAAGTTGCTCTCGGTCTCGTCGTGATTCTGGTTGTGGCGGGCGGCTTGCTCTATGTGTTCTATTCTCGCACGAATGCCGTGCAGAAAAACGGCTTCGGTGCTCTGGCTATGCTGGCTATTGTGACCCTGATGATTCCTGTTTTCTGGATCACTGAGGGGAATTACGATGCTCAGGCGAATGGACAGTTGCAGATACAGAGTGTTACCCGGGGTGACGCGCTATATGCAACTTCCTGCACGAACCAGTGCTACGCGATTGATAAGAATACACAGAAGGTGACCGTTGCCAAATATAATGGGTACACTTTCTCTGAGCTCAATCAGATGACAGACAATGACCTGCGTCGTATTATTAGTGCCGGTATCTATAAGGGGACTCCCCCCAGTGCTATTGTGGATGCAGATGAGTATGGCGGCCAGTTGCAGCAGGACATGGATATCAATGATTTGATGAACTTTATTCGTTCGTCCGATCCCGCCTACCTGAAAAAACAGGGCTATACGGGGAGTGCTGCTACGCCCAGTCTCAATGGCTTCCCTGATTATTTGCAGACGAATTATCCCAATTATTACGCTGCCGCTGTATCTCTCAATGACCAGGGACAGTTCGGGGTACCTACCGATTTCTCTACGCAGCAGAAGGTGCAGATGGATATTGTAAATCCACCATCTGGAGCGTCCTGCACGCCCTCTTGTTTTCAGTATCTGAATATCAAGGTGAAGGTGGGGTCGACGATTACCTGGACGAATCAGACGAGCCAGGGCCATACGGTGACGGCGATTGTAGGCACAAATACCTCATCCCCCACTCCGGCTCCACAGATCTTCGATTCAGGCTCTAATCTGATCCAGTCTGGTCAGACCTTTACCTATACGGTAACTCAGGCAGCCTACAATTTTAATCCGGATCATACGGTTTTGTACTTCTGTTCAGTTCATCCAGATATGCTGGGCAAACTGACGATTGTGCCGTAGTCGTGTGCGATCGCGTCTCAAACGAGGCGCGATGCTGTTTCTTAGCGATCGCTGGTCATGTCTTTTCTGCCAACAGAATTGATATGTTGAAAGGGTTGTGCGATCTATGCAACATGCAACCAATCGGGAGCTACCAGAGCGAATCTCCTGGGCTCGTGCGATGATTTTTGCCGTCGGCTTTTTCCTGATTGCGGCTATTCTCGTCGGACAGCTCCCAAGCTATATATATAATGTGGCGACTGCCTCTACTCTCGAGGGAGCCGAGCAGGGCATTCTTGCGCTGGCGGTCGTCTGTCTGGCCGGTTTTGTCATTATTCAGGTGATTGTCCTGCTTTTTGACCCCAAACCTGTCGTGCCTCCTGGCTTACTGATCGGTATTGGGGCTATCCTGACACTCGCTGGCCTCGTGCTGTTTCTCTGGGCCTCGCTCACGGGGTGTACGCCTGCTGTACAAACCTGCAATCAGTTTTTCCCTCAGGCGACGACTTCCTGGAATCCTATTCTGGGTGGCAATTTTCTCTGGCTCCGCGCCGGGGCTATCGACTTTGTGATGCTGAGCTTTGGCCTCATTGGCGTTGGCGCAGCTATGGTTTTCTATAGCGTGCTGGCTATTCGCGAACAGCGCAATCCTGACCGTCGTGATCTTGGAACGACTCCATCTATTCGTTACATGCTCATCGGCGGCATTATGCTGCTTATTCTCGCTCTCCTTCTCTACACGCTTTTCGATAATCAGGCATTTGGCGCTCAGCTTTTCCCGGCTCATCCCTTCGTCGGTTTCCGTTTGCTGAACCTGATCGATGGTCTCATTCTGGGGGCTGCCATTTTTCTGTCTATTGCCGCTCTGGCTCTACGCCTCCATTATCTGATGCGTCCGGTCCGTAAACGTACGATGCCGGGGCTGTATGCGATTGGCTCTCTGGGCCTGGCGCAAACTGGCGCTATTCTGCTGGTCTTCTGGCTTGTTATGTATCCTCTGGTCGCCTGGATTCACGGTTGGACATTTATTGGCCTGGGGACGTTTCTGGTGAACTGCTCACAGAAAACGAATGTTCCTGGCTCCTGCACGTTCTCTCAGGATTCTGGCTATATTATTGATACGATTGTCAGCTCCAATTTCTTCGTGTTGTTGCTGGCCGCTATCTGGGCGTGGAAGTCCAATCGCAATCTGGTGGTCGTTGGCGGTATTGTGATCACTGCGGTTATCGCCGCTGCGACGTTTATGGTTCACACTGCTCCTAACGAGATTATTGTCGCTATGATGCTGTGTGTCGGTATGCTGGTTGTTGGTGTGATCTGGACGAGTGTGGCGCGCCGTGAGTTCGCGGTGGTCGGTGAGAATAATCTGGGCTGTCTGGGAATGTGGCTGGTGATGGGCACTTGCCTTTTCATTTACCTGGCTTCCTTTGCCTTCTTCTCGCTTCCGGTCTGGCCTCCAGAAACGGAGCCGAATGTCACGTTCCAACCCGGCCTGATTGTGCCTCCTCCCACTCCCGCTGGTCAAACTCCTATCGTCCCTGCGCTCGATGCCATTGTTATGCTGGTGTTGATGGGCGTTCTGGCTGGCATTCAATTCTACTTCCTGACACGCAATCGCTATAAGGTCTGAGTATGCCTGATCTGGCTGTACTCGCGAAAAGGACGGAAAGATGGAGCAATAACATCCTTCCGTCCTTTTCTTTTTGCATGCTATAATGGAGTACATTCTGTTAGTGGGAGAAATAGGTATGCTGGATGAACAGCCTCTCAAGGTTTTGATCCTTGCGGCTGAAATAGTGCCATTTGCCAAAGTGGGCGGTCTTGCAGACGTGGTTGGTGCATTACCCAAGGCTCTGAAGGATTTGGGACACGACGTACGCCTGGTTATGCCTCGTTATCGCCAGGTCGATCCAGAGCGCTTTCAACTTCAGACTGTACTGGAGTCGGTTTCTGTTCCTATGGGAAGTTTTCAGGTTCAGGTCAGTGTTCGTCAGGGCTTGATTGGCGACCATATTCCGGTATATATGATCGATGCGCCTCGTTTCTTTGATCGCGAAAATATCTACGGCTATACTGATGATGGCGAACGCTTTATTTTGTTTTGTCGTGCGGCCCTGGAAACTGCGCTGGCTTTAAACTGGTCTCCTGATGTTGTCCATTGCAATGATTGGCATACGGGCATTGTCCCCAATTGGATGCATACGATCTATCATGATAATCCGTTCTTTTCCTCGGCTGCTACGGTCTATACTATTCATAATCTGGCCTATCAAGGTATTTTTGGCTATCGCATTCTAGAGGTCGCTGGCGTCGCCGCTAATGGCTTTTTATATCCGCAGATCGCTGAACTGGCTCATGTGGTCGATATTATGGGACGTGGCATTCTCTTTGCCGATGCGATTACGACGGTGAGTGAACGCTATGCTCAGGAAATCCTGACTCCTGTCTTTGGCGAAAAACTTGATCATATGCTCCGCGCTCGCCGCGATCGCCTGTTCGGTATCCTCAATGGCATCGATTATCAGGATATCGATCCTGCTACGGATCGTTATATTCATACACAGTTCGATGCCAATATGCTGGAAAATCGCGCTGAGAATAAGGCCGCTTTACAGGAGCAGGCGCATTTGCCCGTTCGGGACGATATTCCCTTGCTTGGGATGGTTTCACGCATCACTGATCAAAAAGGCTTTGATTTGATTGCGCAAATTATTCAACCTCTTCTCTCGCAGGGCGTACAGTTTGTGGTGCTGGGCATCGGCGATCAGCATTATCATGAGTTTTTCCAAAGCCTGGCTGCCCGCTATCCCGAACAGATTGCCATTTTCCTCACTTTTAATGCCGAACTGGCTCAGCGTATCTATGCCGGTTGCGATATGTTCTTGATGCCTTCGCGCTTTGAACCCTGCGGCACAAGCCAGATGAATGCTATGCGCTATGGCTGCGTTCCGATTGTTCGCCGCGTCGGCGGCCTTGCTGATACGGTCCAGGAATATCATCCTGCTACTGGACAGGGCACAGGCTTTATCTTTAATAATTATGATCCCTGGGAACTGTTCGCTGCTATTATGCGGGCCCTTGAGGTCTATCGCTTCAAAGATGTCTGGCGCACGATTCAATTGCATGGGATGGCCGCCGATCACTCCTGGCAAACCTCCGCTCAACGCTATGTAGATGTGTATCGCAATGCTCTGGCTTTCCATCAGAGCGGCCAGTAATTACTGAATTTTCACACATGCTGATTCGAGAGAGAAAAAAGTGGCGCAACCTTTCCGCTTTTTCCTCTCTTTTTCCGTATAGGATATAAAGAGCAAGAAAATTTGACGTTTGTCGCCAGAATCTCTATACTGTAATAATACAGGTAAGATGGGATTTTGGAGGTAATGGCTGCGTGGAAGGTGAAAATGTATCCTCTGCTAATTATGATCCTGAGGAGGCTCTGGCCAGGCGTCGGGCGCTTCTTACCCGGCTCTTTAATGCGCTCCCCCTCTATGCTTCTCCTGCCTTCTGGCAGGTGCTTGAGGCAAGGGAGACTCCATTGGAGGTTGTTGCTCGTTGTCTACGCCTCTCGGTCTCTCTTAAAGATGATCCGGGACGTGAACGCCTCCTGGAAATTGTCTTCGCTCGTACGTATGGAATGAATCAGAAGTGGGCTCAGGCGGCCCTGAAAAATTTGCCTATTCTGACCGGTGAACGTAGCTCTGTTGTGAATGATCTCTGTGCAGATCTCTATGAATGTGTGTTCAAAGCGCTTTTAGATCCCACCCGGCTTTTCTGGGAGGAGAATTTTTTGCATTGTCTCTATTTTGAGCGCAAGCATGTCTATCAAGCGTTTCTTTTTCGTGAGGGCTACTGGAAAAATACGCGTATTAAACAAGGTACGCGTGTCCCTCGTTCACTCTTAGAACGCTTCGACTCACCCGGCTCTTTGACACATGAAGGCTATGCGATGTTCGATATCGTCGATGAGGATGCTCAACGCTCACTGGAGACGCTGGTGAATGATGAGATGCTGCATCTGGTTCTCACTTTGCCGGAACGCTTGAAAGCGGTGATTCTGCTCAAATTCTGGGGCGATTGTACGGAGAAAGAGGCGGCACAGATATTAGGCGTGACCGATCGAACTGTTCGTCATCGTATTCTTGTCGCAACTGAACTGCTACGAAAGTATCTTACAGAGGAAAAGGTTGGTGGTTGATGACTGAATCGGAACAAGAAGAAGCTGTCTGGCGAATTACAGAACGCTATGTGGCAGAGCTCAAGGCTGGTCGCCAGCCTCGCTTGCAGGAATATCTCGCACGCTATCCGCACTATGCCTCTGCCATTGCGGACTTTGCGGCCTATTATCAGGCCCTTGAACTCCAGTTACCTGAAGAAACCCTGGAGTATCATTCCCCCACCCCTGATGAACGTGCGCTCTTACAACGCGCTCTCCAGCAAACTCGTTTCCCTCCTGAGCCATTGTCTTCGTTGCTCTCAGCCCGCCAGGGATCAACGCTCACCCGATTAGCGGATGAACTTGACATAGGCGAAGATATTGTGATGTTATTGGAGCAACGCATGCTGGCTGAAGAGTCGATTCCTGCTCTTCTGATTGAGCGTCTGGCCTTTGTTTTGCAGCGATCCGCGCAAGATATCCGTGCCTATTTGCACCGTACCCCTCCTGCAAGAGGGCGACAAGGTGCAACGACGCACCGGCGTTATGTAGCAGAAGAGGCTGCATCATACGCACAAGATCGTCCCTCTCAAGCGCCAGCACGGAACTTTTTGCAGGTGCTTGAAGAAAGCCAGCAGGCAACTCCGAAACAGAAAACGTTCTGGAGAGAGATAGTACAAGAAGAGTCGCCATAACGATGTGTTGAACTTTTCTCCATTGATAGAGAAAAGATGAAGAGGAAAAGATGGGAACTCAATCTACGCCTAAACCAGTATCAAATGGAAGCTGCGCATTTTGCAAAGCTGAAGTTGCGAAAAATAAGATGACGCAGCATCTCAAGTCCTGTAAGCAGCGCCAGGCAACTATTGCAGAACGAGAGAAGAATGCTCAGCAGCCGAAAACGCGCCTGTTTCATATTCTGGCTGAAGGCCGTTACAATCCACAATACTGGCTCCATTTTGAGGTGTCCGCTTCTGCATCTTTGTGGTCAATAGATGACTTTCTCAAAGACATGTGGATCGATGATTTAGACCATTTAAGCGGCTTTACGATTAATGGCACCAACTATGGGAATGATTATTCAGGTGACTACTTCTTTTTGCCTGGAGAAGTAAAAGAAGAAGAGGAAGAAGAGCTTTCTGAGGAAGAGGCAGAGGAAGAGATAAACAAATTCATAGACGATACAGTGGCATATTTTAGCGCGCCGAAAATGTTGCCAGCTCTCGCCGCAGGCCAAAACCTCATTTCGCCTGAATGGGTCGCAGAACTCAAAAAGCCGCGTTCTATTGATGCGCGCGTTGAGTTCCTCAAGGAGGAACTTGCTAGAATTAAAAAAGAAGGCAGTGTTGCGCTAAGAGGCGCTAAGGATGAGCCTCGAGAAGTAGCTCACGCCAGGTATTTTGCATTGCAGTCTCAGCAATGGATTGTCGAGACGCTGCTTGATGAGCTTGAGGATCGTAGTGTGGATGTATCGCTGGAGAGAGTCCTCAAAGTTGGTCAGAAGTTTTCCTATATCTATGACTATGGGTCTTCAACGCATATCAATCTGAAAGTGCTTGCTGAGCGCGAGGGGATTGCACTGGAGAAGGAGGATGCTATAGAGCTTCTTGCGCAAAATATAGCGCCTGCATTTTCTTGCGTGAAGTGTGGCAAACCTGCAACAACAGTGGAAATGGACTATTCTTCCAGCCTTGAGGATAGCGCCTATTGCGATGAATGTGCAGAAGAGAATATCGATGAGGGGGGAGCGTTGTCCATTACTAACTCTCCACGCGTAGGTGTATTATGATCCTTCCTGCTGAGCAGAGGAACTTTTC
The DNA here is from genome assembly GCA_035493895.1 of Ktedonobacteraceae bacterium. Taxonomy (GTDB): domain Bacteria; phylum Chloroflexota; class Ktedonobacteria; order Ktedonobacterales; family Ktedonobacteraceae; genus DATJHM01. The sequence continues at coordinate 54,970 of DATJHM010000334.1, forward strand.
CACTGGTGCGAATGAGAGGGCGCAATGGGATCAAGTGTAGCCTATCTTGATTGCCAGAATGGTATAAGCGGGCCGCTTCTGCTCGCGGCACTGCTCGATACTGGCCTGCCCTCATCCGAAATACAACAACAATTGCAGGGGGGGCTATCAGGAGTAGCCTTTAAGCTGGACTACTTCGCAGCCCAGTTTAAAGGGCTACGCGGGACGGAATGTCGTATAGCCATTAAAGAGACAAATCCTGCATTGCATACTCTCTCGGACTGCATCACGCTTCTCCAGGCGTCTCGTCTTGCACCACAGATTGCGACTCGTGCGCTTTCCGTAATGCAGCATTTGCGTGTCGCTGAAGAAACAGTACGTGGTGCACAACATACGCTGGAGCCATTGCATCCTGTCCTGGCCTTGCTGGAAGTTGTGAGTGTGGTCAGTGCATTGTCATTTGCTGATATCGCTCAGGTGTATGCTTCTCCTTTACCCTTAACCAGTGGCGTTATGCAGACTGCTACTGGCTTCCAGATGCTCCCAGGTCCTCTCACGTTGGAATTGTTACGTGAGGTGCGTGCTCCCTGGCAACCTTCGCCTGCGCATCGCGAGCTGGTTACTCCTGTAGCCGCAGCTTTACTGGCTGAACTGGCTCAGTTCGAGCCGCCTGTGATGACCATCGCGCGAACCGGCTATGCGCTGTCTCTTGAGCAGGACCAGCTTATTGCTCAATTGTCCATGCACCTGGGTGAATTGGTTGGCCCCAAACGGCCCGGCGGTGAGGTGGAGACCGATCAGGTGACGGTGATTGAAACCCATATTGATACGATGACTGGTGAGCTACTGGGCGCTTTACTGGATCGTTTACTGGAAGCTGGTGCGCTCGACGTTGGCTATACACCTTTGCAAATGAAGAAAAATCGTCCTGGAACGCGTTTAACGGTCATCTGTCCCGAGGAGGCGGGTGAGCAACTGGCTCTACTCCTCCTGCGCGAAACAAATACGCTGGGCGTACGTATCCAGCAGGTGCAGCGGCGCAAGGCTCAGCGCAGGCAGGAGCGCATCGAGACTCCGCTTGGCTCTATGCTGGTGAAGATGAAGAGTCTGGGGGGGCAGATCGTCAGCGTCTCTCCCGAATACGAAGAGTGTTTACGCATTGCCCGGCAGCGACAGATACCCCTGGCAGAAGTATACGAGGTTGCACGTACCGCTGCTCAATCTCTTATAATAGGTAAGAAAGATGATAAAGAAAGAACGTAAAATCACACGGAAAGGTGTCACTCATGGATTTTATTGACTGGCGTAAGTCGCCCGAAAAGAGAAGGATTGAGCCTGAGGAAGAGAAGTCTCGGGAAAATAAATACCGTGGGAAAGCATTTCAAAGCTATGTGGATCAGCAGATTCGCGAAGCTCAGGAGCGGGGCGCGTTCGACAATCTCGCCGGTACAGGGAAACCGTTACAACTGGGAGATGATCACGAATCCGGAGACAAAGCTCTGGGGTATCATCTCTTGAAGAGCAATGGTTATGTTCCGTTTGAGATTGAACTGCTCAAAGAAGTACAGCGTGATCGTGAGCGTGCAGAGGCAAAACTGCAACGTCTTCTGCGTCAGCGCAAAGCCCTGCTTAACCGTCGTATGCCTGCATCAGCCAGCGAGAAAGTCGCATTCAATGAGACGGTCGATAACGTGGCGACAGAATATGAAAAAGATCTGCGGGCCCTGAATAGCAAGATTCTCACCCTGAATTTAAGTACGCCTCCCACTATGCATCAACCATTGCTCCAGATAGAAAAATTGCTGCGCGAGTTCCATGAAACGTGCCCGCTGTTTACCTTCTAACGGGCTTATTTGGACTATAAATCTCCGCCGCATTCTGGGCAGAAGCGCGCTCCTGAGACCCTGGGATACGGCGTACCACAATTGCGGCAGCGTCCACCTAGAGTCATACGGCAATAGACGCAATGTTTCCAATGGCTCTGAACAGGATGTTTGCAGTTGGGACAGGTGATCTGTGCGGCTGGTAGTGCTTGTTTTGCCTCTTCACGCCGGAGCTGGAGTGGCTCATCCAGTTCCACCTGTCTATCCAGGCGACCTGGACGCAAAAAATCGGCGTGCAGGTGTTGTGGGTGTGTAGTTGCGGCTATTACCACTGTCCCCGGTTGCTGTTTGAGCTTATCAAATTCTATGAGAAACTGATGCAGCAATACTTCCCATCCCGTATAACTCTGCTGTTGTTGTCCCAATGCAGGGAGCGCAAGAACTTCCAGATCCTGAAAATAGATCAGGCAGTGTGAGAACATTTTGATGGGATAAAATACCTCATGCATGAGTTGATAGGCTTTCTCAGCGCGAGTTTGTAGCCCTGAAAATTCCTCGCTGAGAAACATTTCCACAAGCACGGAGCAGTATACCACGGTCAGAGGAACTTCAGATTCGCCCGCGATGGCGCGAATAAAGAGCAGGTCATCGTTTGGGTGCTGGCTGAGCAACAGCAAGCCATGTGAGGTTTCCTGATAACGAGATGGTTGGTGTAGAAAGGCGATGCTTTTATAGAGTGCGTGTTTGGCCCGGTTCAGCCCGAGAATGTGTTGAAATGACAGATCGGGATATTCAATACTTCTCAGAACATGTTTATTGCGTGTTTTGTTCAGGTGCGCAACGTGCACAATTTTTTGCTTATCGCGGGCCGGGGCCGGAAAGAGAAAAATCTGCTCCATATGCCGCACAAATGCCGGGGATTCATGCTCCATCAGCTTACTCTTGAGCTGAAAGATGCGCGTGGAGAAGCCAGCAAAGAGCTTTTGCATCCGGGGATGGTAGAGAAGGCTCAAGAGAAGATGTTCCTGTAAGACAATTGCCGCGGCTTTGTTCTTTGCCAGATGGTAAGTCACAAGCGCGATAGCATTCTCAACACATTCTATTGACTCTGGCGCTAGCCGTAACGCCCCTTCTGGCGTACTCGCTGGAGATATTGCGGGAAAAGAAGCTTCGGTGCGTGCACGTAACACTGTAAGATCCAGTTTGTTCTGCCTCATGAGCGTCGAGATACTGCTGGAATGTTGTGCTATCAGGCTCAGCAGGAGATGTTCAGGATAGATCGCCTGAGCTCCTCGCTGTCGTGCCTTTTGCTCTGCCAGTTGAAGCAGTTCCCTCGTTTCAGCCGCAAGCCAATCGATCTCTTGCATCCCTCCCGATGGAGAACTGGCTGTGCTCATCTTCTTTTCCTTCTTAACCGTGCGACCACTTTCGGGGAATACACTATTTTTCCAAAGATAAGAAACATCGCAAGAATCAGATAGTTTCTCTCCCCGATTTCTAGTAATGTGGTATTGCATGAAGATAAAACAAATATGTTAGAGGAAGTATACGGAATTTTACTGGCAACTTCCAGGTAATAGCTCACAAAAAGCGTGTTAGCCTCTGCATCAAAGCCGCCTATCCTTATCTAGAAAACTCCGCAAGAATCGGATAGTTTACCTTTCATGGTTGTGTTATCATTTTATGAAGTTAATATAAGCAAATACATTATGTGGTGGAATTGTTAGAAGAGGATGGGGAAAATACTATGCTACCAGCCAGTAAACCAAGAAATAATACAACAAGCAAAGGGGAGATCACCGAGATCATGGTTCTGGCAAGATTGACTCAATTAGGGTATAGATGCCTTATACCCTGGGGCCATGACTGTCGCTATGATATTGCAATTGATGATGATGGGGAGCTTGTACGTATCCAATGCAAAACGGCGCGCTATCTTGAGGAGCGGGGTGATATTGAGTTTAACACTGCTATTACTTATGCCAGAGTCGGTGGAAAGCCGCATATCAGGAAAGGTTATACGGGGGAGGCAGACTACTTTGGGGTTTATTCTCCTGATATTGGAAAAGTTTATCTGGTGCCTGTAAAAGATGTGCCCCCATGCTCAAAAGCCATATTGAGATTAGAGGCTACGAAGAATAATCAGCAGAAGGGTGTGAAGTGGGCGAAGGACTACGAGATATGAAAATCCCAGCCATCACCAGCAATAAAGAAGAGAAAAGCTTTACTGTTGGACAGAGTATTGGGCGATGAAAGTATATAACCCTCAAAAAGCTATGAGAAGAAACCGGCAAATGTGACATACTTTGTGTCAATTGCTATGTAAAAATGCATTAGAGAGAGTAGAGGAGGAAGTTGTGAGCGGTATTAAAACAAAGTTTACTCCCAACGATGTTGGTGAGAGAGCTCAGGGAGTTATTCTTGCTGAAATGGTGCAATGTGGGTATACCGTCCTTATTCCCTTTGGCGAAGGCCGTCGCTATGATATGGTCATTGAGAAAGATGGTGAATTTTCTCGACTCCAATGTAAGGCCGGACGATATGATAACGGAGTAGTCAAGTTTAATGCTTGTAGTGTTAACTGGTGGAACAAAACGAAGAAGAAATACACATGCGAGGAAATTGACTATTTTGCAGTTTACTGTGAACATACAAAAAAGGTCTACCTTGTGCCTGTCGAAGATGTAGGAATTGACCAGGGATATCTGAGAATTGAACCAACCGCGAACAATCAGGCAAAGGGTATTCGTTGGGCAAAAGATTACGAGATATAAAAAAAGCCGGTGATGGGAATCGAACCCGCGGCCGTCCACTTACGAAGCGGATGCTCTACCACTGAGCTACACCGGCTTGCTGCCAATCTTCTGAAGATTTACAACGCCATGATTATAGCGCGAAAGGCGCGCCATGTCAAGCACTTTTTTGCGATAGATCAAACTTCGCAAAAGTCGACTTTCGCGAAGTCCTGGATGTTACTTCTGGTTATCTCGACAACCATCCCGAGGTATGGTATGATGGGTAACAATGTTCCAGTTTTGTCTAGTTTGGAGACCTGTATGCAAGCCCTACTGGTGGCTACGACGAATCGTCATAAGTTGGATGAATATCGCGCTATTTTTGCCGACCTACCTTTTACTTTGCTTTCACTTTATGATATTCAGCTAGATATGGATGTAGAAGAGACTGGGACCACGTTTCAAGAAAATGCTGAATTGAAAGCCCTGGCCTATGCTCGCGCTTCTGGTATGCTCTCACTCGCTGATGACTCTGGCCTGGAGATAGATGCAATGGGGGGTGCTCCAGGCGTCTATTCCGCTCGTTTTGTACGCCCGGATGCTACCTATGAAGAACGTTTTCAGGTCATTTTTGCGCAATTGCGCACTCTTCCTATAGAAAAACGCTACGCACGTTTTCAATGCGTCATCACTCTTGCTGAACCAACCGGCTATCATCAAAGTGTTAAGGGTACGATTGAAGGTGTTATTACGGACGCTCCTCGTGGTACACAAGGATTTGGTTATGATCCCATTTTCCTGGTCCCTGAGTTAGGCAAAACCACCGCTGAACTTCAGCCTGAAGAGAAGAATCAGATCAGCCATCGTGGTCGAGCCGCGCGCCTGGCCCGTGAAGTGCTGGCTCACTGGCCCCTCTCCCCATCTTTATAAAAAATAGAAATAGAACTATCGTAGATCAATAGTCGATAGAGACATGAGGAACAGGTAACTATGGCGAAAAATTCAGCCATTCGTATTGCCCTGGATTTAGAAACGACTGGACTACACGCAGATCAGGATGCCATCCTTGAGGTCGCTGCGATAAAATTTCAAGGACATACGGTAATTGAGACATTCGAAACGTTTGTCTCTCCGGGTCGTTCTATTCCGTATCGTGTGCAGCGTCTGACTGGTATTAAGCCGGAACATCTGGCCGGAGCCCCTCTTTTCGAGACTATTACGAAAAAGCTTCAACACTTTCTTGCTGATTACCCTATTGTCGGGCATAGCATCCCTTTTGATGTTGGCTTTTTACGCCGCTGGGGATTGGCTCGCTCGAACCCATTAATTGACACGTTTGAACTTGCTACCGTGATGCTCCCATCTCTCTCGAGCTATAATCTGGGGCAGGTCGCTGAATCCCTCGGCATACAGGTTCCCCAGGACCGCCATCGTGCTATGGTTGATACTGTCCTGGCTATGGATGTCTTTCTGGCTCTCCACGAGCGTTTGCAAAATGTGGATCTGAGCCTGCTCAAAGATCTGGCCAATCTCGATGCCCCTCGTTCCTGGCCTCTTCTGCACTTCTTTCGCCAGGAACTTCGTGCTCGTCAGGATCTTGATGGCCTTCAGGGACCGCTGGGGCGTGGGAGCCTCGGCGACCGCTTTGCGGCTCAGCTTGGCATGGACCCTCGTGTTTTATCTTTTGCGATCGCTCAACAAAAAAGCACCCCCCAGACGCAGGATACTGCGCCGCTAACGCTCGCAAATTCAGCCGCCTTGATGGGCGTGGAAAGCCTGGCGCAAGTTTCTATTCAGCAGGAGACACCGCTGAGCTATCATGCGGCCCGTAAAGCAATCAATGAGGCTCTGGAGCAGCGGAGTTCTTTGCTCGTAGAGGTCACCGTTGGTGGCAACGATTATACGCCTGTGCTCTTACCTGCGTTAGAATGGCTCATGACCTCCTCGAATGCAACAACAAATCAGGGATCTCGCCTCGTCATTGCCTGTAGCAACCAGCAAAGCGCACGACGCCTGATCGAGACGATCCTTCCCCGTTTGCAGGCGACGTTACATAGTCAGCTATCCGTTGCTTATCTGGCTGAGCAGGGAGGGTATCTTTGCACGCATCGCTGGTTTGGCGCGGCCCTGCGGCGCACGAATGGCGAACTGAGCGCTGAGCAGGCTCGTGGCCTCGCTAAATTAGGTCTCTGGGCGCAGCAGACCTTGACCGGAGAGCGCAGCGAATTGACTTTGCTTCCTCAAGAGATGTCTGCCTGGAAGCGTATCTCCTCCGGTGTGGAACGTATTCCCTCGATAGAGACCCGCGCCGGAACCGTTTATCAGCGCTGCACGTATCGGCGCAAAGGCTTTTGTTTTGTGGGGCGGGCCGAGGAGCGTGTCAATGCCGCGCAGATTGTGGTGACGACACATGCGGGTCTGTTTGATGATCTTTCTCAGCCACATTCGCTCTTAGGCGATATTGAGCGACGCGTTGTTCTGGATGCCGATCTCCTGGAAGAGGAAAATGCTCGTTGGAGCAATGTTGAGCTGGATCAGGTGCATCTGTTCGACCTGCTCAATACGATCGGTTCCGAACTTCCTGATGGCCGTTACCAGGGACTTCTGGCGCTGGCGGCTCCTGCGCTACGCGAAAATGGTCCTGGTGGCCTCTCGAATCGACCGACAATTGCCAAAACAGAACTGGATGCACGCATGTTGACCTGGTTCCAGACCCTCGCTCAGGCCCGCATCGCTATCGAAAAACTCTTTCTTTCCTTTTATGCTCTGCTTGAAGAAGTCTCTCAACAAAATACTCAAGGTGGACGAGGGGGACGAGAGAAGGGGCGTGGTGAGCGGGGAGGACGTGCTAATGAGCGTACCGATCAACCGCTCAGGCTAAATAGCCAGATCCAGCAGCTTGGTATCTGGACGCAGACTGAACGGGCATGGCAACAGGCAGCCCATCGTTTGCAAGTAGTGGTAGATTTTTTGCACGAAGCCGAAAAAATTATTTTGAATACGCAGTATAATCGTCGCCGTCAGGAAGCCGGTAATAGCGATGAGAGCTCAATGGCATCTGAGTTTGCCGCCCTCGCACAGCAATTGCTTGAACAGAAAAATCTTGGACAGGCCGCAGTCTCCTTGCAGGAAAGTGATATGGTGTACTGGTTGCGCATGCCACCACCACCGCCACCATCGACGTCCCATAATAATAATCGTTCCCATGATGCTCATGCTACAGCCAATCAGCCTGTAGAAAGTGTCCCTGTGCTCTATTCACAACTGGTCCAGACCTCGTCATTGCTCTGTCGCCTTTTGCTTACAGATGACTCCAGCACTATTTTCGCAGGCGCGGCTCTTTCGGTTGATGGCTCGTTTGCCTTCTCGCGTGGACGCTTTGGCCTGGATAACGAGGCCTATCCTGCGTTATCTATTGCTACCGAGCATCACGAACAGACCTTATTGTATATGCCCAATGATGTTCCTGAGCCTAATGTTCCACAGTATCAACGCTACCTTGACGAGACGTTAATTCAACTGGCT
>DATJHM010000335.1:0-7400 GCA_035493895.1 Ktedonobacteraceae bacterium
ATAGCATGGGAAGCTGTATGAAGCAAGGGTTTGCGCGGATCAACTTTTTGGAGGCGTTTTGCAGCAGGGAAATACGGGCATTTTTGTCCTGTATGCCTGTCACGTCGCCTCTAGAGCGGCGCGCGGGTTCGTGCTCAGCGATCTTATCACTGCGACCCGCGCATAATTGTTGAGTTGTTTGTTTTAGGAAATGTGTTATGCTTAATGTGAGAAGCATTATTGTTTTCTGAGCATGTTTAGGGGTTTTGTGAAAAGTGGTAAAGGAGAGGTGAAAATGTTTGATCCACATCATAAGTATACGGTTGATGAGTACTGGCGTCTGGTTGAGGCTTTTCCTGAATATAAGTACGAGTACATTGATGGTGATATTCGTATGATGACAGGTGGGAGCCCTGCGCATGCGCAAATAGCTACGCGTATTGGTGGCATACTTGATGCAGCATTGCGTGAAACTGATTGCAATGTCTATTCGTCTGATGGGGCTTTGCAACTTACGGAAAATCGTCTGTATTATCCAGACGTTTCTGTCTCTTGTGATCCGGCTGATTGGACACGAAAGAAGGCGTTAGAGGCTCCTGGTGTGGTCGTGGAGGTGACATCTCCATCGACAGAGAAAACAGATAAAACTGAGAAGCTTGCAGCATATCAGAGTTATCCTACGATACAAGAAATCTTGTTTGTTGATTCTCGTCGTCGCCATGTGGAACATTATCATCGCGTGGGTATGTATAAGTGGGAAGAGTTTTTGTATGAACAGGAAGATGATGTGATTGATCTTGCAAGCATTGGAGTTTCTTTCACAGTACGAGAAATTTATTTGAAGGTGTACCTGGAGTTGGAGGAAGCCGACTAATTGCTCATCAATAGCTCAAGCCTGCTCATCGTATCCCCTTGAGGGAGTGGCGTATGCACCACGATCTGCAAATCAGGTTGCTCAGGCACGACGAGGGTCGTCCCCTGGAACACGAGGGAGCCAACCAGCGGATGCTTGATCTCGTTCTGATCGTGACATGTGAAGAGAATATCATGCTCAGGCCACCACGCGCGAAATTCGGGACTGGCCTGCTGTAAATCCGTAATCAGTTCCCCAAACCATGTCTCATTGGTATAACGATCACTCCTTGCTCGCAAGAGCGCAATACTTCGCCGCGCCGCATGTTCCCAATGTACAAGGCGTTCCCGTTGCGAGGGATCCATAAACGTGGACCAGACGGCATTGCGTTCTCGCTCAGAGCGACTGGCGAACTCGCCAAAAACGCGATTGGCACTTTCATTCCACTCCACTACATTCAAATGTCGATCTACAAGCAGTGCCGGATAGACGCCCCATCCATCGAGAATAGTCTGGTAGGCATGCTGTGATAGCCCCTCATTTCCTTGCTCATATGGGCGTATATCTCGTGCCAGGAGAAACAGATGGCTACGCTCCTGCTCGTTCAATTGCAAGATATCGGCAAGACGGGAGAGGATGTGATCGGAGACCTGAATTTCCCGGCCCTGTTCAAGCCATGTATACCAGGAAATACCCACGCCAACCAGTTGTGCGAGTTCTTCTCGTCTGAGCCCGATCGTTCGACGCCTGGGATACGCCGGGAGATCAAACTGCTCTGGACGCAGACGGGCACGGCGGGTTCTCAAAAAATCGGCAAGTTGCGCGCGGCGCTCCACTCTTTCTCTCATCTATGCTCTCTTGTCTATGGCAGTATCTGAAACTGTTACTCCTACACCTATGTCCAGCACACTCCTGGTTTCAGCAGGAATGCTCTTCCATAATAGCACTCGACGAACTGCATAGTCCATATGCTACAAACATTTCTCTTCAATAGAGAGCATTCAGGAGGCACAAATGAGTTCAATACAAGCAATTGTCGTCGATCCTCATGTCGCTGGAAGGCTGGCGATACGTGAGGTCGAGCGTCCTACACCAAATCCATCCGAGGCGCTGGTTCGCGTGCATGCGATCTCGCTCAATGTCGGCGATATATACAGAATACCGACTGCGGAAGCCGGGTGGCGACCAGGATGGGATCTGGCAGGCGTTGTCGAGCAAGCAGCCGCTGACGGATCGGGGCCAGTGGTCGGCACCAGAGTCGTGGGGCTATTTGTTGCCCCTCATGCTGGTACCGGGGCACAACTCGTTGCCATACGGACAAACTACCTTGCAGAAATTCCCGCTGAGGTCTCCTTTGCCCGGGCCGCTGCAATTCCGACTGCGGGACTGACCGCCCTCTATGCACTGGAGAAAGGTGGATTCCTGCTCAACCGCAACGTCCTGGTTACCGGAGCTTCCGGCGGAGTTGGTCATCTCGCGTGTCAACTGGCCCGTCAGGCGGGCGCGTACGTCGTAGGTGCCGTGCGGCGACCAGAGCGTGCTGCGAGCGTGAAAGCATTGGGCGTTCATCACGTTGTCGTGGGAGAAGACCTCTCCGTGGCTCAGCAGTTTGGCCCCTATGATCTCATTATTGACGTGCTGGGAGGAAACGCGCTTGCAACGGCATTGAGTACCCTTCTCGTCCCCGGAGGTCTCTGTGTCAGTCTGGGCATTATGGATGGTCTTGAAGTCACGCTCAATCTTGGGGAGATTTTCATGCGAACAGGCGGCGTTAACCTGTGCGCACTGATCTTGCCCGCAGAGATGGAGCGCAGAGCGGGAGCCGAAGGTCTCGCAAGTCTGGCGCGTATGGTTGCCGAAGATCGCTTACATCCCCTGATCGGTGTGGAGGCCCCCTGGACTGAGATTGCCGAGATTGTTCAGCAATTCCAGGATCGTCGCATCACCGGGAAGGCGATCTTACACATCTCGTAGTACTCGGCCAAACGCCTTCGTTCGTACAGGCCACAAAAAGGCTCCCCAGGCGCTCGTAGTACTCAGCCAAATCTCATTGCACCCGTTTGGGCAACCCTCGAAAAGGCTCCCCAGGCCAGTAGGGACGCCATGGAGGCACGGAATGGCGTCCGGGAACTCGCTCGATCCCGTTCGCTCCGCAGACGTGGAGTGCTACCACTTCCCACCATCTCACTTGCACCAGAAACGTGTGCAATGAACTTTGACAGACCAGTAAGTACATTCAAGCAACGTTCGCGGAATCCGTTGTGCTGCCAAACAGGCAAACATTCCGTGTTTGATCCTTGAATGTACTTAGGAACTCATATATCTCATCATCTCAACAGGAAAGGAGAAGCTCAAACAAACACACGCTATTTCACCAGTAAGAGCCGTCTTTTTTGCTATTTTCTATGCGAAAAGTTTCTGCGCTGCTGACAGGCTGTTGTCACTGGCGGCAGATAAACTATGGCCATGAAAGATATCCGATGTCACTGAGGGGACAGCCCCTCAGCTTCAATAAAGAAGGAAGCAGGCTCTTACACAGCTCTGGTATTCTATAAGCAATAAATTCTATAAGCAATAAAAGGAGTGTTATTCTGGCTATGAACCAGTTTCCAGGTACGAGACCGCGCCTGGGCGATGTGCGTGTTCTCACGCTCAACCTGTGGGGACGGCATGGGGTATGGGCAGACCGCCGCACGATGCTCATCGATGGCCTGCTCGCATTGCAGCCAGACCTGCTCGCATTCCAGGAATCGATCAAGAACGACGAGTACGACCAGGTGATCGACCTCCTCGGTCCCGGGTGGAACATTGTCCACCAGCAAAGTCGAGATCCTGAGGGGATGGGCATCTCGATTGCAAGCCGCTGGCCGCTCTTAGACGTACAGGAGGTAGACCTCCACGTGACCCCCCGAACAAAGAATTTCCCGTGTGGAACGCTTATCGCGGAAGTCCTGGCACCAGAGCCTGTAGGTCCGTTGCTCCTGGTCAACCATTTTCCCAATTGGCAGTTGAACTTCGAGTATGAACGTGAATTGCAAGCCGTAGCAGCCGCGCGGGTCGTGGAGGAGCGTGCGCGTCTGCGTACTCAGCAGGTGGTGCTCGTCGGTGATCAGGATGCTGCCCCTGATGCAACCAGTATCCGCTTCTGGTCGGGCCGTCAGTCTCTCTTCGAGATGAGTGTCTGCTACCGGGATGTCTGGGAGAGCACGCATCCTGGAGATCCAGGCCACACCTTCACCTCGGCCAGTCCCATAGTAAGGGAGCAGGTGGTGAAGGACATGCGGCCATTCAGGGACTGGCCGTTCCGACGAATCGACTACATCTTTGTACGGTATGGAGAGCATGGGGGCCTTGCATTGGACATTCTGGGTTGCGCACGAATCTTCGATGAGCCGGTGAACGGGGTGTGGGCCAGTGATCATTTCGGCCTGCTTGCCGATCTCGCAGCTCCTGAACAGATCAGCACTCCTCTCAAGGGAGGAGCGTTGTAGGTCACGAATATTGGAGTATCGATATATCGTATATCAAGCAGCAACGTCTTCCTGGCATCAAAGGGTCAGTATATGTGATTAGTGTTTTTGAGAACTTTTCAAGAATGCTGCTTGCTTCTGCCATCTCGGAATAATGCGTCTTTGATGAACATCATGATCCCCCGCGAGTAGCGATCCTGTCCAGTAACTCTGTCAGGAAAAGCCGCTCTCCGTCTGTCAGTGACTTCACTTCCGGAAGCGCAGCTTTGAGCGTAATCGCTGCCGCTTCAGCTCCTGGTTTGTTTGACGTGGGTGAATCGTTGGTAATAGCGGCTATGACCGCTTCGCATGCATCTTGCGCGAGTCGAAGATCTCGATGTTCTTCAGGCATCGCAAGGAGAGCGAGAACGGCCCCGGTGCTCGCTGCATACACTAACTCGACGGCTTGTTTTTCAGTGACTCTCAATCGGCCTGCGAGCGCTATCTGATGGATCGTCTCCCCGAGACGCTGCTGGACCTTTTGAGTCACTGGAGAAGGGAAGCCGGGTCGCGGATCACCGACTATTAAAGCATACAGGATGGGATTCTCGAGTCCGTATTTGGTATGGTGCTCCCAGGCTTTTCGCAAATTTTCAAGCGGATCGGGGTCGTATTTCTGCGCTTTCTTTGTATTGAAATCCGAGACATAGCTGTATTCAACCACCGCATCTAACAAACCTCTTTTGTCGCCAAAAAGGCGGTACAGCGTGGGAGCCTGTATTCCTGCAGCATCCGCTACCGCCCGCGTTGTCAAAGCGTCGCGTCCACCTGCTTTTAAAAGCTGTAAAGCGACATCAATGCTTCTGATTCGTACATCTTCCCGGGATGCGTGAATATCCTCTTGAGAGTCTTGCTTTCTCTTTTTCATCTCTTCCATTCTCACGTCTTGTTGTTATCAACGCCATCTGCGAATCGCTATCAGCTCGAGGCTTTTCCATTCTGGACAGTATCTCCTGGCCATCTTTTCCGTCAGATCATCGACCTCTTCTCAGCATGATATCATTGATAACGAATATTGACAACGACGATAACAGTATGATACCATTTCCATGTTAGCTACGATATCATTTTTATGTTAGCACGGATAACGGAGGAATACGTTATGCAGAGCAAAGACGTCGCTTTAACCCCTGACCCAAAGAAAGAAACAGGAATACAACGGGGAAGGGATCATGTGCGCATAGGCAGAGCTGCGAACATTCCGGTTCCTGCTGCGACTCCAGTCGTCGCCGTCAGCCCGGTAGTGCTATCTGTTCCGGGTCGCCTCGTGGATTTACAGATAAAAGTGTCCGCACCGACCATCGGACGCAGCCTTCCTCTCATCCTACTCTCGCACGGCGGAGGAACGTCGAATAATCTCTCTTCACTCCACGGCTTCAGTCCTGTCGTCGATTTTTGGGCTGCGCATGGCTTTGTCGTCATCCAACCCACTCATCTCACTTCTAAAAGCCTGGGCTTTGATCCAACAACTCCTGGGGCGCCTTTATTCTGGCGATCTCGTATTGAAGATATGAACCACATTCTCGATCACCTTGATGCCATTGAAGAAGCTGTTCCGGAAATCAAGGGACGGCTTGATCGCAGTCGTGTGGCTGCTGTTGGACACTCATTCGGTGGCCAAACAGCAAGCATGTTGCTGGGAGCGCAATGTACCGATGATGATGGAACTGTCGTGTATCTCCCCGATACCCGGATCAAAGCAGGTGTGTTGCTCGCCACGACTGGTGCTGGCGGCGATCACCTCAGTGCGGCTGCCGCTCAATTTTCATGCCTTCGAACCGCTAGCTTCGCTGAAATGACAACGCCAACGCTAGTAGTTGTGGGCGACAAAGACATCTCCCCACAATTAACTTCTCGGGGCGCAGACTACCATTCCGATCCATATTTTCTGAGCAAAGGACCAAAGAGCTTGCTTACGCTGTCTGGTGGAGAGCACATGCTCGGTGGCATAACGGGATACGATGCGGTGGAGACCACTGACGAGAACCCTGAACGAGTGGCGACGATCCAGCGGTTGACTCTTGCCTATCTCCGGAGCACGCTTTACTCGGGAGATCCCGCGTGGTCTGAGGCATGTGCTGCATTTGCAGCTCTCAAAGAACTGGGTCATATCGAAAGCAAATGAAGTTCGATTGTCAATTTGGGAATGAAATGGGTCTGGCACGGTCCTGGTGAAAACGCCTCTGGAAGGGAGTGAAAGCACCTCTCCTTGTGTTCAGTGTGGGCACATTTCTTTACAGGAAATTTCCTCGGTCACCAAATTTGTGCCAGACCCATTAAAGAGACTGGCTCAATCTTGGTGAAAGCATCCCGCCCTGCGAAGAGAATGGCGCTTCATTCTCTGCGGAGAAAAAAACGCCATTCTCAGATAAGCTCCTCATTCACCTAAATTGGGCTAGAACCGTTTTATTCGTCAGACAACAAGAAACGAGACCCTTTTTGGGGGAGATTACGCCGTTTTTTCCCCCAATTCGAGTGCCATCATACGGCGAGGTGTCACAAAACGAACCTATCGTTCCTGTTCAGCACAAATCGGCTCTGCCAGCGCCTCGCCCCATTCGTACGCCACCGATTGACGATACATCTCACGATCGCGTTTCAGTATCCGTGGCTGTACAAGGCCATCCTTGCTGGAAATTGTCAGTTCGACGAAGCCTTTCTGCACACGCGGCTGATGGATGAGTCGTCCCCAGACTGCATGCTCAAGAGGAAAACGTGCCATTGCCGCATACGAAAATTTACTCTCTTCCCATCCGGCAGACGCATCCCTCGCCTGACGCTGAAAGCGCGGCCGCCTCAATCGTTGCGGAAAATGGCACCAGTCGTCGATCAACGGGCATTCGTTGTCATGAGCACAGGGCGCGAGCGTGAAGGCTCCCTGACGAAGCAATTGCTCGCGCGCAGTTTTCACGATGGGAAAAGCCGTCGATGTTCCAGGTTCCACAATCAAGAGGACACCAGCGCACTGTTTCCAGGCCATCTCTATCACCTCCTGACGCACGGCCTCGGGCAATTCATTCAGCACATGGCCGAATACCACGAGGTCGTACATAGGAAGA
>DATJHM010000336.1:0-23897 GCA_035493895.1 Ktedonobacteraceae bacterium
CAAGACGATACCAACGGCACGGTAGGCAACACCAACCTCTATGAATGGAATGGGAGCAGTTGGCAAACGCTTACCAGTCAGGTCAATGTGCCCGGCACTACGGCGAACGCCACGCCCCCAGATCTTACGACACTCGCCAATGAGAGCCCTTTCGGCAATCTGGATTTCATCAGCGACACTGAGGGCTGGATCACTGGAGGCAATTATCTGTTCCATATCACCATCAACGGCAATAACGCCACCTGGGACCAGGTCTATCCGCAAGGCGGGACAGCGACCCCTGAGGCAGTCACGCGTACTCCAGGACAGGTGCTTTCTCCGCCTGCCAACCCGCCCGTGTGTAGCAATCCCACGCCCACGGCGACGAGTAATCCCACGCCCGCGACGACGACTACTACGAATAGTAATAGTGGTCTGCCTGCCCATATCTTGACTGGCTACTGGCAGGACTTTACGAACGGTTCCACATCAATGCGTTTGAGCGCGGTCAACGCAAATTATGACCTTATTGCTGTCGCTTTCGCCAGTGCCGATCCAACAACTCCCGGTGCCGTCACCTTTAGCATCGATTCGGGCCTGGCGGGCGCTCTTGGTGGCTATACAACCGCCCAGTTCACCAGCGATATTAAGACTCTCCACGCGGCAGGTAAGAAGGTGATCATCTCAGTTGGTGGGCAGAACGGCACGGTCAGTGTGAACGACGCGACCAGCGCCACCAACTTTGCCAATAGTGTCGCTAGTTTGATGACGACCTATGGCTTTGATGGGGTTGATATCGATTTTGAGAATGGATTGAACCCAACATATATGGGCAATGCTCTCCAACAGTTGTCGGCGAAGGAAGGGAGTGGCTTGATTATCACCCTGGCACCGCAGACGGTTGATATGCAGTCAACGAGCAGCACCTACTTCCAACTCGCCCTCAATATTAAGAATATTCTGACCGTTGTGAACATGCAGTACTACAATTCTGGGACGATGCTTGGGTGTGATGGGAAGGTCTACGCGCAGGGGTCGGTGGACTTTCTCACCGCGCAGGCCTGTATCCAGCTACAAGGTGGATTGCGCGCGGACCAGGTGGGGCTTGGTCTGCCAGCTACAACCTCTGCGGCAGGGAGTGGCTATGTCGCGCCATCTGTCGTCAACGCTGCGCTCGATTGTTTGGCGCAGGGGACGAACTGTGGCTCATTCAAGCCTGCAAAAACCTATCCCACTATTCGTGGTGCGATGACCTGGTCCATTAGTTGGGATGCCGCCAACAGCTATAATTTTGCGACCACCGTCAAATCACATCTCAGCAGCCTTCCGTAGGAGGTATGTTCGCTATAGATTGCTTCCTGTCTGTGCACTGTCTCAGCCAGCAAGCAATCTCCGGTTGATGACAAAGATGCGAACACCGGCAAAATGAACCGGGGCGAACGTGATAAGGATATCAAATGAGCGTAGAACTTTTTTTTGCGAAACGTAGTAGGAGCGTGTTTCCTGGGCTGATCGCATTGCTGATGTGTGTGCCCTTGCTGGTGACGGCATCGTGCTCGGAAATAACGGGTTCGAACTCCATCATTTCAACGCTATCCGGGGGGGTTACGTCTTCCGCCTTTGGCGGTGTCACGCAATTTAAAATGCTGGATGCCAATAACGGTTGGGCCGCCACGGGCAGCGCGATCCTCAAAACCAGTGATGGGGGACAGCACTGGACGGATGTGACGCCCTCCGACTGGGAAGCGACGGCTAACCAGGGGACTCCCGCCGATCAGAGTACCAATAAGACGATCAGCGCCGCCTTCTTTCTGGATACGAACAACGCATGGATGATCTCTTCCAATACCGACGAGGTGAGCAATTCGCTTGCCGCCACGGCTGAGGCCAGCAACGGCACCGCGACGCCGACGGTGAATGCCCAGATGCAGGTCTATGTGCGAGCCACCATTGACGGCGGGAAGACCTGGATGGATGCGGCCCCGATCACGGTCACCAATCTGACGCAGATCTATCCACCCTCGTTTATCAATCCGCATGAGGGGTGGTTAACCCTGACCACGACCAGCAGTGATGGTACGAGCAGCGTCGGGCATGTGTATCACACGACCGATGGGGGCATCACCTGGAAATCCGTGAGCAGCATCAATAATACTGGCAATAGCGATAGCCTCTCTGGCTTGACCATGACCCCCAATTGTACGACCAGCTTTTCCAGCGGGGCCGTGCAGTGCGGCTCCGGGACCCCGGTGCCGCCCACGAATGTGCAGGGGTGTACCACGACGGGAACGCTCGATACGGTGGGCTGGCTGGGACATGCCCGGGCAGGAAGCCTGTCGGTGGATGAGACCACCGATTCGGGGCAATACTGGGGCCCTCTTTCCTGGAACACGCCGGGAGGTGCGTCCGGTCAGACGAACGATTCGCTGATTGTGGCCTCGCCTCCGATCACGTTTGGCGATGGTACGGGGTTGTTGCCGATCCAGATGCAGAGTAACCCGGATGGTGACGATCCCTCCAATTTCCATCTGCACCTGTATAAAATGTCCTACGCCTCTGGGGGCGGAGCCAACGAGACGGATCTGGGCCCGACGAGTCCGTTTGTGAGTCAGATCGTGGCGGGCTATCATATCCTCTCGGCTCCGGATCTCAATCATATCTTTGTGCTCGGTCAAGACGATACCAACGGCACGGTAGGTAACACCAACCTCTATGAATGGAATGGGAGCAGTTGGCAAACGCTCATCAGTCAGGTCAATGTGCCCGGCACTACGGCTGGTTCCACGCCTCCGGACCTTACGACGCTCTCCAATGAGAGCCCTTTCGGCAATCTGGATTTCATCAGTGACAATGAGGGCTGGATCACGGGAGGCAATGTGCTCTATCATATCATGATCAGGGGGAATAGCGCCATCTGGACGCAGGTTTATCCGTCAGGGAACACCGCGACGCCCGAGGCCGTCACACGAACTCCAGGCCAGGTGGTACCCGCGCCTGCCAACCCGCCCGCGTGTGGCAGCGCCCAGACGCCCCAACCAGGTACGACCCCTCCAGCAGCGGGTCAGCATAACTTTATCCTGGTCAATAACACATCACAGACCATCTGGGCTGCTGCTGCTGGTAATGCTGGTTTCCCGGCTCCGGCTCATGGCGGATGGGTCATGCCTCCTGGTTCGACGTTTACCGTGACGGTTGCGAATAACTGGGCAGGACGTTTCTGGGGGCGCACCAATTGTTCGTTCGATAGCGCTGGGAATGGGAACTGTGAGACGGGGAGCTGTGGCACTGTTTTACAATGCAATGGCGCGACTGCGGCACCACCTCAGACGTTGGCAGAGATTTTGCTCGGCGGTTGGGGCGGCAATGATTTCTATGATGTGAGTGATGTCGATGGCTTTAACGTGCCTATGACAATTACTCCCGTGGGTGGAGCCGCACCTGATCCTAATAATAAATACAGATGCGGTGTTGCAGGCTGTGGCGTTGATCTGAATCCCTCCTGCCCGGCCGCATTGCAGGTGAAGGATGCCAGCGGACACATCGTTGGCTGTAATAGCGCCTGTGCTGCCTTCGGCACAGACCAATATTGCTGTGAAGGACCCTATGTTGGGGCCGCGTGTAATCCCGCAACCTGGCCTGTGAATTATGCCGCTTACTTCAAGAGCCAATGTCCCAACTCCTATAGCTATGCCTATGACGATGCAACCAGTACATTCACCGATACCAATGCGAACTATCGCATAACATTCGGCCCTGCCAGTACTTCATAGCGATTGGCAGGGAGAAAGGTTGAGCCTGATGAATAGCATGCAGACGTGAAGACATGCTCGCCAGATCAGAGAGAAAGGATTCTCTCTTTCTAATAGTGCTGAAGGCCCGGGCAATATTCCCCGCTCGCTGAAATTGTTCGGGCGTAGCAGCGACACCTGTGGGGTTACTCTACCCCGAAACGTATTGTTGTGTGTTAAACGTTACGTGTAATTTTAGCATTATTGATTATGTTAAGGGGGATGAGCGTAATGAAACTAGAAAAAAAGGCAGATAAGACTAAACCATCAAATGATCAAAGGGAGCAAAAAGCTTTCGGTTCAAGCAATGATATCGATGAGCATGTGGATAGAAGTGGGCAAGGCTCGTCTAATCTAGGTGATGTTATGCGTAACACACCGCAATTTGAGCGAGAAAATAAAACAAAGCAGGAGATACGCAAAGAAAAAATTCAGCAAGGTCAAAACCGAATGGACGAGATAAAAACACATGAGCTGCAAGAGGCAAAGGAGCAATTCAGCACTCACTTCAGTGAAGCGATGAGCGCATTAGAGCAGCGGTACCAACTTTTCAAAGAGCACGAAAAAACACGCGTAGTCACGCAATGGAGGCAATTAGATCATAAATCGAAAGAAATTGTCGATAAATCGGTAGAAGAGTTGAGAACTGTTGGGAGAAAGATAAAAGGAAAATGGGGTAAATTATCGGATAAAGTGCAGAGGGTAGCGAAAAAAATGGATGTATATGGACGTATGTCAGCGATGGAGAAGAGTGCATCGGAGGCGAGAGAAGAGAGGGCAGCGATAAGAGAGGATATAGGGGAGATGAGGAGGACGATAACAGATACGGGGAAATATATAAATAATTTAGAAACGCATTTGGCGGAGATACGTGCAGAAATAGACTCCCTGAAAACCGAAAGGGAGGCGTTATCTAAGGGGGGAGATAGGTCTCCGTCGCCAGATGGAAGCGATAGGTCTCTGTCACCTGTTGGAAGCGATAGCTCTCTTTATATGACAGCGATAGCAAAGCAGGTAGATGTAAAAGCAAAGGGTAAATTTACGGAGGTGCCAATAACGCGCCATAATAGTGTAAGAGAAGAGGTAGAAGGGGTGGAATCCTTTAATTAGTGTCGGTCATAACTCATGTAGAGATATGAGTCATCTTCGGGTATTAAGAAAATTCGAGATGACTCATAGTTACTAACTTAATCGTAGCTGCTCATAGGAAGATGGATGGTGAATAATAATAGTATTATAGAGTCGATCATCCTCGAGAAAGAGCTTCGCGAAAGTGGGAGACGGCAAAGGAAGATTGGGCAGATCAATACTCATCTCACCCTTCTTATTCACCCTCCCCTCTATGCGATGAAAGATATTGCCATCGGCCCTTTGCGTTGGCAGCGAGCCTGACTTGCTGACTAAGACCAGCGCCGGAATAGGGCCAGGTTTATCCGCCACGATGTAAATCGTCCGTCTCCTGTACAGCAGACGTGGTGGCTGAATCTCATAGGTGAGCGTAGTTTTATGCAGGTGGATATGGATCATTACTCCGCTGGCTGTTGCCTGGAGACCGTTGTGTTCCGTGATCGCAGAGATGAGTATGCTCAGCCGTTGATGTATGACGCCCTTGATATCGTAAAAACCCTGCTCCTCGTACTCTAAGCGGGTCACATAGAGCGTCGTTACTGCCGAACTGTGATGCTCGATGTCCTCGCTCCTGCCCCCGTACGAGATATAGACGGCCTGGCAGCCATCAGGCCATTGCCAGTAGAGGCGAATAGCCGAGTGCAGAATATAATATTGGAGCTGTTGCACATTCTCAACCTGTGCTGGCGGCTGCGTTAAGTTGACGGGTATCAGGTGCGCGGCCATATCGGGTAGATTGTCTATGTCATGGTTGTGTTGCTTTGCTGGTGCTATCCTCGTCGGTACCGTAATGAACCAGTGATGCGTGCGCCCATATTCTTTTAATTGCTCCAGAGCCTCTTGCTCTTGCCATCCGGCTTGAGCAGCTTTTTTCAGATAGTACAGTGTCTGCCTGGGATGTACTTCCTTAATGGCGCTCCGTTTCAGGCTATCGGCGAGATCATGCAGCAATTGTTGTAGCACTGCCTCTCCTAGCGTCTTATCATACCTCGCACGCATCTCATTCGTCTTGAAGAGATTCATCGCGAAGCCCGCTAATTCGACTCTGGCCGTCACTTCCGCTGTTGGATGCTGCCGCACCTCCTGGGCATAGAGTTCCTGGGCGGTGCGCAAAAGCATCGCTGTGGTACTCTTGGGTGAGCACTGCAAGAACTCGTAGAGCGTCTTCAGACGCAGAACTTCCAAACGATCGGCGATATTTTTGGCTATAGAGGCGTCCAGTGGCTCGCAGGTCTGCTCGGATTGTTGCGCGGTGCGTACCTTTACCGTAATGCGCCTGTGTATGGCCGTGGCAGGGGCAACATGTTTGAACTCTTCCACAAAGCGATCGATTTCTTCTGGCTCTACCTGTTCTTTCAGATTGAGAAGCACCAGTTGCTTTTCAAATTGCTTCTGCGCTATCGCATAGCGACTGGCGAACAACTTCCTGGCCTCGTCCGCCTCCTGCTCGCGTAATGTGGGATTTTCCATAATCTGGCGTATCAAAGACAGCAACGCACGATTAGCCTGAGCCGGTAGCGCTTTTTTCGCAATGCTCATGCTATCGCGGTTCCACTGTCTGATTTTGTCCTGCAACGTTTTTTGATAGCTTGCCGGGTCCCACGGCTCGTCCGGGTCTAATGCCAGCAGGAGAAAGAAATTGGGACGTGTTGATGGTATCGTCATAGGATTGTAATCTGCTGTGTGCGTTCTTTCGCCTCTTGTAGTTCCTCTTTTGTCATGATTCCTTTTGTCTCGAACGTCGCTGTGATCGCCATATCGCTATGGGGTTCTCGGCCTGTTACTTGCAAGCGCCCCTGTGTATTCATCTCGAATGTTACCTCGATGGGGGCGCCTTCCGGCAAGCCCGGGGGTAGCGTTAACGTGACCGTCCCAATCTCAGTCTCTGGGGTATATTGTTCCGGCTCAACAATCCATGTTTCTTCTGTATTTTCCATGATTTCGAGTGCCACAACATCCTGGTTATTTTCAATCGTGCCATACATTTTTGTCTGGATAATCGGCAGAGGATCATTGACTCTGACCAGGTTGGAGATGACCTTGCGGCTGCGGGGCGTGTCGTAGTCGATGGTGGCGATAATGCCAAAACTGTGGCTGGCGACATTTGTAATCGCAGAAGTAGTCAGCTTTTGTACGATATCTTCCTCGAGGTTAAGCGAACGCGCGATGTTTGCCTGTGCCTGTTTCAAGATGGGTGAAGGGATCTCGATCGGTTCCACGATGGCCGTGGTAGGCTGCGTCTCTCCGGCTATCCTGGCTGCGCTATTGCTGATCTCTGCCACTTTTTCTGTGGCCTGTTGAATCTCCGCAGCTCTGGCTCGAATGTGTTGTTGAAGGAGCAGGCGTTGCCCATAAATGGCGGCTCCTTTGGCGACCGCTTCGTCGGGCTCGAACAGGCGCAGTGGCAAATGAAATTCTTGCTCCAGTCGCTCAGAGACCTGTAGCATTCTGGTCGAACCTCCCACCAGCACAATCTGATCAAACTGGGTGTAACCCCTCTTCTGCGCGGCCTGCATGGTCAGTTTGGTAAAGGTAATTGTGCGGTCGAGAAGGCTGGCTGTCAGCTCATCGAACTTCTCACGTGTCAATTCTACCTTGACTGTTTTACCGGCGTGCGGGACTGCAATCCTGGTCTTACTCCTGACAGACAGGGCGCGTTTGGCATTTTCAGCCTTGAGCCAGAGATCCTGCAATGTATCGATAACTTCAAGGGGATCATCGGTAGATCCTGTCTGCTCCTGCCACTGTTGGGCCAGGTAGGTAATGATCGCTTCATCCCAGTCGCGGCCTCCGAGATGGTGATCACCGCCAGTCGCCACGACCGTGGTGGCATCGTGTTTGATAGCGATAATGGAGATGTCGAAGGTGCCGCCACCGAGATCGTAAACGAGCACGGTCTGACCTCGCCCATGCTGGAGTCCATAGGCAATGGCGGCGGCGGTTGGCTCACTGATGACTTCGTGGACCTGTAAGCCCGCAATTTCGCCCGCCTGCGCCGTCGCTTCGCGCTGGGCAATCCCAAAATAGGCCGGGCAGGTGATCACTACATCTTTTATCGGCATGCCCAGTGTCTTTTCCGCGTCCGTGGCCAGTTTGCGCAGAATGTAGGAAGAGATTTCTTCCGGTGAATAATCGGAGCCATCATAGTGGAAGTACCAATCGGCTTCACCCATATGCCGTTTGACCATCTCAACTACATTGTCAGGATTCAAGATAGCGCTATTCTTGGCTTCATCACCGACGATGCGGGCATCCTTTTCAAATAAGACAACCGAGGGCGTCGTTAGTTGATGCTCCTGGTTGGGGAGCACATTGGCCTTTCCAATTGTATCAACATAGGCAATACAGGAATAAGTTGTCCCAAGGTCAATGCCAAATATGGTGCGTTGTTGATCGCTCACGTTTGACTGTGTCAAGCCTCCATTTCGCCAGAGTATAGAATGTCATGTCACAGGTAACCTTAGCAAATAGAGGCGCAACTGCCAAGGGGAAAATAGGGACAGTTCTTGATTACTATCCTGCCCAATACTGGAAAATATGGCACGCTATTACTCTTCTTTTTCCGAATTGTCGTTAAATAAGAGATAGCCGTAGCCAAGTATACAATAAACATAAATGCCACTATCGCGCAATTTACCGCGAATCCTATCAATATGTTTATCGATCATCATGCGCGTATGCTTATCTGTCGCACAATTGTAAACTATGCGCGCTAATTCCTCATAGGTGAGAGGGAGACCGTGCCTTAAAGGGTAAAGCAATCGGTATTCGGTCTTTGTCAATTTGATTGTTACCCCTTGAATGATGAGTGAGTGTTGAGGAGCGTCCCATTCAATGTCCTCGATTCTGGCATTACTAAAATAACAAGCCACGACAATACTCCTAATTGGTGTATGCATTGATGGTACAACTGCTGGGACACAAAGCTCTGGCGGTTGTACCATCAATACACACTGCCTATCAGTGTGATTCAGGTGATCCCGGTTCTCTTCCTCACGCAAGAGCATCTTCTACATAGTATCACCCGAACACTGTACCTGCAATGGCAATCGAGCGGCATAGTACCTGCAATGGCAATCGAGCAGCATAGCCAACGACGCTCATTTATTGGTTGGTGAGTGCGAGACCTTTTATCGTTCATCTGGTGGTTTATTTGCACCTGTTTTGTATTTTCGCACCATGAAGCCTTTGCCTGAAGGCGAAAGCTTTCTTAACCTGGTCTGTGTCGATGCCCATAAATGCATTCTATAATGGGAACGCTAAAAAAGGGGTATAGATAGAACAGGTGAATATCTGGGTGCTATCAAGAATCTCTTGCTCACAATGGTGTGGAAGTTGGTGGGGAGTCCTCTTTTGCGTTTGTTGCGAGGTGAGCACTAATGAAAATCGAGCGTATAGCCACAATCGCTAACGCAGATGATGGTAATGCCGTGAATTTTTAGTTTCCCATTCGCGTTGCTTAAATGCTTCGTGACATGCCAACGTTTGGCCAGATTAGCGCAACGCTGTAGCTCCTCAAAGCTTACATACACTTTCGGCGCTTCTACTCCGCCGCTGCTCTGGTGTAAGGCAAACTGTAGAAGCCACTCAAAGTGATGTAGTAAACGCATGCAAAGTGTGTATTCTGTTGGTGTGAGTCGAACTAATCTCCCATTAATCTGTAAATGGTGATATGCGTCGTTATGGTAAATAGTATGTCCTGCAAGGTGAGG
Organism: Ktedonobacteraceae bacterium; assembly: GCA_035493895.1. Taxonomy (GTDB): domain Bacteria; phylum Chloroflexota; class Ktedonobacteria; order Ktedonobacterales; family Ktedonobacteraceae; genus DATJHM01. Next base: position 9,608 of record DATJHM010000336.1, read on the forward strand.
GCCTTCACAGAGTTGATCAATGACTTTGGGGCTCATAGTTGCATTTATGTCCTCTGGAGCGTTTATTGCTGTTAATGTAGATTGGAAGGAAATTCCTGTGCTTTATAAGTATATAAAGAGAACTCTCTGTTGGGGCAGAATTTTTCTGCTTATTTAGCGGCAAATTGAGGTTGACTCGATTTTGTGGAGCGCTCAAAGCAGGAAGCTGAGCTCATCCCTCTGCCTCTTATCTCTTATACTGAAGGTTGCTTGCCGTAATACCTCTGAGCGCTGATAGAACCCCTTGACAAAGAAAGAAATAGCAGGTACATTTTGGAAAAGTCATCTTACCAATTTTTGGAGAGAGAAAAAGTGCCCGATGCTTCTTTTCAGCAGATGACGAAAACGGCGCTTGCAGAAGATATCGTTGCGCAGATCCTGGCACTGCTTCGTGAGAAGCAACTCCGCCCGGGCGATAAATTGCCGCCTGAGCGCATATTGGCTGCGACAATGCATGTCAGCCGTCCATCATTACGCGAAGCCTTGCGTACGCTTTCGATTATAGGGGTGCTTGATTTGCGTCACGGTTCCGGTGCGTATATTACAACGTTGGAGCCTGCGCAACTTGTTCAACATCTCGACTTTGTGTTTGCATTGGATGACTCAACATACTTACAGCTTTTCGAGACCCGCAAGGTTATCGAGCCTGCAATTTGTCAACTTGCAGCACAACGCATTACCGATACAGAACTTGCTCAACTCGATGCATGCGTGGTGAATGCTCAGGAAGGTCTCAAAATCAGCCATGAATTGTATTTTCAAGCTGATTTTGACTTACACGAAACGATTGCCGCAGCCTGCGGCAATTTCTTACTGCAACGCTTTATGCAGAGCATTCACAGTCTCGGAATGGCCAGTCGTCAACGCACCTCAGTATTACCTGGGATCGCAACGCAAACCTTGCAAGATCACCAACTCATTGTTCAGGCATTAAAACGTCATCACCCGGAAGATGCCTATAAGGCAATGCTGAGCCATCTTGAACATATTGAGCAACGGCTGGTTGACGAGCAAAAAGAGTCCAGCCGGAAACCTCTCTAGTTTTCCCCCTGGAATATACCGCCTTGCCATCCGAAAAAATTTTTATTTTCACACGTTACAGAAGCTCTTTCCTGCCCCAAACCCCTGATTTTCTCGCTGCTTCCTCTAATGCGAGCGCAAAATCCCAGACGTTCAGGAAACGCTGCTGCGGATCTTTTTCCAGCGCCTTCATCACAACCGCTTCTACTTCCGCAGGGAGAGAAACTCCTACCGCATGAAACGAGGGGGGGCGGGAGTTGCAATGTTGGAGCGCGATCTGCAATGGTGCACCGGAAAATGGACGGACTCCGCTCAACCACTCATAGGCGGTGATCCCCAATGCATACTGGTCGCTAGCTACAGAAACCTTCTTCTGCAATTGCTCCGGTGCCATATAGGAAGCTGTACCGTTTATACTCGCTTCCTCTTCGACATCCGCTTGATGGATCATGCGGGCATTCCCAAAGTCGCTCAACATGACTTGTCCATCTTCCATGACCAGCAGATTCTCTGGCTTGACATCCCGATGTACGATACCACGCTCATGGATATAGTGTAGAGCGGATGCTACCTGCTTCACAACGCTCGCGACGGTGGGAAGCGGCAGTTGTGTGCCCGCCGGAACGTACTTGCGCATCGTACCACCGGAGGCATAATCCAGCACTAAAAATGGGGTATGGCCTTGTTCTTCATATGATCGTGCGGCTATAATATGTGGATGCCGCAGACGTACATGCAACGCGGCTTCAGCTGCAAACTGTGCTCTTCGGGCGGAACCTACACCTGCATGCAACATTTTGAGGGCGACTCTTGCGCCAGAAATGCGATGCTCGCCCAGATAGACCTGAGCAAATCCTCCTGTACCAAGCAGCGTGAGCAAGCGATACTTTGCCAGACGGAAATCGCGGGCGTCTATTGCCTGAAACACGGACCTCTGTGCGCTCGTGTGCAGTGGGAAGATACTCTTAAAAGTACTATCATCCATGTTCATAGATGCCTCAACCGTTTCCATTTCCAGGGAAAGCATGGTGCTCAGCTCCTTTTGTTTAACCTGTCATCAGCATGACTCAAGTACTGCTATTGATAAATTGAGAATCCACTTCTTTTTCCTTTTAGATGTTTTCCTTAGTGAGAGCGTATCGCAAGGGGAGGGAGTTTGTCACTTCCTTTTACTTCAATTTCTGTTTCAGGTTTCTCATTGTCATTTCTGCAAACGACTTCAGGTTGTTTGTGCAGGATCGCAAGATCTTGCACAAGCCGCAGGCACTGCTCGATTTCCTGTAGTCATACCATGGATGTCTCTGATATAATAAGGAGAAATCAGATGGTAGAGAGATGCCGTAATAGTTTGAGGGTATTGAACGAGGGTCTTCTGGAAAAGGTTTCGTTCAACACCCTGAAGCAGGTGATTTTTTTATCCCTGAAAGATAATCACCTTCTCTATTGTAGATAGTCCTCCTTGGAATGTCACTTCACTTCACGTATGTTTTTGTTTCAGATCGGTTCATATTGCATTCGATAAGCACGTGTGGAGGGACATATGAGAAGTTCATATCAGTATGAGGAAAGAGACTATACATTCGGTCGTACTTTCTTGACACTTCGGACGGCGATCGGTATGACACAAAGATCATTGGCTGACCTGCTTGGGGTGAGCGATAGGACTGTGCATAACTGGGAAATTGGCGAGAGCTATCCTAAATCCGAACACCTGAAAAAATTCATTGCTCTCTGTATCCAATACCATCTCTTTCCTGCTGGTCATGAGCGTGAAAAGGCCAGGGAATTCTGGCACATAGCTCGTCAGAAAGTCCTCTTTGATGAAGAGTGGATGAGAGGTTTGCTGGGTGTGCCGGAGCTCGTAGGAACTGGGGCTGCCTCTTTTCAAGCGGTGTCCGCCAATAGAAATCTTTCCAGGGCATCCGCTTCCACGCAGGTTCTTCATGCTCCCACTGAACCTCGTGTTTCCTGGGATGAGGCACTTGATGTGAGTGCCTTCTATGGGCGCGAGACTGAGCTGGCGCAACTCGAACAGTGGATTGTACAGGACCGCTGTCGGATTGTCACTCTGCTGGGTATGGGGGGGATTGGCAAATCAGCCTTAACTGTCACGTTAATGCATATGGTGGCTGTACACTTCGAGGTGGTCATCTGGCGCTCACTGCGCGATACGCCTTCTTGTCAAGAATTGCTGATTGATTGTCTACAGATCATTTCGCAGCAGATGGTGGCAGAGGTAGCGCTAAGCCAGGAACGACAGATCAGTCTTTTGCTCGAACAGTTACGTCAACACCGTGTGTTGATCATTCTGGATAATCTGGAAACACTTCTGCAAGAGGGTGAGTCCGAAGGTTGCTATCGTCCTGGCTATGAAGGATATGGGCTTTTTCTAGCACGGGTGGCTGAAACATCGCACCAGAGTTGCGTCCTCCTGACCAGCCGGGAACAGCCCGTTGAGCTGGAGCCATTCATGGGCCGTCGCACGCCTGTGCGCTACGTGCGCTTGAGTGGTCTGGATACACCTGCTGCCATGAACCTTTTACAGGAAAAAGAGGTGACCGGGACGGCAGAAGAGCAAATGCAATTGATAACTGTTTATTCAGGCAATCCATTGGCCCTGAAAATCGTTGCAGAAACGATCCGGAGACTCTTCCACGGTGAAACTGGTCAGTTTCTCGCGCGCGGCGAAGCGATCTTTAGCGGGATTCGTGAACTTCTTGCCCAGCAATTCATCCGGCTCTCCGAGCTTGAGCATACACTACTCCTCTGGCTAGCGGTTGCTCGTGAACCTATGACGCTTGATGACTTGCTGGTAGCATTGATTCCCCCCCTTCCCCAAATTCAGGTGCTTGATACCCTCGATGCATTGCGGCGGCGCTCTTTGATTGAGAGTGGGAAGGGCTATGCAACATTTACGCTTCAATCGGTCGTCATGGATTATGTGACAACGGTCCTGATCAACGAGATCACGGCCGAGATTCAACAGGGCGGGCTTCATCGGCTGGTGCATCATGTGCTGGAGCAGTCTGGCGCGAAGGAATATGTGCGGCAGACTCAGGCGCGACTCATTGTCACCCCGATTCTTGAGCAGATGCGTCGCCTGTACCAGGGGCGATCTGAAGTAGAGGAACGGTTACTCTTATTGCTGGATCAACTGCGCGAACAGAGTGTTTATGCTCAAGGGTATGGTGCTGCAAATTTGGTTGCGCTATTGCGCCAATATCGCGGTCATCTGCGCGGCATTGATCTCTCGTGTCTCGTTGTGCGAGGCGCATATTTGCAAGGTATTGAGATGCAAAATGCTTCGCTTATGGAGTCCACGCTCCATGACACTGTTTTTACCGAAGCTTTTAATGCAATCTGGGCCGTGGCTGTCAGTCCCCAGGGGAAGTTTTGGGCGGCGGGCAGTAGTTTAGGTGAAGTGCGAGTATGGTGCGAGGAAGGTCACACTTTGCATCTGGTCTGGCAGGCGCATGCCGACACCGTGGAGCGAGCCCTGGCCTTCAGCCCGGACGAACGGCTCCTGGCCACAGGAAGCTGGGATGGGACGATTAAACTGTGGAATGTAGAGAGTGGCGCGTTGCTGTGGATAGGATGGCATACCGACATTGTCGAAAATCTGGTCTTTGCGCCCAATGGACAGATGATTGCCAGTTGTGCGGATGATGCAACCATACGACTCTGGGATGTGAAATCGGGCGCCAACGTCCAGACGATCACTGCCGAGTGCATCGTGTATGCGGTGGCCTGGAGTTGCGATGGCACTCATCTGGCCAGTAGCTACTCTGATGGACGTATTCAGGTATGGGAACTCCACGCAGCACAGCCAGCTACCTGTGTGCAGACGCTCTCCGGGCATAGTAACTCGGTGCAGGGACTGGCCTTTGCCCCCGACGGTAGCCGACTGGCCAGCTCGAGTTGGGATGGGACGGTCAGAGTGTGGGACGTGGAAAGCGGGCGCTGTCTCCACAGGCTTGAGGGGCATACAGAGCGGGTGCAATGCCATGCGTGGAGCCCGGATGGACGCACGATAGCCAGCGCTGGCTTTGACCACACGATCCGGCTGTGGGATGCGGAGTCGGGCAACTGTCGGACAGTATTGCAGGGGCATACCGCTCCTGTGTATAGCATCGCCTTCATGCCAGATAGCAGCCGCTTGCTCAGTGGCAGTGAAGATAGGACTCTGCGCGTGTGGGACGTGGAGGGTGGGCAATGCGTACGCATCATCCAGGGCTACGCGGTCGCGCTCTACGACGTGGCGTGGAGTCCGAATGGGCAACGGCTGGCCAGTGTAGGAACCGATATGTTGGTGACGCTCTGGGATGTGGCCGGAGAGACGTTGCCCAGGGCGTTGCGTGGACATCGCTGGGTCGTGCATGGAGTCGCCTGGAGTCCCGATGGGCGACTGCTGGCTAGCGCCGGGTGGGACAATGCTCTTCGGCTCTGGGACCCGGCCACGAAAGCCAGTATGCAGATCCTTCATGATCCCGACTACTCCGACACGCAATTCATGGATGTGGCGTGGAGTCCCGATGGGCACCTGCTAGCCAGTGGCACCTATAAGTATGGGGTGTATGTCTGGGATACGCTTGCTCTGAGCCGCCGCTGGGTTGGGCATGTTCATCTGACCTGGGTCCGTCGCGTGGCGTGGAGTCCCGATGGCACCCGTCTGGCAAGTTGTGGGGATGACGGGATCATCTGTCTGTGGCGAGCCACCGATGGTATGCTGCTCCAGACACTCCACGAGCACAGCGCCAAGGTCGCGACGGTGGCGTGGAGTCCCGATGGCACCTGGCTGGCAAGTGGGGGGGGAGGCAGAAGCAGCGGGGAATTGTTCCTCTGGCATACCGACAACGGGAAGCGCATACGCACCTTTGAAGGGCTACCCCATGAGGTCTCTGCCGTCGTCTGGAATAAGCTGGGGGATCAGTTGGTGAGTGGAGATAGCGATGGGAACCTGCGTTGGTGGGAGGTGCAGAGTGGGAAATGCCTGGCCATGCGCAAGGCGCATCAAGGAGCTGTCCACGCACTTAAGATCAGCCCCGATGGTCGCCTGTTGTCCAGTTGTAGTGAGGATGGTTCTATCAAGGTGTGGGATTTACAGAGTATTGAGCCGGTGCGGACGCTGCAACGCGATCGACCATACGAACGGCTGAATATCACCAGAACGCAAGGACTCACGCCGGCCCAGAAAGCCATGCTCTTTGCGCTGGGGGCTTTTGAGGAGGACGGGGACGCTCCGCCGCGACAAGCTGAATTGAGATGATGAATGCCAGTGAGAGCGAAAGGAGCAGTCAATGTCGCGCGAGGAGCATGGAAAAGGTCCTCGTTCTGAGGAGGTGCTCCAGTGATTCAGGTATCGGTAGGTTGTCCCAGGTAGTTTTGATGAAGACATCATCCCAGGTCGGTCTGGGTCATCGTTGCAATCGAACGTGCGAAGAGAGGAGAGTTATGGCCTCAGAAGATTTCACTTCAGCGAAAGATAGTCGTGATATACGTGCTGAATCCGCTCGGCATGGAGAGCATATGGTAGCGCGGACCGAACTCAATGCCGGGGCCTTGCACCTGCCAGAAATGTTGATGCAGAGCGTCACGACCATCGCGCCCGCAATCGCCGCTTTATTTAATCTTTCTGTGATTGTAGGATTTGCGGGGATTACCTCCCCCATTGCTTATCCTATCGCTTTCGTCATCACCCTCTTGCTTGGCATAGTCCTGGTTCAATATACGAAGAAGATGCCAACCGCCGGTGGTTACTATACATACATCAGTCGCAGCATCCATCCCCGGGCGGGGTGGATCGTTGCCTGGTTGTTCATCCTGTACGCGCCTACGGTTGCGGGTGTCGTGTCGGTGTACATGGGCAACATCTTGCAGCAGGAAATCCAGGCAAACTGGCATCTCAACTGGTCCTGGTTTACGACCGTTTTTATGATCGTAGTCGTGGTCGGTGTCGCCTTGCTCCAGTATCGAGATGTTTCCATCTCAAGTAGAACGGTACTGACCTTGGGATTGATAGAGATGGGGCTTGTTGTGCTGCTGGGGTTCTGGGCTACTGCCAATCCTGGTCCTGGAGGTGTGAACTTCATCTCCTACAATCCCGCCAACATCTCAAAAGTTGGTTTTGGTGGATTCGCCGTGGCTGTTATTTTCTCTTTGCTCGCATTCACCGGCTGGGACGGAGCGGCACCACTGGCAGAGGAGGCCGAGGATCCGACAAAGAATGTCTCCCGTGCCGTGATCGGTTCGATCATCTTGCTTGGTGTCTTCTTGATCTTCGTGACCTGGGCCATCATCATTGGCTGGGGGACCAATAACATTGGGTCGCTGTCCTCTTCGGCGGAACTGCCTGCTGTTGTGGTCGCCAAGCGTGTCTGGGGACCGGTCTGGTGGCTGATCTTGTTTGCGCTCTTGAACTCGACGATTGCACTCGCGATAGCCTGTAGTAATATGGGATCGCGCATGTGGTACGCTATGGCACGTTCCGGCTCACTGCCGAAGATTCTCACGCGCGTCCATCCCGTGTACAAGACGCCTGTCAACACCATCGCCTTGCAATTCCTGGTGAATCTCGTGACGGGTCTGCTGCTATTCTGGTGGATTGGCGCGGCCAATGGGTACTTTTATGAGAGTTTTGTGGTAGAGCTGGCCGTGATCATCATCTATGCTATGGGGAACATAGGCGTATTCTTCCTCTACTGGCGGCAGTACCGTAGCGAGTTCAATGTCTTCTACCACGCCATCTTTCCACTGATTTCGCTGGCGGCGCTGGTCTGGCTCGCCTATGAGTTGTTCAATCCCTTACCAGCGGCCCCCATTGTTTATGGACTACCAACCGTTGGTATCTGGCTCCTGATTGGGGGCGTGATACTCGTAGTAATGGCGGCTAGAGGGAAGGAAGAATGGCTCACGAAGGCAGGTGAGAGTGCATGCGAGGTGCCAGAAGCTGTGGAACAGCGATCCTGAACTCATCCTACCACGACGAATGGCAGAACCACCCTGACGAAATGAGCTTTTGCTAAAATGTATTGTTTGCTTGCCAATGTACGGCGAGAGGCTGAGTGGACTGACCGGCGCGATGCGTATTGCGCACCTTGCGGACTCTTTTCGCTTGCGCGCGGAGGTGCATGGGAGCAATATTGTGCATCGTCACCTGTGTATGGCTATTTCGAATACCACGTATTATGAGTCGCTGGTTACCTCCAATCCTGTTCAACGTGAAGTTGCTGTTGATCAGCATGGGTTGGTGCATGCTCCGAGCGGACCGGGAATCGGTTTTGAGCAGATGCTGAGCGAATAGCAGGCGAAACATAACAGGGATAACGCGGAACTGGGCAGGGATAACGCGGAACTGGGCAGGGATAACGCGAAATCGGGCAGGGATAAAGCCCTGCTCCTACCTGTAATGTTGGGCGAAGGGAAGCGGTGCCGATCCGTGTTTCCCAGGCGAATTGGTGATACGGTATGAAATTGTAAAAGTGCTACACATCCTACACAAAGGTGGATGTGATGGGGATCTTGACCCTACACGCTTCTACACCAGGGCTACATGGGCCCTTGAAAGGTGAGACAGAGGCGATTGGGATCTTTTGGGTGACGCGCTACGAGAAAAATTCTAAAAAGGCTACACATGCTACAGAAGCTACACTGATGCGCTACGAGAAAAATTCTAAAAAGGCTACACATGCTACACAGCCTGCATACATGCCGATTGCAGCGAGATCTTCCCCCTACACTCCCCTGCACCAGTCCTACACGTTCCCCCATTATTGATGCTGCACTGTCTCTCCCTCAGGCGACATCGTTGTTGTGAGAACTGGGAGAGGGGTCTTTTTGCCTCTTCTCTTATAGATATTCGGCAGGTGGTGAGATTTCTGAAGGGGGTAATGCAAGATTTGTTTCGCGGGATGAATTTGTGGGAGGAAATGGCAGAAAGCGCAATGTCACGGAGAGAAAGAGAATCTCCCATCATTTCCGTCGTGCTCTGACCACCTTCGTTGCCTCTGTTCTCAGCGTCCGCCCCCACCGGCCATCTCGCCCTCCTACGAGCTTCTCAAGCGCGTGTTCATGGCGGGAGAAAAGACGCCATGGCGCTTGACAGACCAGTGGGACGCAGTCAAACGTCATGACACACGTTTTCTGCGGCAAGCGAAATGGGGGAAGGGCGGAATGCCACGTCTGTAGGGCGAGCGGGATCGAGGGAGTTCGCGGACGCCATGAAGCCGCAGCTGAATGGCGTCCCTACTGGCCTGGGGGGCGGTACGAACGGGGGCGGCCATCTTCTACCTCGTCGTCGACCCGGTCGCAGACAAGCGGCGACTCTACGGGATTGATGCGTGATTTCCCTTATCTACGTGACATTGTGGGCGAGCCGAGATTCTACGGGAGTGATGAACGTTAATCTAATTACGTATGTAAAGATGCATAGTTAGTTTAAGGCATCTGCCGCTTAGCTGGTGTGTTGACGCAATTGGGTTGCTCTATGTATCTGCTGGTACTCATAGGCGGGATAGTTTGTCTGATGAGCGTGCGTGTGCGCGGTTTGTTGACTATGGCTTTTGTAGCTCCTGTGGTGTGGCACATAGCTTGTATGGTAACTATCTACGGTTATCGTGGTTGTTAGCGTTATTTGTTTGAGCGAGAATACGAATTTGAGAGGTGTTCGATGTATCCGTGGGTACATATTGGGTCGTATGCCATTTCCACGTATTCGCTTCTCTTTCTCTGTGCATTCATCGTTGGTGGGCTGATTACCTACCACGAGGCGAAACGCCTGGATCGTGCGGCAGAGGTTATTTTGCGGGTGGCGCTGGGCGCGCTGGGTGGGGGGATGATCGGGGCCAAAGCGAGCATGCTGATCTTTCTGGGACCTCAGACGTTTATCCGCGATCTCCCGGTGCTCTGGTATAGTGGGCAGGCCTGGACCGGAGCTTTTTTTGGCGGCTATCTGGGCGTGCTGCTGGTGAAACGCTTGAATGGTATTCGCTACTCGACGGGCGATATTTTCACGCTGGCGTTGCCAATCTCGCAGGCGATTGGTCGGCTGGGCAATGTGTTGGGCGGCGATCCCTTTGGCAAGCCCAGTGATCTCCCCTGGGCTCTGATGCAGGATGGGGTACGCCGCCAACCGTCTGCACTCTATGAGCTGGTTTTGCTTCTCCTGTTATTTGCGCTGATCCTCTACGCACGTAAGCGTATGCCTCAGTCTGGTGACCTCTTCAAGCTGTATGTTGTGGGCTATTGCTGTTTGCGGTTCCTGGTGGATTTTACACGCGCCGATCCGCAGGTGCTGTTCGGGTTGACGCTGGTGCAGGTGCTCTATATTCCGACGATTCTGAGTTTTGGGTATAGCCTCTGCCGTTCGTATTATCGCCAACGGTTGTCTCAGGTTTCCGGAAGTATACCGGAAGGGCAGGCTACCTCTACCGTATAGTGCTCTGTCAAAGGTCATGGCGTCTTTTCTGAAAGTGCGTTCGAGAAGGATGTATGAGGGCGAGATGGCCGGTGGGGGACGGGGGCGCAGTTCCGCTCTCGCTGCACCGCGCCTCTACTGGTCAGGTGAGCGTGGTCAGTAAGGCGCTGAAAAAGAAGGAAGATAGTGTATGGGTCAGCAACAACCAGAGCCACCCAGGATTGTCGAGCCACCAGTTCCACTCAGGCCTTTCGTGGCATATATGATCGGTCTGGCTCTGGGAAGTATATCTGCGGTGCTTATTGTACTCGCAGTTGGGGGATTAGCCAGCCAGATTTCTGGCACACTGATGACGCTGGGTCTCATGATATATCTCCTTTCAATAATTGGAGCAATAGTTTGTCTGCTCGTTGCTCGTACGCGCTTCATCGGCTATGGCCTGTTGACCATGGTTTTTGTAGCTCCTGTGGTGTGGTACATAGCTTGCGTCGTCATTTACACAGGAAGATAGTGTATGGGGCAGCAACAACAGAAGCCTCCCAGGATCATTGAGCCACGGATTCCGCTGCATCCTTTTGTGGCATACCTGATCGGTCTGGCTGTGGGTGGCATACCGACGGCGCTTATCTTGCTTGCTATGGGAGGATTAGCCAGCCATGTTTCTAGCACCTTGATGACGCTGGCTTTCGTGACGTATTTCATCGTAGTAGTGTCGGCAATAGCTTGTCCGCTAGACCCTCGTACGCGCTTCGTGGGATATGGTCTGCTGACGATGATTTTTGTGACCCCTGTCGTGTGGCATATAGCGTGTGTCGCGAGCTGTACTGGTCGTTATTGTGCTCATTAGTGCGATTTGTTCGAGAGAGAACATCGTGAGAGGAAGGAACCACTGTTATGCGGAAAATTCCCGGGCGTCGTTTACGTGTCAATAATGAGCCGGTGAAGCCGGTGGAGGCAGCGCCGATACCAGGGCTGGAAGATCCGCTGATGCAGCGGCATGATCGGGCATATATTTATCATAATTTTACGAACAGTCTTTGCCCGACCTGCTTAAAGGTCATTCAGGCCAAGGTTATTTTGCAAGAGAACAAAGTCTATATGCTCAAAACCTGTCCCGAGCATGGGCAGGTGCGCACCCTGCTCTCCTCGGATGCCGCGTATTATCTGAGCCAGAGTTCGTATAATAAGCCGGGGACGCTGCCGCGCCATTTTCAGACGCCCGTCGAGAAAGGGTGTCCGCTTGACTGTGGACTTTGCACCGATCATGAGCAGCACACCTGTCTGGCGCTTGTGGAGATTACAGAAGCGTGCAATTTGCGTTGCCCAACCTGTTTTGCGGATTCGGCGGTGGGTCGTTTTTCTCCGCTGGCAGAGGTCGAAGGGATGCTGGATACCGTGGTTGAGAACGAAGGGTATGCCGATGTCGTGCAGTTCAGCGGCGGCGAACCAACGATTCATCCACAATTGATCGAGATTTTAGAGATGGCGAGGCGCAAACGGATTAAGGCCATCATGATTAACACTAACGGTATCCGTATCGCGCGTGACGAAGCCTTTGTGCGCCAGTTGAGCGCTTTTAAAGGGAACTTCGAGGTGTATCTGCAATTTGATGGGTTTCGCCAGAGCACGTACGAAGCGCTGCGAGGTCTGGACCTGCGTGAGATCAAGATGCAGGCTATCGCCAATCTTACGAAATACGAGATTCCCATCAATCTCACCGCAACGATTGCGCGTGGGGTGAACGAGGATGAGATTGGCGCGATTGTCACATTCGGCATTGAGCAGAAGATGGTGCGCGGCGTGACCTTTCAGCCCGTGACTAATGTTGGCCGTCACGAGGACTTCAACGCGATGGATCGGACCACGGTGCCGGATGTGATTCGCGCCGTTGCGGAACAGACGGATGGGATGTTTCAGAAAAACGACTTTGTGCCGTTGCCCTGCCATAGCGACTGTATCAGCATGACCTACGCGTATGTGAAAGGGAAGAAAGTCAAGCCGCTACCGCGCTATATCGATGTTAAATCCTACCTGGATGTCGTGGGCAACCAGATTAATTTTCGCATTGATGATGTGAAAGATGTCGTGGGGTCCGCGCTGATGCGTCTCTGGTCCGCTTCGACGCCGCTGAGTACTGGGAATGCGCTCTACGACTTTAGTTGCTGTTTTCCGGTAGCGCCCCAGGCATTGACGCAGAAAGAGCATGGTGGTCTGTTGTATGAGAATATGTTCCGGATAGTGATCATCGCATTCATGGATGCCTGGAACTTTGATGTGCGCTCGGCCAAGAAATGCTGTGTTCATCATGTGCTGCCGGATGGGAAGATCATGCCCTTTTGCTCTTATAACACATTGCATCGACCGAAGTATATGCACAATATGCGTGCGCGTACGCCCCAGATAGCGAGCGAAGAGATGTACAGCGAGCACGAGACGCAGGAGACAATCCGGGGAGAGTCATAATGACCTTCATCTCATCAGCAATTCCCTGGTATCAACTGGTGCTCTTTCCGGCGCTGCTCGTCTTTATTGGTGTATTGTTGTTCAGTACAGCCACAGTGGCTTTTTATCTGAAGCAAACCCTTTCATTGAAGCGGCTGAGTGGCGTGTTTCTGCGCTATCCTGGACTATCGGGCAATGTGCTGGCGGCACTGCTGGGTGCGGCCACACCGTTCTGTACCTGTACCGCGATGCCGCTTTTCCTGGGACTGCTGGAGGTCGAAGTGCCACCGGGGCCAGCGGTCTCTTTTTTGCTGGCCTCGCCAACGATTAACCTGGGAGCGATTATCCTGCTCTTCGTGGTCTTTGGCTGGAGAGATGCCCTGTTCTATATCGCAGTTTGTTTGCTTGCAGCTATCAGTGTTGGTTGGGTGATCGGGCGTATGCCTCGTGAGCGAGTGCTGCGCGATTATCTCTGGCTTGAGGAGGAAGAGCCAGCGCCGGGGAAGAGGTGGCTGGCATTCAAAAGAGCGACCTTTCTGGGGAGCCAGTTGACGCGGCGGTTTCTGCCCTGGCTGGCGCTGGCAACGCTGGGCGGTCTGCTGATAGATGTGCTTATTCCGACGCAAAGCGTGATGAGTCTGGGACAATGGGGGCTTATGCCGGGTATACTGCTGGCCGTGTTGCTGGGGAGCGTGATCTATGCGGATGTGTTGTTGCTGATCCCTCTGGGGCTCTCGTTTATCCAGCATGGAGCGCAGGCAGGGATTGTGCTCACCTTTATGATCGCAGCCTCGGGTCTGAGTTTGCCCGAGGTAGTTGTGCTCGGGCGAGTTATGCAGGGGCGAGCGCTGTTTCTCTTTGTTGTGGCGACGCTGGGGGTGTATATGGTGCTGGGATCTGGTTTTGCGTGGCTTTAACATTTCCGGTTTCCGGTTTCCAAAAAAAGACATGCTTCCTCATGTGGTGATGAGGAAGCATGTCTGTAGAATCCAGGCACGCGTGTAAAGGCCACAAACTTTTCCCAGCGTGCTCACACGGAACCGTCCGCACGACCAGTATACACCGTTTTTTCAGGCGGCGGCCCGACGCATGTGTGGATTGAGCGTGGCTGAGAGGGCAATAAGCGTAAAACCGCCTGCAACCAGGAGGATAGTGAACGTCGTACCGGCGCTCTGGAGCAGAAATCCGGTCAGGGCCATACTGACAGGGTTACTGCTAAAGGCAATCAGCCGATACACACTATTGATGCGACCTTGCAAGGCATCGGGGATCAGCGCCATACGCAGGCTCCGTTGCAGGACATCAAAGACGGGGAAAAGAAAAAAGAGGAGGGCGAGAATAGCTCCCAGCGTGAGCAGATTGGGAGCCAGGATCAGC
>DATJHM010000337.1:0-27532 GCA_035493895.1 Ktedonobacteraceae bacterium
GCTCAGGCCCGGCGTATGGCTGAGGTGCTCAGCGACGAGAGTATCCTGCAAGAAGCGACGATCCATGTTAGCCCGGGCACCAACATTAATCAGCTCCCCGAGGCCGGTACGCTCACACTGATCCAGGGCCAGATGCCCGAAGGCTGGCAGTGCCGCACGCTATCGCTTTATGTCTACACTGACACCGAAATCTTTGGCTGGTCGAAACGTCGTGGTGCACAACGCCGCAAGCCAGTTACGCCCGCATCTTTCCTCTCCGAGGTCAATCCCGGCGACTACGTGGTTCACCAGGAGCACGGCATTGGTCGCTTTGAGGGCCTCGTGAAGCTGAATCTGACCGGCGTCGAACGCGAATACCTCCTGATTCACTACGCGGGCACCGATAAACTCTACATTCCTACCGATCAGCTCGACCGCGTCACACGCTTTATTGGCATGGGTGAGTCAGTTCCGGCGCTCAGTAAGCTGGGCACGAGCGAATGGACGCGCGCCAAATCGAAGGTCAAGGAGAATGTCCAGGATATTGCACGCGATCTGTTGAAGCTCTATAGTGCTCGTGAGGCAGCGGCTGGTCATGCGTTCCCGCCCGATTCTGAGCAGCCCTGGCTTCAGGAATTAGAAGATGGCTTTGCCTTTGAAGAAACGCCCGATCAAGCGCGTGCGATTGATGAGGTCAAGGCCGATATGGAACGTCCGCGTCCGATGGATCGTCTGGTCTGCGGCGACGTTGGCTATGGTAAGACTGAGGTGGCTCTACGCGCGGCATTTAAAGCAGTCCTCGATCAGCGTCAGGTGGCGATTCTGGTGCCGACCACGATTCTGGCATTACAGCACTATAATACCTTCAAAGAGCGCCTGAAAGCCTACCCGGTGCGCGTCGAACTTCTCAGCCGCTTCCGTACCGAAAAAGAACAGAAAAAGACGCTGGAAGATCTGGCATTTGGCAAGGTCGACATTGTGATTGGCACGCATCGCCTGCTCCAAAAGGACGTGGTCTTTTTCAATCTGGGCCTGATGATCGTTGACGAGGAACAGCGCTTCGGCGTAGTGCACAAAGAACGCCTGAAACAGATGCGCAGCGAGATCGACGTCCTCACGATGACGGCCACGCCCATTCCGCGTACACTCCATATGTCCCTGGTCAATCTGCGTGACATGAGCGTGATTGAAACGCCACCTCAGGAGCGCCTCCCTATTCGTACGACGATTCGTGAGCACAACGATGAATTGATCCGCGAGGCCATTTTGCGCGAGATTGATCGCGGCGGTCAGGTCTTTTTCGTACACAATCGCGTTCAGGGCATTCAGATCATCGCCCAGAAGCTACAACGTCTGATCCCCGAGGCCCGTGTCACCGTCGGGCATGGTCAGATGAACGAAGAACAGCTCGAAAAGGTCATGGTTGATTTCTCAAATGGGGAATATGATGTATTGATCTCAACAACAATTATCGAAAATGGCCTGGATATTCCGAATGCGAACACGATTATCGTCAATAATGCGGCCTACTTCGGCCTCTCTCAGCTCTATCAATTGCGTGGACGCGTTGGTCGTGCCACGCAGCAGGCGTATGCGTACTTCTTCTATGGCAAAGATGCAAAGTTAACGCCAATTCAGGAGAAGCGATTACGGGCAATCTTTGAGGCTACGGAGCTTGGAGCGGGCTTCCGTATTGCCATGAAAGATCTGGAGATCCGTGGCGCGGGCAATCTCCTGGGGGCCGAGCAATCTGGCTTTATGAACACGGTCGGCTTCGATCTCTATTGTAAGCTCCTGGCCGATGCTATTCAGGAAATCCAGGGCAAGCAGGTTGAGGTTGGCACGCTCAATACGACCGTAGATCTGCCCCTCGATGCCTATCTCCCCGATGATTTCATTGGTGATCGTACGCTCAAAGTCAATTTCTACCAGCGTCTGGCCAATCTGAACACGCCCGAGCAGGCCGAATCCATGACCGCCGAGATGACCGATCGCTTCGGTCCACCGCCGCCGCCAGTGCAAAATCTCCTCGCATTAGTACGCTTAAAAGTCGAGGCGACCCAACTGGGCTACGAGGCAATCTCGTTGAAAGACAATGAATTTGTGCTGACGGTGAAACGCACCATCGTGCCTAACCGCATCGTACTCTATCGCCGCTTCCGCAATGATGCGCGTGTCCAGCAAGGGATTATCCGCATTCCCCGCCGCCTTCTCGGCTCAAACTGGCTGGAGACGCTGCGTGAACTCCTCCCGGCCATTACGGCCACGGCTTCTTCGACGGCATGAAGATGGTGGGGGGGACGCGGATCGGCATAAAGCGCGATCAATACGCATCAACCTAAGGGCCGTGGAGCTCGCGGACAGGCAGGATTTTGGATACAGTAGAGGCACGGTGGAGTGATAACGGAACTGTGCCTCTACTGGGCTTGGGCGAATTCTCCCTCTCGGCCTTAGGTTGATGCGTATTGGATCGGCATAAAGCGCGATCCCTACCTCAGCGTTTCTTCGAGGGATGTAGACATGGTCCGCAAAATAGGACAGGGAGGGGCCGGGCTCGTCGCGCCCGCGTGTCATTCGGGTTGATGCGTAGTGGGCGCGGACAAGCCGCGCCTCTACGCGAGGAAGCAGAGACGTTTTAAATTTAGCGTCTTGTATGCATTAAGTGCAGCATCAATGCCTGCTTATAATCCAACAGACTCACGGTCCCGGCTTTGATTACCTGATTGGCCAGATTCAGCAGCGATGAGACGACCTGTAATCGGGTCTCATCCTGCCGCCCCTGCTGCCGTAACGCATCCAATAGTTGGGCGGGACTCAATCCCCCTATTTCGATGCCTGCCGTCACGGCCTCGATGCGTAGCCAGACCACAAGTTGATGACGCATCTGGTCAAAAATTGCCACATCCTCCCCGATTACGTTCTGCCCTTCTGCGAGAGAGTTAAGCAGAGACGACTCCTGCGAAGCTACCGATCTCGCCTGGACGGCTGCGTTCGAAGCGGTGATCGACATAGATGTGCGTTCAGGAGACAATGGTCCACTCTTGCGAGATTCTGTGGGGGCACCTCTCACAGGCTGGGGAGTAGATACCACCTCAGGGTGTCCGGTGGGCGTCTCTGTTCGCCGGAGGGGAGTGGGCGCGGCTACCGAGGCAGCAGGAGCCGCCGTGGCAGGCATCGGTGATGACAGGGGCGCTGACACCCTTCGGCCTCCCTGCATAGGCGAGACCGGACGCAGCGGAGTCTGTGTAGCCGCCGAGGCTGCCGCTGGCGAAACGGGTCCAGATTGCTCGACACTTATATTTGTCTCCCCACCGGTACGCATAGACCTGCGAGGAGTCGCGGGCGCAGTGCGTGGCTCAGCGACGGGTGCTGACCTCACTTCGCCTCGCACCTCTTGCAATTGCTGCTGCAAAAGTATCGTCGAGGCCGAAATTTGTTCCCACCCAATCTCCGTTTTACCATTAGTCAGCGCCGACCAGGAGATGACCGGGCGAGGACTCCCAAAGGGATGGTTGCCCTTCTGCCCCGTGAGATGCCCACGCAACCCCTGCACCACGCCCCCCGATGCGTCCCCGATCAGCATGCGAATATCCGACATGCGCCTACGTCCCTGCTCGCCGAAAAACGCCCGGTTCCGTTGCACAAATTGGATGAAGAGACGCTCAATCTGTACCTGGAAATCGGGAGAAAGCAGGTCAATCCGGCTCCATTGCGTGAAATCGACGCTGCTCAAATAGAGCCAGACCTCCTGCCTCTTCGCGCGATCAACGGGACGCATGCGCAAGGCTTGCGTCCGCTGATCAAAAAATCTCGGATAACAGAAGTTGGCAATCAAGGTCTCTGCTAATTCAGCCTTGAAGCGTGCGACCTCTGCGGGTGGTAATTGCCCCAAATAAATACCCATCGCGACATCCTCTTTCAATTTCTAGGTTAGCAGTGCCGTTACTAAACCTCTCTGTGGAGACCTATGCACCTTCTGGCTCAACAAGCGAACAAAAACTCTCATAATCTTCAGCCCACAATAGTAAACGTCTTGAGCTCTACTGAATTTGCGCCCTTATTCACTTCGGGACTTGCATGCGCATCCTGCACAGGAAGCCGCACATTACTATCCATCATTTTATTCGATGGCTGTATAAGAGGTATAAGTGCCACGGACATATGGGCTACTCCATACGGAACATGTGTGGTTTGAATACCAAAAACCTTACTCTTCAAGGTAATAATCGTTCCTGGTTTCCAGGTATTGGTCTGGCACCAGTAGACATCAGGGAAATCGGCGGTCACAAAATGGTCTTTACCCTGACCATCCTGCATATACAGGATGACCTTTTGCGCCTCCTGGACCGGGCTATTCACACGCCAGTAGGTAGTGACGCTCATGTAGCCGCTCCCCAGGCTGAAGTCCGTGGGGGCCCCAACGCTAGAACCGAGCAGAGAGATGCTGCCATGTCCTGGCGAACCAAAATCGACCTGGACAGGATTGGGTATATTCTTTGGCGTGCCAGTAGTTACATACGAGCAAAAGTTCGGCGGTAAGGTATATCCTAGCTCGCCATTATTGATCGCATTAAACGATGGGCCTGGTACGATCGGCGTGTAGGGCGCAAGGGTGGGGGCAGGCAAACCACGCTTGAGTAACAAATACCCATCCTGGGCTGCTTCTATCCCATATTGTCCACTGCGCAAGACCGTCTTTACCTCGCGTATATAGTCCGTTGAGCCATAAAACGGGTAAACATCTCCGGTCACATCCAGCAAGATGTACTCTGATTCCGCATGATCTACGCCATAGGGGAACATATAAATGTATTTGCGCTGGCTCAGATGGGGCACCAGCTTGGTCTGGGCGGAAACGGTTGCGCCCGCAGGAATCATATCGATAAACTTTTGAGCCAGATCAGAATGCTTCGTCTTCTGCGGCCATTGGTAGCCATAAGCAAAAGGCATCTGCCCATGAAACGTGAAATCCAGCCGCATAGCACTGAATACCGAAAACGAGATGAGGAGAACCAGCAATCCACTCTGAAGCATGCGGCCATTCTCCCAGCGCCGTCTGGGAGCCTCAAGGGCGGCTTCATTCTCAGTAACCTTCACGCGCTTCCACGTACTGAGACGTGCCAATACCAACTGAGCCACCCACAAAATGAGCACCATCGCTTCAATGGCTCCGAACACCAATACCGGCACGATTTCAGCATTATACTGAAACAGCCCGCTATACATATTATCGGAGGAGCTCAAAAGGTTAATTACAAAGGAAGGCAGCGATATAACAACGATCCAGGGGGCAAAAAACAACAGGTACAATGATGGCAGATCCCCAGGTAACGGGATATAGCCTGCCGGAGCCAACAGAATATGCAAGTAGGCGGCATGCGAATAGTCCAGCAAGTAAGGCTGTAAAAAGAGATGCGGATGCCGCAATAAGTGCAGGATGCCATACTGCTTTATTAAATCCGTTGCGCCATTATAGCGGGAAATCAGCAAGTGCTTTCCCGTTGGGCTGAAGTGAGGAATGATATAGCCAAAGCTGAGCGCAAACCAGGCTCCACTCAGCGCAATCAGCCCCAATGCACTCTTCCAGCGCCGCTGAAACACAAATATCCAGAGGCCAAACATCAGAATGACCAGCGGCATCTCTTCTTTGCAGGCCATAGCGAGCAGCGCAAAAACGAACATCCAGACCGTTCGTCGTGTATACATACAGTAGAACATGAACATCAGGAAGGCAGCGGCAAGCGTAACGGCATGGAAATCATACACAACCGCCTGTTGCAAGGCTGGATAGAGTAGATATAAGAGTGCAATTGCCACACCTGCCATCTCGCTGCGTAGACGCAATCTTGCCAGCAAGAACGCTGGATAGGCACCCAGGCCTACCACCAGCGTTTGAATGACAAGCAGCGTTTTGGGTGATGGCCAGAAGAAATAGATCCAGGAGATAGGAAAAAGAATGGGCTCAAAATGGATTGCAAAACGCGTATACCCTGCGGGCGTCACACAGTTGGTATCGCTGATAATGTTGCAAATCGTCATATGCAACATATCCCCATGCAGAGTATTCCAGATCGCCTGATCCATTATCCCCAGATCTTCTGCATTGGTTAAAAAAGCATCGTGCTGAGTTACCATATACAGAGTAAAATAGCTACAGAATAACAACACGATCACCGTCACCATGCCAAAACCCAGCCAGAATAAGCGTGAGCGAGGCATCGGTTCCGGTTCTGGATACAAGTAAAGACGATTGCTTAAAACAGAGAGGCGTTTCTTCCAACTTGTACTACTCATTCTCCGCCCCTCCTCTATTGCTACAGAAAAGCATATTACATTCATGTATTCTAGGCATGCCTATTTCCTCTGCCCCGATATAGCTGGCAGGATGAAAAAAGAGAATATCTTTTACTCATGCGCCATCTCCCACATCCACAATGCTCAGGCAACCTGGCTATCATACAACACAAAACGATCCGATCTCATTTTGATTGATAATACAAGTTATCGCTGTGCAGTACGCAACAGTGCGGCTAATCCAATTCCTGTTTAATGCTATACTCTTCTCCGCGTTGGAAGGCATAGTGGCGTATCATCTCACTTTGCAACCCGGCCAGCACAATCTGAACGCTAAACACAATCAGTAGCAGCCCCACAAAGACCAGAGGTTGATCGTGTATAGGCTTCGCAAAGAACACTTTACGGATAAGCACCGAAAGCTCGACGAGGGCACCCACGACAAACGACCAGAAGCCAAGTGGAGCGAAAAGACGCAGAGGATTGCGCAAAAATGAGGTCAGGAACAAGACATTCAATAAATCGATGAGGCCACGGGCAAAACGTTTTGCGCCAAACTTGGAAACGCCAAATTTTCTTGGGTGGTGCCGCACCTTAATCTCAGCGATGCGGTACCCTCGCCAGTTTGCGACGACCGGCACAAACCGATGGAAGTCTCCATACAGCTTCAGGTGTGGGTCCGTCACCACTTCACGGCGATAAGCCTTAAAGCCATTGTTAATATCGTGCAAATGCACACCGGTCATGATACTGACCAGGCGATTAAACACACGCGAGGGAAACGTCTTTGACAGCAGAGGATCTAAGCGGGGAAATTTCCAACCTGTTACCAGATCATATCCCTCGTTCAGCTTCTCAAGATAGCGGGGAATCTCCTCCGGATCATCCTGTAGATCGCCATCCATCGTGAAAACGACTTCGCCACGACAACGACTGAAGCCAGCTACCAACGCAGGCGTCTTGCCAAAATTGCCACGAAAGCGAATAATGCGTATAATCCCGAGGTTCTCCTCGCGCAACTTCACGAGTTCGGCGAACGTATTATCCGTGCTCCCATCATCCACAAATATCACTTCAAAACTTTTATCCAGTTGTCCTATCTGACTCGCCAATTTTTCAAATAAGAGGCGAACATTTTGCTCCTCATTCATGACAGGAATCACAAATGACAAAGCAACCTGCTGGGCCGCAGCCCCTGAAGCGCGAGGTTCTGTCTCTATGGTCTCGACTGGTACTTCGATTTGTTGCATTCTTTGTTTTCTCCGCTCACAGCCTTGGGTGATTATCTATTTTTTTCATAAAACACTCTGACCAGCGCACATTATAACATACGATAATTCGATGATTGTAGAGCATGGTACCTTTACCGTTCTTGCTAAATAGAACGGACAACTAGCAGAAAGAGACACATATCGTCACCTTGTTACAAAAAGGTAATAGCTTCATCTTCCTGATTTCGCTTTTTCTTTAGCAAGAAAGCGCCATTAAAAACAAACAACGTCTTCTAGTGTAAAAGAAGACGCCGCTTTAGGCCACTTGCTAGCACAGAAGTACAATTAAATACTAGCAAAAAGGTCTGGTCGATCGGTAGTCAGTGAGTCCACCTTTGCGGCATGCAGGCGTTGTAGCTCCTCTAACGTATTCACG
Organism: Ktedonobacteraceae bacterium; assembly: GCA_035493895.1. Classification (GTDB taxonomy): domain Bacteria; phylum Chloroflexota; class Ktedonobacteria; order Ktedonobacterales; family Ktedonobacteraceae; genus DATJHM01. The sequence continues at coordinate 7,921 of DATJHM010000337.1, forward strand.
GTCCAGAGGGCAAACTTGTAACCTCTTCGGTGCACCTGGGCCAACAATGCCTCAGTGAAGAGAGTATGATCAAAGCTCACGGCGGACACGCCCAGTTTCCCCACGGTAGTCAACAACTTCTCGATGCTCTGCTCATCATAGTCCGCCCAGTTGTCCTTCGAGACAATGGCGGAGGTTTGCAGACGCTCATCCAGAAGACGCACTTCGTGCAATACATCCCAATCAAAAGAGATGATCAAGACATCCTTGTGCATATTCAGAGCACGCAGCTCGTTCACGACTGCTCTGGCAATATGCGGATAGCGTCCATAGACGCCATCGCGTTCGCTTGCTTTGATCTCGAGATAGACCTGAGCCCGATTGCGCACCAGTTCCAGGACTTCGCGCAGGGTCGGTATCTGTTGCGGCTCAGGCCAACCGCCGCGGAAATGGGCCGCAGCATTCAACGACCGCAAATACGCATAATCCAGATCCAGCATATTCCCCTGGCCGTCCGTCAAGCGCTCCATGGTGGCATCATGAAACACCAGCGCCTGCCCGTCACGGCTCATCTGTACATCCAACTCAACAGCATCTATCGGTAAAGTCAGTGCATTACGAAATGCCGCCAGCGTATTTTCCGGGGCCAGTCCTGCCCCGCCACGATGTGCAACCCGTTGCAAAGCTTTCATACAGCTATTTTCTCCTTCAAGCAATAAGAGATGATTCAGTGCTTATAATTACGGCCTCGCCTTCATCATATCACGCTATTGAGCTTATCCAGCACAGCAACCCGGGCATCTTTGATTGCATTGTCCCTCAGACCAAATTGTACCGAATCTCACGCCAATCTCACATTTCTTTGATATCATACCGACCTGGATAGCTTCTCTTATAAGTAAATAAAAAAATTTCAATACACGGAGAAAAAAGGCATGCCACTGTTTCTGACACGTGAAGTCATACGAGGGATTATTCTTTTTCTTGCTTCAGGCATCATCGGTCTCATCGTTTTGCTCGTAGGATACCAGCTCTTACGCACGATCAAAATTTCCCCCAACTGGGTTACCTGGATCATTGGCACGTTCATTATGGCTGGCTGCATCACATTATGTATCTGGCTTTTTATACCCCATGCAAGTACAGGAGCACTTCCGGCGAGCAATGTTCCTGGAAGTGAGCGCTCTATCGCAGGTCGTTTCGGATTTCTCCTTACCAGATTCAGTAATCCGCGCATCTTTGTGAATGTGCTGGGTGCCGTCTCTGTTGTGATGGGCGTCTATGCGGCCGCACAATGGCTGGCGCGACAGGGCTTCGTCGCGGTCAAGAAGCGGGCAACGACGATTTTCGTGCAGCCTGCGCGCAACTTTTTGCTGTTCATCCGCAAGCAGCACCAGTTTCTCGGTTGGCTGGCGGTGATTGCAGCGGCCACGCACATGATTGGCTATCTGCCTACACTTTTCCACAATCAGCAGTATGAAATTGTCACTGGCTTTATCGCGATTGGTATTCTCGCGCTCATGGCGATACTGGGAACCTGGATCTGGGTTGACAATTCGTTACGCAAGCATAATACGCCAAAACTGCTCAAGACAATCCATGCTTCGCTGACGCTTGTTTTCTTTCTGTTATTAATTTTGCACATTTAGCTGACCACTATTGAAAAAACGCAATATAGCTTTGGAATGAGCCTCTTTTGCAAGAGTAGGAAAAATAGGCCAGGACACAACAGGTCTTTTTTGTGGTACGATGCCAACAAAAAAGAAAGGTTCTTGCCGATGTCTCTTATACCTGGAATAATCGGGGAGGCCCAAACCACCGTTGTCTATAGCAATACTGCGGCTGCCGTTGGAGCGGGTGGTGTTGAAGTTTTTGCCACGCCTATGATGATTGCGTTGATGGAGAATGCCGCCTGGAGTGCGGTGGCGGATGAGCTGGATGAAGGCTATGTGACGGTTGGTACGCTAATTAATGTACATCACGTGGCTGCGACGCCTATTGGTCAGAAGGTGCATGCGACCGCGACACTGATAGAGATAGATGGACGTCGTCTGGTTTTTATGGTGGAGGCTTCTGACGAGCGGCAGAAGATTGGTGAAGGCATACATGAACGATTTATTGTTCAATTGGACAAATTTCTACAGAAAGCACTGGCGTAAAGCGACTTTTCTTGCGTTTTGTCAGGCAATATGTTATAATTTGAGGTAGAAAGAAGGCCAGAGAGAGACAATCTGGTAATTTCTTTACCTGGGGATGTCGGGTTTCGACAGGTGGATAGATTAAAGATTTGCAAGCCGAGGTGTCGGTACGCACTCTCGTTAAACAACCGACAAAAAATAGTTGCCAAAACAGCAACACCAAAACTCGCTCTCGCTGCCTAATAACCAGTGAGGCGACGTCCGCCTAGCTTTTTCCCGTGGGGCTAGATACGGGCGCCAAAAACGCGGCGATGCGGCAACGGTAACCGTCTTCTAACCGTCGCCAAAGACCAGAGGGCCAGCGCCAAGTCATCCTGTCGGTGGGAGGGCCAGGCGCAAAGAAAAACATCGACTAAGCTTGTAGCATATTCTCTAGTACGTTCTCTTGGACAGGGAGTTCGACTCTCCCTCATCTCCACCAATAAAAAGGCCCGGAGCGGTTGAATAAATCGGCTCCGGGCCTTGTTTTATTTCTATCTCTCTTCTTCTAACTCCAGATACACCTTCAAATAAATCTCTCGTACGGTAAAAGAAACCCCAATACATTCAAGCTCTATTACATCATCTCCATGTTCATACAAGAAATCTTTCCACTCATATGTACCAACACGATGATAATGCCTCACCTGACAACGACGAGAGTCGACAAGCAAAATTTCCTGGATCGTAGGATAACGCTGATAGGCATCAAGCTTTTCCGTTCTGTCTGTCTTCTCAGTTGAAGGCGACATCACTTCCACTACTACACCAGGAGCCTCTAACGCCTTTTTTCGTGTCCAATCAGCCGGATCACAAGAAACAGAAACATCAGGGTAATACAAACGACCCTCTGTAAGTTGTAAAGCAGCATCAGAACCATACACATTGCACTCTTGTGAGCGTAGAGCATTGCCAAGCGCAATAGCAATATTGATCGCTACTTGCGAATGCGCTGGACTCCCACCTGTCATCATACGAATATCGCCATCAATGTACTCATATTTATATTCAGGAAAAGCCTCAACCAGACGCCAATACTCATCAACCGTATACTTATGATGTGGATCAAACATGTTCACCCTCTCCTTTACCACTTTCGCAAAAACCCTAAACATGCACAGAAAACATTATTGCCTTTACACTAAGCATAACACATTCTCTCAGGGAACAAAACAATCGCACTCAAATAAAAACAGAACCGAACAATACTCCCTTTTAGAGCCTCTTGCAAAACATCGTCTGGAATAATCTAGACACCCCCCTCCCACCCATGTATACTACAAACAGTATCGCTATCTCCCGCAAATAACATGCGACGCTCTTCATCACAACGAAATACAAAAATTGACATTCAACGATACACTCTCAAGAAGGAACCCGACCATGCTTGTACCACTTTACTCCATTCAACAACTTCCGGCCGGGCGGGTCAGCGTGATGGCGCGCCCACGCGGTGGCGATTGGTTGCTCGACGAGATCCGTGCCCTGCACATGGCTGGAGTCGATGTTCTGGTTTCGCTATTGACTGCCCCTGAAGTACAGGATCTGGACCTTACGGAAGAAGAGGCCCTCTGCCAGCAGCAAACAATCGCCTATTTTTCTTTTCCCATCCCCGATTTTCATGTTCCTCCATTCTCCACATCAACGTTCCGGTTTCTACAACAGCTCAATACCTATCTCGCGGAGGGAAAACACGTTGCGATCCATTGCCGTCAGGGGCTTGGCAGATCGGTACTTATGGCAGCCAGCCTGCTCGTGCTCAATAACATCGTGCCAGAAGAGGCATTTGACCTGCTCAGCCAGACGAGAGGATATTCGGTCCCAGAGACAGAAGAGCAAAAGGCATGGGTAGTGGCATTTTCGCATCTTTCCCACTGAATGGTCATGACAGGTATTGCGCAAAATCAACCTTTCGGCCGATAAGCCACAAGACCTCATAGTCTATACTCTCCTCTATACATAAAGCCAGCACGGTTTTATAAATGATATGAGCTGAACCATGGGTACCAGGCGCGACATTATATTCAGTTCATCTCTCATCTCAAGGAGTTCTCTTAGCAGAGTCCAGGTAGCATATGCTGCGTAGAATCGACATACATGGCTATCACTACCCATTGTCTCGTTTTTCGTCCACAAATGAGAAAGGGAATGTACATGTTTACACAAAAAACGCCTCTGCCGAAACGTCTGATTGTGGGGAGTGTGCTGAGCAGCCTGCTCTTTGGCTTCGGCGGCTTTATTGCACACCCGGCAGCAGCACCCGCACAGCCAGCAGCAAGTAGTGTGCATCAACCAGCTGAACCAACGTCTTTGAAGGATCGTTTCTACGCTCAAATTCCTGGTCCATATAGTGATCCTGATCAATATGAGCAGCATCGAGAAAGTGACTAAACCCGGCAGTGGTGGTAGCGTTATGGCAACAAACGTCATGACGGATACTGCGTACCAGTTGGAGAGGCCAGAGCAGCCTGAGAGGCTGTTCTGGCCTCTCACTTTCTGTTATCTGTCATGTTTTTCACCACACGCAGGCTCCAGTTTATTGATCCTATCAGACGCGAAAAGTATACTTCCAGCGATAAATAGAGGTGATACAATAGAAAGCAAAAATCAGGTAGGAAAGATGGGAAGAAAGAGCATATCGCATCCTGGCAAAAGGATAGTTCCTACATGAACAAAAGTGGATGCGTTCAGGAGGATCGTGTATGCGTTTACTTGATACATTACTCATAAATCTAATCAAACTGCCTTTTCTACTACGCTTGAGTATCGTTCTGCTCTGCTATATGTTCTGTTTCATCCTGTATCTCTTCTCCCAGTTCAACGGTCCCCTCTGGGCGCTCCCAATAGCGCTGGCAGTCTGGCTCTTTCCCCCACGTGGTGCCCTCGTTAGCACTATTTTCACCGTACTCTTATTAGCAACAGCAATCAGCCTCGGCAGTCGTAGTATTTTCTGGCCTGCGTCCCTGCTTCTGGGCTTTTTTACCGGTACATTTGCCCTGTTAACCGAGGCTATTTTTATCTACTATCTGCGTCACCTCTTAAATAGAGCCGAAACGGCCCGCCTGGAAGTACTTCACACAGAGCGACAGAGGCGTATTGCCTACGAGCTACAATTGGAAGCGCAACAGGCACAACAACGTCTGAGTATGGCCTATGAACAACAGAAACAATTGAATCAACTGAAAGATCGCTTTATCCTGAATGTCAGCCATGAGCTACGTACACCGGTCCAGACAGTGCTTGGATACATCGAGCTGCTCCAGAGCTTTGATGAGCAACTGGATGCAGATATTCGTATAAACTGCCTCAACCAGGCATTTAATGCGTGCCAGGAGCTGCAATTGCTCGTCAACAACGTCCTGGACACGGTACAGATCAGCCTTGGTGAACAAGTGCCAGAGAAAGAGGAGATTATTGTGCAGCAGATCGTACAGGATGTGCTGGCACTCGTCGATCCACAACAGCTCAAAAATTTTACGCTCCGACTGGACATTCCTCCTGAGCTTCGCGTCATCGCTGACCCACAGCAGATACGTCAGGTGGTACGCAATTTGCTGACCAATGGGCTAAAATATTGTCCCGCACCGGGCACGATCACCATCACAGCCGAGATCTGCAAGATGGAGGAGGCCGACGCATCTCCCCCTCAGGTCTGCATTTGTGTCCAGGATACAGGGCCTGGCATTCCCGCAGAAGAGATTCCCTTTATTTTCGAACGCTTTGTCCGGCTCAAACGCGATATTTCCGGCTCGGTACGCGGCACCGGTCTGGGCCTGTCCATCAGCAAGGAGCTTGTGGAAGCTATGGGCGGGCGCATCTGGGTGGAAAGTTCAGGCATCCCAGGAGAAGGATGCCGCTTTTACTTTACGCTTCCCAACGCCACCACAGCCATACATACAAATTGGTAACTACAACAGAAAATAAAGCAGCACCTGCTCTATACATTCGTCTACCATAGCGCTGGTTTGATATGTTATTCTCGGCGAGAGCATACAATTTGGCAGAATCCATCTGTAATCACAGGAAGCCTTTCGACCCGAGATGTGGGTCGAAAGGCTTCCCAGAGATAATTTTGCTTTAACGGCGATAGATACGATCATCATTGGATTGCGAAGGCCATTGTTGGGGTGGTTGCCCCCATTGTTGCTGCGAGGGTTGAGACGGCTGCTGGGGCTGTTGTCCCCACTGTTGCGGTTGGGGTTGAGACGGCTGCTGGGGCTGTTGTCCCCATTGTGGTTGCGAGGGTTGGGACGGCTGCCCCCATTGTTGCTGCGAGGGTTGAGACGGCTGCTGGGGCTGTTGTCCCCATTGTGATTGAGAGGGTTGAGGTGACTGGGGCTGTTGTCCCCATTGTGATTGAGAGGATTGTCCCCATTGTTGATTGTTTTGAGGCGATGTCATGCTATTAGCGGTCTGTCCTGGAGTTCCCTGCGCCCAGTTTTGTGGAGATGAAGCAGAAGATTGCGGCGCATTCTGTCCCCATGGCTGCTGGCCCGGCGTGGCCTGTCCCCAGTTTGTCGCAGAAGCAGGCATCTGAGCAAGCGGGCCAGTGCTGGTAGCGTTCGCTTCATCGATTGCGTGCGCCACACGAGCCAGGCTATCATTGCGAAAGTGTCGCCAGACATACAGCACCACCAGCACCACCAGCAAGACCACGATCACCAGATCGAACGTATGGAAAATGGGACTCAAGACCTCCAGATTATCCCCGACAATAGTACCGGCATATGCCAGCGCCACGCACCAGGGAAAGGAGCCAAGAAAGGTATAGATACAAAATTTTAACAAAGGCATCTTAGAAATGCCCGCAGGCAGAGAAATATACGTACGGACGACCGGCAATAAACGCGAGAAGAAGGCAGTTGCGCTCCCCCAGCGATTGAAGAACTCGTCCGCTTTGTCAGCATCATGCTGCGAGATCAATACATAGCGTCCATATTTTAAGATTAATGGCCTGCCCCCCTTATAGCCAATGCCATAGGCCGCCAAAGAGCCGATCAGGCAGCCAAAAGCGCCCGCAAGACCGACGAGGATCAGGCTCAGAGGCAGGGGAACCCCCGCCAGGATTTTATGTTGCTGGATCATAATTCCAGCCAACGGCATCACAATTTCGCTTGGTAAAGGGATGAGACAGCTCTCAGTAGCCATCGCAATCATAATCCCTACCAGGCCCGTAGTCGCATATAATGTATTAATAAGGTGTGTTAACGCATCGATCAGGGAGTTTAACAATACATGCCTCCTTCGCAATCCTACGCTTTTGCCCAATACTAGCATATTTCAAGGAAAGAGGCTAGGACCAGTAGGACCAAAAAAATGGGACCATTGGCTTGCTCTATTCCTCTTCCTCATCATGATGCGCGGCTTCTTTCCGTGAGGAGCGGCGCACCTGGGGAGCCTCGATATGCTGGTATAGCTCTTGTCTTAAAGGATCATCCTCATAGAGGTAAGGCGCACGTCGAATGAGTGGTCTGGTCCTATGCACAGTGTTCGTATCGTCCTCTGCGTTCAAGTATTCTTGCGCTATATGAGGGTGACGCGTTCCCTGATGTGGCTGTTCATCTGGCGACATAATCGGCTCCGTCTCCACAGAGTGACGCGAGATAGAGCCAGTCTCCGTCTCTCTGCGTCGTCCTTGCCTGAAAGCACGTTCTTCCCCAGCAGCAAAATCGTCTAAGGTACTTCTATTCTCGCTTTGCCTGCCTGATTGCTCGACCTGTCCCGCTGGTTTTTGTTTGCGATACGTACTTTTTGCGCCACCCGCTGGATTTTTTTTCAGATGCTGCGTCGGTCGGTGCTCATCATCTATCTGCCTGGCAGCTTCCAGACGGGCAGTATGGAGTGCTTCGGATTGATATTTACTACGAAACGTTGCCGTATCTGAACCAGGCAAACCGGGGTGATTGCCTCGGCGTGGCAACGTACGGTCCAGATCTTTCGTCTGTTGCTCATTCAGTTCTTTCGTGCGTGCTTTTGGTGCTGGTAACTTTGGTACCTCTCTTGAAAAAGAGGGACTATGGTTGGTAGTGGCCCCGCGTCTGCTGTCAGAGGACGGCCCACTTGCGGGCAAGCGCTTTTGTGCGCCCGGCTGATGGCGTCGAGCCCTCTCCTCTGCATAGAGAGCATCTTCCATCTCGAACGCATCTTCCAGTTCATAGATGGAACTCTCTATATATTGCTGAGAGTGCCTGCCAGAGCGTCTGGCGAAACGTGGGTCATCATCTACCTGGGAGAGGGAGATCTCTTCTTCTATCAGTGCTCCTTCAGCGCGTACACGTTCATCGTGTCGCCGGGAGAGATAGGAAAAAAGGGAGAGAGAGATCGGAATACTCAGGAGCAAAGCTGCCAACCCACCGACCAGCCCACCGACTACCCACGAATTCGCTGTGTTACCATACCAGAGTACCACTGCGGCACCCGCAATCAGCACTAATGCTACAGCAACAACTTTCATAGGCCCCTGGAATCCTTTCTGAGCCTTCTTGCTGCCAACATGTTCTCAGCTCTTTTTGGACACAAAAACAAGTAATAATGGTTATAGTGAGCAGTATACCAGATCTCTACGCGAGCGACAAGTCGAAGAGGCCAAAACGGACAATAAAGGCGAAAGAGAAGAAACAAAAAGAAGCTGTGTGGCATAGAGATTGGCCGTTTGCAATTGCAAAACATGCCACACAAGCGAAGAGGAGGGCTCATGCACGAGCCGTTGTCAGGCAGCTCTGTATTGAGGTGTGACGAAGAAGCCAGGAAGGACCCTGACACCCAGAGACAGAAGCCCGCTCCAGAGATAGCCCGTTGCGTGCGGGAAGCGGATGCGCGAGATGCGATCAGGCCGCAGTGCCACATTGGCGGAAGATCGCAACGACCTTTCCCTGAACCTGCCATTCGCGATCCCAGGTACTTTTGGGAATGAGAATGGGCTCCAGTTCTGAGTTAGCTGGCTGCAAACGTACGCGATCGTGTTCTTTTTCCTGGAAGAAACGTTTGAGCGTGGCGCTGCCAATCTCGCCCTCTTGCATATGGACCGCAACGACAATATCCCCGTTCTGACAGGTTGATTGTGGTTTAATCACGACATAATCGCCATCGCAAATGTGGTCTTCAATCATCGAGCGACCACGGACAATCAGGGCGTAGCTACTTTCCGCATCAACCAGGCCATGACCCAGATCAACCGAGACTGATGGGTCGCGGAAGATGTCAATAGGCTCACCAGCGGCAATAGTTCCCATGACAGGGATGCCAGTGCTCTGTCTGGTGAGCTTGATGCCACGGCTCTTTTTGGGTTGGCGAGAAATAAGCCCTTTTTTCTCCAACATGGTAAGATGATAATCTACATGACCAGTACTGGCGATTTGCAGCTCGCGGCCGATTTCGCGATTGGTTGGTGGCATCCCCTCTGATTTCATATATCGTACAATGAAATCATACATTCTTAGCTGTATTTCGCTGGCCTGCTCCAATGACATAGAACGTTCTCCTGCCTTTCTAAACACGTTTGCCTGCAATCCCCACACCTCAAACCTAGAACGGCCATTCAAGTTGATCATACCACAACCAAAGTGTCAATACAAGGCTTTTTGGAACACATTTTCCGAATTTATTTTCGCATTGCTTCGTATTGACAGGTCTTGGAATACTCGCCTACATTTGCTATACTCCTTGGAGAAGAAAGAAGACAAGAAGATTACAGAGCAAACAGGCATTCATCATAGCTATCATTGATATGCGCCATTCAATTTGCGCCCGGCATATCGATAGGTGTACAATAAAGGCATTAGATATTCGACGGACGCAGGCACGAAAGAGAGAGTCAAAAAAACATGGTAGAGATGACAGTTGAGAGCGTACGAATCAACCTGACTACGCAACAGCGGGTGGTCATCTTGAAAGCAACAAAACAAGAGCGCTATCTTTTCATCTGGATAGCGCATGCCGAGGCCTATGCCATTGCTGTCGAATTGCAAGGAACTACCTCGCCTCGACCACTCACTCATGACCTGCTGAAAAATGTCATTGGCGAACTGGGAGCTACGATTGTCAGTATTGTGATCTCCGATCTGATTGATGAGATCTTCTATGCGCGTCTTGTGCTCGACGTCTCGGGCCGACATGTGGAGATCGATTCGCGCCCCAGCGATGCAATTGCCCTCGCTGTTCGCTCTAAAACGCCTATTTATGTCGAAGAGAGCGTTCTGGAGCGTGCCGGGGTCACTCTGGAACAAAATGAGGAACCGCAGAAATCATCTGCCCACGCTGAAACGTCTGGGGAGGCTGAGGCTGATGATAATCTGGACGCGTACCGAGACTTTATCAATAGCCTCGATGTTCTGGATGAATTTGGCAAAGATTAGCATAGTTCCATAGCCAGACATAGCAACCCAAGCCAGATCGCAATGTCTGGCTCGGGGACACTTTTTCTGTGCAATTTTGCGCACCTCCTCCTCATGGTAGAGTACCCAGCTATCGCCTCCTATGTTACAATAGAGCAAAAATGTCGCAAGCGCAAAGAAGAGGTTTACCATTTTATGACTCAGATCGACAATCGCACGGCGTTGCAGGCGGCTTCATCTCCCACCGGAGCACCACGTCTGCGCTTCGCCCCCAGCCCTACAGGCTTCCAGCATATTGGAGGCTTTCGCACAGCACTGTTTAGCTGGCTCTATGCTCGCCACAGCGGCGGCCAATTTATTCTGCGTATTGAGGATACCGATACGACCCGCACGGTTGAGGGCGCGGTTGACGATCTACTACAAGGCCTGGAATGGATTGGCATTGATGTAGATGAGGGACCAATCATCGGCGGCCCTTACGGTCCCTATTATCAGGTCCAGCGCAAAGCGATCTATCAGCACTATGCCAATCAACTGCTTGCGTCTGGGCATGCCTATAAATGCTACTGCACGCCCGAGCGTCTGGAGGCGATGCGCGCCGAGCAGGAGGCCCGGAAGCTTCCCCCTCGCTACGATCGCCATTGCCGCTATCTGAGCGCGGAGGAGCGCGCCGCCAACGAGGCTGAGGGCCTGACCTGGACCATTCGCTTCGCCATGCCTCTGGAAGGCGAGACGGTGGTGCACGACGAGCTACATGGCGATATGGTCTTTAAGAATACCGATCTCGACGATACGATTATTATGAAAAGCAGTGGCCTCCCGCCATATCACCTCGCCCATCTCGTCGATGACCATCTGATGGGCATCACGCATGTGATACGCGGCGAGGAATGGATTTCGAGCGCTCCACGCCATGTACAGATCTACGCAGCTCTGGGCTGGCAGCCGCCGCTGTTCTATCATGTGCCCACCATTCTTGGCAAGGATAAGAAGAAGCTCAGTAAGCGTCGGGGAGCGCCCTCCTGGGCTGATTTCCAGCGCGATGGCTATCTGCCCGAGGCGGTCTTCAATTTTCTCGCGCTGGTCGGCTGGTCCTACGACGACAAAACCGAGATCTTTACCAAAGACGAGCTGGTGAAAGCCTTTACGCTCGATCGTATTGGGATTGCCTCGGGCATCTATGATCCAGATAAGCTGCTCTGGATGAACGGCTACTACATTCGCCAGCTCTCTCTGGACGAGCTGGTTGAGCGCGCGCTTCCCTATATGGAGCGTCCGGAGAGTGAGGGCGGCCTGCCAGATACGATTGCGCGTCCGCTGGATCGAGCCTATGCAACGCGCGTGCTGCACCTGGAGCATGAGCGCCTGAAAACGCTGGGCGAGGCAGCGCAGGTAGTCTCTTTCTTCTTTGAGCAAGAGATTGCGTATGAGACAGCGTTGCTCATTCAGAAAGGGATGGACGTTCCCCGCACACGCATGGCCCTCCTCCACGCTCGCGAGTTGCTCGCAGGGCTGACGGAGTGGGAGCATACCGTGATGGAGCCGCCAATGCGCGAGCTGGCGAAGACGCTGGAGCTCAAAACGGGTCAGCTCTTCGGCACAGTGCGTACGGCAGTCAGTGGTCGCACGGCAACCCCTCCGCTCTTCCAGATGATGGAGGTGCTGGGTCGCGACGTCACGATGCGGCGTATTGATCAGGCTCTCGCACTGCTCGAAAGTTAAACGAAAAGAAATGCCCTCTACGGGGGTATGTACACAGGCCAGAGAATGGATACAAGGCCAAAGGACGATCATGATTAATAAAGATTATATTCTGCGTATCGCTGAACGTCTGGGCCGCGAAATCTCCATTCTTCTTGGCCTGCGTCAGCGCAATAAACAGGAAGAGGCGCTCATCTATATCGATGATCTCTTGCTGAATACAGTTGGCTTCACCTCTCGCTTCCTCAATTCCCTCACAGAGGAGACCCTGTTACAAATGCTCTCGCCACTGGGTGTCCTCAATATCAATGCTTGCCTCTGGATTGCCGCCATGCTGAAGGTAGAAGGAGAAATTTATACTGAACAGCAGCAGGAATCCGAAGCCTACTATCGCTCGCTGAAGTCCCTGCATCTCTACCTGACAGCGCTCACACAGGAGCCTGGTATTCTGCAAAGCGATATTGCAGGGCAGATCAACGAACTGCTCAAGATGCTGGTCGACTACGAGCTGCCCATCGCCACGCAGACGTTGCTCTTCCGATACTATGAGTACAACGGACAATACGCAAGGGCGGAAGATACGCTTTTCGGCTTGCTGGAAACGTCCCCGGTCAATCAGGAGCTTTATGTGCAAGGACTGGGCTTTTATCAGCGTCTCCAGCAGAAAAGTTCCCAGGATCTTGTCGCGGGCAATTTCTCGCGCGAAGAAGTGGAGGAGGGACTGAGCGAATTACAACAATTCCCTCACAATGCTTAAATTTTCCCTGCCTGCTTACGCTCGACTTATCCTTCTGGCAAAGTGATTGATCTCGATCCTTATGTTAAAATTCATTTAACAAATTTAAAGATCATTTAACACAGAAGGATACATTTCCACTGGAAAGAGCAAAAGCATGTCAGTATTACCGACGCAAACGCGTTCGCAGGAGACATTTTTACCAAGAAGAGGTTCTCGCGTGACGACAGCTCAATCATCGCATGTTGTGCGCTCTACAGTCAAAAGTACCTGGCACTGGATGTGGCGCGATACGCTCATGCGTATTCTTCCTATGGGGGCGGCTCCCTTTGTCTATATTGCAATATTGCATCTCCCCCTTTCTTTTCTGGGCCTGACCCTGCACGACGTTCCCCAACAAATCTTTATCGGCCTGCTGGTTGGTATCGTAATGGCTGCATTTGCCGCGACCTATCGCATGTTCTTCGTGGGGCCCTGGTTTCGCTGGCCTACGCTGAGCGATCATGCGCTGCAAAGCTTCTTCTATCTCTTTATCAATGCGCCCGTTGAGGAACTTTTTTTCCGGGGCTTTCTGCTGGCAGCGGTGACACAGTGGACGGGCTGGTTGGGCTGGGGTTGGCTGGTGAGCACAGCGGCTTATACGCTCTACCATCGTCTGGGCAAATGGAGCTGGCGCAGTGTTGCAGGCGTCGGACTGGCGGGCATTGTTTTCAGCCTGGTCTACCTGCTGCAAGCGGAGCCGCGCACGTTACTCGCCGTAATCATCGTGCATGGCTTCACCACCAGTGGTTTTTTGAGCTGGGGGGATGAAGTGCTCTATCGACGCTGGCGGCTCCGCAATCGCCCATCCTGAAACCTATGGTAGTCTCCTCCAGAAATAAGCCGCCCTGCCTCAAATCGTGCCGAGAAGCTCAGCGGTAGCGGAAAGAGGATAGAACGAATTCCGCCGCCCAACCGTTATTACCTTTGTAAATCAAAAACTGGCAGTTTTTTTCGGCGAGAAATTGCGGCTTATGCCTGCATCACCGAGTGTGCTATATCGTTACCATACTGTGTTCAGTTCGTCTAGCCAGTAGGTACCCAAATGCAGAACATTTCATAATGGTGTTATCTATTTCTGGAGGTCTACTTCTTTGAAAACTCTCGTTACTGGTGGAGCAGGCTTTATTGGCTCCCATTTATGTGCACGTTTACTTCATGAAGGACATTCTGTTCTCTGTGTTGATAATCTTTTAACTGGCTCAACGCTCAATATCGAATCCCTGCGCAATAATCCACGCTTTACCTTTCTCCAACATGATGTGACGATCCCTTTTCATTTTGAGGCTGATGCGATCTTTCACCTTGCCAGTCCGGCCAGCCCGGTTGGCTATATGGAACATCCCATTGAAACGATCCTGGTCAATAGCCAGGGGACCTATCAGATGCTGGAGCAGGCAAAAAAGCAGCGGGCAATGTTCTTGATTAGCTCAACCTCCGAGATCTATGGAGATCCGCTGGTCCATCCCCAGGTTGAATCGTACTGGGGAAATGTGAACCCGATTGGTCCTCGCGCCTGCTACGATGAAAGCAAGCGTCTGGGCGAAACGTTGACGATGGAGTATTATCGTCAATTTCAACTGAATGCGCGCATCGTGCGTATCTTCAATACCTATGGCCCCAACAGCCAGATTGAAGATGGGCGGATGATCCCGAACTTTATCACGCGCGCGTTACGCAACGAATCGCTCATCATCTACGGAGATGGCACGAAGACGCGCAGCATCTGTTATGTCAGTGATCTGGTTGATGGCCTGATGCGGGCAATGTTCAAGCCTGAGACAGCGGGCGAGGTCTTCAATCTGGGCAATCCCGAAGAGCATACCGTGCTGGAATATGCGCATACCGTGTTGCAGCTCTGCAATGCCTCGTCAAACATCGAGTTCGAGAGCAATCGAATTGACGATCCCGAGCGCCGCCGCCCGAATATTAGCAAGGCCTATCAAGTGCTTGGCTGGCAGCCACAGGTGACGATGGAAGCAGGGTTACAGCAAACCATCGAATGGTTTCGCGAGCGCATTCAACAGCTCTCAACCGTCTCCTGAAGTACATTTGCGTCTATTACACCCTTGATAGTCTCGTCTCTTTAAGGAAAAACGAAATTTTATGAGCATATATCATCCCGGTCTTAGTCGTTCAAAGCAGCCTATTCAGGAACTGGCACCAGCGTCCCTCCTGAGTCAGCTGGTATCTCGCCTTCATGGAGCAAATCTGATCGGGCTTGCAGGAGGCGTTGTGGCATTACTCTGCCTCCTCCTTTTGCATGAGCCATGGAATATGCTTGCGCCGCTTTATCTGGCTATCGTTATCTGGTGTATTATCTCTCCACGAGCCACGTTATACCTCCTGCCCCTGGCTATCCCCTGGGGTTATCTGGACCCCATTATGCCCAATCCTCCTCCCCTGAGCACGGCTGATCTGCTGGTTGGCCTGCTTATTGCGGGCTGGTTGCTCGGTTTTGTTTTGCGCCCATTTGTCTCACGACGAGATTACCTGGCAGGTCCACTGGATCGAGAAGAGGCTCATGTGCCCACATACCTGATTCTTGCGATGTGCGCACTCTTATTGATGATGATTATCTCTACGGTAAGCGCACTGAGCCTCATGCTCAGCGTGAAAGAGATCGTGAAATGGGGCGAGGTTCTCATCATCCTGCTCCTGGCCGGGCAATATATCCGCACACGCCGCCAGATCTGGCTCCTGGTGGTGATTATTTGCCTGGCAGCGCTCTCTCAGGCTTTCTTTGGCTATGCACAGTATTTTTTCAATCTTGGCCCGGCGTCTTTTATCCGCGCCGCTAGCTTGCGTGTCTACGGATCATTCGATCAACCCAACCCGTATGCAGGCTATATCGATATGACGCTAACGATTACCCTTTCGCTCACGCTGCTCAGCCGCAATGTCATGGTGCGCGTCCTTGCGGGTCTGGCAACGCTTCTCCTTGGCTATGCTTTCTATCTCTCGCAATCAAATGGAGGCCAGCTCGCCCTGGCGGCAGCCGTCTTTTTCATCGTGACGGTGGGCATGCCGCGTTTACGTCCCATCATGTGGTCTGGTGTCATTCTCCTGCTGGCGCTCTTTGGCGCGTATCTGCTCAATAAATTACCCGCATTCTTGCTCAAGCCCTTGCTGAAACTGCTGGAGCTGGTTGGTTTTGTGCCAATATCGTTCGCATCGCCGAGCGCCCAGGATTTCTCGGTGGCAGAACGTCTGGCACACTGGTACGCGGGCATCCATATGTTCCAGGATCATCCTTTTACAGGCGTTGGCATCGGCAACTATCCTGAAGCCTACCCCAATTACTATATTACGATCTTCACAAATCCTCTGGGCCATGCGCACAATTTTTACATCAATATGGCCGCTGAGACCGGTATATTTGGATTAATCGCTTTTCTCCTCTTTCTCACGGCGATCTTCGTTGCGAGCGCTTCTGCGTATCGCGCGCTCAATCAACGGTATGTAGAGCTAAAAAAGCAAAGAGCACATCCACATGCTGGCACCACCTCGCTTCAGGCACGCACTTCGTATGTGCGGCTGCAAACGCTCAGCATTGATCGTGCGCTGGCGATAGGCTTGATTGCGTCATTAATCTCTGTTTGCGTTCATAACACCGTCGATGATCTGTATGTGCATAGTATGACGATTCTTTTCGCGTTACTCCCGGTAATGCTTATGCGTCTGGAGAGGATAACACGAAACTCAGATAACTCTGGAGGACGTCTTGATTTCCGATGATTTTCAGCATGCTCGTATGTCCCCAACAGAAACTATCGCTTCTTCTGAGGTCGTTGCAGATACGCTTCCTCAAGCTCAGGTGGCAGATAGAGAGGGGACGGTAGCAGAGCCCGAAGTGTTGATAGCCCGGGAGAGTGAGGTGACGCGCGATCAGCTCTCTCTTGGCAAACGTTTGTTGAACTGGCGCACCCTTGTCCCCCTCGTGATTGTTATTGCGTTACTGGTTTACTTTGCACAAAAAGCAAATATTAATCCCCAGAAGACATGGGCGGCTCTACGCAGCACAAACATGCTCTTCTTCGCGATCGCTTTTGCCATTTACTATCTCTCGTTCCCGATCCGCGCTGCACGCTGGCGCATCTTGCTGGAAAATGTTGGCTACACGAAAGCCAATGGCATCCATCTTCCCCGTTTCTGGAAGCTTGTTGAGGTGATCTTCATCTCGTTCTTCGCCAATGTAGTGGTCCCGGCAAAACTTGGCGATCTCTATCGCGCCTATCTGCTCCGCCAGGAGGCGAATGTATCGACAACGCGCAGTTTCGGGACAGTGCTGGCGGAACGGCTGCTGGACCTCATTATCCTGCTCCTGCTTTTCATTCCGGCCCTGATGATCAGTCTGCACGAAAATTTGCCGCCCCAGTTGCGTCTGGGCCTGGAGGTGGTACTGGGCGCAGTGATGTGTGGGATTGTGGGGCTCTTCGTCTTACGCCAGGCTCGTGAGCCGATTGCAAAACTGGTCCCCTCCCGCTTCCGCGAACACTACTATCATTTTCAGGAGGGCACGCTTGGCTCATTTCGCCGCATCCCGATTCTGGCATGTCTGACCATAGGCGTCTGGTTGTGTGAGGCCCTGCGTTTCTTCTTTATCGCACTTTCGCTCAATCTGATCACAGGCAATCCTCTCCACATCATCTCAGCAGCAGTTTTCATCGGCCTTGGTGAGGCCCTGCTCACTATCATTCCGGCGACGGGAGGGGGCATTGGCGTGGTTGAAGGGGGCATGCTCGCCATGATCGGTCTGTTCTATCACGGGATCGATGCGGCAAATCGCACGGCGGCGGCTATTCTGCTGGACCGCACGATCAGCCTCTTCAGCATCATGGTCTTTGGCTTTATCGTCTTTCTCATCGCCTTTGGCAAGAAGGCGACGCGACAAAAACATGCTTAGGAAAACTTGACAGGCTATCTCTCCTACACTATAATTTTCCCGCAGGCCTGCGAAGCTGAGCACAGGTGATCGAGAAGTTGTGTTTTCACTTTGCAAATCGACCTATGAGAGGGGGGATTTCTGGTGTCGGAAGTCACGATCAGTGATCACGAATCGTTTGAAACCGCGTTAAAACGTTTTAATCGCAAGATTCAGCAGGATGGTATCCTCGCAGAAGCACGTCGTAGAGAACACTACGAAAAACCGGCTATGAAACGCAAAAGAAAAGAAGCTACCCGACGTCGTAAGACGGTTCGTAGAGGGTAGGCTGTTTTGTTGAGGTTTCCTGTATGCAAGAACATCCCCTCATAGAATTATATGTCAGTCTGAGCGATGAGCAACAGAATACGACAGTTGAAACGCTGCTGGAGAAGGTGAATCTGGATGATGTCGCCTTGCGCACACTGCATGTGGTTGGCATCACGGAGCCAGTGATGCTGACGCTGCTGGTGACGGATGATGCAAGTATTCAAGAGCTGAATCAGCAATATCGCGAGCAAAACAAGCCCACGGACGTGCTTTCCTTTCCGCTCCTGGACAAGCCACTGGTCAATGCGCCCGCTGAGCTTCTCTGGGAACCACGCGAGTCGGAGTATCCTGAACCAGACTTCGTTACCCCTCCGGGCATGGTAATGAACCTGGGGGATATCGTGATGGCCTGGCCGACGGTCGCACGCCAGGCAACTGAAGCCGGACACAGTCCTCTTGCAGAGCTTCTCTATCTGCTGGCGCACGGCGTCCTGCATCTGGTTGGGTACGACGATCATAGTCAGGCAGGATATGAGGAGATGGTACGCATTCAGCGCGCTGTCTTGCTAAGTTATGGACAAAAAGCATAACCTCACCACACCTATATTCGAGCCGCTTCTTCCCGCCGAAGAAGTGCCGCAACAAGAACAGAACAAAAGCGCGTGGATACGTTTTATTGTCGGCTTCAAATACGCTTTTCGCGGGATCTGGTATGCGCTACGGACCCAGCGCAATGCGCGTGTCCATGTGGCGATTGCGCTGCTTGCCATTCTGATCGGCTTGCTCTTACATATCTCCACACTGGAATTTGCGCTGCTTGTGGTAATGATAAGCGTGGTCTTCATTGCGGAGATGTTTAATACGGCAATTGAGCTCTGTGTGGATCTTGCTTCCCCCGGCTACCATCCTCTGGCGAAATTTGCGAAGGATGTAGCAGCCGGGGCTGTTCTGCTCAGTGCGCTACTGGCGATTGTGGTTGGATTGCTGATTTTTGCTCCCCACCTCTGGCCACTCATCAGACCGTTCTTCTAGTCCACGTACTTCTTCTCTCCTTTCTCTCAGGCAGCCGAATCCTCGTGCCGACAGGCCGCACAAATAAAGGCATGCGCGGAGGAAGAATACCGCCATGCGGGACGATGCTCTCTTCTCGCCGGACACACCCGCACATCTCCTAAGCGCACTAAATACAACAGTTCTCCGGTATAGGTATTGATCAATTCCAGCAGCTTTGCAGTCAGTACACCTTTAGGGGCTTGTAAACGGAAGGCGTTCCCCTCATCGTAGATACGCACATTCTTCTCTCGTAGCTCGGTAATTAGCTCTTCAAAGCTCATATCCCCTCTTTCTGGATGTGTGCATCCTCGCACCTCTTCTTCTCAAAATATACACTAACATCCTCTGAAATTAGTATACAACGGCATGTTCTTCGTTAAACATGCATTTATCGCTAAAA
>DATJHM010000338.1:0-11743 GCA_035493895.1 Ktedonobacteraceae bacterium
GGGAGAGAAGTCCGCGGCCCCCCCGGCCATCTCGCCCCTTTTGTTGATGCGTATTGACTGTGCTTTATGCCGGTCCGCGGCCCCCCCGGCCATTTTGCCCCTTTTGTTGATGCGTATTGACTGTGCTTTATGCCGGTCCGCGGCCCCCCCGGCCATCTCGCCCCTTTTGTTGATGCGTATTGACTGTGCTTTATGCCGGTCCGCGGCCCCCCCCGGCCATCTCGCCCCTTTTGTTGATGCGTATTCATTGCCGACAAGCAGCGACTCTACGGAAATGATGGGAGATTCCCCTTCTTTCCGTGACATTGCCGACAAGCGGTAACTCTACGGGGTCGATGGACACCGGGTACTTATTTTTGTGATATTGTTTGTGTGCCTCTACAAAAAGTATCCGTGATACTTTCCAGGCATCACCGTAAGCAAGAAAGAGGTATTAGACAAATCCAATAATCGCGACTATACTCAGAAAGAGATACAAGGACGTTGCAAGCAATGAAAGGAAATAGTATGTCGGACAGCGAACAGCAGAATAGTATTCATGGAGTGGCCGCGCGTGCAAAAATGCAGCAGGTCCAGCGCAATTTCGGGGCCGCGGCAGCGGATTATGTCACCAGTAAAGTACACGCTACGGGACCAGATCTTGTGTGGCTGGCCGAGACGGCGGCGCTTACGGGAACGGAGCGGGTGCTGGATGTCGCGACGGGAGGCGGGCATGCTGCCTTTGCTCTGGCCCCTTCTGCCGCAGAGGTAGTGGCATTGGATCTCACGCGGCCCATGCTGGAAGTTGCGCAGAAAGAGGCTGAGGCGCGGCATCTGTTCAACATTCGTTTTCTGGAAGGCGATGCTCAGGCTATTCCCTGTGAGGACAATAGCTTCGACGTGATTTCCTGTCGGCATGCTCCACACCATTTTCCCAACATTCGTCGGGCCGTGAGCGAATGGGCGCGTGTGCTCAAGCCCGGGGGAAGGCTGCTATTGATCGACTCGACCGCGCCAGAAGAAGAGGATCTCCAGGAATTTTTGCACGAGATCGAAACGTTGCGCGACCCCTCGCATGTGCGCAACCATCCCATCTCTGAGTGGAAGACGTTGCTGCAAGAGGTCGGCTTTACGCTGAACCAGACCAGCGAATCGGGCACCATCCTGGATATCCCCTCCTGGACACAGCGCATGCGCACCCCCCAGGCTTCGGTTGCGACCATTGAGCAGAACCTGCGCACTGCCTCACCCGCCACACGCGAACGCCTGCACATTGAAGCGCTGGACGGCTCATTCGCATTCCGCCTGCCCGTCGCGCAGATCGCCGCCACAAAGCCCGCATAGCCCGGCTCTTCATGAGCAAATATATTGGCTGTGATCCGCGAAACTAAATATATTGGCTTCGATCCGCAAATACCCCCATAGAGGCGGGATTTATCTCCCGCCCGGATCGCCGTTATCCAATTTGAATCCCCCATAGATTGTTGCTTCTCCAAAAAAACAGGGAAATATGTGCGTCATTGCCTCATTTCCCTGTCCCTTCTGCAATCAATCAATACCGGAAAAGCGCAGCTGCAAATGCCTGATCGGGCATCTGTGCGTACTCAATCGCGTAAACCCGGCCTCCATGGAGCAGCGTTTGTGTCGCAGCCACATCCAGCAAATCTTTATCGCCGGGCTCTTCCTGCTCGTGAACCGTTATCGACAGCTTCGTCGGCTCGAACTTGCCCCATTGCTCCCGATCGATAGCTACAAACAACGTATCGACGCGCCCAGCATAGGCCGCCGGGACAATGTCGGTAATATTCTGCGAGATAAGATGTATATCTGCCGGTTCGCGGAAGCTCTGGAGTATTTCCTGTTGCGTTTTCGTTTGCTGAGACTGCATAATCTCCCACGCACTATCACGCAGCGTCTCCGCGCTCAATCGATCAGGATTGCCCTCAATGGCATCCATCAGGATGTGCGGATAGGTATTCGCTTCCCGATAGATTGGGAGAAGATACGCCACTCCTGCCAGGATCAGAGGGATCGTTTCAGCATGCAGGAGTTCATGGAGACCCTTGTTCACCTGCTGGAAGTAGCGCAGGAGTTGATCCTTCGCCTCGTCCGTTCCGGTGCCGTGCCCATGAAATATTGCCGCTCGATGCCCCCCTTTGCTCATCAGCGCATCGGACGCGCTACTATGGGATTCCAGAAAATTTTCCTTGCCCTCTTTATATTGGAGAGATTCAGCCAGACTACCAGGAACAGACTCTGGAAGCGGGATCATCCTGATGCCAAAGCGGTCTCCTTCGCGCAATGTGATCGCATTCTGGCTCAGGGCCAGAAGAAAGAAACGGTCCTGACTGCTGAGGAATGGGAGCAGTGGCTTCAGGTAGAATTGTTCTGCTACCATCACGCGTTCTGGAAATGCTGCTGGCAGTTGATACGTAAGACAGGCCCTGGCGGAACAAAGTACCGCGAGTCCATCCTTTGGATGTGACCAGAGTTGTTGATCATCTAACAGAACCCGGGCAGGTTTCAATAACGCCTCTATCTGTTCTTCTTTATATCCTCTGGCTACAAGCTGTTGTTCTGCTGAATCCAGCAGTTGCTTGAAGAGCATTGGATCTTGTAATACTTCTGCCCCAGCGCGGCGATGGGTTGGCATAAAAAGCGAGACACAGGGACCCCCCTGGTCGCCCAGCAGATCCGTCAGTGCATCCTGAGAGAGTGTATCCATAATCGTGGGCTCCTTTGCTGAAACAATTTTTTCTGCTTCACCCTCATCCTTGCAGAGCTGTTGCAGTTTCTCTATCTCTTTCCATTGTGCGCTTCGTGCGAGGGCCTGGAGAGCTGGTAAAGCCGGGTTATCGCATTCAGAAAGTTTCCTTGCATGACTTCTCTATTTGAAGGAACAGGAGAAAATATACGTTGTAAATCTCACCCTATGATCACAAGCACAGGTACGAATATCACGGTACAATCACAGGTTTGTCATGCAATTTCTTGCTTGTCCTATATTATTTATAGGTAAAAGTAAAATGTGTCGATTTTGGAGAAAAGCGTATGCAAAGCAGCCTTCGATCGAGAATTGTTGTCTCTCTCATGATTGTGATACTGCTCTGTGATCCTATTTTGCCTCTTCATTCACATGCTGCTGCGGTCTCTCCCTCCCTTGGAACTGCGGCCAGTTTCGCTGTGCTCGGGGCCACAACTGTCACAAATACTGGCACGACGACGTTGAGTGGCGACCTTGGCGTCAGTCCAGGCTCTTCATGTACTGGATTTCCATCTCCCTGCACGGGTGGCTCCGGAACCGTAAGTGGCACGATACACGTTTCAGATGCCGTCGCAGTGCAAGCCCAGGCCGATGCAGCCAGCGCGTATACGTTCGCGGCAGCACAAGATTGTACGACCACATTCCCACCTATCACAGATATTGGCGGCATGACTCTCGGTCCAGGGGTGTACTGTTTCCCGTCCTCCGTTGGCGTAACCGGGACGCTCACTCTCGATGCCCAGGGGGATTCTAATGCCGTCTTCATCTTCAGGATTGGCAGTACCCTCGTCACGGCGAGCGCGTCCAATGTGCTGCTGATCAATGGTGCTCAGCCGAGCAATGTCTTCTGGCAGGTTGGCAGTTCTGCGACGCTGGGAATGACTACGAGCTTCGCCGGAAACATAGTGGCGCAGATTTCCATTACCGCCACGACTGCTGCAACGTCGAGCGGCGGCCTGTATGCCCTTAATGGCGCGGTGACCTTAGATTCCAATACCCTTCAGGCAAGCTCCTACATTGCTTTTACTAGCGCTGCAACAGTCACGACAACAACCGCAGTGAACGGCACAAACAGCTTCTCTTTTCCTACTACTGTGATTGATTTGCGCCATAGCAACGCAGGCTGGCGTTTGGAAGCAGCATCAGCAGGGCTAACACATAGTTTTGATGGTATTACCACTACTATTCCTCTGGTTTTTACCTCTTCGACTGCTACCTGTACTCCTACTAACGAACAGGCTACCTGCGTCACTCCGACCTTTCACCCAATTACACTCACGACGACGCTACAATCCTTTGTGACCGTAGGGCCTCTAGCAGAAGGGGACATCATTTCTGGCACCTTCAATATCACAACGAATGGTACCTATACCTTTACAGGTGCTGATCCTGTTGGTATTTACACAGGCGCGATAACAATCGAGCTTGTGCATACATTCTAATCTGACGAAGCCTCGCCGCGATCTGCTGAATACATAAGCAAAGGAGAATTTGGTTCTAATGGTTGATGAAAGGGGATAAATCCTGTCCCAGCCTCAAGCCTCGATGTTGCATCTCGTTCGCTTGACGTCTATGGGATCATAGAATAGCCAGATCTCACCCATGGCAATCGTGTACTGAAAGGCAAACAGGATGTCACCCAGGTTTAATCAGGCTTTCTCACTCTCTTCCGAGCAGCGTACAATTTTGCGCTCTTCTACCGATCCCTGGTTTCCAGAATGGCAGGCGATCGCCGATAGTCCCGAGGACCTCTCGGCGCTTCCCTCCGTGCAGACGTTTCTTTCGGCAACCGCCCCTCTCATCAACGCTCTCGGGCAAATTCCGCAGACTTCATATAGTCTCTACTATCGACCAGGGGCGGCTGGCTATACTGAGCAGTATCGCCTGAAACGGGCCAGATTGAGCGCGGCGGCTCTCCATTTTTGTGCGGGCCATGATGCGCTCACCGATGCGCTCCACAATTATCTCTGGAGTATTTGCGAAGAGAGTAGCTGGGTGGTGCCGGAACATATCGAGAATAAGTTGCTGGAACCTTATGCGGTTCAGACGGCTCTGTTGCTGGCTGAGGTCGTATTCGTGCTCCAGGATCGGCTCGATAGCACCGTTCGGGCGCGCATCGGAAAAGAGCTTGAATTGCGTATCTTCAGGCCCTATCTGGCCGATCATGGCTCCTGCTGGTGGTATAAAGATACCAGCTCCTGGAATGGCATCTGCAATAGCGCCATTGCCGCCACGGCCCTCTTATTTGAGCCCTATCGGGAACGCGCTCTGCATATCCTGGATATCGCGCTTGATGGTCTGAATACCTATCTTGAGCAACGTTTTGAGCAGGCGACGGTCTCGCCGCAGCTCTTGCTCGATTGGTATGTGAGCCTGGAAAACGTTGTGCTCTTCTCTGAGTTGCTCTATGCGCGCAGTGCTGGCTTGATCAATCTTTTGCAATCAGAGCGCATTCGTTCGCTTGCTGGCGTGCTGGCCGATCTGGCTGAGTTTGAGGAAGAGCAGCCCGCGCCTCCATTCCATCCTGGCGTGATTGCCCGGTTGCTCCAGCGCACGCACGAAGATTCATTGCATCTGCTGCTGAAACCGGGCTACGTCCAGGATTGGCGTTTTGGTCTGGTTTTGCGCGATCTACTCTGGCAAGAGGAGCCATTCTCCGTTCCCCAACCTCCCACGCAAACTGCTGACGCAGGTACACTGGATGTTTCCTCTGATCGTGCTGTTGAGGATGACAATATAGGTAAAGACTAATCTATGCCCATTGGCGCTACTTCTGTGGTTGGCGGCAGTCCTGGCAGCGCCCGAAAAGGGTGAGGGAGTGACCTTCAATCTCAAAATGGGTCTGGTCGCTGATGGCCGTGATTTTTTCTTCTGGCACGCAGAGATCTACCTCGACAACCCGGTGGCAGCGGGTACAGGTCAGATGGTGGTGATGCGCCTCGCTATCGCACACACGGTAGTGATGGCTGCCATCGGCGAATTCGATGCGGTTGAGCAGACCCATATCGACTAGCTTCTCGACAGAACGAAAGACGGTCGCACGCCCAATTTTTGGATCAACCTGGCGGAGTTCCTGCCACAGATCGTCGGTCGTGAAATCTTCTCCCTTACCGGCCAGATCAATCAAACGGTTGGCAATCAAACGGCGCTGACGTGTGTTACGTTGACTTAGTTCATCAAAGGCGGAGTGAATTTTATCTGAGATCAATCTGTTGTTCCTCTTTCTGCTCGCTCGTTCAAGCCACCTTGCCTTGTTATTAGTATAGCACAACTGTTTCTCGCGAAACAAATGCAGCAAGAACCACCCGGCGTCCAGTGGCTTAGAGAAGTGATGGCACTCGTTCTTCCCTGTCTACACATCGATGCGTATGTTCAACTGTGACCCTGCGGGCCGCACGGTTGCGGCTGTAGATCAAGGAGGCAAAATAGGTCATGGAAGAGAGAAAGGTAATGTAAAAGCCGACTGGTAACTGCCCCAGAAAAGCCAGCAATAGACCGCCGATTGTGAAGAAGAGACTGAACCCTACTGAGAGCAGAAGCACATTGAGCGGCTTGTGGGCCAGACGCTGTGCTGTCGCCGCGGGCGCGATCAGGAGCGCCGAGACCAGTAAGGCTCCTACGACCAGAATCGATTCTGCGGTCGTGACTCCCAACAATAAGAGAAATACGATAGAGAGTCCCCGCACCGGTACGCCTCGCGTCTGCGCTACTTCAGGGTCGACCGATGCGAACAGGAGCGGTCGGAAGATCAGTGCCAGTACAACCAGGACGACGATGCTGATGACACAGGCGAGCTGAAGATCTGATCGGGTCACGCTCAAAATGGAGCCAAAGAGGATGCTCACACCGGCACCGACATTGGGTCCCCCCTGCTGCGTGTAGACGCTCAAGAAGAGCACTCCCAGACCCAGCGCGAAGGAAAGGACCATGCCGATCTCTATATCTCGTCCCTGGATACGTTTCCCCAGGCTCCCTACGCCCAGCGCGGCCAGCAGCGTGAAGGCGATCATGCCAATAAATGCGCTGACTCCCAGGAGCACGGCACCGGTCGCTCCGGCAAAGCCAATGTCGGTGAAGGCTTCGCCCGCAAAGGCCTGCGCACGCAGTACGACGAAGTAGCCAACCAGTGCCGTGACGATCGAGATGATGATGCCTGCAAGCAGGGCGTTTTGCGCGAAACTATGTTGTAGTATGGCAATCATGCGGTTTTCCTTATCTCACTGCTTCCTGTTTCACGACGTTTACGCTTTCTTTCTCTTGATACGCGACGACGTTCCTGTCGGTGGCAGATGCTGGTTCTCGTCTGCGGCTTCCCTTCCCCTGCCACATGGGCGAGAGGAGACGGACCGGCAGATACACGGCAAATGAGATGGTCGCCAGGTAGAAGCTGACGGGCCAGCTACCATCTTGAAATTCAAAGGCCATGATGATGCTGAACCAGATGTACACGACTCCTAATCCGCAGGCGAGCAGCAACGCCCAGGCTGGACGATGGAAGATGCGGCTGGCGGTGGCGGCTGGTCCGACCAGGAGCGTGAAGAGCAGCAAGGCTCCGACAATCTGGATCGAAATAGAGATGGTGATGGCGAGTAGGACCATGAAGGTGACGGCGATAAGGCGCATCGGTACGCCGCGCGCATCGGCGACCTCCGGATCGAACGAGCTGAATAAGAGCGGACGAAAGAGGAACAGGAGCGCTGCGAAAACGAGACAACTCCAGATAATGCTGCTCAGCGCATCCCCCTGACTGACTCCGAGAATGGTGCCGAAGAGAATGCTATAGACCCGCTCGGCATACCCGGAATAGAGCGAGAGGAACATCAATCCCAGACCCAGCGCGAATGTCATAATTACGCCAATCGTGATGTCGCGCTCGCCCACTTTTTTGCCGAGCAGGGCGATCCCTACGCCCGCGCCGATCGTGAAGACAAAGAGTCCATAGACGGGTGCAATCCCGAGCATGACCGCTCCGGCCGCTCCGGCAAAGGCGATATTTGGCAGTGCATGACCGGCGAAGCTCAACCCGCGCACAATCAGAAAGTAGCCGATGAAGGCTGCGATCACTGCGGTGCAGGTGCCTGCGATCAGTGCATTCTGTATAAATTGATAGCTGAGTGCATCGAACATGATGATCCCTTTCGCCTGCTGTGCGCTACGTCTCTGCCCCTACCACAAAGAGCCTCCCCAGGGCTTGTACAACTTCGACCGGCGAGTTATAGAGACTGCTGAGTGTCGCGCTGGTGATCACTTCCTCGGGTGTGCCGATCGTGCAGCGCGCATTCGCCATATAGAGAACGCGGTCGATCACCGGCAGAAGCGGATTAATATCGTGTGTCACCAGCAGCACCGTGATGTTACGTGCACGGCAGACGCTGGCGATGAGACTGACAATTTCCTGTCCCCGGCTGATATCCAGATTGTTCAACGGTTCGTCGAGCAAGAGCAGGCGAGGATTGGTAATGAGCGCCTGCGCGATCAGTAAACGCTGCTGCTCACCCCCTGAGAGCTGCCCCACCGGAGCATCGGCAAACTCCAGCGCGCCCACCTCATCCAGGGCCATATCGATGACGCTCTTGCGGTTTTTTGAGGGCCAGCCCGGCCCCCAGTGGTGACCATCCAGCCCGAAGCCGACCACGTCGCGCGCCCTCAAGGCCAGATCGGCCTCGAGCACACGGTGTTGTGGCGCATAACCGATGGCGCTATTCCCGCGTCGGGGGGGACGACCCAGCACGTGGACCGTGCCCGCGCTGGCTTTGATCAGCCCGAGCAGCAGTTTGAGCAGGGTGCTTTTCCCTGCACCGTTTGGACCAAGGATCGCAATAAGCTCTCCCGCATGCACTGTCAGGTTCATATTCTCCTGAATCGTGCGTCCCCCCAGTTTTATGGTGACCTCTTCCAGGCTGATCACGGCCTTTCCGCTGCTTTCTTCCACTGCGCTCGTTTTCCTTCCCCTATTTCCCCAGAGCCTGTTCCAACTGGTTGAGCTGACCCAGCATCCAGGTCTGGTAGGTTTTGCCAGCAGGCATAGTCTCGGTTACTGGTACGATAGGGATATGTTGTGCTTTTGCGTCACTCTGCAAAGTATCCGTGAACTTCGATGCCGTCTGTTCATTATAGATTAAGACTTTGATCTGGTGCTGATTAATTTGATCTTCCGCCGTGGCAACCGCAGATGCCGACGGATCATTTCCCTCGGCCATCGCCTTCTGAAATGCCTCAGGTGTTTTGACATTCAGCCCCATTGGCCCTGTCTGATACTGATAAATGGTCTCGGTTAAGCCGACCGGTGTGCCCTGGTATTTATTTTTAATCTCATTGATTTTCTGCTGAATCTGTTGCAACGACTGTTTGAAGGTCTGTAGATTGTTATCATACTCGGTAGCGTGGCTGCTGTCCAGCGCTGTAAGTTTGGCCGCAATCGCTGTCGCAATCGTTTCTGCGTTCTCATAACTGTACCAGACGTGTTCATTGTCAGGAATTTTGACGGTGGCGAGATTGAAACCGGTCAGGACCTGACGATTATTATTGGGCGTGCTGGCAATCAGCCGGTCCATCCAATCGTCGTACCCGCCCCCATTTTCGATGACCAGATTGGCGGTCCCGACTGCTTTTGCATACCGCGGATTCGCTTCAAACGTATGTGGATCAATGTTCGGATCAGAAATAATACTGGTAACGTTGACATAACGACCGCCAATCTGGCTGGCGATGTTTCCATAAAAATTTTCAGCGGCCACGACGTTGATTTTCGCCGCAGTAGATGCTGTCGTTGGACTATCGGTATTCCCGCAGGCACTCAATAAAAAAGCGCTCATTATGCAAAAGAGCAAGAACCCTGTCATACTCTTTAAATGTCTTCTGAAAAACACGGACGATGTTTCCCCCTGTGCGCGAATAATTTGTAAACATGTATAATGATACCATATCTCTTTAGAGAGAATAGCACAGGCAACACCTTGTTGTCAATGAGATACCATCTCAATATGCGAGAGATTTTCACAATACCGCAAAATTGTGAAATAGTTCTCTCTGGACAAAAAAATCTGTAGAGACGCTGCTTGTCCTGTATCCAAAATGCATCAACCATGAGGCACACGGGCCGACCGGATCGCCCTGGCAATGGGGTGCATATGGTTGCTTGATGCCGATCCGCGTCCTCCCCCCCGGCCATCTCGCCCATCCGCAGAGGTAGGGGATGCGGTTTATCCCAATACCGTTCAAAGAATGAGAATCTGAGCTCAGAGAGATTGCACGAGAAGGTTCTCTATAGCGTGCAATTGGTCTTGCCTTGGGGCCTGCAAGGCTCATTCGTGTGAGCCAAACGCAGACCTCCATTGCCCTTATTTGAACGGTATTGCGGTTTATCCCATCCCAGGCGGCCCCCACCGACCACCTTGCCCGTCCACGAACCCTTTCCGCCATCGATTGAAATGGGAGGTCAAACTGAATTTCGGTTAATGCATATTGATCGCGCTTGATGCCGATCCGCGTCCCCCTCCCCCGGCCATCTCGCCCCTACGTAGAATGATTGCGCCTTCTGCCGATCCGCTGGATCTTGTATAATTTATGTATATCCAATCATAAAGATAGAATCCTGAAAGGATGAAGTACCGAATGAAAATCAAACGACTTGGTGGCACAGGTCTCCATGTGAGTGAGGTTTGTCTGGGCACCATGACATTTGGCATCCAGGCCGATGAAGCAACCGCTTTTCGCATTATGGATGTTGCCGATGAGGCGGGTGTGACATTTTTTGATACCGCCGATGTCTATCCGCTCGGTTCCGATCCACATGAAGTAGGTGCCACGGAAGTCATTGTTGGCAAATGGCTTCACGAACGTCAGGCCCGCGAACGCATTGTGCTGGCAACGAAGTGCGCTGGCGCGATGGGACCGGGACGCAATGAGCGTGGCTTGAGCCGCAAGCACGTCATCGCGGCCTGTGATCAGAGCCTGCGCCGCCTGAAGACCGATTATATCGATCTTTATCAGGTCCACTCCCCCGATCTGGAGACGCCCATTGAGGAGACTCTGGATGCGTTGAATGATCTGGTTCATGCTGGTAAGGTGCGCTATATTGGCTGCTCTAATTACCTTGCCTGGCAGCTTGCCGACGCCTACTGGACCAGCACTATGCGTGGTCTGGCGCGCTTCGTCAGTGTGCAGCCGCGCTACAATATCCTGTTCCGCATGATTGAGGATGAAGTGCTGCCTTTCTGTAAAGCCCATGATATCGGGGCAATCGTCTACAATCCTCTGGCCGGTGGTATGCTCACGGGACGTTACCGTGCGCAGGGGATCGGGGAAGTCAAGCAGGGGACGCGTTTCGGTCTGAAAAATAGCGGTGAGATGTATCGTCGCCGTTACTGGAAAGATGCGGCGTTTGACGCCGTGAACCAACTGGGGCAATTTTTTGAGCCGCGCGACAAGAGCCTCACGCATGTTGCCCTGGCCTGGGTCCTGGCGCAACCAGCGGTTACCAGTGCCATCGTAGGTGCCAGCAAGCCCGAACAATTGACGGATAGCCTGCAAGGTATCTCGCTTGAGCTGAATGCTGAAGAGATGCAGGCCTGTAACCAGATCTGGTATCAGCTTCCTCGTGAGCAGGATCCGACCATCGCTCGACGCTAAGTTAAAAAGAAGCCAGTTCGCGACGGAAATTTATCGTCCAAAAAGAGAGCCAGCCCGACATACGGGCTGGTTTTTTTGTCTCTTCAACTATGCCGGGTAGGTACATCATAACGATAAGATGGAACATATCTGTCTGCTGTTGAGGAACTGCTGGCGTAATAAAGAGAAAGGAGCCTTAACGTTAAAGAAAAGAAAGGAAGGTAGCCTACTATGCCATTCATGCTAGTCCGGCATAGAGTTGCGGACTATTCGACGTGGAAACCTGAGTTTGATGAGCATGGTATTACGCGCAAGAGTTACGGCTCCATGAGTGAGCAACTCTTTCGCAACGCCGACGACCAGAACGAATGCATCATGCTATTCGAATGG
>DATJHM010000339.1:0-30062 GCA_035493895.1 Ktedonobacteraceae bacterium
CTCACACGAATGAGCCTTGCAGGCCCCAAGGCAAGACCAATTGCACGCTATAGAGAACCTTCTCGTGCAATCTCTCTGAGCTCAGATTCTTCTTATTTGAACGGTATTGGGATAAACCGCTGCCCCTACCTGTTGTGTTTATCGAAACCGAATTGCATGTGGGCAAAGGGGTGAAAGTAATCCCTCTTCTCGAAGAATGGCTGAGGTAGGGATCGGGCTTTATGCCGATCCACGTCCCCCACCGGCCCTCTCGAATAGCTCGTCCTTTCGTCGCTTGATGCGTATGAGGCGCGGGCTTATCTGCGCCGGGCGTACCGCTGATCTACTTCCCCAGCCAGTGTACATGTACGTCTGCCTCGTCGAGTCCGGGTGCGTGAATATACTGGACATCGTCGGGAAGCAGATCCAGCATATTGTCGCTCCACTGCACATCCTCGTCGGTTGAGAAAAAGACCCCTTTCGCCGGACGTTGCACTCTCACCTGCAACATATCCAGCCCGAGACGCTCTATCGTCAGGCCAGGATCGCGCAAGGCCAGATACTTTAACGGTTCAGGCCAGAGCACCGTCCTCGCCAGCACCTCACCATCAACCTGCAAGTTCGCACCAATGATGAGCTCTGCATCCTGTTGGGGCAAATAATGGCCTAGCTCTGTAGCTTGATTGGGCAGTAGATCAACAGAGCGCTTCTCCTCTCCAACCAGCTTCCCATCGACCGTCCAGGCAGTGAGCACCAGTTCAACCTGACGAGCCACCGTCTGCCCATTTACCGCCCAGATAGCCGCGCCCTGAGCCTCCTGTGCCAGCCCTACAGACAGAGGAGCCAGCTCGCGTTTGACCACATAATAAGCAGGCTTGGCGCGCAGATAGTAGTCCACCAGCGCCCAGCTTGTCACCGGCCAGCAATCATTCAACTGCCAGATGAGCGCTCCCGCCACATACTCGCGCCCCTCACCGGACCAGCGCCGTCGCCAGCCGCGCACGCCAGCGCCCATCGCCTCCGACTGCAAAAGTTGCGTCACATAGACATACCCATCCAGATCACCAGGGACGCGGAAATTTTCCACAAGATAGGCCGCAACCTTCGCAGGGCCGCCAACATTTTTATTGTGATGATCAAGCGTGCGACTTTGCGGATAGCGCTCCTCCTCAGGTGTAAACGTGCGAATCGTCCTGATATCAGGGAAGCTCTGCATGCCGAACTCGCTGACGAAACGGCCTGAGAAATCGGGATAATTCTGGTAAGGGACCAGCCCGTGCCAGATCGTCCAGATATGCTGGTCACCGATGGTTAAATTATTGACATCGGCATCCGTGCTCCCGAAAGGACTGCTCGGCCAATAGGGGCGTGTTGGATCATATGTGGCACAGACCTCGGGCAAGATTTCCTCGTAGATAGTGCGTGCAGGAAAGGCGCTGGAGGCCAGATTGCTCGTAATATCTGGATCATACACACCCTTAGAATAGGCAAGCGCATAATCTTCATTATTGCCCGCCCAGATCACCAGCGAGGGATGATGGCGCAGGCGTTGCACATTGGCAATCGCTTCAGCGCGTACGCTGGCCTGCATCCACTCCGGCGCGGGATAGAGGCCGCAACCAAACATAAAATCTTGCCAGACCAGTAAGCCCAGCTCATCGCAGAGATCGTAAAAAATATCCTCTTCGTAATAGCCGCCTCCCCAGACCCTGACCATGCTCATATTCCCGGCCACTGCCAGCTGGAGCCATTGGCGATAACGATCGGAGGTGATACGCGGACCAAACGAATCGGCAGGAATCCAGTTTGCGCCCCCGCAGAAAACAGGCGTATTGTTCACCTCAAAAAAGAAGCTCGTGCCCGGAGCATCCAGCAGCGGCCTCTGTACAAGCTGCAAGCGACGTAGTCCGAGGCGTTGTTCCTGCTGAGCAAGCAGCGTCTCATGCTGACGTAGAGTGACAACGAGGCGATAGAAAGCCTGCTCGCCATAACCATGTGGCCACCAGAGTTGGGGATGAGCGAGTTCGAAGGTATGTGAGAGTGAAGGCGTGGCGGTTGCCGTCAGAAGCGACTCGGCAGCCAGCTCCCCATCGGGCGTATAGAGAGCCAGGTGTAGAGCAAGATCGGCGGTGTCGATATCGCCTGCCAGCACTACCTGCACAGGCAGGCGAGCACTTGCGAGATCAGGGGCAACCTCGCTCGGGCAGTGCACATCGGCAATACGCGCTGTGTAAGCCTCCAAATGTACAGCTCGCCAGACGCCCGCCGTGATCAGCGTCGGACCCCAGTCCCAGCCATAGTGATATTGTGCCTTACGAACATACAGACGGCTGCTATCACCATTCCAGAGGGGATATGCACCTCCTTGAGCCTCACGTGCTTTGCCCTCATGCCAGGCAGAGGCAAAAAGAACCGACAGCTCATTCTGGCCTGCATGGAGCAATTGAGCAACTTCTATGCGCTGTGGTAGGAACATATTATCGCTGACAAGCACCTGTGTGCCATTGAGCCAGACCGTCGCAAACGTATCCAGGCCATCGAAACAGAGAGAGACATGCTCATCAGGCGTGAGAAAATCAGCAGGCAGGGAGAAATGACAGCGGTAGAGCCAGTCCTGTTCACCTACCCATTGTACCTGTTGTTCTTGTGTACCATAAAAGGGTTCGGGGATTAGCTCATGCGTCAGCAGATCGAGATGGACACAGCCGGGAACCGTTGCGGAGCGCCAGGCGTCAGCGGTCGCCAGATCATCAGCGAGTGGAAGAGCAGGGGTGCGTTGTTTAAATTGCCAGTCGTCAGCGAGTAACAAATGTTTCATCAAGACCTTGTTTAGCACCTTTCATTTCACAAAATAGCATGAAAAATCCCCTGGGAAGAAAGTGACGTAGAAGACACCTGCTTCCTGGTAATAGCGCTATTCTTCTTTTTCAAATCATGCCGCTTTGCATGCTCGTGCAGAGCAAAAAGAGATAGTAATACAAGCTAAGCTAAAGGGACAATCAGTGTCAAGTAAAGAGAGAAAAAATTGGATACCGTTTTATACAACTATATAGTATGTCCGCAGAGAACGCTATTTTTATAGGCGAAGTATCCAGGGGTCGTCACTTGACACAGCTTGCATGTCCCACTATAATTGCCATAGACACAATTAAGAAGCGTACTGGTATTGAAATAAGCAGAACCGGGCAACGCGGTCAGAATTGAGAGATTTTTATGCTCAGCCAGCATACCAACAACAATTATAGCTTTTATTATTGGTTTAGCCCTCCAGCATGATGGTGGGCCCTTTGGGCTGAGAAAAAAATCCACCAGCATGCTGGAGAAGCAGAGGAAAAAAACCTCTGCTTTTTTGTTTCCCTGAATTCTGTACAGATGTTTTCATCTGTTGACCAGCAATTATCGAGAGAAAGACTCAGGCAGAGAAAAGAGAGGATGCACCGAATGATTATCACGATTCACGACAAGGCTACCAGTGAGGAACGAGCGAACCTGATGGCGCTCTTATGTCGTATAACTGGTAGCCAGCGACCAATTGCAACAACGCAGACACAGCAGAGTGAGGTCATCGTTCTTGATGGCACGCAGGTCAATGCGGATGCGCAGGTAGCTCTGGGCCAGCAGAGGGCAGTTGAGCAGCTTATACAGCTCAAGACCTCCTATCAACTGGTGAGTCGGGCCTTTCAGCGAGAGGATAGTCAGGTAGTCATTGGTGCCGGACATGGCTGCAAAACGGTCACAGTCGGAGGCAAGTCCGCATCTCCGGTCATCATGGCTGGCCCCTGCGCTGTGGAGAATCGCGAACAATTGTTGGAGACCGCGCACGGCGTAGCGAAGGCCGGAGGGCAGGTCTTGCGAGGTGGTGCATTCAAACCGCGTACATCCCCCTATCAGTTCCAGGGACTGGGCATTGAAGGGCTCATCCTGCTGAACGAAGCTCGTGAAGAGACCGGATTGCCGATCATCACCGAAGTTATGGAGCCTGGTATGGTCGAAACAGTGGCTCAGCATGCCGACGTCTTGCAGATTGGTGCGCGCAACATGCAAAATTACCCGCTCCTGGTAGCAGCTGGAAAGCACAGCCAGAAGCGTCCAGTTTTGTTGAAGCGAGGCCTTTCATCGACGATAGAGGAATGGTTGCTTGCAGCAGAGTACATCGTAGCCGCCGGTAACCCCAACGTCATCCTCTGTGAACGTGGTATTCGTAGCTATGATCCTCAGACCCGTAACGTCCTCGACCTCGCCTGCGTCCCCCTCTTAAAAGAACTCACCCACCTGCCCATCATCGTAGATCCCAGCCATGCCACAGGTAGAAGCGAGCTTGTGCCAGTCATGTCGCGTGCCAGCATTGCCGCCAACGCCGATGGTTTAATCATCGAAGTGCATCCTGATCCCAACACCGCCCTTTGCGATGGCAAGCAGTCCATTACGCCTGCGGAACTGAAGCAGGTCATCCAGGAGACACAGATGCTTTCGCGCATGCTCAAGGGTGAGCTAGTGATGGCACCTGTGGCATGAGCTACTGAGAACGAGATCGAGAGGGCCGAAAGGGGCCGAGAGCATGGTTCATCCCTGTCCTCGGCCCCTTTCGGCCCTCGTGACCTCTCGACTCACCTGACCTGTTATGATATACTCTGTTGTATTAGGGGTAGACTGAGACCAAAGACTTCAGGTCAGACACTCTACGTCATTCAGGGTTTAGTCGTTCCTGGTGAAAAACGGCTCCCTACTATACTAATATAGGGCGTTTCAAGACCAAGAGAGAAGCGGCAATTCCTCTCCACACCTGACGGTGGGAGCCTCCTTGCCGTAGGATGGTGACATTATGCCAACACGCGTTATAATTGCAGATGACGAAACTATTCAGCGCATGGATCTACGCGATGTGCTGACCAAACAGGGATATCTGGTAATCGGTGAGGCCGGTGATGGTCTGAGCGCGGTTAACCTGGCACGTGAGCTGCGCCCGGATCTCGTAATTATGGATATTCGTATGCCCGACATGGACGGCATTGCCGCCGCAGAAACCCTTACGCAAGAAAAAATCGCTCCAGTGTTGTTGCTTACAGCTTTTGGTGATCAGCAGCTTGTTGAGCGTGCCAAAGAAGCTGGAGTAGTAAACTACATTGTAAAGCCGTTGCGAGAAAGCGAAGTCGCACCAGCGATCGAAGTAGCTCTGGCACGTTACAACGAGTTCCGTGCACTGGAAGATAAAGCGCGCACACTCACCGAGCAGCTTGAGACGCGTAAGATCGTCGAGCGTGCCAAGGGACTATTGATGGAGAAGCAAGGGCTCTCCGAGCAGGAAGCATTCCGTAAGATTCAGAAGGCAAGCATGAATAACCGCAAGTCTATGCGGGAAGTTGCCGAAGCCATCTTGTTAACAAACGAAATGTAAGCCAGGAGAGGGAAGCAGCAAAGGCGCTGCATCTTCCTTCTTTCTTTTTGACTGGACTGGATAGGTAGGCAAGCCTATGTCACTGGCGACGAGTTCACAAAAAACTCAGATTGTCGGTATTCGTTTTCGCCCGGCAGGTCGTATCTATTACTTTGATCCACAGGGGCAGGCTTTTACCACCGGGCAATATGTCATTGTAGAGACGGTACGCGGAGTCGAGGCCGGTCGTGTCGTAATTGCCTCAAAAATTGTCGCCGAAGAAGATCTCGCCGATCCCTTAAAGCCCGTATTGCGTCTGGCGAGCGAAGACGAATTGCGTATGATGCTCTCTTTTAAGAATAAAGAGAAGGATGCGCTGGTTCGTTGTGCGGAGCGTGTCACACAGCATAAACTGCCGATGAAGCTAGTTGAGTCCGAATACACCTTCGATGGTAGCCGTCTGACCTTCTACTTTACGGCCGATGAGCGCGTCGATTTTCGCTCCCTCGTGCGTGACCTGGCTGCTACCTTCCGTACGCGTATAGAGTTACGACAGATTGGTGCGCGCGATCAGGCGAAATTGCAGGGGGGCGTTGGTCCCTGTGGCAAAACGCTCTGTTGTAGTTCCTGGATTACAGACTTTGGCATCGTCTCTATAAAAATGGCCAAAGAACAAGGTCTCCCCTTAAACCCCTCAAAAATTTCCGGTGTATGTGGACGCTTAATGTGCTGTCTCTCGTATGAAAATGAAAATTATATTCAGGCGAAACAACAGATGCCCCAGATCGGCACGATGCTGAATACGCCAAGCGGTAACGGCAAAGTCGTTTCTGTCAACGTCCCACAAAATTCGGTTGAGGTCATGCTGGATAGTGGCGTCACCATACAGGTTCCGGTTGCGCCTCCGGCTGATACGCAGAAGAGTGGGTGCGGCTCGTGCTCCACTGGTGGTGGTTGTGGCTCTGCCTGTGGCTCCTGCGGAGTCAAAAAGAAAGCGCAAAAAAATGATATGCTCCCTGAAGTGTAATGTCCTGGTGCTGAGATGAGAGGAAGGTGTGTATATCTATGTCGTCAGACGGGAAGGAACCGGGTGCCGTTTGGCAGGGTCCAGATTCTATAGATTCGCAGTGGCAGGTTGCTGATCAGATTATGGATCAATCTCAAGCATTCGACCAGCATGAATACGCACAACTGCCTGATGATGAGGCGCAAGCGAGCGCGCTCCATATCAGTACACCAGCCCCTACCAACGATGAGCCAGAAATAGCGACAACTGGTGGCAGGGCTGGCGGCAACATCTTTGAACAGGTGAAACGGTTTAGACAGCAGCTTGGGCAATATACGAATTTTTTCCTGACCCCACTCCTCTTTTTTCTCCTGTTCTCAATTATCGTCCTTCCTCTCGTAGCTATCCGTCAGACTAACCCAGTCTGGCCTTTCTTGTTTATCTTTATTGTATTGGCCATTGTTCAGGGCTTTACGATCTATAATCTCGGCTCCGCCAATGGGCTCTGGCCTGCCGTTACGGTGCTGAGTTTCTGTATCTTTGTGGTTGTCAGTGTTTTTGCCCTGGCAGGTTTGTTGCCCTCGTTGCTTGCGCTGCTGGTTGCAGCAGGACTCTGTGCTGTACTTGCACATTATTATGTATATCCTGTGCACGAGGGATTTGTGTCTATTGTCTATGCCTTTGGCAAATATCGACGCACTCTCTACCCGGGATTAAATATTCTGTTGCCGATAGAAAAAGTCGAGCCGCCATTAAACGTCGGTGAGACGCAATGGATTTGTCCCGTGCAGCGTGTACAGCTCTCGCGCAACGAGGATGTGATGTTGCGGGCCGCTATCTCCTATCAAGTTATCCCCGAGGATGCTCATGTCGCGGTGGTGCAGGTGAACCAATGGCAAGAAAGTCTGCGCGAACTGCTGTTAGTCTCTCTCCAGACGATTGCCACTACATTCATGCCTGAAGATTTCATTGCATGGCCGCAGGGTCTTGCCGTGCAGGTGCAACAGCCCTCCTCAACCGATGGGGCACACTGGGATCGCGTCAATGCCTATTTGTTTCAGCATCTGCGCGATCGTGCTGCGTTATGGGGAGTACAGGTAAACTGGGTGAGAATCCGCGACGTTTCTCTGATGCCTCATGGCTCTGTGACGATGGAACCGGAAGCTGAAGAGCGCATCGTACGTGTCAGTGCCAATCCAGGTGCAAAGGCCAGTGCACAAAAGGCCAGTAATGGATCAGCCGTAGCCAGCAAGCCAGATGAGCCAACTCAGCCTGAAGTGCCTGCTGCGATAAAGCTGCCGAAAGAAGAGGCTCTGATCAAAGCCTATAAAGAGGTGCAACGCGGTAATATTACTGATCCTGAAACTATCCGCTCAATTGCGCAACAATTTGCGATCATTGCTGGCAATCCAGAAAAAAGTACACAGGTAAGTTTTGACGCAGAGCGCGCAGCTGCGAACCTTTTCGAGCAGTCCAGGAAATATCAGGAGCAGTATGGGCCCGGCCCAACCTATGATAGCCATACGAAGCCTGAGAAGTAGATACCAGAAGACACGCTGAACTCAGCACAGACAACCCTCGGACCTATCGTGGTTCGAGGGTTGTTGCTTCTTCTATGAGCGATTTAATCAGTGGTACGATGCAGCGATTTGCCTCCCGGTTCCAGCTCCAGTAACTCTCGACACTCTGTTGCATACGTCCAACCTCTCCTCTATCGGCTATCAGGCGCAAGAGAAGCGTACGTTGCTCATGGGGCGTTAGAGCGACCCAGCCCAGGCTGTGCTGTTGGATAAAGGCGAGATTGGCCTGTTCCTGGCCTGGTATGTAGGTCGTGGCAATGAAGGGCTTGCCCAGAGAGACGCTTTCAAAAAGCATGTTCGGTCCCGCTTTGCCCATGATCACATCGGAGGCGGCCATATAAGCGGCGATCTCATGTGTGAAGGGGAGCGCAAAGAGATGCGGCACCGAACGAAAGCGCTCATAAAGCGTCCGATTGGTTCCGCAGGCGAGAATCAGTTGTGCCTCTTCGCTGATTTTGAGCGTACGCTCAATGGTCTGAGCAAAGCGTGCCGCGCCCTCGCCACCTCCCTGCAAAAAAATGGTAAAACGTCGGGGATCGAGATTGAGTTTTGTCAGAAATGCCGTCCGCTCCTGTGATTGAGCGTGCAGGAATTGTGCGCGGATAGGCCAGCCAGCGAGATGAACCCGTTCGGGAGCGAAGCCATTTTCGATGGCCTGCTGATACGTCTCACGTGTGGGGGCTAATGTGGCAGTGGCGTTCCGTTCGGTCAACCACGAGGCATGTACGCCATTGGGATCGGCGAACAGCATCACGAAAGGGATGGTGCGTCCCAGCCGTTTGAGTACCTGTGTGACCTCATAGGAGAGAAAGGGATAGGTGGTAATAATCAAGGCAGGTTGCAGACGGAGAATGAGAGCGGAAAGTTGGTGCGCAACCAGCGGCGTAAACAGACGATGGGCAAGCAGCGCCTGTCGGGTAGTATTCGTCTGGCGAAACTCAGCTGCCCAGAGCCAGAGCGCGTAGCGACTGACCAGGCGATAGTGAACGTGAAAAAAATGTGGTTGCGGATCACACATCTCAACCGCGTAATCACTGGCAAGCTGATCACGGAGCGCCTCTGCCAGACTGATGTGACCACCACCAGTTTGCGAGGTCAAAATCAAAATAGTTGGATGCCGAGTCATATTTCCTGTTTCTCTTTAAAATTTTTTTAGTAACCTGTAAGCAGAAGCATAAGACTATTGTATCATAGCGTTTTTGCGCATAAATAAAGAGAAAAATTTGCAGATTTTGCAGATTTTGCAGATTTTGCAGATTTTGAAAATTTGCTGCCCGTTCTCTGGTACTTCTCAGCCGGTCTGTACGTTCAAAACAGTAGAACCCTGGGAACGAGAGATTTGAGAGATTTGAGAGCGTGTAAACTATGTTACGTTATCGGCTTGAAGGAAATGGCCCTCCGTTATTGCTTATTCATGGTTGGGGGGTGACCTATACGGTCTGGCAGAAGCTCTTACCGCTATTGAAGCCTCACTTCCAGATCATTATGATCGAATTACCAGGCAATGGAGGATCGCCGGATGTCGATTCTGATATACCTTACTATCCAGCGTGTGCAGAGACCATTGACGAAGTGCGACAGCATCTGGGTATAGAACAGTGGTCGATCCTGGCCTACTCTTCTGGCACGCGGGCAGCAGAGGCATACATCCAGCGTTATCCCCAGCAGGTGACGCGCGTCGTTTTCCTCTGCCCCATCTATCTTACAGAACTCTGTTCGCTGGCTTTACGTGTCCTGGATAACACGCGTCCGCGGCCAACCTTTGAACCCCTGACGCAGTGGCTTTTCTCCGATTGGCGGCTCTATGGCCTGATTCTGGCGTTGGGTTTCAATGGAAAGCGGCATGACTATACCAATCTCTGGAAAAACGAAATCGAATTACAGAGCATGGAGAACCTGCTACGTATGCTCTGTGAGCTACCAGGTAAAGGGCGAGCCCCGTTTGAACTGCCAGCAGTGCCAACCCTGTTCGTCTGGGGCAGCCATGACACTCTCACGGCGCGTCCACGCCATCCACGGCCCAATGATATTTTTATTCCTGCCAACCATAGTGCGCCAATGCTGGCGGCACCCAGCGTAGCCGAGGCCGTGCTGCCTTTTTTACAGGAGGGGCGCTATTTGTCATTGCACAGACGGATGCGCTGGCTCTATCGCAGGCGCTACCAGTCGGATGATCTGGCAAAAGAGCCGCGTGTATTGCAGCGTGCCCTGCCCCTGAGACGGCTCGCAAGAAAAAGCGTGGTGCGCGAGATTGAGAGTACAGGGAATCGTTAAAAAACAGGAGCATAAAAACGGCGTTGATCAACGCCGTTTTTATGTATTGGAGAGAGCGATTTAACGAGCAAAAGAGGCAGAAACGACCTCTGGAGCCTGGTTATCCAGTGAGCGTAGGGTAGCCAGCTCTTCCTCGGGAAGTACACGCTCTGTGTTGGGGTCGAATACCAGATTATCACGAGAGCAGTAGTAGAGGCTTTTCCAGATCGCCGTAGCCTCGTCCCAGGCTGGGAAACGCAAGGTAGCTTCAGCGTCCCCTTTGACAACACGATTGAACGCAGTGTAGGAGAGCACCAGCGTCGTAATAATGCAGATCAAAGTGATGCCACCGAGAATCCCATCGAAGATGGGGCCAAGATTGGCCTCAGAGCCGATAAGCACGATGATAGAAAAGATACATATACCAACGAGCAGTGAACAGAAAAAAATGGTTCGAGACATCGAGATATTTTTGGTGGGCATGTCAGGTGGTGCACAACGGGCTACCCCTGCATCATAAGCCTCACGCATTGTTTTCACTTGATCCGCCTGTTTGCACATCGGACAAGATGGTTTTTGGCTTTCAGCTTTTGCCATGAAAAACCTCCTTATGTCGCTCGCATTGCTGAAAAGATGAGCAACCGTACCTGTATTCGTAATTAGCATAACACGTTGCTGCCTATTCGACAATGCTCTGAGCTTTTTGTGAATACTGTGAGCTTTTTGTGAGCGAAACATCTATCACCACAAACCTCATATTGATTTATGTAAGGTTATCAAAACTGCACAAAAAAAAGGCATCCTTAACCGATTCTTAACCTTTCGTTTGATGAAATATACAGAAAATACAGGTAATATATGAATATCAGCAATGAGCACGAATTATGTATTCCTGCTTTAAAAATGAAAACCAGAGGCTCTGAACGAGCTACGTGGAAGAGGTAGAGGGGATATGGAGAAGAGCTTACCACACATCTCACTTCATGGTAAGGAAAGCCAGCAGAAACAAACACAACCACCGCCAGCAGCGACCCCACCACCCAGGCAGGGAAGATACGACACACATCTTCTGCCGCATATATCGTTGCCGCAACGCCAGCAGCAAGTAGTTGGTGGGCAGCGCGTGGGACTCTTGCGCTATACTACATCGGCAGCACAGAACGATCCAGGCCTGACCGCTGGCATGGATAAATATGAGCTAGCACGTAAGATTGCGGCTATGAAACAGGCACAGGCTACCAGGCCTCCCATGCCTCAAGCGGGACCTGTTTCGCATGCAACACCAGTTCCGTCAGCTACATTTAAACAGCAATATATGCAAGCGCAGCAAGCTAGCGCGCAAAAGTTAGCTCCGCAATCGCGGCCGACACACGTAGTGATTAGTCCAGCGGGCAAACAATACATCGGCTCTGAGAAAATACGCGATATCGCGCATGCACGTACGCTTGTGATCATAAAAGCCGTGGTGACGTTCGGGCTGTTTGCTGGTGTGGCCTGTGTGATCTGGACCTTATTTTCGCACAACATTATCTATATTCTGGCAATGTTTATTGTTCTGGCCGTGATGCTGGGGAGTATTCTTTCGACATCGATGGGTGATTACTATCGTCTTGGTTTGAACAAGTTAAAGACAACGCTGCAACTGCGGGTGGTAGATTCGCCCAAAGTATCAAATGCCTTGCAGGGCGTACGTGCCCCGCATTTACGCATGAAGAATGACACATCCGGCTATCTCAGTGCTTTAAAAAAGACCTTCCCGAAAGAGAGAGAAGGAGGCCCGCGCGCGTAAAACGTAGAGGCGTGAGCTTATCTACACCAGGAAAAATTCGGTGCGGTTTGTTTGCACCGGAACAAGATCAAAAATCCGTAGAGGCGCAGCTTGTCTGCGCCCGGT
This sequence comes from Ktedonobacteraceae bacterium, assembly GCA_035493895.1. Taxonomy (GTDB): domain Bacteria; phylum Chloroflexota; class Ktedonobacteria; order Ktedonobacterales; family Ktedonobacteraceae; genus DATJHM01. The sequence goes on from DATJHM010000339.1 coordinate 12,087, forward strand.
TGCTCCGGTGCAGACAAGCCGTGCCTCTATAGAGGACATATGAGGTTCGTACGCTGACTAGCGTTTTTTGTCGCGTCTCTGATTGAGACGATACTCTTCGTAGAGTTTATCGTCGCTGCCTTTTACGCCCGGGCGAATAACAGGCGGAGGCGTTTTGACCGTTTGTGTATTATTGCTGGAAGAAGTTTTGCCTGTGCGTGCCTGGGGAGCAGGTCCGAGGCTGCGCGGAATAAAGTCAAATTTTGCCAGAAGAACCAGGATCACGATTAATGTGATCAAGAATACCACAGTTGATGTGCTGATAGTAACTGGATTGCCGAAGAGATTGAATGTGGTCAGGATCTTATTGGCATGAAGCTGGTTCAGACCTGCCGTTTCAAAGAGGCCAACGAAGTTTGCGGCTAAGAGGTAAATGGCGATGCCGATGATATGCTTCGTCTTGAACGCGCTGACTGGTTTTTTGGCAGGCGTGGCCGCAGGTTTCTCTACAGGTTTCTCTGTCTCTTTTGCCTTCTCTGGAGTAGTGATTTTGCTAATGGCTTTTGTGCTCTGCGTGACACTTTTTGGCGTGCGCGTTGCGCGGGCCAGGCGGGCCTGAGCCGGATCAATCTGGGGCTTCTCACTGTCGTTTTCTGCATTATTCTTCCCGATCGTCGAGAAGAAATTCGGCAGTTTGCGTCTGGCTTTCGCTTCGGTTGTGGGCGTCTCGACAGGAGCGGCTTCGCTCTCTACTGGCGAGGCCTCCTGGAGCGTTTGCTCCTCGGTTGCCGAGTTCTCTGTTACCAGAACTGGGCGGTTGCGCTGAGAGCGCGAGATATGTTTTGGTCGTTTTGTGGGAGTGACGTTGTACTCCTGACTCATGGTATGCCTCCTGGGATCTTTGTTTTTTAGCTATTCAAAGTCTCTGCACCGTAATTGTCCTGGTCAGGAGCAAGGTGCCGTGTGCTATTATTCAACTCACCTTCATGCGCTGGTTGCGGATGATAGCCGGGTTGCTGCATCGGCGCTACACCTGAATAGGGCGTTGGAGGCTGCATCGGCTGTGGAGTTGGTGTGTTGGTTGCGGGCATGTAGGGTTGTTGTGCAACTGGCGGAGCGTAAGCGGGTGGTATTCCTTCAACAACCGCGAGGCCAGCGCGGGCAATTTCGTCATCACGGCCCGGGGCATTGCCTCCGCTCACGCCTACCCCTCCGATCGTCGTCCCACCGGAGCGAATCGGCCAGCCGCCCGCGGCCATGATAAACTTGCCCTCGGTCATTGAGGCCAGACTGGAAGCAAATCCTGGAATGCCAGAGGCCCATTGTGCGACCGCATCGGTGGGTTGGTTAAACATGACCGCGGTAGTCGCCTTGGCAATGCTGATATTGCCTGTTGCCCAGCCATAGGGGGCCATCATGCGCTCAAAAAGAACCAGATGTCCGCCGCCATCGACAATTGCGATGCTGACTGGACTTCGTAATTCCCTGGCACGCTGCTTGCAGGCCTCCAGAACCTGACGCGCCATATCTACTGATATACTCACGACCAGACGCTCCTTTACACGCTGTTGATACGCTCGAAACCACTGCTTGCTCCGTTGGTTCATATAACTAAGGCTCAATGTATCGGGCCCATTGTACCGCACCTGTAGTCAGCATGCAATGTATTTTATCACGGCCTTCGTGAAAAACGGTGTTTGTTCGTATCGGTGAGAGAAGTATAGTCCTTATGGGCAATTGTATCGTTCCCACAAAAAACCTGTATTGCCAGCATAGGATGAATGTCAGCGTACCAGTTTGACACGCTCTTTACGCCAGGTGAGCGTATGATATTTTTCCTCGACAAGTTGTTGAGCCAGGTCCCATTCGGATGGGGTCAGTTCAGCGGGCTCAAAGTTGGCCTGGAGTGCCAGCCCGAAGCCCGTACGGAAGGCCTGACCCACTTCGTCCCAGTTGATGGTGGGGGCGAATGTGTGAAGAGGCGTGGTTTTTTCGCGGTAGAGTGCGAGTGCCTCCTGACGTGCTTCCTGGCTGGGAAAGCGTAAGAGATCGAAAAACTCTTCAGCTCGATCTTCTAAAGGAAGTGAACCTTGTTGTAAGAGAGCATCATCTTTCCAGACCTGAGCGCTACCAACGAGTTTGAAGCCGCCGCTGGTCAGGTCGGCCTGCGTAGATGAAGCGAAGCAGGCGGCTGAAGGATGTTTGCTGACGCGTTCATCGCTAATTTCAGCCTGCACACCCATTGTCTGAAGAGCGGCCAGAATGCCCTGTGAGAGATACGCATAGGCCGCAACCACGCCCGCAGGCACGCCGTAGCGTCTGGCAATGACGATACTGTAGGTGAACTCGTCCCGGTGATACACTGCCCGCCCGCCCGTTGGTCGCCTGACCAGCCCTATCGCTTGCTGATTACAGCGTTCCTGCTCAATCTCACGTTCGACACTTTGGAAGCGTCCCAGGGAGATGGCAGGTTGTGCCCAGCGGAAGACGCGCAACGTTGGTGGGACCTCACCACGCAGATGATGCGTGAGTATAGCCTCATCGATTGCCATATTCAGCTGAGCATTCTGGATGCCAGTATTGAGAAAGCGGTAGGGAGTGGTGTCCATGCTCTTATCCTTCGGTGTGTTGCAATTCCTCAAGTGGGTCGAGAAAGAACATTGGCTCCTGACGCCCTCCAGAGGTAAAGGCGGAGTGTGAGATCCGCCTGATACACGAAATTGGCAAGTCATCAGACTTGCCGCGACATTGCGATTTTCCATTTGTTACGCTGCTCTTCACGGATGCGTTCGGAGGCCGGAACGTAGCGGGCCAGGAAATCATCACGAAAGGCGGGATAACGGTCAGCAAGAATAGCTGTACGCAGCTGATCTGCCAGGTGCAGCATAAAATGGAGATTATGGATACTGCCAAGACGATAGTAGAGTTGCTCTTCTGTACGGATCAGGTGATGGACATAAGCCGCGCTGTAGTTCCGGCAGGTATAGCAGGTGCAGTCTTCTTCGACGGGTCCGCGCTGACTGCGAAAGCGGGAGGCTTTGATGTTGACGCGTCCGCTCTGTGTGAAGAGGCCACCGTGGCGTGCGACACGTGTAGGGAGGACGCAATCAAACATATCCACGCCCAGGCCGACGCCAATCACCAGATCTTCTGGAGAGCCGACGCCGAGCAGGTGGCGTGGCTTGTTGCGAGGCAGCTCGGGTGTGACATAACTGAGCATCTCCCACAGCATCTCTTTGGGTTCGCCGACTGAGAGGCCACCGATAGAAAGGCCGGGGAAGGGCATATTGCCGATAATGCGCGCGCTCTCGCGGCGCAGATCGGATTCGAAGGCACCCTGGACGATCCCAAAGAGCGTTTGTTCCGGGCGATAGCGTTCTTTGGCACGTAACGCGCGCTCTTCCCAGCGATGTGTGCGTTCCATGGCCTCTTTTGCGTCGCGAGGTGTAGAAGGGTAGGGCGCGCAGATATCGAGGGGCAGAACGATATCTGCGCCCAGTTCGGCCTCGATCTGCATAACCCGTTCCGGGGTCAACGTATGTGTTGAGCCATCGAGATGCGATTTAAAAACGACCCCATCCTCGCTCAACTTGCGTAGATGTCCCAGACTCCAGACCTGAAAGCCACCGCTATCGGTCAGCATCGGACCATCCCAGTGCATAAAAGGGTGCAGCCCGCCAAACGAATCGATGAGCGGAGAGCCGGGACGGAGCATCAGATGATAGGTATTCGCGAGGATAATTTTCGCGCCCGCCGCCTTCAGCTCTTCGGGAGAGACGCTCTTGACAGTCGCCTGAGTTCCAACCGGCATAAAAATGGGCGTCGGAATCTCACCGTGTGGTGTTTGAATCGTACCTGCACGTGCCCAACTGGTGGAGCACTCAGCCTCAATCGTAAACGAAAATTCTGGCATTAAAATCTCTAATTGGTGAACAAACTGCTAAAACTGGCACAGATAGATTTATGCTATTGCTCTTTATTCTCTCACAAACGTCAAGCCAGCTATTGCCATCCTCGTGATGGCGCGGTAAGCGTCAAATCGCTTTTCCCCGATTGAGAGCTTTTTCCAGCGAAGGAGTGTCATATAAAATATACATAAAAATACTCATCATTAGTGATAAATTACTGCAAAAATGCTTGCAAATCGTAAAAAGATGGTGTATGCTTTCAAGCGGTATCCAATCTCGGTCTCGCATACAGTGCTCGTCCAGGCATCAAGTCCCGCGCTGGTAGGGGGAAAGAACGACTGGTGACATCTGCTAAGATATGGACCTGGAGGATAACCAACCTATCATAAGGAGGTCCCTAGTTGAGCTTCGATGACAAAACCCTAAGATGCCGTGAGTGCGGAAATGATTTCGTGTTCACCGCAGGAGAACAAGAGTTCTACCAGCAAAAAGGTCTGATGAATCAGCCTAGCCGCTGTCCTAGCTGCCGAGCTGCACGACGTGCTGCTGCGGGCGGTGGACGTTCTACCGGTGGTGAGCGCCCAAGAGAGCGAGAGATGCACACCGTTATTTGTGCTGAGTGCGGAACTGAGACCCAGGTGCCATTCTTGCCAAAGAATGATCGCCCGGTCTATTGTAGCCCATGTTACGATAAGGTCCGCGTGGCCCGCAATTAGGTGAGGCAATCGAGAGATTGTGCTTCAGAAGTTGACACTTCCTTCTCCGCATAACAAACAAAAGGCAAAGCTAAGGTCTGTTCTTGGCATTGCCTTCTTAGCATTTCCCCTGGAATAAAATCCCCTTACTTGATGTTCTTATAGTCTGAATCAGATGATGAAGGTTAGATCGGATCGAACCGGATCGACCTGAAGGACGAAAGGTGGATGTCAATTTGCTGCAAGGGCCTATTGTTCTTATTTTGTCCCCTTCTGCTTTTCCAGAAATGCCGCAAATGCTATAATAGCCCAATCGTATAGAACTTGACTCAATTTTATATGAAATATCGTAGCAAAAATCATAGATTTATGGTAAATGTAAGTTTATCTGCTTGACAGCGGTGCGTTGCTCCTTATAATAGAGTAGTAACCTTTGTTTTGCGTGAATAACCTTTATCCGCATTTATAGCTCATCTGGTAGCAGCACCGAGAGATATTTTTTTATTCAGGAGATTCCAGGACAGTCTATAGTAATATAGGTTGCTTATCCAGATGCGTCGGCTACATTTTTCTATGTGCTCTGTTCGCCGAACTTACGCATTGAGAAAGGTCTGGCATGCAGAACAAACGGTATACCAGGCAGCACAAGGTACGTAATATGACTATGAACGTCGATAACATCTCTAATAGGTTCCAGGTATATCTGGGAACAGATACCTATCTGGGGACAAATCTGGCTCCTTCAAAATTGACCCTGAAAGATTTATTGCAGGAGACCGGTCTCTACCTGACTGCGGAAGACCAGGAAAAGATTCGTCGTGCTTATGAACTGGCCGATAAGGCTCATCAGGGGGTTGTGCGCCATTCTGGCGAGCCCTACATTCAACATCCACTGGAAGTAGCTTTCCTGCTGGCAGATATGCGTATTGATGCTGATGGGATCGTTTCGGCACTCCTGCATGATGTTGTCGAGGATACCAGCTATTCCCTCGAAGATATTCGGGACCGCTTTGGTCCTGCGGTTGCCAATATTGTTGATGGGGTCACGAAATTTAATACGCTGGCAGGAAAACCCCAGCCGACCTCCTCTGATGCCTCTCCTGATGAGGGCGCGGAGGTACAGGCGCAACCGCCTTCGTTGGTGGACAAACGTCGTATGCGTACAGAAACGGTGCGTAAGATGCTTCTGGCGATGGCCGAAGATCCAAGGGTTGTCGTGCTCAAACTGGCCGATCGCCTGCATAACATGCGCACACTTTCAGCGATGTCGAGCGCTCAGCAGCAGAATACCGCGCGTGAGACGAGCGAAATCTATGCACCCCTGGCGCGCCGTCTGGGTATGGCGAATGTGCAGGGCGAGCTTGAAGATCGCGCCCTCAGCTACCTTGAGCCGGAGAAGTATGCACGTCTGGCGCGTCTGGTCGGGGAAGAAATGAAACGCCGCCAGCCCTACGCGGAGAGGGTCTGTCGAGCTTTGCGCCAGGAAATGGAGCGCGCTGGCATTCATGCTGAGGTCAATGTCTGGCAGAAACATCTCGCGAGCATCAATCGCAAATTGGAAGAGCAGAATAGCGATGAGCTGAATCAGGTCCACGATCTGGTCTCCTTCCGTATTCTGGTGGATTCCGATGATGAGTGTTACCTTGCTCTCGGCCATATTCATGCGTTATGGCGTCCAAAAGATGGCCGTATTAAAGACTTTATTGCGACTCCCAAACTAAACGGCTATCAGTCTTTGCATACAACCGTGTTTTGCCTGGAGAATCGGCTGGCCGAAATACAGATTCGCACTTATGATATGCAGCGAACTGCCGATTATGGTATCGCGAGCTACTGGTATCTCAAGGACCGTATGGGCCAGGAGGAGAAGCTGCTGGGAGCGCAGGCCCCGGAAGGTGCGCCGAATAGCTGGCGTCTCTCGTATCATGAGATGGTCACCTGGATTGAGCAGTTGCGCGAGTGGCAACGCGAACTGCCCCAGAGTGCCGATGAGTTTGTGGAAGCAGTCAAAGGAGATATCTTTCAGGAGCAGATTTTTGTTTTTACGCCGAAGGGCGAAGTGAAGGATCTGCCTCGCGGTTCTACTCCTCTGGATATGGCCTATCGTATTCATACAGATATTGGAGACCATTGTGCCGGTGCACGCATTATTACTAATATGGATGATAGTGGTCGTCTCGTGACGCGTCTGGTTCCGCTGGATTATGAGCTCAAAGGTGGGGAGATTGTGGATATTGTGGTCAATCGCACAGCGCATCCCACTCGTGATTGGTTGAGTTTTGCGCGCACGGCGGCAGCACGAAACAAAATTCGGCGCTATCTGAAAACATATGAGCGCGAGATCAATCTGCAACTGGGTCGGGAACGTCTGGATCTTGCGTTGAAGACAGCTTCTGTGGTGGGGGGCATCTCGCCGGTGATTGAAGAGCAGATATTGAAGTTGCGTGTGGCGGACCCGGAAAGTCCTTTGCGGAATTATGCGACGCTTGAAGATATCTACGTTGCCATTGGGCGAGAGGATCTTCCGGTGGAACAGGTGCGAGAGCAATTATTACCGTATGTCTTGCCGACGCAGGTTCCCGGGCAGGAGTTGCCCGGACCCGTGGAGGATGGTAGCGACGAACCGGCGGAGGGTGAAGCCAGTAGTAATGGTATGCATATTATGCTGGCCCAATGCTGTTGTCCTATCCCTGGTGATGTCATCGCCGGGCAAATTAATCCTGGCAAAGGAATGCTTGTTCATCGTATTGATTGTCGTGGTATTCGTCGTTATCGGGACATTCCCAATGCTCTGCTGGAGATCCATTGGCGGCAGATTGCTCCCGAGTCTTACCTGATTCCCATTAATATCGTGGCCCATGATCGCTCCGGGCTGCTGCGCGATGTTGCGGCAATTGTCGCCGATGCTGGCATTAATATGACCTCGGTTACTTCTACGACCAATACATCGCTACAAAAAGCGGTGATCACGGCAACGCTGGAGATTGATGCCAACGAAGGTGTGCTCGATCAACTGGAGCGCATTCTCCGTCGCCTCCGTCAGGTCAAGCATGTTGTGAATGTAGAACGCTCTGTTGCGAAATGAGCAGAACCTCAAGATAAGGCAGGCAGCATCTCCAACGCCGATAAGGATAGAGATATGCATGCAGCCTTATCTCAGGAAAGAGAACACAAGAGTTGCTCCCTTAAGCAGAAAAGAAAGTGGCGCGCGTTTTTTTGTGCCAGAAAGAGCCTGTTTGTGGATAGCAATATCGCCCGTGAGTACTCCTTTTTGTTCCTTCCCTCTCATCTGGCGAAAAGGCGCGGTATAATCTGTATAGAGACAAGATCAGTCAGAATGGTTACTGATGTTTAACGTAAAGGAATTTACAACGTATACTAGTTTAGGAACGTGCGCACTGGATAGTTCCTTTCAGGATAGACCAGTTATCCATAAATACTTATGCATATGATTGATAGAGTAGTCGAAAATTATACGGTACCACAAGAATACGGAGGCGCGATGGGTGGCCTTCTTATGCTGGTTCGCGAATATATGGATCAGGATGAGATAGATCAAGTGCTACGAGCGTACCATCTGGCCCAGGAGACCTGTCATGGTGTTACTGGACGTCGCCCTCTTCCTCCTCTGGAGCATGCACTGGCCGTCACGACTATTCTGGCGAAGACGATGCATGTCGATGCAATCGGGATTTCTGCCGGTCTGGTCTTTGAGGCGGTGGATGCTGATCTGTTACCGTTAGATGTTGTTGAACAGATGCTTGGACATGCCACTGCTCGTGTGGTTGACAGTATGTGGCGTCTCAATATTTTGGAGCGCAAAAAACAAAGTATTACGGACGGCGCATTGCTTGCAGTCCAGAGTTCACAGGTAACGGCGATAAAGAGGGCCAGCGACGAACGCGATGAGGTGAGTGGCTCCGCCGTTGAGAGTAAAAAGCCGCGCATTCGTGAAGCGATGCGCCGCCAGCAGGCCGAGACGGTACGCAAGATGTTTGTGGCGATGGCCGAAGATCCTCGCGTTGTTCTGCTGAAACTGGCCTATCGTTTACATGCGATGCGTATGATGTGTGCTCCCGGCTACCAGGGCGATCAGCAAGAAATGTTGAACATGGCCGAGGAAACGCGAGAGATCTATGCGCCGCTGGCCGGTCGCCTGGGGATGTCTCGTGTGGAATCTGAACTGGATGATCTGGCTTTTCAGATTCTGGAGCCGGATCGCTTTGCCTGGGTGCGCGAAATTGTCGAATTGGAACGCAAACAGTGGCGCTCATATGTCGAGCGTGTTTGCGGTATTCTGCGTCAGGAGATGTCGCTGCTGGGGGTGCAGGCAGAGATATCCGGGCGCGTAAAGCATCTCTATAGCTTTTATAAGAAAATTCTACGTTCGACTGGTGATGTTGCGGATATTGAAGAATTGAAAGCCGCCGCAGATATCAACCAGATCCATGACTTAATCGCTTTTCGTCTCCTGGTTGATACGACCTCCGATTGTTATGTCGCGTTGGGTCATGTGCATAGCCTGTGGCGGCCAAAAGAGGGCCGTATCAAGGATTTTATTGCTAATCCGAAGCCGAATGGCTATCAGGCTCTACACACCACGGTCTTCTGCCTGGATAATCAACTCGTAGAGATTCAGATCCGCACCCGTGCGATGCATGAGATGGCCGAGTATGGCGTGGCGATGCACTGGCACTATAAAGACGTGGGTGATACGGCTTCTGCTTCGGCGAAAGAGTTATTGACGTGGCTAAGGCAGATGGCGGAATGGCAACGCGACCTGCGTTCGGCCAATAGTGATGCCGAATTTATCGAGGTCGTGAAAGACGATCTCTTCCAGGAGCAGATCTTCGTGTTCACACCGAGAGGTGAGGTCAAGGATCTTCCTGTTGGTTCTACTCCCGTGGATTTTGCCTATCGTGTGCATACCAAGATCGGTGATGCCTGTGCGGGAGCGCGCATTATTACGCAGGTGGACGGGAGTGATGGTGATCGGCTGGTGACGCGTATGGTGCCTCTGGACTACGAGCTGAAAAACGGCGAAGTCGTGGATATCGTCACCAGTCGCGCGGCTCATCCTACACGCGACTGGCTGAGTTTTGCGCGTACGGCTGCGGCGAAAAGTAAGATCCGGCGCTATTTGAAGCTGAATGAGCGCAACATCAACGTCCAGATCGGTCGTGAGCGCCTGGATCGCGAGCTGAAAGCAGCTGGATCGCGTAGTAGTACTGATACAATCAGCGAGGATGCGGCCAACTGGGTCTGTAATGAGTTCCATCAAGAGGATATCAGCGATATTCTGGCGGCGATTGGGGCCGACGATCTGCGTCCTCGTATGGTGGTCATGAAGCTTTTTGAGTACTGGCAGCAGCGTGAAGGTTCGAGAGAGCATAAAGAGGTCAAAGATATTCCTGATCTTGTGCAGCCTTCGACTGTGCCGAAGCAGGCCACATCGGCAGATTTGCAAGTAGCAGGTGTGAGCGGTTTGTTGACCCATCTGGCGAATTGCTGTTGTCCGCTCCCTGGAGATCCCATTGTTGGCTTTATCAGTCGTGGCAAAGGGGTGATAGTGCATCGTGCAGACTGTCAGAACATTGTACGTTTTCGTGAGCGTGATAGTGAGCGTTTGATCACGGTCAATTGGGTGGGGATGAATCAGCCGCGCTATCTTGCGCCAATTGTGATTTCCGCTCGTGATCGCCCGGGGCTAATTCGTGATCTTGCCACGGTGATCTCTGATTGTGGCATTAATCTGGTCTCGGTCAATTCACGCTCGCAGAGTAGTCGTGAGCGAGCTTTAATCACGGCGACGCTTGAGGTATACGATCTTGAGCAGATTGAGCGGCTTTTTGTGCGCCTGGAACGTATAAAAGATGTCTTGCAAGTTGAGCGTGACCTTGGCAAGCCCGGCAAGGCTCCTGTTTAACAGGAGGAAACATGCGTCAAGATGAATGTATTCTGGCGCATGTTTGTTTTTCAGCAACGATCCTTTTGCAGATGATCGAAATGTATAACTTGACTTCTATCGGCTCATCAGTGTATACAGAGAGATATACTTCTTGCTGTTTTGTTCAGCGCACACCTCGCAGGATGGCGATGTAGAGAATAGACATGTAAATAGTGTTGGGAGCGTCGCTTGGATACACAACGCTTGAAGACTGCGCCGGAGAAGTCGTTATCGGGTACATCTCGCCTGGGTGTTTATCTCCAGTCTTTGCTGGCTCGATATCACTTCACGGTCTATGGCCTGATTGCTTTCGTTATTATCTTGCTGGCCGCGACGTTACGTGTGCTGATCTTGCAAAAGGGCTGGCCTACGCTTGATAGTGACGAAGCAACAACCGGTTTGATGGCCCTGCACATTCTTAATCACGGTGAACATCCCTTCGTCTTTTATGGGCAAGATTATATGGGCACGATTGAGGCCTATCTTGCTACCATCGCATTTGCGTTCCTGGGTCCCAGTGTTTTTGCGCTTCGACTGGGTATGGTGCTGCTTTTTGTGCTCTTTCTTGTCTCAACGTATCTGCTCACAAGTCTGCTCTATTCGCGCAAGGCGGCTCTACTGGTGTTGTGTGTGCTCAGTCTGGGCACTCCTGAGCTATTCTTCCGTGAACTGGAGGCGAACGGGGGATATGGAGAGATCATTTTATTTGGTTCCCTTTTGCTCTTGCTGGCTTCATGGCTGGCTCTCAGCTCACACCAGGGGCCACATTTTCTGCATGTGAGCTGGCGGCGTACGCTCGTTTATGTGACCTGGAGTCTGGTAGCAGGTCTGGCGATCTGGAGTGATCCGTTGATCCTGCCCTTTGTCGGTACCACCGCTCTCCTGCTGCTCATTTTTTGTCGCAGTGAGCTACGTCGATCGGTAGTCGCACTGGTAGCCTGTGGGTTCCTGCTTGGTATTTCTCCTCAACTTCTCTATGGCGCTACAATGGTTCATCCTGTCCCTATTTCGCTCTTTGGAGATAGTGTATCTGCGCAAACGCAGTTGATGCCCTCCACACCAGGCAAGACCGCCATTATGAGTGCCAGTCAGGCGGAACCAGCGCGCCAGGTGACGCTATTGGGGCAACTGGTCGGTTCGGTGATGGTCAGTGTGCCAGTGATGACGGGGGGGAGCGCCCTCTGCGCGATTCAAGCGAAAAAAGCAGATCTTTCGCTTGACGATATGGATACTTCTACGTTGCAGTGTACGCTGGTGCATGGCATCTGGGGCGTTGGCTATCTTGCCTTATTGCTGATGGCGCTGGTTGCAGCCTTTCGTGCCTACTGGCAGCGCTGGCGACAAATGGCGGAGGCGTTTGCGACGCGTATCTCGATAAAACTCTGGTTCCGCGCCCCAGCACCTGCGCGGCCTCTCGTCGCCCATCGAGATACTGTTCGTCATGCTGCGCGTTTTACGGTGCTGATCAGTGCCTGTTTGACCTGGTTCCTCTATACACTCTTTCCCCAGGCGGAACTTTCTCCCTGGGCCTCTTCGCGTTATCTGGTTGGGCTGCTCATTACCTATCCTGCGGTCCTGGCCTTTCTCTGGGAAATGACCGCGCTCGATTCTCTACTGACGTGGCGGCATCTCCTGAGAGCCGGTGCAAGTGCTGTGTTGCTTATGCTGGTAGCTGTGATTTTCCTGATTGGTACATTGAATCTCTTTAATCAATTTTCTGCGGCTCAAGCTCAAAATGCACAACAGTTCGCGCTTCTGAACGATCTACGCCAGGTCAGAGCGCGCAGTATTTATACCGATTACTGGACCTGTAATCGTCTCGCTTTTCAAAGCCTCGAAGGAATCCGTTGCAGCGTTTTGCAGGAGCAGCTTGATCCTGGTCTGAATCGTTATGAGCCTTATGCGCAACAGGTGGCGCGGGATCCGCTGGCACTCTATGTGTTTCCTCTGAACTCGGCTCAGGATGACAATTTTGCCGAGCTCAATATCCAGAGAAATATGCATTACATGCGTCAGGTGAGAGATGGCTATGCAATTTATATGCCTCAAGGATATACTATAGCTGTGTAACAGTATATAATACGTAAATATGGTAACTTTCCCACGGATGAAACATGCCTGTTTCTCAGGATACATCGATCCGACCCGGCCTCATGCTTCTGCATGCTACTTTTCTCTATTCCCTTCACTGCCTAAATTTGTCAGGAATGAAATGAAGGTATTCCCATTGCCTGATATTCCACGATATAATTTATAGGTCTTCCATTATGAGACCTCTTTCTGTAGAAAGAATAAATTGAGTAGGAGTTGGTTTTTCGTGTATTGATCTTGAACGTCATTGTTCTACATATCGTACACTTTTTTGTGAGCAATGGTTTGCCTGGAAAGGATTTCTCATGGAGAGTTCGATAGAGGATGTCCAATTCGATTGGTCTGATGAATGCCCTTTGCCTGTGTTTCAACGTCCTGAACAGCTTGTGGTTTATGATGTGCTCCATGCATCTCGTGACGTACAATTGAGCCTTGCCAGTCTGGTGGGCCTGCTGAATCGTCCTCAGCCGCGTATCTACCTGCTCAGTCGCAGTAATGATTTTTTCTGGCTGAGTGAGGCACTTCAGGCTATTCCACACACGGTATCTTCCCTTTCCAATGTTGAGATCCTGCACGAACTTCTCACGCAATACCGATCTGTGGTGCAGGGTCTGATTATCTATGATCCTGCACTACCTGATACTGTAAATGTGGCAACGACGATGGCCGGGCTGATGGATGGGGTGATTGTTTCGCCAGATCAGGCTGAGTCTCTCCAGCAAGCTCCTTATGAATTGCCGGTATTGGCTGATCTGCGCAAGTACCGCTGGAGCAATCGTTTACAGGTGTATCAATGGGCCTATGCCAATTTGTTGCCTCGCTGTGCAAAGCATCTGGTCGCTGGTATGGACCCTGCGAACGCACTCGGTGTTCGTCCTTTTCTGGTAGCGACGAACACCTTTATCTACTGGCTTAATCCGCTCGGATTCCTGCCGCAACCGGCACAGGGCTGGCAGTGTGAGTATGGCCTGATGAAGCAAATTCTGCGTGGCTATCATGCCTCCGCAGTGCATCTTGGCTGGTTTATTCAGGAAGGCTCAGGGGTGACGATGACTTCGGAAGAGGCTATTCCGGTCATTTGCACTGACTATTTCTCTAATCTGGAGGTCTGGAGCGCAGTACAACCTGATCTGACTCCGTCTGCTTCTACCGATCAAGTCGAGCCAGTGGTGCCGAAGGTAGAGAAAAAGGTGTATCTCTCTTTTACATTTAGCGAGGGCGATAATCTGCAATATGTGCAGGAGCGTATGCTCGATATCTGGCGTCAGCCGGAGCGGGGCTCGTTGCCGCTTGGCTGGCCCGTGGCGTTGGTGATGCCGCAGGCCGCGCCGGAGATGCTGGCCTATTATCAGCGTACGGCCTCACCCGACGACGAATTTATAGCCGCACCCAGCGGTGTGGGCTATAGTTATCCATCGAAATGGTTGGATTCTGCGCGCGAGACCTATCTACAACATACGGGTAAGCTGATGCAACGGATGCAGGTAAAATTGTTAGCTGTGCTGGATTCGAACTACTGGTGGCATCCGATTCTGATATATCGCGCCCTGACAACGGGTGCTGGGCTGCTTTTGGAGAAGCCTGCGCTTCAGCGCCAGTTTGCGCATGTCTTGCAACAATTTGGCGTGCGTGGCGTCTTGAGCGGCGGCGGTCTGACCCATGTAAGCTGGAAGTTTTATTCAGGCATTCCCATCTACCAGAATCTGGGTACGGCCAGAAGTGTTGCGGAGGCTGTAAGTATGATCAAGCGAGCGACGCCAACGATCAGGCCATACTTTATCAACCTGTATGTGCTGGCCTGGCATCTCGGTCCCACGCAGTTGAAGCAGGTTGTAGAGCAACTGGGCAGCGAGTATGAGGTCGTGACGCCGGGAACGTTGCTGGCAATGTTGCCGTCGTCCCCGTAGAGGCGCGTAATAAAAAATCCCCGTAGGAGGATGGCCTTTTAGCAAAGCCGCCCTCTTACAGGGATTGAGAAATTTTTTAAATTCCTATTTGTTGACCTGATGGTGAGCTTATCCGCGCAGCCGTTCGAGTACGGGTGGCTGGCGTAATTTTGCCAGAGCCCCGGCCTCAATTTGGCGGACGCGTTCTCGTGTGATACCCAGTTCGCGGCCGACCTGCTCTAACGGATGGGCCTGACCATTGCCCAGGCCGAAGCGTAACTGTAAGACCAGTTGTTCGCGTGGCGTGAGCACTGACTCGAGGACACGTTGGACCTCGTCTTTCAGCGTTTGCGTCGTAGCCAGATCCTCGGGTGAGGCTGATTCAGTATCGGCCAGAACATCACCCAGCTCTTGCTCTTCGTCCTCACCTACCGGCAATTCCAGAGAGACGGGGGCACCGGGAGCAGCTTGCAGCTCGATCATGCGCAGTGGATCGAGCCCGGTCGCCTCGGCCAATTCTTGCTCTGTTGGCTCGCGGCCCAGCTCCTGTAAAAGACGTTGTCGTTCGCGTCGAATACGATTCAAGGCCGTATTGACATAGACGGGAAGGCGAATAGTGCGTCCTTTGTCGGCTACAGCCCGGCTGATGGCCTGTCGTATCCACCAGGTAGCGTGCGTTGAAAAACGGTGCCCACGCCGCCAATCGTAGCGTTGCACCGCTCGGATAAGACCAATATTGCCCTCTTGAATCAAATCGAGGAGCGTCAACCCACGCCCTACGTAGCGTTTGGCGATACTCACGACCAGACGTAAATTCGCGAGGATAAACTGTTTCATCGCATCGCGATCTCCGCTCTCGATGCGTTTCGCCAGCTCTATTTCGCGCTCATGCGTGATCATTGGCACGCGTCCGATCTCGCGTAGATACGTCATAACGGCATCGGACTCACCTGCATCTACCGCATTGACTGCATTTTCCTCTTGATCGTCTGAGCGTCGCCTGCGCATCGTCGTGCGTCTGGCAGCAGGTTCTGTCTCTGAAGAGATGGAAGTAGGCAGGGATATTACCGACCCTGTCTCTATTTCGCCGGAATCGGAAGAGATCTCTTCGTGGAGATCAGAGATTTCCTCGAGTTCCAGAGAAGTGGGTTCCATTTCAAGGGGGCCAGTCTCTAGCACGCCAAAGTCTTCGTCTAGTTCCGGCTCATCTTTAGCAGTTTCCTCCCCATCTTCGTCCTCTGTATAATCAAGATCCTTCGTCAAAAGCTGTTCGACAATGTCGAATGGTTTTTGCTCCGAACCTGTATTTTCGTTTGTTTGCGGTAAGGTAAGCGTTGTTCCCGTCATGGCACGCTTCGTGTCAATCATTGTGCGCCCTCCATGAAAAGTAATATCCTAAGCAGCAAGATATATAATTGTCAGTCTGGTCCTACACTCAGGGATGCGAGCCTTCTTCGGACCGTACTGTCCGAGTGCCGAGTGGGAGGAAATCAATGACGTGCATTATGTTCCTAACTAAAGAAACATAGCCAGGTCGGAAATTATTCCTACTCCAATTATAACTCAAGACCCCCTTTCATTCTAGTCCTTCAGGCCCGTTTTTTGCGTAGTTTCCAGCTAAACTATCTAAGCTGGGTTGTAAATAAGCATCCGTTTCTTTACTATACGTTTGACTCACGGTGAAAGTGGCAGAATTTTGTTTCTCCTCTGTTTCTTTGTTGCTTTCTTCAGTTTTTTCTGTTTCTTTGTTGACAGAACGTGTACGCCGCACGCGGCGCAACTGGCTGATGAGCTTCCAGGCGAGATAGAAGGTACAGCAGAGCGCAAATATTGCCAGTGAGACGGTTGAAAGGATATCTCCCACGGCTTCCCAGCTTGCACCAAAGATGTAGCCCAGGCTCAGAGGGATGATTGCTCCCAGGAATTCGCCAGTCAGGTCGTAGAGCAAGAAACGAGAATAAGGATATAGCTCTGCACCTGCCAGGAGATTGATAGAGCCTCCCAGACCTGAAAAGAGAAAGCGACTGAGAAAAATTGCCAGCCCTCCCCGTCTGGTGAAGTAGTTGTGCGATTTCTCCATCGCTTGCGGTGAGATAAAGCGAAAGCGTTGCTGTTCTTGCAGCCAGAGAATGATCTTACTTCCCCATTTTCTCCCCAGCAGATAGCCAAGGCTATCGCCGCAGGCTGAAGCGGTGATGCCAATGAGGGCCAGGAAAATGAGATTAAAATCTCCCAGTGCAGCAAATGCTCCAGCCGCTAGAAATACCAGGCTGATTGGTAGTGGAAGACCTATCGAGGCAATAAAGACACCCCCCCAGAGAGCCGGGTAGCCATATTGCTGTAGCCAGTTGATGAGAAGCGGTACCAGGTTGTTCATCAAGAGGTTATCCTTCCCGGTGTCGGGCATTTCTCTTTTCCTGTGAGAAATGTAGTGCCAGTATGTGCTTTGCGGTAGATGATGATTGTGCGCTGCACAATATGAATGAGCATATTTACCGGAACTTTTCTGCGTGCGGCGAGAGCGTGCAGCGTAACGTGCGGCAAAGGATGGGTGGTTGGTACCTGTAACGATTGGTAGAGATACAGTTCCGGGATGTGGTAGGCCCTGGAAATATACGGTACAGTCATCCATTGTTGGATGGTCTGTACATCTCCTTCTTTTGTGAGTGTTCTTTGACGTTGAAAGCTACGTAAGGCCCCTACTGTTGCGTGCGCGGCCATGACTCCCCCGCTGAGGGCAAACACAAAGAGCACACCAGTCAGGATGAGACTTGTACGCTGGCGCAATGTCACTCTTTCCTCCTTCGCTTGAAACTTGACGCGGATGGTCTCTATTCCCTAGAATAACAGATAAGGCTACTATATTATATCGTTTTTAAGAATTGCGAGCAGATTGGCGATGTTTTTAGCTCTACGATGAGAACTTTTTTCGATCTATCGCCAGAATACATGAGAGTAAGCTCACAAGAAATGCGGGGGATCATGAAGGCCAAGGATTATTACTCTATTCTGGAAGTTGCTCCTGGTGCCACGCTCGAGCAGATTAAACAATCATATCGGCGGCTGGCTCGCCTCTATCATCCCGATATGAATCAGGGGAGGAACGATATACGCATTAAGCAACTGAATGAGGCGTATGCGGTATTGAGCGATGCTGTCAAACGGGCCGCTTATGACGCGCAACGCCTTGAAGCTGCTCGTAATGCGGCTCTATTTGAGGCAATGCGTCGCCTGCGCGAGGAGGCGGAGCGCCGTGAGCGTATGACCTGGGGAGAAGGGATGACCGGTTTTGTGCGTGAGTTAAAAAAAGAACTTGGCACCGATCAGGCAGCACCCAAACCCAAAATGACCTGGGCAGAAGGGCTTGCTGGCTTTACACGTGAGTTCAAAAAAGGGCTACACGACTGACGGTATCCACCATCCCGTAGAGGCGCTGCTTGTCTGCGCCAGGGCATTGTCTCCCTGGCGCA
>DATJHM010000340.1:0-24622 GCA_035493895.1 Ktedonobacteraceae bacterium
CCCTGGCGCAGACAGGCAGCGCCTCTACACGGTTGGCAATCAGGTTTGCAGGCAAGCCGTGTTATGTTAACGGGTTGCAATCGGGTTCATAATCGGCATTGGTTTGTATATGATTGAGATTGACTGTCGTAGCATAGGGTACATAGCCTTTTGCCTGTGATTGCTCATAGGCCTCGCTCACCAGATCAGCTTGATCCGTATAATCAACTGTCAGCACCAGTTGTCCACGGCTCCCCTGGCGAAAGAGATCGAGGCGCTGTTCAGTTCTGGCGCGTGCAGCATCCGAAGTCGGCTTATTCATCGCTTTGACATAGACCTCTTCGCGACCAATGCCCGTGACGAGGTGTACATAGTCAGGGTGATTGACTGCCAGCCCTTCCGCGTTCTGGACAATGATGCCGAAATCGTCCCCTAATGGCGAATGGGTGCGTGCGTATTGAGCAATGTTCGTCACGAAATTGACCATATCATTTTCATGACCAGCTGCGTAGTGCTCTTGATATGCATCGACGCGATCAAGGTAGATGCCATCGAAGCCAGCGGCAATGATCGCATCCAGGTAGTGATAAATGGTCTGCTGCCAAGCGGGATCCCAGTAGTTCACCCAGTAGTTTTTGGCCCAGTTGACATCAGGCGTGCCCAGCCAGGACGGGTTGCCCGTTTGCCAGCCAGCCTGCCAGTAGGGGCGATAGGATTCCGCTTCTCCAATGCTGAGATAGGCCACAACGCGGCGCTGGCAGGTTGCCTGACGCAAAGCCGTGATCTGTTGTGCGCTAAAAACCGTGTTATTGGCGGAATAATCGATCACTGCCAGCTCAAAATTTGTGGCGGCTATCTGTTGTAGATTGGGCGTATCCAGCCAGTAGACCCAGTTATGGATATCGTTCCAGGGTCGTCGTCCAGCTGTATTCGTCGAGGGATTGGGCGGGAGTACCATTCCTGTCCCTTTCTCTGGCTCCTCAGAGGGAGTGGTTGTGCAGGCGGTAATACTCATCATCATCAGGACAATGATGAGTATATTGAAGAGTCTCTGCCGTCGTCTCTGTTGTAACATCGTCTCACTTCCCAACTTTCCTATAACGGCAGCGTCACTGATTGACCAGCGGCCAGATCAATATAGCTGATATGCTGTCCACCATACGATTCGGCGCTAGCTTTGTTCAATCCAGTTACGGGCACACGTGCGGCGTTCTGTGCGTGGATCGTGATTGAGACGCCCGGGATAATACTGGCCGTCACGCCAGCCGCATTGTATTGCATGCGGGCGGCCATCGTTTGTCCCAGATGTTCCATCGTCGGATACTGGATAGGGAGATTGTAGTATTGCTCATATTTTTGCAAGGTTGCATCAAGCAGATCGCCGAGCAAAGAATGCGTCCCATCATACGCACGCAGATTGTCCTGGTGGAACATCCACGGATCGATACTGCCACGTAGCAGGTAGGTGAGCAATTGATCGCTTTCCTCATCGAGAATTTCTGTATAGGTCAGATCCTTTTTCCAGAAGCTTTTATAGGTGCAGTTATATTCAGCAACCCAGGAGGCCGGTGTAGAAACGTTGTAGTACAGATCGTTAGGATAGCGTGGGATCATCAGAATCTCCGGCTGATCCGCGTTGTAGATGCCTGCATTCGGCGACGGGTTGTCGTACCCTTTCTGGGAGGTGTCTGTGACCAGGTAGCGAATGCCTGTATCGTGGGCCGCCTGGAGATAGCGCCTATTGAGCAGGCCAGAAATGCCGGGTGTGACCATGTTCAGGGCACTGAAGTCCGTTGCATGCAGCGTATTGGCCGCAATCTGGACATTTTTCTGGATTTCTTGTTTCGCCGCCGCATAATCCATCCCATTCAGATCGGCATGGTCATAGGTATGGTTCACCCAATAGAACTGGCCCTGGTTCGTTACGGCAAACGGGGTGAGCGTGTCGGTCGTGCTATTGACACTGGCAGCGGTCCCGAAGCCGTTGAATACCATCGTGAGCGTCATGTTGGGTGTGATTGTGGAAGTTCGCTTGCCCGTTTGCCAGTTCAGTAGCGCCTGTAGATCGGCACCCGTTATGCGATACGTGACGCCGGTATTGTCCGGCGCGGTCCCACAGGGCGTATTGGGCTGCCAGTCGCTATCCGGGATGAATATATCGTCGATTTGCGGGGACATCAGCACGTGGCGCTCACCGAGGAAGAGTCCCTTCGTCAACCAGTTCACCAGGCCATAGGAGAGGACAATACTATGCGTCAGGTTGGGATTATTATCGAATGTCAGCGAAAGGATCTGGCGTTTGTTGGCATAGGTATGAATAGAAGCCAGCGCGTTTCCTTTGCTATCGGTGAGCAGTGGCGTCGTATTCCCATCGGCCAGCGTCGGGGCCAGATAGGTATAGGCGTAGCGAATAGGGATCGTTGCGTCGGGATTGAGATAGCTAAAAACGCTTTTGCCCTGAGACGTCAGATTCGTAAGAATTGGCGTGTCTGTTGTGTCTACTGCATTCTGAACTTCCTGATAGCCGAAATCAGCCGTAGGATACGTATACCAGTTCACCTGACGCACGCCCCACGTTGCTTCGTAGTTCTGCAATGTGGCCCATTCCGTCTTGGAAAGCGCACTCACATAGTCAGAACCGACCTGATGAGAGAGATTTCCTTCTGTTAACATAATCCCCTGATAGTAGCCACGGCAGCCATTTGCGAGCATACCAGGTGTCAGACTGCCGGATTTCTGGGTCACGATATCGACCGTGTAGGGGACACCCAGGTAATCCAGGGCCTGCGTAATCGCGGGTAAGTCCGCATCATCGTTGGCCGTCGCGAGCACCAGCACCTTGAGATCGATCGTGCGTGTCGGTGAAGTACAGGGGCCAGCGGCAGTAGGCGTGGGCGATGGTAACGGTGTATTGTTCACTCTCGGTGTGCTGAGCGATGTCGTGTTCGCTTCTGGTGTACTGGCCTCCGTTTGTTGATACCAGCGGGCACCACTCATGAGCGTAGCAAGGGCAAGAACGATGATGCCAATACCGAGAAAGCGTGAGAGATTCCTTTTCATAATAGTATAGTTCTCCTATGTAACAGGTTGTTCCATAAAAGTCAGATATTCCAGATGTTTCAGTCGCGAATTCAGCACGAACCATCCCAGTAAGGCCACAATAATCGTGGTTCCCAGATAGCCCATGCCATACCAGGAGCTTCCCATATATAATGAAAGACCAGTGAGAAGTGCATTGCTTATGGTGAATACGCCGACTACCAGTAAAGCGGCACGCCGTCGATCGATGTACAGGAGAAGCAGGAGCATGACGAAGATCAGGCTCTGTCCGACGCTCGCCAGAATTTCGATGCGCAGCAGTGGTATCCAGTCCGCTGACAGTTTCATAAATGTTGCCAGATCTTGCGCAACCAGGTAGAGAAAGAGTGCAACGCATCCTTGCACTTTCAAGAGAAGTCCCGTTCCTTTCCACACCACCGTTTGCATGCCTTCTCGGGCGCGTACCAGATCGGCCAGCGTACCCCTGGTTTGTAAGAATTGATAATAGTGGTGATAATGGCGGTGAAAATTTGTCTCCAGGTGGAGCATAAAAATGACCATGGTAGGAATAGTGGAGAGCGACATGACAAATTTGGCCGTGTCATACGGTGGAAAGAGATGATAGAACCCGGAGATGATGTGCGCATTGGGCGATATCCAGAAAACGAAGCTATCGACCCAGATCGCCGCCCCGTAGAGTGCGCCAATGATGAGCAGATCCGCATATTTGCGAATGTAGCCGAGATAGGCGAAACTGATTCCCCACGTCGGTGGAAATTCAAAGTAAATGCTCATAATCAATGATGCGAGACAGATCATCTGCCCCAGCGTGAAGCCCGTGAGAATCCCTAGTAGTCCATACTGACGCCCCAGCAGCATCGCCGTGCCAATCCCGATCGCGTAACAGGTTACGAAAATCAGCAGTATGCGCAGGTATCCACGTGCCGCCGAGAGAAAGACCATCACGATCCAGAGCATGGTCAGCGTTAAGAAAAGCGTCATGACCAGCATCCGATAGCGCATGTCGAATGGCGCAAAGAACAGAAATGGTGAGGCGATCAGTGCGATTGGCAGGATAAGAAACAGCACGCCGCTGCACGTTGGCGCAATGCTGGCCGTATCCTTGAGATAGAGACGATCAGCAATATACCTCACGATCAGCATCTGTGGACCACTGGCTATCAGCAGGCTGGCTGCAAAGACCGTGATAATCGTCGCAAAAAGCAATAAGTAATCCGCGCTGGATATATAGCCTGCGACGCTATTCTCCAGGATCATCAGCGCGCTGACCCCCACTAACCAGGGGCCAACCGCGATGACCGCCGAGGCGAGATAGGCAGCCGAGGCTTCAAGATAGGAGCCTTTCTTCGCCAGGGCCTGTAAACGAAAGCCAATACCAGCCATTGCTTTCTCACCACGCCTTTCCGCTACGAGCACGACTGATCGTCTGATGATAGAGTTCTCTATAAGCACTATAGAGTTGCTCTTGACGATAAAAGCGCCGTGTGCGCTCTTCCCCGGCGCGTCCCATGCGCAGGCGCAGATCCTGATCGCGCCAGAGCTGGATGATAGCCTCGGCCGTCGCTTGCGGACTGGTGACGGGCGTGATTAGTCCGCTGGGACCAAACGCCTGATCTTCAGGCGAGATGCCCTGGAGCAATTCGCGGCAGGCCCCGACATCCGTAGCGATCACGGGCACACCGGCAGCGTTGGCCTCCATAATGACCAGTGGCTGGCCTTCGCTCAGGCTGGTTAAAACGATGACATCAAGCTGGCCATAATACGTACGCACATCTACAGAACCGGTAAAATGAACGACATTAGTAAGGTCCAGCAGATTGATAATTTGCTGGACCTCCTGAAAGTAGTGTGGATCTTCGTCGGTCGGGCCAACAAGATAGGCATCGAGATGAGGGATCGAGAGGCTGGCAATCTTCAGCGCGCGGATCAGCGTCTTGACGTCTTTAATTGGCACAATGCGCCCTACAAACCCCACCTGGAAATGGTCCGTCGTCACTGGCTGGTGTTTGCGCAAACCGGCGAAACGCTGAATATCGACGCCGTTGGAGATGAGCTGCATTTTGTCCGGATTAGCCCCTCGCTTCAACTGATACTGCTGATTGACGTTCGTAATAGAGAGAATACTGTCCGCCGTATCGTAGCTGATCTCTTCCATAAAGCGAAAAATGTTGAGCCACCATTGCTGGAAAAAGCCCAGGCGCTGTCTATCGATATGGTGGCTGAGTGCAGGGCGATAGATCCAGGCCGATTGCATAATCTCAATCTCGCGTTCCCGCGTATAGAGACCATGTTCGGTGATCAGGAATGGGCTGCCGTTACGCAGGCGGGCCAGTGAGCCAAGCAGCCCACTGAAGCCGGTACTCACGGCATGATAGACGCTGGCCTGCGGGAGGCTGGCTTCAAAAATGCTAAAAATCGGCAGGTAGGTCAGGCGGAAGGTCCAGAAAAAATCCATAAACGATTGATCGGCCGCATATTCCTGATAGATGCCCTCCAGCAAATCCCAGCTTTCACGTGCATAAAAAAGATCGGCGAGCGTCAATTGCGCAAAGTTGGGTTGGCGGAGAAGCGAGCGCAACTGGTTCGCGTTATGCATCGTACCGAGCGCGATCGCTTCGTGCAACTGATGAAATGCCTGCCACGTCTCAGCCGGATGCTTCGCTTGATGCAGCGAGTGCAAACGGCTGGTATCGTGCAGAAAAATCTCGCGAAACTCGACCATGTTCTCGGGAAAACGATAGCGCGGCTTCCGGTGCGGATCGGGATTGGTGCCGATGTATTGCACAGAGAAGCTGAAGTCTGGCATATGCGTGATGAGCGCCTGTATCCAGCTGGAAACGCCCCCTGTGACATAAGGATAAGCTCCTTCGACAAGCAAGCAGATATCAGCCATGGTACACCTCTTTTCGCCGTGATAGGTGTGACTGCGTTTGCCGCGATATTTTGCGGAGCCTCGTCATCGTGGTCTGCTCGACCAGATCTCCTATCCATTGCAGGGACGTCAGGGCCAGGGATTGCGCGCGCCGTTCATTGCGTGCAAGCGTCACAAGCGTGCTCCAGGCATGCTGACGAAAGGCCAGCTCCAACGCCAGAAAGGATGCTTCTGGATAGCTGGGGTTCAGTTGCAAAACGGTGCAGATCGCCTGTAGCGCTTCCGGATAGGCTTGCTGACGCTGATAAATGAGGGCCAGCTGGAACCATACTTCAACATCAGTCGCATTTTGCGCGGTGATGTGGAGCAATAAATCGCGTGCTCGATCGAGATACATACGCATGCTGACATCGTCGAGTAAATTGCTGGATGCGTATTGATAGTATTGATTTGCCAGGAAGAGCGTCCGTTCGCGATCTTTCGGAGCGGTACACCACTCTACAAATGCATCGTTGAGCGCCAGCGCCAGCCGGTCATCCAGATTATTTAAGGCAATCGAGGCGTCGCTGCGAATCTCTGTTTGTGGATCGGAGAGTAGTTGCCGGAGCAGATGGATTGCAGGCGGACCGGCCTGACGGCTCAGCTCTGCCACGGCCGCGCGTCGCATATCGAGATCGCTATCATAGACGATGTCGATGAGCGGCTGCACTTCTGGGTTGGGCGGTGGACCGATTGTCGCCATGGGCGCCGTCGCATCGAAGGTCTCTGCGGGCATTTTTTTTGGTAAAAGCGTCGTTATTATGAATGCGATACCATACGCACATGGTCCTAAGCCAGGGAACATGCACAGGCTAAAAAGAAATGCCGTCATGCTCCACCCATTGAGATGCCTGGCAAAACGAGCGAAGGCATGGTGTTTTACTTGTTTCTCCGGCCAGATATGCTCGTCTGCTTGCTTGAGTTGCAAATGCAGAGCGATACCAGCGGTCCCCAGCAGGATCAGCGGTAGATGCAACGGCCAGAGCCACCAGCTCTGGCCTTGCCAGAGCCACCAACCCAGCGTGCTATCTCCAACCAGGCAAAGAATGATACATCCATATGCTGCACTATTTTGCAGAAGATGAGTTTTTCGCAATGTGATCATAGCTTATACCATATAGTTTCTCGATGAACGAAGAAGCCATTTCTTCCCGCTCATCATCATGACTGGACGTATACATGGCTCACAGGCTCGATTGTTTGCAGTGCCAGCGAGGCTATTTGCAGCATCGAACGAAACAGGTGAACGGTCCCGGGCGTAAATTTCAGCAGGGCGATGCTATTGATGACCAGGATGCCTGCCACCTGCCCATCCTCATCGAACAGGGGACCGGCCATCACCGCAACTTCCTGTGCTACGTTGTCGATATCTTCCAGCACATCTTGAATCGTCGCGATCTCGTAAGAATGGAGCACACGACTGATGAGCGGGTCATCCAGGCGCAACGGTGCGTTTGGCTTCACCTCTCCGCTCGAGGAGCGGCTGAGTGCCAGACTCATGCGTCCATGTTGGCGTATATACAATGTACATGTATCGGCTTCAATTGCATGCATGACCAGATCTATAATAGCGCCGTAACGCTCATGCTCGCTGGCCTTCCATAGATGGAGGATCTTCTCGCTGATAGTTTCCAGTGAGATCGCCTGCCCGGAGATTTGTTGCTCCAACCTTGCATTGATGGCTAACGCTTTCTGATAGTGCTGTGTTATTTCCTGCAAATGCGCCTCTGTCTCGCTCTGTTTTTGTTGCGCTCGCGCATAACGCTGACGCTGGGCAGAGATACTATCACTCATAATAATGCCACTGACGAATAACAAAAAAGGCTCGATGAATACATATGGCAGAGATGCGTTCTGACCCAGGGCCGGGAGACGCCATAATAAGAAGAGATAACTCGCAGCTGCCAGCACACCCGCACAATACGCTGTCACGCGTTGATATCGCATCGCCACGGCAAAAACGAGCAGAAAAAAAGCGCTGAATATAAGATGCGATGATACCCAGGTTACCGGTATGAGCATACTGGCAGCAATCACAAGCGCGAGAACCAGAATCGTCTCAGCTATCTCACGCACAGAACGAACTGCTCGCATCGCTTACACTCCTTGAAACTAATAATAGATAGAGATCAATCGTGTGACAAAAGAGAATGCCCTTGCCATATTCCATATAAAATGTAATAAGCGTAATTCTATTTATCTATTAACACTATCTTTAAAAAAACAATACACATGTACTTACCCTGCATTTATTAGTAAGGGTAACTCACGATAATTACCTCTGTCAAGGTAATTGAAGCGCTGTGATCATCTTGTGATAGAAACGGATTTCAGCTCTTTTAAGCGACAATACATTTTATCAATAGGGAAGGATGTGCGCGTTGATTGCTCAATATGGCAGATATGGAGAGTAATTTGTCTTCTTCGGCTCTTCAAGAGCCGAAGATGTACTGCTCTCTATTGTGATATAAATGTGCTCTTTTCTCTCTCTATTGTGACTGAGTAGAGAAGGAAAAAGATTACCATAGAAAATATGCAAAACGTATGCTTGATGAGGAGTGGAGATGTTTTCTATGAAAAGAGAAAGGATTCGAATGCAATTGTCGATAAAAGAAATAATGTGTAAATCTCCTGATTTGATGAAATTATAGTATATATCTGTTATAGTTAAACAATTTAAATCGGTATCTCTTATTGAGAAGCGAAAGGATATCGAACCAGTATGTGTGGCATTATCGGCTATGTTGGGCCTCAAGGGACCGATGTAACATCTCTCTTACTTGAAGGCTTGCGCAAACTTGAATATCGCGGCTATGATTCCGCTGGAATAGCTGTCCTTACCTCTACCGGCCATCTAGAGTTGCATCGCCATACGGGAAAGATTGCGAATCTGGTAGCCACTCTTGAGCAAGATGCCCCTGCCCATCCAGGTCCTCTTGGCATCGGCCATACGCGCTGGGCCACACACGGTCGCCCCAGCGATACGAATGCCCACCCCCATTCTGATTGCACAGGCCAGCTGACGGTTGTACATAACGGTATCATCGAGAATTATCATGAATTACGTCAGGAGCTAGTCGCAGAGGGTCATCTGTTTCGTTCTGAGACAGATAGTGAAGTGCTTGCTATCATTCCATTGCAGTTGTTCGCGTATCATGTGGCCGTTGCCAGAAAGTGTAACGTGGATCAGCCGCGCAACCTGGCAAAATCGGTCACAGTAGAGTAAGCGTAAACCTTTTGAATCTCTTCTTCTTTATATACCTATGAAAGGATGCATACAAAATGGTCGCAGCAAGATACCTGGTAACAGGCGGTGCAGGCTTTATCGGTTCACATATTGTTGAAACGCTCCTCAAACAGGGTGAAACGGTACGTGTACTGGATAATTTTACGACAGGCCGTCAGGCAAACCTGACTATTCTGAGAGAATATCCGGGTCAGGTAGAAGTTATTCGAGGTGACGTGCGCAATATCACGACGGTGAAGGCAGCTGTGGCTGACACAGAGGTGATATTTCACCTGGCCGCCATCGCTTCTGTACCTCTCTCCATTGCTGATCCGGTCGGATCATTGGAGGCCAATGTCAATGGGACGCAGAATGTGCTTCTCGCAGCCAGAGATGCGGGCGTCAGGCGCGTGGTCTATGCCAGTTCTTCCGCTATCTACGGCGATGCTCCCATCTTGCCGAAACGTGAGGAGATGACTCCCGATCCAATGTCGCCCTATGCCGTGCAAAAACTCAGCGGAGAACTGCTTTGTAGCATGTTTACGCGCATCTATGGCCTCGAAACGGTGGCCCTGCGCTTTTTCAATGTGTTCGGACCCCGCCAGGACCCGGCTTCAGAGTACGCCGCCGTTATCCCCCGCTTCCTGACTGCGCTTCTGCATAAACAGCGACCAATCGTCTTTGGCGATGGCGAGCAGACACGCGATTTCATTTATGTCGAGAATGTAGTACAGGCAAATCTGCTTGCTGCTACTGTTCCTGCTGCGGTCGGTCAGGCCATCAATGTTGGCAGTGGCGAACGCATTTCGCTGAACAAGATTCTGCAAATTGCACGTGAACTCTGTGGCACCTCCATCGAGGCTGAATATCGTGAGGCGCGCGTGGGCGATGTGCGTGATAGCGTGGCTGATGTGACGAAGGCCGTGCAATTGCTTGGTTTTGTGCCTGCAATCGATTTGCAAGCAGGGCTGGCTCGTACGCTCAGCAGCCTGCGAACTGCCAGGGTTCCAGGCAGTATGTTAACCAATCTGAAATAGATTTATGTCAATTTTAGAGCCTGCACAATAGCAGGCTCTTCAGGAATTTTGGCATGTGCCGATACATATTATCAGGTGGATTCTGATAGTGGCTCTGTGTCTCCTCTCCACCATGTGGCTAATAGATGGGGGTTATCAGGTTGTATGGATTTTGGCTGCATGGATCTCACAGATATACAGAGCATGGTCAGATCCACTTTTTTTAGCGCATAAAAAGCGCATTTCCTCGCCTTCTGTTTGCCTCTGAGCTCTCAAAAGAGCAGGCAACGCATTCTCTGCTAATGACCTTCGACAACTGTAGGCCAGTGTGTTATGCTGTACGCAAAATGGTCATATCACAGTAAGAATCTTTTCTGTGATACATGGTTGATCAAAAACTATACTATGGTGAGCACGGTACAGGGGATAAGTGATGTGATCTTCGCCAGATTTGCAGGTTGTGTGAGCGTGTGTTCCCGTCTTGATGACGATTTGCCCGGAAATATGTGCCTCACTGCATTTCGTACCGTCGTTGCTCATCCCAGGAGTGTTGCATGCATATTATTCATGGAACCTGGATTCCTGATGATACACACGAGTTCATCCAGCGAGGCGCTTTCTATCTGTGGGTAGAGACGGATACGCTACAGGATGTGTCACGTCATGATTCTATGCATCCCAGACATTTGATGCATACGGACCTGACGACGTTTCTTGCAGAAAAACTGGGCCTGCAAGTCTCCGTTGTATCTGCGCTGTCAGGATCACCACTGCACACGAAATATTTTTTGCTCCCAACTGCCGAAGGCAGGCCGTCTCCCTCCTTCGAGCTGCTGCGTTATGTGGAGGAGGAGGAGCCGCTCGAATTTGTGCTGCAACCCTGGTCGATCTGTTGTTATCAGGTATCAGATATCATCACGACCCTGAATGATATCCATTTTGTGGCCCTCAATGACCCCGAGGATTTCCAGCTGGGAGCCGATCTGTTGTTCTGGCAGCAATACACGCAGGCGCTCAAGACGATTATCGCGAAAGATCAGTACATTCCTGCCTTGAAGTATCGCGAACTGCCGGTTGCTCCGACTAAAGGCAAACGGGCGAAGAAGAATAACACACCTGCTTTCGAGCTGCATCCCGGATGGGAATTATTGTCCGACACGTATGAGACGATCGTTCAGCGCTATAGTGCTGCTATGCCGGGCGTATGTGCCGCCGGGCTGAACGGTCCGGAGCATGCGGCGCTATTGGCGAAAGAGCCGTTGCTTCGTCACTTCTCTGAATGTCTCCTGAATGATATCGTGACGGGAACGCCCTTTACGGGGAAGTTCGATCAGCAGGTCGCAGACACGCTGCTCTACAACTGCATCTATCCCTACCGCCCAACACTCTTGCAGACGCCTCTGGATGCGCTGGATGACTATAAATACTGGCTGGCGTGGCGCACAAATCTCACCCGCGCACATACAGAAGCCGGTTTCACGCTCTGTTTTCGCCTGGAGGAGGCATCCGCCTCCGCAGTCGACGACTGGCAACTGCATTTTCTGGTGGCGGCGCGGCATGATCCTTCGCTGAAGTTGAGCCTGGATGAGTACTGGCATCTCAATGCGAAGGCGCGTACGGACGCTGTTCGGCTCTTTGGTCGGGACTTCGAGAAGAACTTATTGCTCGCTCTGGGCTATGCGGCGAGGATCTATCCTACGATCTGGCATGGATTGGCTACCGAACGTCCTACCGGCTGCCACCTTACGCTGGAGGAGGCGTTTGCCTTTCTCAAGGAGAGCGCCTGGGTGCTTGGAGAAGCGGGCTACACGGTGATTGTGCCTGCCTGGTGGACGCCGGAGGGACGTCGGCGCACAAAGGTTCGCCTCAAGACCACGGTCCGTGGGTCCAAAGGATCTGCATCGCTCAGCTCAGGCCACCTCGATTTGCAAAATATTATCTCTTATAGATATCAGCTTTCGGTTGGCGGTCAAATTGTCACAGAAGCGGAATGGCAACAGCTCGTCAATGCGAAAACGTCGCTGGTCCAGTTTCGTGGGGAGTGGATGGAGCTGGATCGCGAGAAGATGCAGCAATTGCTCCAGTTCTGGCAGACGCATCAGAGTGAGGAGTCCGAGATTTCGTTGCTCGATCTGCTGAAGCTCGGGACGGAGTCCGAGGATGATCTGGAATGGGAGCATGATCAGCTCTTGCAGGGCATGCTCGCCCGGCTTCAGGACAAAAACGCTTTTGCGCCCATTGAGAATCCACGCGACTTGCAGGGGACCTTGCGCAGCTACCAGAGTCGAGGGGTTGCCTGGCTGCAATATCTGGAATCTCTGGGCTTGAATCCCTGCCTGGCCGACGATATGGGCCTGGGCAAAACGCTGGAGGTCATTGCTCACCTGCTCAAAGAGCGAGAGGGAGGGGATGGTGTGCGTCCGACGCTCGTCATTGCGCCAACCTCTGTGCTTGGCAACTGGCGCAAAGAGATCGAGCGTTTTGCGCCCCAACTTCGTGCGCTGGTGCATCAGGGGAGCGCCCGGCTCAAAGAGAAGCAGCGCTTCGTGGAAGCCTGTCAGGCGCACGATGTCGTCCTGACCTCATTTGCCCTGGCGCGTCTGGACGAGAAGCTTTTGCAGAGTCTGGAGTGGCATCGCGTCGTAGTCGATGAGGCTCAGAATATCAAGAATCCGCAGGCCGCGCAAACCCGCGCAATTCTCAAGATCGCCGCGCCGCATCGTCTGGCCTTAACTGGCACGCCCGTCGAGAATCGCCTGCGCGACCTGTGGTCCATCTTCAACTTCCTCAATCCCGGCTATCTGGGGAAAGAAGCGCAGTTTCGTAAGTCGTTTGAGCTGCCCATCTATAAAAGCAACGATGTGGCCCGTTCGACAACTCTGAAGAAGCTGGTCGAGCCGTTTATCCTGCGTCGCGTCAAGACCGACAAACGGATTATCGACGATCTGCCGGACAAGATCGAGCAGAAAATGTATTGTACGCTTTCCGCCGAGCAGGCCTCTCTCTACGAAGCCGTCGTCAAAGATGTCTCTGAACAACTGGAAAGCGCCGAGGGTATTCAGCGCCGGGGCCTGATCCTGTCCACGCTTCTGAAGCTCAAGCAGATCTGTAACCATCCGGCGCAATTTTTGCAGGATAGCAGCGCGTTTACCACGGAGCGTTCGCATAAGCTCCAGCGGCTTGGCGAGATGCTCGAAGAGGTAATCGACAGTGGCGAGAGCGCGCTCATCTTCACGCAGTTCACGGAGATTGGCGGCGCGTTGGAGCGCTATCTTGAGCATGTTCGGCACTATAACACCTACTATTTGCATGGTGGCACGCAGGCAAACCGGCGCGACCAGATGGTGACTGAGTTTCAAGATCCTGAAACCGAGCCGTCGCTTTTCATCCTCTCGCTGCGTGCAGGTGGCGTCGGCCTGAATCTGACGAAGGCGAATCATGTCTTCCACTTCGATCGCTGGTGGAATCCGGCGGTGGAAGATCAGGCGACCGACCGTGCGTTTCGTATTGGTCAGCGTAAAAATGTCTTTGTGCACAAGTTTGTGGCGATGGGAACAATGGAAGAGCGCATTGATGCGATGATCGAAGATAAGAAGCGGCTCTCCTCCCTGGTTGTGGGGACCGATGAGTCCTGGTTGACAGAACTTGATAACGATACGTTCAAAGATCTGATCACGCTACGCCGTAGCGCTGTCATGGAGTAAGCACAATGCCACAGTTCAGCCGTACCTGGTGGGGCCAGCGTTTTATCGCGGCCCTGGAACAATTTACCGATCCCGCCCGGCTCGGGCGCGGACGCTCCTATGCGCACAATGGGCGCATCCTTGAACATACACTATCCAATGGCACGGTCACGGCCAGGGTGCGCGGTTCAATCAATCCCTACTTTGGCGTCTATAAAGAGCCTATCTACCGAACCTCTATTACCATCAAAGCCATCACCGCCGCCGATTGGACGAAGGTCATCCGCCATATCGCATCCAGAGCCGATCTTGTCACGAAATTGCTGATGAACGAGATGCCTGATACTATCGAAGAAGCTTTCTCCGAACTGAATCTGCATCTCCTGCCGCACAGCGAGCGCGATTTCGTCACCTCCTGTTCGTGTCCCGACTATGCAAACCCCTGCAAACACATTGCCGGAGTCTACTATCTCCTCGCCGCCTCTCTGGACAACGATCCCTTCGTGATGTTCGAGTTGCGCGGGCTCTCCAGAGACGATTTGCGAACCGAACTGGCGCGCTCACCTCTGGGAGAGATCTTAGCCTCCGCACTGGTATCAGAGGAAGTTTCGCCTGCCCCGGTCGAGTCTTACTATACTCTCCCGACCAGAGAAACAACTGCGGGCGTAGCCAGCTATAAAGAGTTCTGGACTGCTGCGAAGAGATTGCCCACTCTCCAGGCTCCCGCTGCGCAGGGCAACGTCCCGGCCCTGCTGATCAAGAAGCAAGGAGATTACCCGCCGTTCTGGCACAAAGACGCCTCATTCATTGGCGTCATGGAAGAATTATATGAACGTATACGCACGAAAAACAAGCAGATGAAGTAAACGTACTGCTCTTTCCCTGCCTCTACTTCAGGCAAGGGCTATCCACAAATTGGAGGATTTTATGTCAACCAATGCTGGACAAATAGGACCCCACGAGCATATTGATCCCATGATCGAAGTGTTGATCGAAGGCTTGCGCGAAACGATCTTGCATCCACGAGGGGCAAGCAACGCCATCAGTGCCGCCCTCATTGAAGAGCTCATAGAATCCCTGAGCCCCTCAGCGCGTACTGCATCATCGATATCGCCATTTGAACTGGCTATCCTGGCAGAATCGCTCGCCCCCGCGTTAGCAAAAGCCCTGGCCCCCGCGCTGGCAGAAGCCCTGGCCCCCGCGCTTATCAGGGCCCTGGATACGATCGCCGCTGGTCGGGAGGAACACTCCAAAAGAAGCCTCGATGCATAAATGCGTGCATAAAACCTATATCCCGTAGAGGCGCTACTTGTCTGTGCCAGGGGTGTGATACTCACGTGCGTTTCTGCCCTGTCTTTTCATGCCGTAATTGCTTCCTTATTCGACATTCCCTGGCAACTCACAGGCCAGGCTGCAAGAACGTGACCTGTTCGATCCATCCCAGCCGAACAGTGGACGACCGTTTTCTCCTGTTGCTATTCTGCCTCTTGTAATTGGCCCTGAGAAAAGGGCCAATTTCTTGTAATAGAATGGGGCCATTTATACGTTATCCATGTCTATCGGCGTCATTTTAAGCATCATCACCAGGAAAGGCAAAAGTGTTGTTTCCAGGGGTTGACAACATTGCAATCGGCTGAGTATACTTGTGGTAACGCTTCCACATATGATTCACGAGAAAGAAGCGCGTGTATGTGGGCTTATTTGTGACGGACCTGCAAGTATTCTTTTTCCTTCTATTTCTCGATAAAGAAAAGAGGGCTTTTCTTTATCTCAATGTGGTAACGCTTCCATGTGTGTGCCTGGAGGAAACAAGGGGAATATATGGCGACTATTAAGGATGTGGCTCGACAGGCCGGGGTGGGTTTGGGAACGGTTTCGCGCGTGCTGAATGACTCGGGATACGTGAGCCAGGAGGCACGCCAGAGAGTATTGGAAGCGGTGCGTATGCTGAATTATGTGCCGAACGCGCAGGCGAGGGCCATGATGACCAGACGCACGATGATGCTGGGGGTGGTATTGCCAGATTTAACCAATCCTTATTTCCCCAGTCTGGTGCGGGGAATTGTGGATGAGGCGCGGCAGAGAGGGTATACAGTTATTTTATTGGAAACAAACTGGCAGCCAGCAAACGAGCAGCAGGCGGTCGATACCTTGCGCCGTCAATCGGTGGATGGCGTGATCCTGCTGGACGTCTCGCTCAGTGACTTGCTGAGTAACACGCTTATGCAGGCTGGGATTCCGGTGGTGCTGGTTGGAAGGGGAGGCGAACATCAGGATGTCGCTCAGATCATGGTCAATAACTACAATGGGGCGACTGAAGCGATGCGCTGGATTTTCAGTCGCGGCCATACGCAGGTGGGATTTTTGTGCGGCTCAAAAGACGTTGTTTCGGCGAGGCAGCGGATTCGAGCGTATCTGGATGGGATGGGATGGAACGATATTTCCGTGGATGAAGCGGAGATGCACCCTGAATTGCCCATTGTTGCCGCCAATTATTCATTTGAACTTGGTCGCGAAGCGGCGCAGCTCCTTTTGCAAAAATATCCTGCCGTTACCTGTATCTTTGCGGCAAATGATCTTTCCGCACTGGGGGCTTTATCGTACCTGACTGCGCGCGGCATCAGCGTTCCCGACGACATGGCGGTCGTCGGTTTCGATGACATTTTAATGGCTTCACTCGTTCATCCACCCCTGACGACCATCCGGCAACCCGTCTATGATATGGGGCAGGCTGGCGCTCGGCTGCTGCTTGAACGTATTGAAAGGCCAGAAAGCGAGATCCGGCGACTCGTCTTTGACCCTGCTCTGGTAGTGCGTCAATCCTGTTAGCCTGTTCCTCAATGAGGAAAAGCGTTTCCTCACCTTTCTGGATGATATTCCGTTTGCTGAAGCGCGCGGATGCGCTTCCATTTGAGCTTTGTCTTTCGAGGAGGAGAACATGCACAAACGTCTCTTTGCCCTTAGCGCCCTGCTTTTATCCGTGGTGCTCGCTGCCTGTGGCGGTAGCGGTTCGTCCGGGTCTGCCCAGAAGTTTACCCTTGGTGTGTCTTTATCGACGTTGTCTAATCCATATTTTATTGCCTTGGACAAGGGTATTCGGGAAGCGGCAGCTAAGGATAAAGTGGATATCATTGAGACGAATGCCAACAATGATGCTGCTACCCAGATCAGCCAGGTGCAAGATCTGATCACGAAGGATGTCGATCTGCTCATCTTGAATCCGGTGAGCGAAGACGGCATTGTTCCTGTAGTGCAGCAGGCCAATAAGGCCAATATTCCCGTGATCACTGTGGACCGTGGGACCAGCGGCGGCAAGGTCGTCAGTTTCGTTGAGACCGACAATGTCACGCTGGGCGCGCAAGCGGTGGACTATATTGCTCAGGCGCTTACCAAACGCTATGGGAGCCCGAAGGGGAAGATTGTCGATCTGCAAGGTCTGCGCGGTTCCTCTCCTGCGGAAAATCGCGAAAAAGGTTTTCTGCAAGAAATGAAAAAGTATCCAAATATTCAGGTTGTTGCTTCCCAGGCTGCCAACTTTGACGAGGAAACCGCCTACAATCTGACCACGAACATCTTGCAGGCGCATCCAGATGTTGATGCCATTTTTGCCGCGAATGACGATACCGCCGTTGGTGCGACCAAATCAATGCAGGCGGGACACCATTTCTTCCCCATCGGCAACTCCAAACATATCTTCATTATCGGTATTGATGGGAGCGAACAGGCGTTGCAGGACATTCGCAATGGTTCGCAGGATGCGACGATTTCGCAAAATCCCCTGAAAGAGGCTTCCACTGCGGTCGACGAGGCAACCCAGTATCTCAGTGGCAAGTCCGTGCCCGCGCACGTCTTTTATCCAAGCCAGCTTATCACCGCTGATAACATCACGAGCACGCAGGTCAAAAACTACGGCCTGTGGGGCGATGAGGCCAACAGTAAGTAGCTGCTGGTCCCTCTGCGTTGCAAAGCGCGCTTTGCAGCGCAGAGCTTTTCAAGCTTCATTGGGAAGTGCTACGAGTCAGGAGAATGTGCTCTATGGCATTGTTATGTATGCGCGAGATTACCAAATCCTTTGGTGCCAATCATGTGCTTCAACGCGTCGATCTGGACCTTGAAGCGGGCGAGGTCCTGGGATTAGTCGGGGAAAATGGCGCAGGCAAATCGACGTTGATTAAGATCCTGTCCGGCGTCTATACTCCGGATAGTGGAACGATTGAGATCTCCGGAAAAAAGGTGCAGTTGCGTTCGCCTGTCTCCAGCATCGCTGAGGGCGTTGCGGTCATCTATCAGGAATTGACGATGGTGCCAGAACTGAGCGTCGCCGAGAA
Organism: Ktedonobacteraceae bacterium; assembly: GCA_035493895.1. Taxonomy (GTDB): domain Bacteria; phylum Chloroflexota; class Ktedonobacteria; order Ktedonobacterales; family Ktedonobacteraceae; genus DATJHM01. The sequence continues at coordinate 18,204 of DATJHM010000340.1, forward strand.
TATTTTTCTTGGCAACCCACCACGTCGCGGACGTCTCCCCTGGATTGATCGCCGCGCAACCAATCGTCAGGCCGCGACTATTCTGGAGAGTTTGCAGCTCAGCATTGATCCTCGCCAGCGTGTGGCCAATCTGGCGACCGGCTATCAACAAATGATTGAGATTGGACGAGCCATCAGCCGCAATGCGCGTATCCTGGTGATGGACGAGCCCACATCCTCGCTGAGCGAGCACGAAGTCACGATGCTCTATCAGCTTATTCGCCGCCTGAAAGCTATGGGCATTGGCATCATTTATATCTCTCACCATATGGAAGAAATTTTTGAGATCTGCGACAACGTTATGGTCTTGCGCGACGGCCATCGCGTGGACAGTCGTCCAGTGGGTGAGTGGACCAACGATTCGCTGGTGACGGCCATGCTCAATCGTTCGATCGAGCAGTTCTATCCCTATCGTCCCCGCGAACTCGGCGAAGTGACGCTGAAGGTTGAGCATGTACAGGTTGCGCCACGCATCGCCGATGTCTCGTTTGAGGCCCACCGGGGCGAGATCCTGGGCATTGCTGGCGTGGTTGGCAGTGGGCGCAGTGAGCTGTTGAAAGCCATCTTTGGCGCTCTGCCCTCTCAGACGGGCACGATGACCTGGCTCGGAAAACAGCTTAAAAATAGCTTGCCTGCTCAGGCGCTTGCCAGAGATATCGTGTTGATCCCGGAAGACCGTAAAAACGAGGCATTGCTGCTGGATGCCAGCGTTGAAAGCAATCTGGTGCTCTCCATGCTGGGACGCATTGCCCGCCTGGGCTGGGTCAGTGAGCGCAAAAAACATGAGTTGACCCGCAAGGGGATGGAACAATTCCACGTCATCGCGCATAATTCCTCTATGCCGATACGCTTTCTCTCTGGTGGCAATCAACAGAAGGTTGTATTCGCACGTGCCAGTGCTCTTTCTCCACAACTCTATATGCTGGACGAGCCCACGCGGGGCGTTGATGTCGGGGCAAAAGTGGAGATCTATAACCAGATTATGCAGTTTGCTGAAGACGGCTGCACTGTTTTGCTGGTTTCATCCGAACTCCCTGAGCTCCTGGGCCTCTGTGATCGTATTCTTGTGCTAAACAGTGGCCGTTTCGTCGGCGATCTCAGCCGGGAAGAGGCCTCACACGAGCTGATCTTGCATCTGAGCACTGCCGAGAGTACCACTCAGTCCAGTGTCGCCAGTTGATCGCTCGACTCCTCGCCATCCCATCGGGGAAATGACTTTTATGGTTGAGGAGCCTATGTACTCTTTAGAGAGGAGAGGAACAATGGCTGTTACTCCGGAAAAAACGGCGGCCACGCCTGCTGACCGTGCCGGGCGTTCCAATGGTACCTTCTGGCACCAGACGCTCGATTTTACCAGTCGCTTTACGGTGCAGATTGCGCTCTTATTACTGATCATTGTTTTTAGTCTACTTTCCGATCGTTTTTTCACGTATCGCAACTGGCTCAATATTATTGAACAGAGCTCGATTATTGCGATTGTGGCGATTGGCGCGACGTTTGTGATCATCACGGCCGGAATTGATCTTTCGGTTGGCTCGGTGGTGGCTCTATCTGGTATTCTCTCATCAGGCGTGATTGTGAACAGTGGCCTGCCCTGGTGGTTGGGATTGCTGGTGGGACTGCTGGTGGGTGGTGTGGTAGGTCTGTTCAATGGGCTCAGTATTACGGGCCTGGGACTCTCGGCTTTTATTACGACGCTGGCAACGATGGCGATGGGGCGTGGTCTGACGCTGGCCTATTCGAACGGCAAGACGATTTTTGGCATGCCCGATCCGTACAATTTTCTGGGTGGCGGAGATGTCTTTGGTATCCCTATGTCGGTCATTCTGACAATTGTGGCGTTTATCATTGCGCATCTGATCCTCTCGAAAACCATTTTCGGGCATCAAATCTACGCCATTGGCGGCAATCGCGAGGCGGCGCGGCTGGCTGGTATCCGCGTGAAGCGCATTGAACTGATCGTCTATATCATCGCCGGTCTGCTCAGTGGGTTTGCCGGGCTGCTATTGACCGGACGTTTAACGGCTGCCTTGCCTACGTCGGCAACGGGTCTGGAACTGAACGTGATTGCGGCGGTCGTTATCGGCGGGGCTTCGCTCTTTGGTGGCCGAGGCTCGATGATCGGGACGTTCTTCGGCGTGCTGACGATCGGTGTGCTGAGCAATGGTCTGGATCTACTCAATGTCTCGCCTTTCTGGGTGCAGTTTATCCAGGGGGCAGTGATTTTCCTGGCGGTATTGATTGATGCGCTGGGTCAGAAACGGCGTAACGCGAACACGTAATTACACGCGATTTCTATCTCTTGAACAGGCGTGATTTTGTACCAGTACAATTTTGCAGAGAAAAAGGGGAAAGTAATGACCGATCAACAAACGCTTCAACTGGCGAAGCAGGCCCTGGAGCAGGGCAAGGGCATTGTACGCCTGAAGCCAACCTGGGTGCCGCGCTCATTCTGTGTCCCGGGTCGCCGCCTGCGTTTGCATACCAACGATCTCTACGCCTTTGGCGCACACCGTGGCGGCATTGATGAGCGCTGGTTTTCCTCGACCGTCAATGCCGATAATGGCCCTCTCACGCTTGCCGACGAGGGTCTGAGCTACATCCACATTAGCGAGAGCGAGAAGGTCACGTTGCGCGATGCCATCGGCCTGCTGGGTGCGGAGTATCTGGGAAAAGAGGCGTATGAGCGCTATGGTGGATGGGTGATGTATAGCAAATTTTTCGATAATATGTACCCTCTACCGCATCACCTGCATCAGACCGACGAGGCAGCTGCGCTCGTCGGACGCGTGGGCAAGCCGGAAGCCTATTTTTTCCCCGCCCAATATAATTTCGCGCTGGATACCTTCCCCTATACCTTCTTCGGCCTGGAGCCGGGCACGACCAGAGAGCAGGTGATTGATTGCCTGAAGCGCTGGAATGAAGGCGATAATGGCATTTTGCAGCTTTCCAAAGCGTATCGTCTGACGCCAGGGACGGGTTGGGATGTGCCTCCGGGCATTCTGCACGCGCCGGGAACGCTCTGTACCTATGAGCCGCAGCGTGCCAGCGATGTGCTCTCTATGTGGCAATCGTTAATCGCTGATTATCAGGTTCTGGATCGCGGGTTGCTTGTTAAGGACGTGCCCGAAGATAAATGGTATGATTATGAATATCTCATAAGTTTGTTGGACTGGGAGGCCAACGTCGATCCCGAGTTCGCGAAACATCGTTTCACGGCTCCGCAGCCCGCGCACGACGTAGTGTTGATGCATGACGCGGGATATCATGAAAATTGGATTACCTATGGTAGCGACTTTTTCAGTGCCAAAGAACTGACGGTTTTCCCTGGGAAAAGCGTGACGATCACGGACGCTGCGGCCTACGGAGTGATCTGTGTTCAGGGGTATGGACGTTTTGGGACGCACCAGATCTCCTCGCCATCGCTGATCCGTTTCCATGAAATGACAGAGGATGAGTTCTTTGTCACTGCTTCTGCGGCCCAGGCTGGCGTCCAGATTACCAATCTCAGCACAAGCGAACCGCTGGTGCTGTTGAAACACTTCAATCCCGGTAATCCTGAGATGCCAGCACGCAAAAATTGAGACATAAAACGCAAAGCTGATCGTAAAAGATCAGAAAAAGTTGAAGGAAAGATATATGCTTTATACAAAGCTCATCCATCCTGGCATTCTGCGTGCTCTGGCGGCTGCGGGCCATGGTAGCCAGATTCTGATCGCAGATGGCAACTATCCTCTTTCCACGCGCACCGTTGCGGGGACCGAACTGGTGTATCTGAATCTGACGCCGGGCCAACTCCTGGTGACGGATATTCTGAGGACGGTGCTGACTGCCGTTCCCGTGGAAGCTGTGCACGTGATGGACCCGGGTGATGGCAGCGAGCCTTCGATCTTTACGGAGTTTCGCGAACTCTTGCCGGGACACGAATTGCAGGGTGTGGGACGTTTTGATTTTTACGACATGACGCGCCAGCCAAATGTTGCGCTCGCTATTGCATCTGGCGACCAGCGTTTGTTTGCCAATATTTTGCTGACAATTGGTGTGGTACCGCCAGCGTAAGTCGGAGCATATACCTGTAAGGAGAAACTAATGGTTGCACTTGTTCTTGAGAAAGCCGGTGAGCTTTCACTGCGTGAGATCGCATTGCCCGATGAACTGGGGCCACATGATGTGCGCATTGCCATTCATACCGTGGGAATTTGTGGCAGCGACGCGCACTATTACCAGCACGGTGGCATTGGTCAGTTTATTGTGCGTGCGCCTATGGTGCTGGGTCATGAGGCTTCGGGTACTGTTGTTGAGCTGGGGAGCGAGGTTAAGAATCTCAAAGTTGGCGACCGCGTATGTATGGAGCCAGGGATTCCTGATCCGAACAGCAAAGCCAGCCGCCTGGGTCTCTACAACCTGGACCCTGCCGTGCGTTTCTGGGCCACGCCTCCCGTGCATGGCTGCCTGACACCCTATGTGGTGCATCCCGCCGCCTATACATTCAAGTTGCCCGATTCTGTCAGCTTCGCAGAGGGCGCGATGGTTGAGCCGCTGGCTGTAGGCATGCATGCGGCCGTCAAAGCACATATCAAGCCGGGTGATCTGGCGGTAGTCCTGGGTGCCGGTCCGATCGGCATCGTGACGGCACTCTCCGCTCTTGCGGGCGGCTGTAGCCGTGTGGTCATCACTGATGTGCTGCAACCGAAGCTGGATCTGGCGGCGTCCCTCGGGCCGATTACGCCCGTGAACGTGGCGAAGGAGAGTCTGGTCGAAGTCGTGAATGGTCTCACCGATGGTTGGGGCGCGGATATCGTGTTCGAGGCCAGCGGAAATGTGCGCTCAGCCGCGACCGTTTTCGAGTCGCTCTGCCCCGGCGGTACGGTGGTCTTCGTGGGTATGCCGGGCGCGCCGGTCCCTCTCGATATCGTTGCGGCGCAGGCCAAAGAGGCGCATATCGAGACCATTTTCCGCTATGCAAACGTCTATCCACGCGCGCTCGCGCTCATGGGCAGCGGCAAGATCGATGTCAAGCCATTGATCACCGACACCTATGGTTTTAAGGATAGTGTTGCGGCTTTTGAATATGTAACGCATATGAATCCGACATCTGTAAAAATACAGATTGAGATGGATAAATAAGCACGAGGTGTGGTCATGCAGATACGCTTTGCTGAAAAACGTATCCTGGTCACTGGCGCGGGCAAGGGCATCGGGCGTGAAATCTCGCTGCTCCTGGCCCGCCTCGGCGCCACTGTCATTGCGGTCAGTCGTTCCGCTGAAGATCTGGCGTCATTGCATGCCGAAATTGGCGGCGAGACGATTGTTGCCGATCTTACCAGCGTTGAGGGGGCGCGCTCGGCTGCTGAACAGGCGGGACGCGTCGATCTGCTGGTGAATAACGCCGGAATCTCTATTCCGCAATCGTTTCTGGAAACCAGCGTTGAGGCGTTTGATGCCACGCTGGCAGTCAATGTACGCGCTGTTATGCTTATTTCGCAGATTGTCGCGCGTGGTATGATTGAGCGAGGTCAGGGGGGAGCGATTGTCAATCTGTCATCGCAAGCTTCCATGATCGGGCTGCTCGATCACACGGCCTATTGTGCCTCCAAGGGCGCGCTCGACCAGCTCACGCGTGTGATGGCGCTGGAACTGGGGCCACATCAGATTCGCGTCAACGCCGTCAATCCTACGGTGACGCTGACTCCGATGGGCGAGATGGCCTGGAGCGATCCTGCGAAAAGCGGCCCGATGAAGGCCAGAATACCGCTCGGACGCTTCGCTAAACCGCTCGATGTGGCGCACGCGGTCGCCTATCTGCTGAGCGAGCAGGCCGATATGATCACCGGGACTATGTTGCCCGTCGACGGTGGTTTTCTCGCGGTCTGATCGACACATTTTATTTTTTGTGAAGAAACACTGTTTGTTTCAAAGCTTGAGTGTGCAGGCGCTTTTTCTACAAGTTCGCGTGAAAGGGGAGAGATGGCCTGCGCGCTCAATATCCGTGATCGATCTTTGTCCAATTGTCGTTGCTATGAGCAAATCCATAGTTTATGATACAATATTCATGTTGAGCGGCAAATCGTACCATATGCTGTGCGGCCGATAGAATCATACTGGTAAGGTAAAATGGCCACCGACAGAAAAGAAACGGAACAGAGATTGCACTGGTATAAGCCAGAGCGTTGTTCTATCTGTACCAATTTCACCTGGTTTCATCCAATTGTGGTCGAGGAGCCAGTTGAGGCGCCAGAACCACGTTTTACATGGCTGCTCTGTAAGCCCTGCCATACGGCACTGCTCGAAGAATTGAGCCGTTCTTCCATCAATTCGTCGATACGATTGCGTATCGCGATGGGCTTTGTTGCCGCAGAACGCTCGCCCAATGCCTATGC
>DATJHM010000341.1:0-9084 GCA_035493895.1 Ktedonobacteraceae bacterium
GTTCGCACTGGCCTGCTGCTGCCAGCAGTCCTGAGCGCATCGCAATCTCCCACGATCCAGCTCTTTGGCGAACCAATTGAACACACGCAGCGCACTATCTCTTCCCTCAGTGGTCCGGTCTATCTCGACATTTACCAGCCCAAAACGACGCCGCCACTCTTACCGCGCGCGCGCAGCGGCCTCCTCATCTTTCCCGGTTCCGGCGATAATCGTCAGGAACCACAATTGATCAATCTGCTGGAGGCGCTCGCGCATTCAGGGCTTGTCGTCATGAATATGACGACGACAACAATGATCAACTATGATCTCTCGGCCCAGGATGCCGACGCCGCCGTGCAGTCCTTCAAAACGCTCCTGAGCTTACCGGCGATGGCTGGCAACCGGGCGGGTATCCTCTCACTGAGCGCCGGGGTTCCGTTCGCCTGCTTTGCCGCTGCCGATCCACGCATACGTGATCAGGTTGCCTACGTGACGGTCTTTGGCGGCTACTTCAATACGGTGGACGTGTTGCGCGCTTTTGGGCACCGTTCGATTACGGCCGATGGGCATACTGAAGCGTGGCGACCAGATCCCGTTCCGCTCGAAGTGCTGGGCAATGTGATCACGAAACCGCTCACCCTTGACGAGCAGACGGTCATCAAGAATGCGATTAATGGCGGAACACCGCTTCTCGCAAGCGATGTCGCACTACTCTCGCCACCAGCTCGTGCCGCCTATCATCTCCTCGCAGGCGACGATCCTGAGCATGTGGAGGCCAATATTGCTGCCCTGCCATCCTCGGTTCAGGCAGAACTGACAGCACTCTCTCCCAGCCAGATTGTCGATCGTATTCACGCGCCCATGTTCCTGCTTCATGATAGACACGATCCCTCCATTCCCTTTACCGAGTCACGTGCATTTGCCGCCGCCCTATCCCGACTCCATCATCCGTATGATTATGTCGAATTTAATATCTTTGATCATGTTGAGGTCCGCTCTGACTTGAATATCGGCCAGCTTGTTGGCGATGGCTCTCACCTCTTCAGTATGCTGGATCAAATGATGCTGCTCGGCTCACAGTAGAAAGGAGCTTTTGCTGATGTTTTTCCTGATCCTGCTCTGGACGCTCATTGGACTCTGCATCGGACTGCTGGCACTACCGGCACGCCTGCATCCGCGGCTGCGATATCGCGGGCTCATTCTGCCATTGCTAGGCATAGTGATCGCTATTCCTGCTGGTCTGCTCGGCCTCTGGCTACTGGGAAAAGATGTTGCGACGGCAATGGTCCTCTGGCTACCCATCGTTGGCGTGCTTGGTCTACCGCGACTCTTCACACTGAAATGGTTCAGCTTGCAGCAGAAAACAGAAGCGATATCGTGATGAACGAACTGTAAAAAGCGTCGATGAAAGAAGCTTTTCGCTGGCCTGTTGCTGCTAAGCTGCTCATCCTTCTGTCAACATGATTTTTGCCCGGTTTTTTGTTACAATATCCCTGCTATCATTCACAGTACAATTCCAGAATCCCCTGTAGCGCTACCACTTAGGGAGAACAGTATGCTAGAAAAACACGAAGGAGACGAGCTACGGCCTGAGGGACGCTCCATGCGTGCGCTTATCCTGGCTGCCGCCGTTCAGTTGTTCGCGGAGTATGGCTATCATGCAGCGCCACTCCGCGATATTGCGCGTCTGGCAGGCATACAGGCAGCCAGCATTTACCATCATTATCCCAACAAGCAGTCCTTACTTGTTGAGATCATGGAGACCTCCATGCAACGCCTGAATACACAACTAGAACATATCTTGCAGCGCCATAGCGATCCGCAGCAGTGCTTACACGCCGCAATCGCCAGCCACATTCAGCTCCATACCAGCTACAAAGCAGAATTCTTTATTATCGATACCGAAATTCGCGCACTGGAAGGCGAAGCGCATACCTATATTCTTTCTTTGCGCGATAGATATGAAAAGCTGCTCCAAACGATTCTTCATGATGGAATGGAGCAAGGTATTTTTCGTCACTGTGATGTAAAGGTCACGTCGTACGCCGTCATCGCCATGTGTACGCAGGTCGCGACCTGGTTTCGCTCTGGTGGCCGCCTCAGCGTCCAACAGGTCATTGAAATCTACAGTCAGATGATTATCCAGGGACTCCTATTATCATCACAGATGCTTCCTCAGCAGGAGGGCTAATGATGCAAGTTTGGGCGGTTTCACGCGTGCCAGCAACCGCTATCAAGGCCAGAATCGCAGGACTTTTTGGCCATGCGCGACGATGCGTAACCGTTTGTCCCCTTACTCGTAATAAACTATGTCTTTTCGAGAAGGGAAACGATTTATAAACAACCATGATCAGAAAAAAATTGTTTTTATCCAGACGAAAAATCTTGCTTTCGAGCATTGGGCTTTTGCTGCTCTTACTTTTGAGCGGGAGCCTCTTTTTTGTCACGCACAATGCCGATGGGCAAAACTCCACCACCATAGCCACAAAAACGCCTGATACACATACATCAACACCGGATGCACACTCACCGACGCCAGCGACACCCTCACCGTCACCTACCGCTACCAGTGAGCCAACGCCTCAACCCCTGTTCATCGAGGATTTCGCAGATCATGCCAAAGACTGGTATTTAAATGATCGCGCAGGCTATACACGAACCTTTGCGAATGGCCAGCTCGTCTTGCAATGCACCAATCAAAAACGCCTGATTGAAAGCCTGCCAGGCAGCAAAACCTATGATAATTTCACGATTACCGTTACCTTCACCCTGCAAACGGGAGATGAGAACGACAGCGTTGGTCTCTATCTCCGCGGCGACAGTAATCTTGATCACGATTATCGCCTCGATATTTACGGGGATACAACTTATGCCTTGAGCAAAGAAAGCCTGGGGGAGGACAACCTGCCCGAGAATACGCCTATCGTCGAGCCAGAACATACCTCGGCCCTCAATCCTATGGGGAAGCCGAATACCCTTACCGTCACCATGCAAGGTTCTACGATTACCCTGACGATCAATGGACAACAGGTGAATACGCTCACCGATACCAGCTATCAACAAGGGCAGATTGCGCTCTTTGTGAATAACGGCACCACCTCAGGCGGCGTCACAGCGTCCTTTAGCCGGATCGACATCTATGGGCTTCCGCCAACACCTTCCACACCGCAAAAGTAGCCTATAGCTACTTTTTACCTGCCAGTGTTACTCTTCCTCTCAAATGGCCGTTTTACTAGTATCCCAGTACGCATGAGAGGAAAGTACTCAATGGCAAGAAAGAAAGCATCCAGGACGCTATCTCTCACCCCTTCAGCAGAACCATCCATTATTGGTACCATGTCCCCTGTCTCACCAGTTGCCTTGCTCATTGATGGAGAGAATATCATGGCTCCCGATCTCATGGCACATATCCTGGTGGAAGCTGGCAAGATGGGAGGCGTTACGATCCGCCAGGTGTATGGGAACTGGGCAGCACAATCGATGCAACCATGGAAAAAAATTGTGGACCACTATACGCTGGAACAACTGGGCAATCGCCCGGGCCATAATGCCACCGATATCGCTCTGGTCATCGGGGCGATGGACCTGCTGCATCAAGGGATCAAACATTTCTGTCTGGTTGCTGGCGATAGCGACTATGTCCCCCTGGTAGACCGACTTCGCAAAGAGGGCTGCACGGTCCTTGTGATAGGAACAACCTCTGTCTCCACAGCCTTAAAAGAGACCTGCAACAAATTTATCTCCACAACACAGCTACTGCCACCCACGCGCTCTTCTTCATCAGCAACAATCACGTCTGCACACCCCCCTTCCCAGCCAACCACAGAGCTTGCCACGATGCTTGTCTGTGCCTATCAAGCTGCGCTGACGCGCAGCGAAACGGAGTGGGTGCCTCTTTCTGCCCTGGGATCAGCATTGCTACGGGACTATCCCGACTACCAGAAAAAGCACGGCAAACACCTCACAAAAATCCTCCAACAACATGATCAGCTCTTTGAAATGCGTCAACGAGCAGTTGGCAAAGGACAGGTGGGAGAAGTACGACTGCTACAAAACACCCACAAAACGTCTTCGTAGGAAAAAACCGGCTCTTGACAATACAACTCAACCGCCATATAATTAGGTTACCTAATAATTTAATTAGTAAATTACTTACCAACCTATTTCCAGATAGAGATGAGGATATGGAGAGAACCGATACTACAACTGAACAGAAACTCATCAAGATGTTGATGCAGGTGAATAAACTGGGCTGGCACCAACATTCGGTCGCTGGCTGTAAGCCAAGCGAAATTAGAGTACTCTTCTGTATTCGGAAATTTAAAAATCAGCAAACGGGCGAAATAAAAGTATCGGAGATCAGCAAACGGCTGTACGTCACCTCTCCCACCATTACGCAATTATTGAAAGGTCTTGAAGTGCAGGGGCTGATTGAGAGACGCGTTGATACGGTTGATCGACGTTCAATCGGCATAGTATTGACAAAAAAAGGTGAAAACGTTGCTCAGCAGGCTATGGATATGCTCGTAGCATCCATGCATGGACTTGTGGACTACCTGGGCGAGGAACAGAGCAATCAACTGATCGAACTGCTCTCCCGCGTGTTCTACTATTTTCATGAGCAAGCGAGCATGTCTGAGACTCCATGGAAGGATGACAAAGAGGGATGATAAAGTTGCTGCGGCTTATCAAGCCGTATCGCTTAACGCTTATTCTGGTGCTGGTGCTGGCCTTTGCACAATCCCTGGCCAACCTCTACCTGCCTACCTTGATGGCAGATATTGTAGATAATGGCATTGTGAAAGGCGATATCGGTTATATCTGGCGCGTCGGCGGCCTGATGCTCGTGATTACGATCGTGGGCACGATCTGCGCGATTGCAGGTAGTTTCTTTTCTGCCAGAGTTGCCGTCGGTTTTGGCAAACTTATTCGCGGCAAGCTGTTCGTCCACATCGAACGCTTTTCGCTGCACGAATTTGACACGGTAAGCGCGGCCTCGCTGATTACGCGCACCACGAATGATACCACGCAGGTACAGCAGGTGCTGGTGATCGCACTTGGCATGATGATTACCGCGCCCATGATGATGATCGGCGGCATTATCCTGGCCATCAGTCAGGATGCCGGGCTCTCCTGGATATTGTTTGTCATTATCCCGATCCTGGTTGCAGCCATTGCCATTCTCATGAGCCAGACCATCCCGCTCTTTCAGGTCATGCAAAAGAAGCTGGATAGGCTCAACCTGATTCTGGATGAAGGGCTGGCCGGTGTGCGTGTGATTCGCGCATTTGATCGTGGGAAGCAGGAAGAAAAGCGCTTCGATGAGGCCAATCATGATCTGACCAATATCTCCATCAAGGCCAACCAGCTTATGGCAACCTTGATGCCAATGATGATGCTGGTTTTGAATGTTTCGAGCGTGGCTATTCTCTGGTTCGGCGCTATTCGCATCAATGCCGGGGATATGCAGGTAGGAGCACTTATTGCGTTCTTGCAGTATGCGATGCAAATTTTATTCGCGCTGCTGATGGTTTCGATGATGTTTGTGATGATTCCACGCGCCGCCGCGTCCGCCGACCGCATCAACGAAGTGCTTGCAATTCACCCCGAGATCAATGATGCTGAGCAGGTGAAAGAGGCACAGGCACAAAAAGGCTATATTGAGTTCGACAATGTCACGTTCAGTTATCCTGGTGCCGAAGAGCCTGCCATCTCCAACATTTCGTTCCAGGCCCGACCGGGACAGGTCACGGCGATTATCGGCGGCACTGGCTCTGGCAAATCGACGCTGGTCAGCCTGATTCCGCGCTTCTACGATATCGATAGTGGCCGCATTCTCGTAGATGGCCTCGATATCAGCGAAATGTCGCAGGAGTATCTGCGCAAAAAAATTGGCCTCGTGCCCCAAAAAGCAGTGCTGTTCTCCGGCACCATCGCTGAAAATATCCGCTACGGCAAAGAAGATGCTACCGACGAAGAAGTGCAATACGCCGCGAAGATCGCACAGGCCACTGATTTCATCTCGGACATGAAAGATGGCTTTGATTCCATCATTGCGCAGGGAGGAACCAACGTCTCGGGCGGCCAAAAACAACGCCTCTCGATTGCACGTGCTCTGGTGCGCAAACCCGAAATTTATCTGTTCGATGATAGCTTCTCGGCATTGGACTTCAAAACCGATGCGAGACTACGTGCCGCGCTCAAAAAAGAAACGCTCGACGCCACCGTCGTGATTGTCGCCCAGCGCGTCAGTACCATCATGGACGCAGATCAGATTATTGTCCTGGATGAGGGACGCGTTGCAGGGATCGGCACGCATCGTGAACTCATGAATACCAGTGAGGTCTATCGTGAGATTGTCACCTCACAGCTTTCTTTGGAGGAGATCGCATGAGCGAAGCAAGTAGACAACAGCGACCTGGAGGAGTCACTCCTTTCGGAGGCGGTCCAATGGGAAGAGGGGGCGGTCCTGCTGGTGCGCTTGGCAGGCCAGTCGAAAAAGCAAAGGATTTCCAAGGCACGTTCAAACGCTTGCTCGGCTACTTCCTCCCACAAAAATATCGTTTGACGATTGTGCTCGTCTCTGCCGTTCTTGGTACCATATTCAATACGGTCGGCCCCAAGATTCTGGGATTGGCCACCAGCAAACTTTTCGCGGGTATGCTCGCGAAATATCAGGCCCTACGCCTGCATCAGCCTGCGCCCAGTATTGATTTTGGCTATATCGCACATGTGCTGCTGATCCTGCTCGGACTCTATATTATCAGCGCCATTTTCATGTACGTGCAGCAATACGTCATGGCGGGTGTGGCGCAAAACACGGTGTATCGCCTGCGCAAAGAGGTGGATGAAAAGCTTTCGCGCTTGCCGCTGAAGTTTTTTGACTCACGCACACACGGCGAAATCCTCAGCCGCGCCGTGAACGATATGGATAACCTCAGCACGACCCTGCAACAGAGCGTCACGCAGTTAATCACTTCTGCGGTCACGCTGCTCGGCGTGGTCGTGATGATGCTGACCATTAGCTGGGAACTGAGCCTGGTGGTGGTGCTGACACTTCCTCTGAGCTTGCTGGTCACGATGGGCATCGCGAAACGCTCGCAAAACTACTTCCGAGATCAGCAACGCTCGCTCGGACAGCTCAACGGTCATGTCGAGGAGATGTACACGGGCCATAAGATCGTCAAAGCCTTTGGACATGAGAATAAATCGATTGCCGACTTTATGGAGCTCAACGAGCAACTCTATAACGCTGGCTGGCGCGCCCAATTTGTCTCCGGCATCATTATGCCGCTCATGCGTTTTGTCGGCAACCTGGGCTACGTGATTGTCGCTGTCGCTGGTGGCATCATGGTGACGCAGGGCGCGATTTCGATTGGAGATGTGCAGGCATTTATCCAGTACGCACAACAGTTCACGATGCCGATTACGCAGCTTGCAAATATCGCCAACGTGATCCAATCGACGATGGCTTCCGCCGAACGCATCTTTGAGCTACTGGATGAGACGGAGGAGATACCGGAATCAGAAGATGCACTGGTGATCGAGGATCCGCAGGGTGCCGTGCAGTTCCAGCATGTCAAATTTGGCTATAAAGAAGATGCGATCCTGATGGAGGATATGAATATTGAAGTCCAGCCGGGACAGATGATCGCGGTTGTCGGTCCGACCGGTGCGGGCAAAACCACGCTGGTCAATCTGCTGATGCGCTTCTACGAAGTCAACGGCGGGCAGATTCTGGTGGATGGCATCAATATTACTGATCTCAAGCGTGGTGCATTACGTCGTACGTTTGGTATGGTGCTCCAGGATACCTGGCTCTTCCACGGCACGATCCACGACAATATCGCCTATGGTCGTGAGGGTGCCAGCGAGGATGAGATCATTCGTGCGACCAGAGCTGCCAACGCCGATCACTTTATCAGGACGTTGCCGGAAGGCTATCACACGGAACTCAATGAAGAGGCCACCAACATCTCACAGGGGCAAAAGCAGTTGCTGACCATTGCGCGTGCATTCCTGGCCGATCCAGAGATCCTCATTCTGGACGAGGCGACCAGTAGCGTCGATACTCGCACAGAGATCCAGATCCAGAAGGCCATGGCCGAACTGATGAAGGGACGCACGAGCTTTGTGATTGCCCACCGCCTCTCCACGATTCGCGATGCGGACCTGATCCTGGTGATGAATCACGGGACGATTATCGAGAAGGGGACACACGAGGATCTACTCGCCAAACGTGGCTTCTATGCTGATCTGTATAACAGCCAGTTTACGGGACGAGGTCTGCTAGAAGAGGCTGTCTAAAAGAGCCATTTCCAGCAAACAGACAATCTCTGAAATTTTAAAGAGAGACAACAGGAGCGAGGAAAGCTCAACTTTCCTCGCTCCTGTTGTCTCTCTGGCTTGCACTCCATCCTTTTCCAGTGCCCGTGATGGCACATTTCAGATACTTCCTATACTAGAGATGGTGCATATATAACATGGATATCCTCCTGGAATGTCCATAGATCTGGCAAAAGAAACAAAGGAGAAGTGTATGCAAGCGAAGGTGAACAATAAGCTCAAAGATCTGATCGACAAAAGGCTTGAGAGAGATTCAGCCGAGATCCTTCCCCAATCCCGCCTCTCCCAGGATTTAGGGATGAGCGTGGTAAAATTTGCACGTTTACTGAAAGATATTGCTAACGTGTATCGGATCGATATTTCTAAAGAAGAGAAGAAGCAGATCGAAACCGTTGGCGATCTTCAAGAGCTCATCGAAAAGCATCGGACACGTTAAGAAGATGGAGGCAATATGGCTGTGGATACTATAGAAGCAAGGGTGAAACGTATCGTTATTGAACAACTTGGTGTTAAGGAGGATGAGGTAACAACGAATGCGAGCTTCGTTGAAGATTTAGGAGCAGATTCTCTTGATAGCGTAGAACTCGTCATGGCCTTTGAAGAGGAGTTTAATGTCGAGATACCAGATGAAGAGGCAGAGAAGATCACAACCGTGAGGCAAGCTATAGACTATTTGCAGGAGAATTGTAAATAATAAGATTCTGCTCTTGTGTCCATTTCCCCTGTAGAGGCGGGGTTTATCTCCGCCTGGGTGGTTGT
>DATJHM010000342.1:0-34509 GCA_035493895.1 Ktedonobacteraceae bacterium
GCTGATGATCATACCGTGGAAACGCAGACCTCACCTGAGCAGCGTCCTCACGGCGGGCTCAAGCAAAAGATTATTGCTATACTGGGGAATCGCGTGGTCTATGGTATCCTGAACGGTCTGCTCGATGGGATCTTTGTAGCAGTGCTTGTCGGTCCTGTCAGTGGTTGGATCTGCGGGTTGTTTTCCGGCCTTTTCTGTGCCGCGATGGGCAAACTGGATACGGAGATAAAGTCTGCCGCTTTCTTCGAGTGGTCTCTGCCAAGCATGGTACGGAACGCGTATAAATTTCTTGCGGGCGGCTTGCTTGTGGGCCTCCTGTATGGACTGGTTACTGGACGCGACTTTCTTTTCACTCCGACGAAATTATTTCCCTCGCTCATCCTTGGTCTGGCTATTGGCCTGCTCGTCGGGCTGATTATGAGCATAAGAGGCGGCTTCATCCAAAAGATCCCCAATACAGATAAAATTTTGAAACCCAATCAAGGCATACAGAACTCGATACGCAACAGTCTATTCTTTGGCTCATTCTTCGGGATTGCCTTTGGCTTGCTCTTCTCGCTCATCTATGGCCCAGTTCTTTTCCTCATTTTAGGAGATATATACAGAAGTTCTTTCCCTCCCAATAGCGGCTTGATCTATGGAATATCAGATGGCGTACTTGTAGCGGCGTTTTTCTGGCTGGTGAGTGGGGGTATCGCCTGTATTCAGCATACACTCTTGCGGCTGATGCTCTGGACACATGGTTGTATCCCCTGGAACTATGCGCACTTTTTAGATCGTGCCGTGGATCTGGCCCTACTCTACAGGCTAGGTGGAGGCTATATTTTCTTTCACAGGTTGCTACAGGAATATTTTGAAACATTGGACGATACACAAATACAAACGTTATTGAATCGTTTGAATAAACCATGAAAGAAGGTCAACGCTCCCCACTCATTTCAGCCATATCAGCAGACTCCACACCCAGTTGTGCGACCTCAACCACCGAGACGCCGGATTCAGCGATAGCCTCGCGGAACGCAGCGGGCACATAATCGGTGATGATCAAATCTACCGCAGTCAACGGCGCAAATGTCTCCAGGCCCGCATCGCAGAACTTGTCATGGTGCACGAGGAGCACCCGCTTGCGCGCATGCTCCAACGCCACGCACTTGACGTAGTAGGTGGCGGGATTGAGATTGAACAGGCCCGTGCGCACGTCCACGCGGGCCGATGACAGGAAATAAAGATTTGAGCGGTGCCGGGCAAAATACTCCTCTGTCTCCGGCCCAAAGACCGCAGCCATCGCCGGGACGTAGAGTCCCGGCGCGAGATGGACATGGATATCGCGCCTCGCCAGTTCCTGTAGAACGACGAGCGAGTTCGTATACACCAGTAGATTGGCTGGCAGATAAGACGCAAGTTGCGCCACCGTCGAGCCCGAATCGAGCACGACGACGTCGGATGACTGCACCATCCGGGCCGCATAATCTGCGATCATGCGCTTGGCCTGCAACTCAACCTGGGAGCGTACCTCAAAGATGGGCCCGAATTCTTCATCGGTCCCCTTTCGCAAGCGTCGTCCCGCTTCGTTAGGCTGATAGTGCATCTGCTCGGCTAATTCGCGAATCCTCTTCGCCAACTCCTGATCCCTGATTGTCATACCGTTCAGCACGCGTGAGACCGTTGCCGGAGAAGTCCCGATGGCGCTGGCAATATCCTTTATTTTTATCAAGGGCGTCAACTCTTACTAACTAGCCATAATTTCTGAAAACGTATTCAGTACATTGTAATTCATCGCAAAGAATTTGTAAATGGCTTGAAGCAAATCCTGAGGGTCGTCAGATGACCCAAGTAAGAAATTCTATCACAGATACGCACAAGATTGACCTATGATGCGTTTCGCAAAAACCTTTTCCACAAAGATCTTTTCCAGGCCAATGCTCATTGACTTCTCTATGCTGAGAATGTTATTATTTCATCTATCAGCAATTGAAATCGTATTCTGAAATCGTATTCAAGAGAGGCGAAGAGATATAAATGTACGATTTGTCGATTTTAGTGGAAGGCTTCCCCGGGAAATCCCCCACACATGGAGGACTCGGCTGGAGCACGATTGCGCTGTTACAGAATGAGACACAGTCCATTATCATTGACGGTGGCGCATTCGGTGTACGAGGGGTCTTGCAGGCAAAGCTGGCGGAAAAAGGACTCTCTCGGCACGATATCACGCATGTCCTCCTGACCCACTCCCATTGGGATCACGCGGTGAACTGGACGATGTTCCCGAACGCAGAGATTATTCTTGGGCGCGTCGATCTGGAATGGGCTTTAGATGAGCCTCCCGGTGGATGGCACGTAGCAGAGCTGTACATCAAAGAGCTAAACCAATCCAAACAACTGCGCACGGTGCAACATCTGGATGAAGTGCTCCCAGGCATCACGGTTCATCAGGTTGCAGGCCACACCCCCGGCCATGTTGCCTATGTCTTAGATGAGACAAACCGGCGCGTCATTTTCGCGGGCGATGCCGCAAAAAATAAGGCTGAATTGCTCACCCAGGAAGTTGATATGACGCTCGATGCACAGTTAAGCGCACAGTCTATCCAATATCTGTGGAATTTATGGGAGCAACGACAGGGTTGTCTGATGGTCCCAGGACATGATCTGCCCATGATATTGGAGGCAGGCGTCCCAAAATATGTCACTGAGCGGCATGCAGTTCTCACAGCGTGGTTTGGAGAAACTCTGGCCGAGGAAACAAATTTCAACTTACAGAAGTAATAATTGCCCAGGTAGGACAACGATTGACCAGGACCAGGCAAGGAGATTGACACCAATGAAGCGACGAATCTGGGTCTACGTTTTGCTGTTTTTCTTAGTCACTATCAATTATATGGATAGGACAAATCTTTCGGTTGCATCCGCCCCTATTGCACAAGCGCTGCACTTGCAACCGGCGACGTTAGGTATTCTCTTCTCATCATTCCTCTGGGTCTACCTGATTGTTCTTATTCCAGCTGGAATAGCCACTGATCGCTGGGGCGCTCGCCTCACCAATGCCATTAGCATTGTGGTCTGGTCTCTTGCCTCCATCTGGACTGGTCTCTCATCGAGTTTCATGACGTTACTATTCAGCCGCCTTGGTATGGGACTTGGGGAGGCCCCGACGTATCCTGCCAGCGCGCGTACGGTGAGCCAGTGGGCCCCGGCAAGCGAGCGTGGACGCGCGGTGGCATCGTACAACGCTGGCTCTTACGCTGGTCCGGCGGTCGGAGCGCTTGTTGTTGGCTGGCTCGTCACGCAATTTGGCTGGCGCGCGTCTTTTTACGTCACTGGCGCACTCGGTTTCGTCTGGCTTCTCGTCTGGCTCATCTGGTACCGAAAACCGGAGGATGCAAAGTGGCTCAAAAAAGAGGAACAAAAGAAGATTCTCGCGGAACGCGACATGGCGGTCGGAGAAGAGCACAGTAAACATGGCATTCTTTACCTGCTGAAATATAAGGGGATGTGGGGCGTCATGCTGACCCAATCCTGTGCAGTGTACGCGCAATACTTATTCCTGACCTGGCTCCCCAATTATCTGGAAACGGCCCGCGGGTTGACCGTACTACGCTCGAGTCTCTTTTCTGCTCTACCCTACTTCATCGCTGTGGTGTTCGGCATCCTCTTCGCCGTCGTGAGTGACCGCTTGCTCACCAATGAAACACGCAATACGGGTGCAAGAAGAACTGGCGTCGTGATCTCCATGATCATCTCCGCCGTTGTGCTGCTCACGCCATACGTGCATTCGATCACGATGATTGTCGTGCTGATCTCCATCTCACTCACGTTTATCTCCACCTCAATTACGATGAATATTACGCTCACCAACGATCTGTTGCGTGTTCCTGGCAGTTCGGGGCAAGCCAATAGTTTGCTGATGATCGGGGGAAATATTTTCGGCTTACTCGCGCCAATTGTCACCGGCTTCGTCGTGCAAATTACCGGTCAATTTACGGGAGCATTCTTGATTGCCGGAATATTGTTGATTGCGGGTGCCATTATCAGTTTCACCTTAACCAGAACCGGTATCGGCGAACGCGATAGCGAGCCGCTTGAGCAACAGAATTTTGATTCTTTTGCGCTCCAGGCACCATCGCCAATCAATCAACAGGCAACAGGCCAAAGCTGATATCGGTCGTGCGTGTTCCGGAAACCACTTTGCTCAGCGGGATCTAAAGTGCCTCTTTTTCCCTCGCTGTCACGTACTATAAACAGATACGGCTAGAAATGTCCAAAAAGAGAGTCGAAGAGAAAAAAAGACCAGCCTGGGCAATGTAAGCTGATGTGTAGAGGTGCGTACGAGGGAATGTCCAGGGTACTTTTCAAGGAAGGAACACGCACGATGAATCAACCATATACACCTGACCCACGTACTCCCGGCCCTGCAATGGCAGGTCCAAACGACGATACGGTGCAGGTGAATAGCGTTGGAGATGCCTATAGCGAAAACAGGCATGTTGAAAGCCAGCAGACCCGGTATAGAGATCAGGACGGCCATAACGTTGAGCAGCAGGTTGAGGTCTCTGAGGACAAAAATCTACAACGCGCAAATATGCGCTACTGGACCACAAGGATCATCTACTTTATCCTTGGCGTACTTGAGGTGATTATGGGCCTGCGCTTCATTTTCCGCTTGCTCGGAGCGAGCCAGGGTAACGGTTTCATCACATTCCTCTATAGCCTGAGCCATGCATTCGTCGCGCCTTTCAATGGCATCTTTAATGATCAAGCCATAGGAAACGTGAGCGTCTTTGAACTTTCAACACTCATCGCAATGCTTATCTATGCCCTGATCGCCTGGGGATTGGTCGCGCTTGGCCGCATGATCTTCTCGCCCACATATGATAGCCAGCAAAGAGTCGTAAGGACACGCCGTCAATAGGGAAAAGCAGTATTTGCAGCCTACGCATGGGATGCAGGACGTGACGTCTTGCATCCCACAACAGCTAAAATCTCAGTTCTATTATTCGCTTACAAGCACTTCGAAGCGATCAACATCGCGGCGAATAGTATCCAGGCTTGAGCGCCAGAAATCTTCGGAATGCAGATCGATCCCAAAGCGGGCGGCAAGGGCGGCGGCATCGGCCATCCCGGTTGAGGAGAGCAGGTCATCATAGCCCTGCTTAAATGTTTCCGGATCTTGCTGGTACTGCGCATATAACCCCAGGCCAAAGAGCAGCCCAAACATGTATGGATAATTGTAGAAAGAGCTGGAACTGTAATAGTGCGACTTGACGGCCCACATGTAGGGATGTAGTTCGTTTTCGTCCAGACCATCGCCGTAGGTTTCACGCTGCGCTGCGAGCATGAGCGCGTTGAACTCTTTGACGGAAAGCTCACGCTGTTGCCTTTTCTCAAAGACGCTCTGCTCAAAGAGGAAGCGGCTGGGGATGTCGATCACCAGCTGGCAGAAATTTTGCAGCGCATCTTCAAGGATCGAGATCTGCTCCTCCTTGTTGGCGGTACGCAGGACCGCGTTCCGGATAATGGTCTCGCAGAAGATACTGGCCGTCTCTGCCAGCGTCATCGGGAGGGACTTTTGCAGCGCGGTACGTGGCGCGAGATTTAGATTGTGGTACGCATGCCCCAGCTCATGGGCGAGCGTGCTGACGCCATAGAATGAGGGGCGGAAATTAGAGAGCACGCGCGATTCATCTTTGCGCACCGAGATACAGAAGGCTCCATCCCTCTTCCCGGGACGCGGCTCAGCGTCGATCCACTGTTCACGGAAAGCGCGTGCGGCAAAGTTGGCGAGACGTGGAGAGTAGCTACCGAACTGCGTCACAATAAAATCGTGCGCCTCAGCAAAGCTCCAACGCTTCTCTTCAGTCTGTAGCGGGGCAAACAGATCATACCAGGCCAGACGCGGCAGTCCCAGCGCGCGTGCCTTCGCATGCAGGTAACGTCGCAGATCGGGAAAGGCGGCACGTGCGGCAGAGAGCATCGCATCCAAGGTCTGACGATCAATACTGTTATCGAATAAAGAGACTGCCAGCCCTGATTCCCAGTGGCGGCGCTTGCTGAGCGTATTAACTCCGCCCTTAATGCTATTCAAGGCAGCCGCCAGTGGCACCGCTGCTTTCTCCCAGGCCGCCAGTTCGGCATGGTATGCTCGCTGGCGCGCCTCGCGGTTACTATCACTGGCCATATTGCGGATCACGCTCATCGGCACCTCTTGCTGCTGTCCCTCGATCTCGATCGGCACCGTAATCTGTGAAGTGATTGTACTATAGAGCTTCGACCAGGCAACCTCGCCGCTGATATTCAACTCGGTGGTCAGTTCTTCCTCAGCCGGACTCATCAGATGGGTGGCGCGTATTTTTGCCTGACGCAGCGTATGCGCGTGGGTCGCAGCGAGCGGTGAATGTTGAATCAAGGCGTCCACATCCAGAGAGCCGATCCAGGCCGTGAGACGGATTGCGAGATTGGCAATCTGCACTCTTGGCTGTTGCAACTCGCTCATTTTTGCCTGTGCGACATCGTCTTGCGAATCGGTCGCCACAAAACAAACGATATAGGTTCCCAGTTCCTTTGCATGATCCAGAAGCGCATTATAGGATGTGATCAGTATTTCAAACGTCTGCACGAGCGTCTCATCTACGACAAGAGCTGGTTGCTCCATTACATGATGGGTTTCGAAGAGCTGTTTCAGTTCAGCGATACGTTGCTCTAGCAGGGAGAAGCTTTGCGCGAATTCAGGTGAAGTCAGGCTCGGATAGATGTTACTCATATCCCAATGAGGCAGCGATTGTGTTTGTGTCACGTTTCTCTCATTCCCCTTTATGTACAATAGTGACCAGACGAGATGGCCCGCTTCGACGCACAGCTCGCCTGATGCAGGACGTTGATCTGGCACATCTTGCCTGCACTACAGATAGTATTCCTGAATTGTACCACCACTGGCTGGATCTGAAAATATTCCAGAGTTTCTTTATTCTTCTCCCTGGTGTCTATACATAAGACACTATACTATGGTATCTGGAATTCCGCAGTGACCTGGACGGTGCTTGTTACGCCACCACGATCATAGACGGGCAAAACAAGGGTGAATTTTGTGCTGTCTTGCGGCACAAGAAACCCGACCGTTCCCGTTTTCCCGTTTTCGCCAGCGGCAATCGTTTGTGGGAAGGTATTGAATTTGGAGGATGCCGTGGTACCACCATCTGCGGTCAGACGAAAGGCATCTGCCACCGCCTGATTCAGGTAGGCATCAGTGGATGGGCTGTCCACGGTGAAGGAGAGCACTACGTAGCTCATATCTTTATCGGCCTGGGAGCCCTGAGCGCTGAGTCGCCAGATGGCAGAGGTCAGGGTCCAGTTAAGCTTCCCGTATTGGATGAGTTTATTGGGTGTAGCCGTCCTTGGCTGGTACTGGCTCACATCGACATTTGCTTTGAGGGGAACGTCGATCATATGCTCGGTGGGAGTACCCAGGCGGAGCGTGATCTGGTCGACGGATGTGGTCACCGGAACTTGAAAATCAAACCAGTTTGTTCGCGATATCGAAGGGGCGGGTAGATCGCTATGCTGTATCGTCACCGGTTGCACGCTACTTCCGTCGGGCAAGAGCACATGGACGCCACCGCTATACCCTGTGGAGCCGAAGTAGGGGGGCCTCACGTCACTTTGCTCTTTCACGTCGAGCCGAAGAAGATCTCCTGACGCGCCATCATCGCTGAAATGTTGCGCCTGCTTCACGTCGATAACGGTAACGGTGTCATCTGCATAGGTTACTGTGGCATTGATGGGGATGGTCCTTGCGCTTCCATTGTAAGCAGGCGATGAAGTTGGCTGTTCTGAAGAGGCCGTTGCCCCGGATGTGGGAGTCGAGAGTGCTGAACTATTCCCACCATCGTTTGTTGTGCCACTCCCGATAAAATTTCGGGCGAAGTAGCCAACCGCGCCAAGCACGAGCACCACGAGCACGACTATCCCTACAGTCCTGAACCCGCCGCGCCTTGCTCGTTTCTGCGGTCGTTTCTCTGCTGGCTGCGGCGACCATTGGCCCGGTGCAGTTGCATATTCCTGTGGCCCTCGTGGGGGTGGATATCCTGCCATTCCTGGCGGTTGATTGCCTGATGGCGACGATGCGTAGGGATTTGACGAGGGAGGCGAGACATTTGTTATCTGGCCGTAGGAATCCGACGGGGGAGGCGGTGGGGGTGCGATGGGTTGATTGGAATAGGCGGTGAATGTATTCGTGTCCGCGCGTAAAAGTGTGCCGCAATTCGGGCAGAAGGTGGTGTTTTCAGGGACAGAAGTTCCGCAGTTTTTGCAGGGGAAGCGTTGCTCCGCCATGGGATTTTCCCTTTCGCTACCAGCTATTGAATCTTCTCGCTACTTCTTCTCGTTTTTTGTTACAGAACAATGAAAATACTCGCTTATTCCTTTTACAGGAAAATCTCAACCTATTGTATCATATGGATAACAACGCGAAGGGCAGGGAGCGCGTATAACTCACACTCCCTGCCCTTCGTAAAAAAATCCCCTCAGTATAAAATGAGCAGCGTAATTTCTATATATTCTTTCTTATTGCATTCACTTTTCCAGTTATCAGACAAACGTAATATACATAATAGAGATACATGTAGCAATTATCTGGCATTGTTAGCAGGGGAACCTCTCATTTGGGCACGACCAGCACCAGCATTACACCTACGAGATCGTACGGCAGACAAAAAATAGGCTACAAGAGCACTTTTGTTGCCAAAACCTTCTTTCTATGCTAAATTTTTATTGCACTTTTTATTAGAAAGTATGCTATTTTGCAGTTTTATATTCTAAATATCCATTTTCTACGTTTCTAGCATAGAGAACGATCGTATAGAAAGCAATAGAGCAGTTTTTTCTTTTTCGTTCTTGTGCAAAACTACTGCTAGAAAACTTGACTAATGACTTTTTACTCAGAATATGTTATAAGATAAACATAAATAAATAAAGTCAAAAATAGTTTTTCTCAGGCAAAAGTCCAGTAAGCATAATTTCTGGGG
This sequence comes from Ktedonobacteraceae bacterium, assembly GCA_035493895.1. GTDB lineage: Bacteria > Chloroflexota > Ktedonobacteria > Ktedonobacterales > Ktedonobacteraceae > DATJHM01. The sequence continues at coordinate 9,015 of DATJHM010000342.1, forward strand.
AATTTTTTAGAATCGCCCTTTTATACGTCTTCTAGTTAGAAGAGCAAAGGGCGTGGTTCACAGACGAATTGTAGCGGAGGATTTTTATGATAGATGTAGTAAAGAAGATGGGAAGGTTTTTTAGACCTCTCAACGCTACACGAGTATTTCTTTTACCCACAAAAGTAACGCATCTGCCTATACCTGTTCTTTGGAGCGTTCTCGCCAGCACATGGATATTCATCTCAATTTATATCCATAAATTTGAATTTATATATAAAATGGCAGCACCCACGAAAGAACATACTATCACCTTCTTGTATATTTTATAACGCTTCCCATATTTTCGTCTTCTAAAAAGTGAAACAAGATAGCATTTAGTGAATGTAAAGCATGGAACGCATGGAAAAAAGACAAAAACGCTCGCTTGCCGAGCCAACAGTATATCCAGAGACCAGTTATCCGCTTGCTCCTTCACTTCAGCAGAAGGAGGAGAAGGGAATTCGTTGTCTGGCATGTGTACGCCAGTGCCTGCTGCCACGCGAAACGGTCGGCTACTGCACTGCGATCGTCAACTGGCACGATCAGCTCCACAGTACGGCATACGGTGTCATCGGCGAGGCCACCGTCACGCCGATTGAGAATCGCCCCGTCTACCACTATCGGCCCGGCACGCGTACGCTCTGTCTGGGCGCATTGGGCTGCAATTTGCGCTGCGCCTTCTGCCAGAACTGGGAGGTTGCTTTCAGAGATGCGCGCACAGGCGGTCATCTGGCCCAGCCGAATCTGCTGCCGGAGCAAGCGATCGAACTTGCCCTCGAACAACATTGCGACGGTATCGCCTGGACGTTTAATGAGCCGTCCATCACTCCAATGTATGTCTATACATGCGCACGCCTGGCTCACGACGCCGGACTCTATACCGTTTTCGTTACCAATGGCTATATGACGCGACAGGCTCTGGCACTGCTCGGACCTTATCTGGATGTCTATCGCATTGACGTGAAAAGCCTGGATGAAGATTTTTATCGTCAGGTCGCATCCGCCAGTCGTATTGATTCACTCCTACCTATCGCGCGTGAGGCCCGGGAAGCGTATGGCATTCATGTGGAGACTGTGACCAACCTCATGCCCACGCTCAATGATAGCGATGAGCATCTCAAGCGTCTCACCCACGAGATCGTACAGCAACTGGGCGAGAATACACCCTGGCATGTGACCTCTTACGTTCCCTATGCCCATATGACGCATATTCCCCCGACGCCACCAGAAACACTCGTACGCGCCCGATCCATCGCCCTTCAGACCGGGCTACGCTTTGTCTATACCGATAATCCTGCGGCACCCACCACGGCCCACACCTATTGTCCCGGCTGTGGAGCGCTGCTTATCGAACGCCTCGGGCATCGCGTCACCCGTCATCACTTGAACGACGAGGGACAATGCACCGGGTGCGGTCACGACATACCCATTCTTCTTACGCCATCATCTACGGTAGTTTCACCAGAGAGGGATTTCTCATGAAATATCCGCAAGGCTATCCAGCTTTTCCACAGAGAAGAGGGATCTTTGCGCTCTTGAGCATCCTTGCGATACTCAGCGTAACGCTGTTCGCGACCCATCCCGCTCATGCTCAGCGCACCCAATCTACCAGCCACTTAGCTGCTACACCCAATTCGCTGACGGTCATCGTGCTCGACATGTCGGGGAGCATGGCCACCAATGATCCACGTGGCTATCGCTGCTCGGCAGTCGACGCATTTATTGATCTCAGTGGACCCGGGAATTATATCAGCGTCATCAGTCTGGATGGCACAAAAGATGCAAACGGCAATCTGCTCACAGGCCCCCATAACTTTGGCGTAGCACCCGCGCCATGGACGCCAGATCCGGTCGATATGTCAGTACAGAGCAAGCGCGATAGTTTGAAACAAACTATTCAGACGAAATCACAGAATTGCAAGCCTGACGCGACCACGCCAACCTACGATGCGTTGAATAAAGCTTTACAAGTATTGCAAGCAAACTCGCAGGCACGAGAGATCCCGGGGTCCGTGATTCTGCTGACGGATGGCGCTCCCGATGACAGCAATGGCGATACTGTCGATCAGATCAACGCAATCGATCATGACCTTCTACCACAGTTCAAACAACATAACTGGCCGATTGACACGATTGCGTTGGGAGAGAACGGCTCTATTGGTGGAAGCAATGCACCTTTCGTCACCTTCCACGATTTCTTGCAGGCTGTTTCGAATACGACCACAGGCAAGTTTTATGCCGATAGCAAAGGGATCGTGCCGGGAACGAATGCGCTGAACATTGCGCCCTTCTTTACCGACATCTTTGCCCGCTACAATCATCGCACGGTGAAGAACGATATCCCTGCTACCACCCTGAATGGTGACACAACGGCGCGCAATTTCAGCGTCACACCCTACACCGACCATCTCGATATCGTGGTGGTCAAAGATAACACCAGTACCAGAGTCACGCTGAAAAACGCCAGTACCCAGGAGACGACAGCCGGGGCAGGTACCCACATTTATCCGAATCCGTACTATGTCATTTTCTCCATTGATGCCCCACAAAGTGGTACCTGGGAACTGGATGTGACGGGCAGCGGCCAGTTTTTGATGAATAGCTTAAAACATTCTCTGGTCAAACTTTCCACGCTCCAGGTTTCCGAGGGGGCGATCTCAACAGCCAATTCCGCGCTGGCTCTGGGACAGCCCATGGAGATTAAAACACAATTGACCTATCAGAACCAACCCGTTCTTGACAATACCTACACACTCCAGGGCACGCTTTCCTACAGTGGGGCGGCAGGTTCATATAACCAACCCTTCACGCTACAAAGAGATGATACAGGCACCTATCACTTCACGCTTACTACGCCGGAAGATAGTCCTGCCGGTTCGTATCAGCTCCAGGTGAAAGCGTTTACGACCAGCGCCGATAACATTATCGACAGTCTGACCACATCTGTGCGCATGGAGCGATTCCCGACACCAGAATTGTTGACACCGGATACGAAACATCCTACCAGGAACACAATCAACACTGAGGCTGTCGCATGGGACCCCATCTTGCATCTCCTGTACAGTTTGCCGCTGGTATCGCGTCTGGACTCCTGGCCTTTGCAAGGACATCCAGCAGGCAAGGCAGAGGCGCTGGGCGAAGTGACCCTGCTCGGGCAGATCTACACTGGAGCCAGTCTCAGCGCCCAATCAGCACTACAGAATGCACGCACTCCAGGGCAGGACGATATCTATGATGATGGGAAAGGGCTCTTCCACATCCACTTTCCGGTGACGACGAATGGCCTCTATACCCTGCATTTCACGACCAGTGGCACGTTTAACGACTCTTTCGGCGACACTCTGGCCACGCAGCGTCAGGCCAACGTCACGATCGTTCCAGCAACCCCTGTTCAAGAGGGCATAGCCTGGCTGATTACTATATTCTACCTCCTCTGCCTGATCACGATCCTCAACATTCTACGCTTCGTTGCCCTGGCGCATCCAAAGGGGAGCTGGCTCAGCAACCACGATGGAGAGGTAGGAGGTAGCTTTTCTTTTCAACGCTCCACGCGCGGCCCTATTCAATGGTACTTCAAGCCCAATCTACTCTATTCAGAGCAGGCAAAAATGCCGCAAGGCTTGCTCTTCCGCTTCAGGCACGGCAATGGCATTGAAGTCCGACCGGAAGGCGTTGGAGGGAGAAACTGGCAGACAGGAGATGGAAGGGCACTGCGGACACAATTTAGCGAAGAGCGAGAGCTACGCTATCGTCCAACCAGCTTTGCACACGATGAAGACGCGATAGGCGCAACCTATCTCATTCAAGCGACGACCAGCCGGAGCACACGAAACAGCGTTTCCCGCTATGACGACAGTCCCTCCTCACCCAGGACACGCAGACTCCCAACCTATGAGGACGAGGACGATTACGGTAGCCGGAGAAGGCCCTCTCCCCGATCACAAAAAAGGAAACCAGCGTCGAGAAAAAGAAGGAACGAGGACGATTGGTTCTAGAAACCGTGTTGAAGCGGCTTGAATCAAGAACAAATAGAGAACTATTCGCAAGAAGCGAAGAAGAAAGAAAACAAGATGCAACAGACCTACGATGAACCATTACTGGAATCCGAGCGACCATCAACTACCGCATCTTCACGCATTCTGACGCCCAATCTCGTCATTCTGCTGGGAAGCACTTCGGCAATTGCCGGTCTGGAGTTGATGCGCCATATGCTCTCTCTGAAGGCAAGCGATCAACGGCGCGTGGCTCTGGTCTATATCGATACCGATGATCCGCCCGCGCCCCTGGTCGAGTTCCGTCGCCAGCACAATAATGTCTTCCTTGAATTTCCCTTGCGTATCGCGGTCCCAGCTGGCATCTCAAGCGCAACACCGAGTGATCAACATACCTTTATTCAGGAGCGTATTCCACAGTACTTCGCAAACGGAGCAGGCGGCATTCGCAATAACGGCCATGTCGCCGCCTGCTTCAATTATCAATACATCTACGATGTTCTGGATCGTGCAGTAATCGCCATTTCGCGTTTAAGCACCGAGCAAAATGTCAGCAAGGTGCGCGAAATCCAGGCCAATATTGTTGCGTTCCTGGGAGGAGGCACCGGGAGCGGCATCCTGACCGATATTGCGGTGATGGTGCGCGATATTCTCATCCATCGCCTCTTTAAGCAGCGCCTCAATCTATTCTGTATGCTTCCGGAGCCAATCAGCGGAGCGACGGTCAACGATCTGCGCTGGCGCAAGAGCAATGCCACGGCCAGTCTGCTCGAAGTGCTGGCCTACAGCCGCGCAGCGGCCCCCACGCCCAACGAGGGCTATAAAAAGTACATGCGCGGCAAGATGCATCGTCTGACCAATGATCCGATCGCCAACGAGGTCTACCTGCTGGGGCACGCCTCGATGGATGATGCCGGGGATACGGCGCGTATTGTCGGTCTGGACCTGTTTCAGCGCACGACAGACGCCTCCGGCGTCGGCTTTCTTGAGCACTCCAAGTGGGTTGACCGCCGCACGCTCGGAGCCGAGGATGATCGCCACCTGCCCACGATGTTCGGCACGTCCTGTCCCCTCGAAGTACGTTTCCCGGCGGAGGAGACCGCGCTGGCCTATGCGCAAGTTTCAGCCTCCCAGCTCTTACCACTCCTCGCCAGCTATCAGCCGAGCCCCGTACGTGTGGGCGATCCCGATAAACAGGAGTGGCACAAAAAGTGGCGCATGGTGGCCCGTCTCGATGCGAATATCAGTGATCCCCTCACGATCAAGATCGACGAGTTCCGTCCCGACGATTTCGAGAACGCTGCCCAGGCCCATCTCGATCTCCTCTGGAATAAGTTGATCCGCAATGAACAGACCACGGAAGCACGTATTAAAGAGCTGATCGAGCTCAAGCGCCAGGAAGAACAGGGCTTTATTCGCGACACTCCTCCTACGAATCAGGAGGGCGAGCAGAGCAGCCTGATCAATCGACGCATCCAACATCTCCACTACTTACAGCAAGAATACGAGTTTATGCTCGCGGAGTTGAAAGAGCGTGAGGCTCCCCGCGTGCCCTCGCGTCCATCCGAGATGGAAGCAAAGTTGACGCGTCAGCCCAACTGGCCCGGCCCTCTGCGCATGCTGGGGCGCGATTATGCCAGCGCGCTCACGGGCGAATACAATGATCATCTGCATATTCATGCTCGCGCGGTTCGCCACCAACTATTGACGCAGCTTTTCAAAGAGCTACGCCAGCAAGTCCAGTTTGCCCTGGAACAGTCTATGACCTGGTTCTACAACACAGGAGCTACCGACCGCACAAAAGAGTTGTTCGATAAGGGGCGCAGCAGCATGGCCTGGAATGGGAAGTTGGACTATTCCCATCCTCATCAGCGCCACCTTTTCGATCTGGATACGTTACGCACACAAAATGATCATAATGTGGCAGCCGAGCGCCTCTATTATTGGGCCACTGGCGGCGAGCAAGCACTGCAAAGTCGCCAGCTCGATTTTCAGCAATTTGTCAGCCCCTGCGTTGACTATATCATGCAGCATACGCCATCCGGGGAAAAACGGGGCTCGATCGATCGACAGGTGGCGGGCAGGCTGGCGGAGCGCGTCGTCGACTTTTTCCGTGAGTACTACCTGGGCAAATTCGCCGATCGCAATCTCTTTGACCTGCTCTTCCTCGCCAGTCCTGCGCCACGCAGTGGGCAGACGCGTTCAGAACAGGTGAGCAGCTACTTCCTGCAACACATGCAACACATGCGCGGGCTGATGTCGAGTCTGGTTGCCTTCGAGGCGGAATTATGGCAGGAGGGTCTCTCGACGCTGGACACGTCTGTCTATCTGGGCATCCACTGGCACGACGGCATGCAAGAAGACTTGCTCCACCAGACGCTCGAACAACTGGGCTCAGTCACCTCGCACGGACAACTTGCGACCATCAATAGATCACTTGATCCGCACCGCCTGCAAGTTGCGTATGGGCAACATGCGATCAGTATCAGCACGGTAAGAGATTTTTACCTTGAGCAAAATAGCGCCATGGAATACTACCTGGAATACCAGCGCATGTGGCACGAAAGCAACGGCAAAGGGTTAATGCCCGTACACAGCTCGGGCGAGGCGGAAAGGCTGGTCATAAAGGGAGACGCGTTGGGCTATGGGAAACCGCTGGTTGAACTGATCATCCGCAGTCCGCACACGCCTCACGGCTCTGGCGGTCCTGGTGGCCCTGGTCCTGGTGGGAACGGCTCCGGCTCTGGCTCGGGTGGAAATGGTCTCGGAGGGAGCAATGGACAAACAGCTAGTAGTGGCCCCAAAGATAACTGGGATCTTTAGGATAAAACGATGGTATTACAAGGAATAGGGGTGAGCGTATGAGACCACGTATCGATTTACGCTTTCGCCCCAGTCTCATCATATTCATAGACGAAACCGGGTCGCAAATCTGCGAGCAGCTCAAGCTCATCGCACGCTTCACCGACTTTGACCCGGTCTTATGTCAGAGCGTGGCGCTGCTCCAGGTTGACTCACAAACCGGACAGGCCACGCCGGTCCCTCTGGGCGAAGAATTTGCCGATGAGCGTACGCCAAAACAGGAGGGGCCACTGGAACAGATCTTTGAGAAGGCCCTGCGCGATGTGCAGAACAGGCGGCGTCTCCAAAACATTCACGACGCTGGCTATCCTGTGCCTAATCCGCGCACACAGATCTTCCTCGTCGGTGATGCCCATTCGCCGGAGCTAGCAAAAATTCATGCCACCGTGCGCCATCGCCTGCGCAGAAATCGCCTGGGCACCCTGGTCTGCTATGTCGTGAACTCCTATCATATGCGGCAACGCTCCGGTCCCCTTGGCGCTGGAGAGGTAGATGTGACGCTTCCATTAGACAATAATGCGGCATACTGGATCGATCGCCAGGTACCTAATTTCTGTTTCCTTTATGAAGATCTTCTGGCCTATCCCGCGCCCGCCTTTGTCAACCAGGAAGATTCGCATTATGCCACCGCGGAAGGCATCTTCGCGCTTCTCGCGACGAGCCTGACAACGGAGCCATTCTTTGAAGAACAGATGAGGACAGGTATTCCCTTCCACGGCTACTACGAGAGCGTCGGCACGTTGAGCACCAGCCTGATTGCCTTTCCGCGCAACCACGTGCTCGAATACTGTAGCGCCAGGCTCGGCATTGCGCTGATGGAGCAATGGCGGCACGATCTGCGCGAACAGCAGATTACGAATGACGTAAGGAAAAATCTGCAAAATAACGCCATAGAGGCGGTACGCGACATCGGCCAATGGATCAGGGATAGCCAGGAACGCCCCCTGGCAAATACCGAAGAGGAGGTTTCCAGTAAAGGCAAAGAGGCCATCCCCGAACCACTTCGCTGGCCCAATCTGAACATCTTGCGCAGTGAGAGCCGCACTCAACCTGGAGATCCCAGTACGCCAGTCATCGCAAGCAATATGCCAGCGATACCGATCCATGATCAGCGCCGACTCCATCACAATCTGGAGGCGGCAACCGAGGATCTCTTCGCGCTCTTCTCTTCGCAGGATATCGAGAAAAGCTATCACGAACTCAAACAACGCTTCGCCAGCTGGACCAAACTTGTGCTGCAACGCGGCAATATGGCGGTCGAGGCGTACAAAGAGTGGGATCGAGCCGCAACCCAGGCCTGGACCACCGCTGGCAACCGTGTTAATGCGGAGATTAAAGCGCGCATCAACTATCTTTGGGCCAACGATGAGAACGGCATTGAAATGGCCTCCGTCTATGTCCAGGAACTTGACGATCAGCTGAGAAGATTAATCAATGCACAGAGCCGCTGGCGCGAAATCCACGATGCAGAATACAAACAATTCTTAGCTGTCTACGAGCGTATCGCTGAGGGACCGTGGATCGTACCAGAGGGCACCACCTCCATTCTCAATGATCCCTCGGGACCTGGCGGAGGTCCGGCCACGCCAAAGATGGGCAATGTCAGCCTGAACAGCCAGACGACGGTCTCAGGAGATGCAAACACGGGTATCGTGGGAGGAGACGGCGATGGCACTCCGCCCAGCCCTGTCACCTCCCATCAGCATCTCCCTCCCCACGAGGAGCAACTGGCCCAGCAATTGGAGCAACGCGTCACCTGGTACCAGAATCGCATTCCGCCGATAGCGACGCAGACCGTGGTCGCGTTTCCCTTTATCCTGGCGTTAATTCTGACAGCGCTCGTCTGGCTACCCGTCACGCTCTTCTCCATTGCCCTCGCCAGTGCTGCTACAACGCTCCTGATTGGCATTGCTCATTTCTCTTTTTTCCAGCATCATCAAAAGAAGGTAAAGCTCGCCAAAGAGGAGCTTCTCAACTTCTATCGCCGCTATTATGCGCATCGCAGTGAGACACGCGAGGACCGGCTGCGCTTACTCGTGACAGGTCCACTGCGCCGCGATGTCCTGGCCATCCGCGAACGCCTTGATAATATGCAAAATTTCATCAATCAGACGCGTGACACTTTCGATGCCGATACGAGGCGCGCGGAGCAAGAACTCTTCCAGAGCCCAGCCAGTGCACGCGATATCTTCGTCGCCAACAGTGAACGCCTGCAACAGAGCCAGCACAATACGCTGGAAGATTTTGCCGGACAGATCACAAAGTTGCGCATGAAAGAGCCGGTAGAAGAGTGGCACCGCAATTCGCCTGATCTCAAACGCCACATGATCCAGATGTTTCGTCAGGGGAACCAGAGTATTCTGTCGATAGACGAAACTGAGGCACAGGATCTTATCCGCACATTTGCCACCGATGTAACCAGGGCCTACTTCCACGGACCACTGGTAGAGTTGCAATATGCGCTGGATAAACGCGATACCTGGCGGGAGGCGCTTGATCGCGTCGAAAATCCGCTCTACCAGGCCGAGGTTGGTATACGTGAGCCGCAATTCATCTTCGTGTGTGGGCAGGAGCGCGATGTTACCAAGGGCACTTCCTACATTCCCGCGCATGCCCATCCGGTGCGCATCTCTGACAAACACGAATGGGTCTTGCTGGTCGCGTTCTTCCGTGGCGGCCTGCCCACGACGATTAATCCCGAAGTGCTCTTTCCCACAGAGGATGACCTGATAGCACAACTCACCCCTGATGATGATGACGATATTCCTTCTACAGGGTCACTCCCTGATGATGATGATGCGCTCCCCTCTTCAGGGTCACTCCCTGATGATGACGATATTCCTTCTACAGGGTCACTCCCTGATGATGACGCGCTCCCCTCTTCAACGTCATTTGCTGACGATGACGATGCGCTCCCCCATCACTCAGGGCCGCTTCCCGACGACGATGATAGCGTTCCTCCGGCGCAGGCCCCTGAGCCAGAAGACCCGCTACCGGCAAAACATGATGATGATCACTTGCCACGCGCACGTAGAAAGAGGAAGTGAGATAGCTATGCAAGATCCACAGATCATGGTGAATCAACAAAACGCAGCTCTGCAAAATCCACCACTCGTGGCGAATCAACAAAATAACGCGGGCGCTCTCCCTATCATTGCCCCCAACCGGAGGGGCTGGTATCCTCGCTGGTGGCTGCTGGCCGCACTCACCTGTAGCATCGTGGTCATCGTCCTGGCTCTGCTCTGGACGCCAGTCATCTGTAAGGGGCTGTCGCAGCCTGGAATCTGCCAGTTTCCCGATCTTTTTTATCCGCTCCAGGTTGCAATCATCTGGCTCTTTTTCCTTGCTTTATGGTGGCCCTTCATGGCGTTCGGTATTCCTCTGGTCGAAATACCCGCTGGGAGCGAGAACGTGATCGGAGAGGCTGCGCGTCGGATGACGGAGTTTGGTGCATTGCGCCCGATGATCCTGATCCAGGGACTCATTGCCTTCATCATCATCAACGTCATGTGGTGGCTCGACAAATCGCCGCCCATTGCCTTCGCGCTCCTGGGGATGATCGTCTTTCTCGCCCATTGTAGCGAGACTTACCACACCCGGGCGGAAAACCGACGAAACTACCTGATAGGCTATGGGGTGATCGCCCTCTTCCTGTTTGTCATGCAGGCCACCCTGAAACGTGGGTTTTTCGCGGCCAACCGGCCACCAGACGAATGGCCTCTTCTATGGGTAGAGACATTACTGATGCTGGCGGCCATCCTTGTGGGAGTCTTCGCCATTCTTCGACGTGGACGCCAGCCAACACAACTCACAGCACAGCAAGCATACGACCAGGGCATAGACAATATGGCTACACCAGGCAATATTCTACGCACAGCCTGGCCGTTCAGGCGTCTGTTCCCTCCCCGACCCCCTGCCGCCGCCAATCAAAATCAGCAGCCACCTGTGGGCAATCCCGATCCGGGTGCCCCCTAGCCAAGAAGAGATGAGAGGGTGAACATGACCACATCGGGCTCACAAACTGAAACATACGACACCACAGCCTCCACCACTGAGGCCACTGTCACGCCGCGCGTCATGACGCAAACGGAACAGATTGCCCGCTACTTTACGGACGACCTGACGCAATTCGTACACATTGCCAATCTCGATCTTGCGCATGAGCTGGAGATACCAGCAGAGGAGGCGGGCGACACCCAGGAGATCATTGAAATGCTCTTCGATGACCTGAGCCATATGTTGCGCGAAGGCTTAATCACCGGCATTCATCTGCTCCTGAGTGAGCCGCGCGTCGACGCCAATACGGGTGCCTATCCACTGCGCTATCACGCACTCTATACGATTAACCAACCCGCCGTAGCACAGCGCAGCTTAAAGGCGCAACGCTTCGGCGGCAGCATCGAGCCACCTGATCGCGTCTGGGTAGGCGCGCGTTTCGCCCTGCTGATCGACTGGAATAAATCTGCGGACAGACGCCGCCTGCAAGTGCGACGTCCCGAATATCTTTTTGACTGGGTTCCAGAACAAACACGTTTTGACGCAACCAGTCTGGTTCGTTATCGCGAAGGGGGCCTTACCTCCAACGGCGCAGAAGTCGTACGCAGAGTAGAAGCACGCTCTCCCGGGTACAAATCTCGCAAGTAACGAAAAGAGACGGATACGTGAATAACAGTAAGCGTACAATTATCATCTATATTCAACCCAAACAGGGAGGCCTGATCACCGCAATGGAGCTGGACGTCACCGCCATAGAGACAGAGATGCTGAAAGCGCGCGATGGTGCTTCCTCGGACGAAATAGCGGCGCGTGAGATCGCAAGACAGATTCGCAAGAAGTTCCCGGAAGTGAAACCTGAAAATCATATGCGGCAACTGTCGATGTTTATGCGACGGATGAGCAATATTGCAGTCTTCAACGGCGTGGTTTTGTCCCTGGATGGCAGGATTAACGATGGCAGCGACGTCAGCGACAAGCTCAAAACACTGACAGAGGAAATTCAGCGTCTGAGGCAGGCTCATTCCCAGGAACGCCGCGCAAAAGAAGCGCTCCAATTGCAATATCAGAGTCTGAAACGCTTCGAGGGCCTCTACAAAAGCGCAAATCAAGATCTCACAGAGCTGCGCTCTCGCCTCCAACACGCCGAGGAGGAGGCGCAGCGCGTAAGAAGAGCCGCTCTGCAAGCTCGCGATAGAGAAATGGAAGCAATTCAGCAGGTAAGCGCCATGGAAATACGCCTGCAAGTAGCTGAGCAAAAATTGGCCGAACAAAAACCGCAGGAGCGTCCTGCCGGACCACGTAACGAGAAAGAGCTGGGAGATCTGCGCCGGAAACTCAAAAATGCGCAGGACGCCGAACAGCAATTGCGCGATACGGTATTTTCACTCGAACAGGAAAATACCGTTTTGCGCGAAGAACTACAAAAACTGGCCGAAGGGACCAGCACATCCGCGCCAATGGCGGAAGAACTGGACCCTTATGCATTATAAACCCTTCAACATTGATTGTAAGGCTAGCACGAAACGAGGTGCGAACAATGGCATCACAACAGGGAGAACGGCTCATACCGGCCCTACCGCCGGGTGAATTTGTCGATAAGCCGGAGGAGATTGATCGTTTTATCATACGCCTCTCACCGGATGGCACGCTCTTCTTTAAAGGGAGCCGCGCACGCATCCAGGAGTTTCTCCAGCGGTGCGCCCAGGCAGAGCTGGATATTCAGGTTGACCACGTCTCTTTATGTGGGTAATCGTGGAAAGGCTGGCAGGAGTGAATTATAACTATAACAGTGACTATGGAGCAGACCAGGCAGTAAAACCTTCCTGGGTTGAAGATCTGAGTACGTTTTATGAAGGGCGCATCGCCCGGCAATTTGTCCTGCACTTTAATATTACCGACTTTGTCATCGATACCAATGAACGTCAGGAGCGCAGAAAAGGCGAATACGAACGCATGGGGGAGATGGTCGGGCTCGCAGATGGGCAACAACCCCTGACCATGCGCGAATATCTGCACCGTCTGCTCTTCAGCGATTTCGCCTGTCAGGCAGTCTATACCTACTCGCTGGCCGGTGGCCTGATCGCCGATGATCGACCGCCCCCGAGTCAGCTCGCGAATTATCCACTGGCGAACTCTCCGCTGGCACAGGGAATTCCCCGCAACAGTACCGCCTTAAAGTTGTTGCACGACGCCTCGAAAACCTTACAGGTCAACACACACATGCGCAAACAGCGAGGTGAGCCCCAGGAGGGACAGGAGGTTGAACTTCCCGACGATATTGCCGAAAACTTTAAACTACTGGGCCATCTCCTGCGCCAGCCCTATTACGCGCCACAGAGCAATCCCGCGCAAGGGCAAAATCGCCAGGAGACCCCTGTCGCCGTGATTATCGACTACGCGGAGAAGCTCATTCCCTATCAACTGGGCGAGGGGCAGGGCGATCGCGAGCAATTGCAGGCATTAGAGGTCGTACAACGCTGGGCACTTGACCCGCTCATTCGCAAGACCAAAAATCTCGTCATTCTCCTCACCACCAATCTCGGACTCATTCCCAGCGCCGTCTACGCCGAAGGCAGCGGATGCCGGGCGATCCGCCTCCCCCTCCCCACCTCAGGAGAGCGCGAAGCATACATCTTTTTCTCGATGACCCGAGGGCGTCCCCGCTTTGTCCCTATCGATAAACAATTTGGGAGCGATCCACGCGAACAGGCTCGCCGTCTCGCGCGCGCCACGCAGGGTATGCGCCTGACCGATATCGACAATATGAGCCGCCGCGTCATTGTGGAATACCGCAAACGCAAAAGACAACGGCCAGATCAGCAGGATAATGGGCCGCTCCTCCTCGCAGACGATGTCCAGCGGGTCAAGGCTGAGGTCATTGATGCGCAAAGCGCTCAGTTGCTGGAAGTCGTGCCACCTGAACGTGGCTTCGGAGACATTGGCGGACTGGAGGAACTCAAAATCTACCTGAAAAAACGCACTATACTCATGAGCAAGGGCAATCGTTCTCCACTCGTGCCCAGTGGTCTCCTGCTCGCTGGCCCTCCGGGAACGGGGAAGACGATTATCGCTGAGGCTCTGGCAAAAGAGAGCGGCTTCAATCTCGTCAAGATGCGCAATATTCAGGATAAATGGGTTGGCAGTTCCGAGCGCAATCTGGATATGGTACTCAATCTGCTCAAAGATCTGCATCCGGTCGTTGTGTTTATCGACGAAATCGATCAGGCCATGGGCAGGCGCGATACAGGGCAAAGCGGCGATAGCGGCGTCGGCGCACGTATGTTTGCACGCATCCTGGAAGAGATGAGCAATGCCGAAAATCGGGGGCGCATCCTCTGGGTTGCAGCCACCAATCGAGCTGATATTATCGACGCTGCCTTGCTTCGCCGCTTTGATCGTGTTGTCCCGCTCCTGACGCCAGATCTCCACGAGTCCTGTCGCATCTTCGCAACCATCATTACCTTTATTGCCAGACAAAGTGGCGGTATTCTGCCCATTACGTATGGGGAAGATCTGAAGCAGAGCGGGAAAAAAGATAATCTGGGGCGTCCAGACCCAACGCAGGACGATCTCTCGAAGTTTAAAGCAGTAGCTGAGATTACCACTGAGCGTGGACTGACCGGAGCGGCAATCGAAATCGTGGTACGGCGCGCCATCGAGCTCGCGTACGAAGAGAAGTATGAAAAGAATGTCGATGGACTGCCTGACGACGCTCCGGCTGTTATCGAGTCGAAACATCTCATGCAAGCCGTGAACGACTTCAAGCCGAATTTCAGCCGCGACGAATACGATTTCCAGAGCCTGCTTGCATTGCGCGCCTGCAACTTCCATTCGGTCATTCCAACCCTGCCAGAAACAGGCGTCTACCAGCGTATTCAAGATCCAAATTCCAGACATATCGACCCGAAACAGCTCGAAATGGAGATCCAGAACCTTTCGCAGCGCATCAGTGGGTCGCCAACACGAGGATAAACAGACAAACAGGCATAAGAAAGGAGATACTCTCATGAGTACAGTCGGAGCGGGTACAGTAGCTGTTGGAGCTGGGGGATTAGCGGCGATGGCCGTGGTGGGCGTAGTCGCCGGAGCAGGCATCGTGATTGCCAAAGGTATTATGTGGTGTGGCGAAAAGATAGACGAGAATTACCAGCAAGCCTGCAAGGAGTGGACCGATCTTGCCAATGCCAGCCGAGCGCAAAGTCGCGCCAATGTAGAGGATGTGAGCACCTATCTGAACTCGCAACTCGAATTTCTCTCGGTCAGCGAGTTTGCCACGGCTCCCCAGAATACCCGGGCCTCTGTCAGCCAGCAGGAGCTTGATCGCGCCATCTCCCTGGCAAAAGCGGCCCTGACCGATAGCAACCAGATCCAGGGCAACAAAGCTGAGACCGAACGCAAACTTCAGGCCTCTCGTCTGCGCGCCGAGATTAAGGCAGGACGCGGCACGTTACCGGCGACGATCATTGCCGAGGCCGAAGCAGCCTTACACGGCACAACCCGCGAGATTGCCAGCATGCTGAAACGGCTGGAGGATGCCTGGAACACACTCAATAACGCCCCGGCCCAACAGGCGCATACCATTCTACAGACACAACAGCTCCTGACGCTGATTTCCACCAGACTCAGAGCCATTGATGGCATCATGCGCGATAGTGGCGCGACCCGCAATCTTGACTATCAAAGACGACTTCGCCAGCTTGAGAACCAGGTCATCGAAGCGCGTGATGAGCTCAATGTTAGTCCAGGACAGGCCTACGCTCAGGCAACGCGCACGCAGCGCGACACCGATACGCTGCTAGGCGAAGTCTCCAGCCATGCCCACAGAGCCTGGAATGCGCAGAGCACTCAGATCAATCAACAGCTTGGCACGCTGCAAGCTCTCTCAACCATGCTTCAAGAAGCTGAGGCTATCCAGCTCGCGGACGCACAACGTCTGGCAGGTCTGCGTCAGCGCATCGCCCTCTTTCAGCAAAGAGCAAACCTCCTCCTTCAGCGTACCAGCCAGCAGATGCAGGACGATTTGACGCGCCTCACCACTGGCGTTGAGCTGCTGAGACAGGAGGTATTCACGCTGGTCAAAAGCGGTCAGCAGCAAACGATCGCCACGCTCATTCAAACGACGCTCAACGAACTCGGGTTCACCTCAGAGATTGGCGAGGCTCCCGAGATCACGCGCAACGGCGAGGTTACGCGTGTCGAGGTCATGGCTTCGCGCGAAAAAACGACTGGCGAGCGCGAAGACCGGCTCATCACCTTTGACATCTCACGCGAGGGCCGCGTTTCGTACGATCTGGCAGGCTATGTCGGCAAGACCTGCCTCGCTGATGCCAACAAAATCTTCGCTGCCCTGCACAAAAAAGGCGTCTATCTGATGAACGAGCAGGCAATGGATGAACTGCATCGTCTGCCCGCCGAAAATCTGGTCGCGGAGATTATGCAGCAGGAGCGTTTCAAGCTGACGCTGAACCAAAACAAAACGCAGGCGGAGATGGCGGAGAATCTGAAGGGCGTTCTGGAGGATATGGGCTATCCCAATATTCGCGTCAGCTCTATCGGCGGCTCCATTGAACTGGAGGCGTTCGAAGGCAACATGGGCTATCGCGTCATTATGTCGCCTGAAGGCGAGGTGCAGATCTTGAAAGACGCCAGCCAGACGGACATCAGCGAGGACCAGCACGATTCTGTCGCCGCCGCCTCGCGCACCGTTCAGGAACAGTCTCAGGAACAAACCGTTAAAAAGCGCAGCCGCGCATTTATGGCTTCGCGCAAGGGTCGTCTGCTCTCTCAATAGCGAGAGGGGAGACGGTTCGTATTCGCAGTTCAAAAGAGAAAGAAATCGAGAATGTAAACGATGACACAAACGGCAGGAAATTCGAGCGGCACCATTGCCCGCGAAGTCTTGTGGACCTATACGGCCATTTCTGAAGAGAGCAGCGATAGAGAATTCTTCGCTGCTCTGGAAGAGAACGTTGCGCTTGAAATCACACAACTGTTTCGTGAGCGCACCCGCATCTGGGTCGGACGCGAGATCCGCCTCCAGCTCGGTCCATATGCGATCCAGGCGCGTTTGAGCAATGTCGAGCCGATGCTGGCCAGCTATGCAGATACCAGCACCAATGTGCTCGCAAGCTATCGCACGCGCGCCAAAGATGAGGGGCAGGAGATTTCCCGCTTCGTCTCAGAAGTCATTCGCCATCCCAATGAGCGTATGGAAGCCATCTTTGAATCGCTGGTGGGCCTGGATACGGTCAAGGTTGATCTGGTACGCAAACTCAATCTGCTCTTGAAGCCCAATTACCTGAACGAGTGGGTGAATACTCATTATCGACAAAAAAAGCCGCAAGCCCTCTCGCAGATCATTAAGGATCGCTACCCGCTTTTTCTCTTCGAAGGGGAGGTTGGCTCAGGCAAGACCGCGCTGGCGCGCAGCGTCGGGAGTCGCGTGGCCCGGCGTATCAAAAGCGAGATCGTGCTTTTTGTGATCAATGCGCAGGTGCGCGGCGGGGGCCACGTCGGCGAGCTGACGCAAAATATCTCGCGCGCCTTTGATGAGGCGGAGCGCTGCCAGGAACGAGAACAGGTCCCGGTCATGATCCTGATTGACGAGGCCGACTCGCTGGCCCAATCAAGGGGCAGCACCCAGACTCATCAC
The DNA here is from genome assembly GCA_035493895.1 of Ktedonobacteraceae bacterium. Classification (GTDB taxonomy): domain Bacteria; phylum Chloroflexota; class Ktedonobacteria; order Ktedonobacterales; family Ktedonobacteraceae; genus DATJHM01. The sequence goes on from DATJHM010000342.1 coordinate 26,538, forward strand.
GAGGATGATGCAGGCGTCAATACGCTGATTCAGCGCATCGACCGCCTGCGGGGAAAGCCGATCGGCGTGCTCTTCGCCACGAACCTTGCGCAATCCCTCGACTCCGCCATCTTGCGCCGAGCTGCTGCTACCTATCACTTTGATCGACCCGAACCAGAACAGCGCACCGCTCTCTTTCGCCGCATCCTTGCCAATACAAATATCGACGAACAGACCATCACCAGGCTTGTCTCTCAGACAGAACCACGAACTTTACCCGGCTTTGGCCCGCAAAAACACCGTTTCACCTATTCAGATCTCTCTCAGCGGCTCCTCCCTAAAGCCATTGAAGAGGCCATGTATGAGCAACAAGCCCTTTCCAGTGAGCATCTGCTGAGAGCGTGCCAGACCACCCTCCCGACGCCTGAGATGCGCTCTCTCAATCAAACAACGAATAGCACAATAGCCCCACCAGAAGACAAAACGCGGGAAAAACGCCCCACTTTCCATCCGAACCCTGATGCAAAAAATAAATCTACCATCCTGTAAAAGCGCTGCTGCCCTGCAATGCACGGGAATAAGGCGAATCTCCCATCAATCCCGTAGAGTCGCCGCTCGTCTGCGACCCGGTCGATGACGAAAATCTCCGCTCGGAGAGCGACCCGGTCGCAAACAAGCAGCAATGTCACGGAAATAAGGCGAATCTCGCCTCCTTATTGACCGTCCTGTCCACCCCCACCGGCCATCTCGCCCCCGCACGCGCTTCTCGAGCACGTGTAAGGGCGAGATGGCCGGTGGGGGATGGGGACCGCTCTTGCGCTCAATCTCCATAGCGTCCCTACTGAGCCAGGTGAGCGCGGTGAAAAGACGCAATGATGTTTGGCTGGCCATGACGGAAATGATGAATGCCTCAGCCTCCCGTCACCACGAAAGCGGCCCAATAGCGTGGATCAGCAAACGGCAGCGCATCGGGGTCCTCGCTCCGCGGCTCTTCGTCGGACGACCGCGGAGAACGGAACGCATAGGATGTACGCGTCCCATCCTCACCATCGCCACCTGCCAAAACACGATTGGTCGCCTCTTCTCGCAGCCAGCGCTGTGCCTCGGCAAGAGCACGTGCAGGCGACCACGTGTTTTGCGGGTTGAGATAGAGCTCTGCAAAACGGATCATCAGGGCGGCTGAGGCGCGATCATCAACGGACCAGAGCGAGGCAATCACGCCCGCTACGCCCGCCTGCAAGAATCCGGCCGCAAGCCCGATCACTTCATTAGGGATGTTGCGCACATCGATTAGCGAGGTTTCACAGGCAGAGAGAACCAGGAGTTGTATGCCCGCCAGCGATATTCTGCCATCAAGCGCCTCACCCAGCGTGATCGTTCGTTGTTCGACCCCCGTTCGTTCATCGCCCGCAAGAATCAGGCATGAGGCGCGAGGATCATCGGCAACGTAACTACCATGCATGGCCAGATGCACATAGCGCGCGTTCGGCAGTTCTTTCAGCAGATTTTGTTTATTTACCTGCTCTCTCAGCAGGAGCTTTAAGCGACTCGGCAAGTAACCATGCTCTTTCGCAATCTCCTGAATATTCTGCACCTCAAGCTCGGTATAGGGCAGATCTTTATAACTCTGAGGAGTGGGAAAAGGATTCCCGGCGAGCAGAAGCGACTGGCGCGTACGGCTACGTCTCGCTTCGACGGTACGAGCCTGCGCAATTTCGGCTGCACGCGCACCCGGCGCAAAGCTGACCTCGAACAGTTCTCCCAGACAGACCGTACGCTCCGCCACGCGCACAGGAACGGCCGCAAGCGGGAACAGGCCCAGACGCCCATAGGCCACAAAGATAACTTTATGTACCCCTTCCTCTTGCAAGACGGCCGCAAGCGTGTTGAGGCCAAATTCGCCGAGATAGCGCAGCGCACGCTCGACCTGGATCGCGATGTTGCTCTTTGCATCGCGCACAACCAGGGCCGACACGGCGTTGCTCGTCAGGCGCGGCAAAGCAAGATGGCGAATACGCTCCTGCCCATCATGGGTACGCAACACGATGAAAGCCACACCCTCCTCCTCTACGCCATCAAACTTCGGCGGATTGACGAATGAATGCGTCCCCATGGCAAGATAGATCAGGGCCTCCCCGGGCTCAGAAACACTGCTCGCAATACGCTGCATCGTAGGCACGGGCGTCATAAAATCTGGATCATCGTGCTTGCGAATAGTTTCTCGCGCTGCGATAAAGGCTTCATAGGCCTGTTGCAAAAACTGATAGTGCTGCTGGCGCTGCTGCTGATCTGTTGCCACACTATTCGATGCGGGCAACAGATCAGCCAGGGCATGCTGCTGTTTGCGCCACTGATTACGCGCATGCAGAAACTCTTTCATGCGCTCTCTTGCCACTGTATTCACAATCTTCTCAGGATCAATGGAGTCCAGATCCAGCACCATGCGCATATTCTGGGCGCGCCCCTCCTCCAATGCCACCACGGCTTCACGCAGATTTTGTGGCTCCAGATGCAACAACACCCGAGCATCGCGCACATAAATGTCCACAAACGCATTGTCAGCGATGGCCTCCAGGCTTCCTTGCTCACTTATGGACGCCGCCACAAGGTCGCGTTGCACTTCGCGCGCTTTCAACAACGCCTCATGCGCATCAGACCAACGCTCTAATCTCTCCAGCATCAACGCACGCAACATCTGCACACGGCGATACGTTGCAGGCATTACTTCAGGACTGTAGACTTCTAATGCTGCCGCACAGTGAGCAAGGGCATGCAGGGCATCCGTTTTCGGATCTTCAACAAGCATTCCCCGATACATCAACCCACAATTATACTGTAAGATCGCCCAGTCCAGTGGCCCACTCTCGCGCGTAATCACCTTCAACGCATCCGCGAAATCTTCCTGAGCACGCAAAAAATACTGTTTTCGCTCGCTTACTGCAAAGCTCAACTGGATAGAGAGCAGGTAATACGCAAGCCCCCGCTCTTTGTGCGCTATTGCCCATTCACGCGGTGTTGCCTCATAGCTCAACACAGTCAGGGCACGATCAAAATGCGAGATCGCCTCCGGGACGTTTTGCCGCAATTGCGCGATCTCAGCAAACACATTTTGCAGCCCCTCTTGCAGGCCCTCATGCAGTAGCTCGCTATATCCTGCTTCTTCGGACATAATTTCTGCCAGATTTTTGGGCAAAAGCTGGCGTTTCACCATCCCCAGATTCACGTGTGTCTGAGCCCAGAGTAACGGTTGCTGCTCATAGGAAAAGACGCGCAGGGCCTGTTCGTAATGCTCCTGTGCGCTCGCGAGATTCTTCAAATACTGCTGCGGATTGCTCGTTCCTTGCGTCAGATAACTATTGCCGTAATTGACCTGCAACGTACCCCATTCCAGCGGATTTTTTTCGGAACTCAGAAGCGCAAGGGCCGCATCATAGTCAGCGTAAATTTGCTCCTTTGTCTGGCGTGTGACCGCAATGCCCAGTTCTTGCACGATTCGATTGCGATTCGATACCACTTTCGCCCACTGCTCAGGAGATGCTTCACGCGTCACTACCGTCAGAGCCGCATCACAGTCAGCAAGGGCCAGTTCCAGATTCTTGCGCCGTCCTCCATCTGCGCGGAACGTATAGACGTTACAACGAAGCACAAGTGCCTCCACCCACTGCTGAGGGGTTTTCTCGCGCGAGAAATGTCTCACCAACTGATTGGCATCGGTCAATGCCTGAGTGGCGTTCTGGCGCGCATCCCCTGTGTCGCGTGTGATATAGGCTGAACAACGCAGATGTATCAGCGTCTCCCACATCTCCTGATTGCGCTCACGCGAAAACACCCGCAACGCATTCTCACAATCCGCAATTGCCCTCTCCTGCGTCAGCTCATGCGTCAGCTCATAGAGACGCATGCCCGCCATGGCGCGCGTAGAACAGGCCATGGCCCACGGCTCGGGCGTGTGCTCATAAGAGAGAACTGAAAGCGCCTCATCGCTGTCCGTGAGCACATTACGCAGATTTTCAATGCGCTCACCCAGGATCCGATCGAAGTACGCCCCCGCACGTGCCCCCATCACGACAGCGCGCTGAATCCATAATTTGTCTTTTCCAAGCAGTTCAACCGCTTCACTCAGCTCAGCAATTGCCTGCTCAATATTCTGCGCTCGGTCGCCGTCCCGACGCTGCATCAATGCCATCCCACGCATCACAGCGGTACTCGCGTCCATTGCGGGCAGGGACGAGAACATGCCATTCTCTTGCCCACGCATAAATTGCTGCAACATCTCCTCCATCTGCTCTCCCTGCCCATCCCCACCCAGTTCCACCAGGACCATGGCACGCGCCGCTTTTACGGCACTCAGTGGCTGCTCCATCTGTAAGCTGGCAAAAACTTCACTGGCTTGATCAAAATCAGCCAGTGCCTTTGCCAGATTTTCCCTGCGTTCTCCCTTCGTCAGCCTCATAAATACCGCTCCCCGCGTCTGAATAACAGACGCCCACAGGACAGGAGCGCTTTCACGCGTAAAAATGCTCAGAATAGCCGTGATATCCTCGATTGCCAGAAGCAGATAATCATCCTGTCCCTCCTTCGCAAGCAAGAGGTATAAGCTCACCCGTTGATACACAGCCTGCGCCCACTCAACAGGCTGCTGTTCTCGCGAGAGCTGCTCAATTTTTTGTGTGCATGCAGCCAGATCCTGTCTGGCCTGCTCCTCCTGCGCAAAAGAGGCTGACGCTTGCTGCCCTCCCGCAGTAAAAGCAGGCGTCCATGAATCGAACATACCAACCGCTTGATGACGCGTCTCTGCGATATTTTTGATCTGCTCTATTGGGAGGTCTTTTATAAGGTTGAACTGTTGCTCCCTCTGCTCCGGCGTCATGCGTCTCACGTCCTGCAATGCCTGCCGGTAGAAGGCCCGTTGATAGTCCGTCATCTTTGCCGAGACGCCAATGATCTCGACGAGATTTTCGATCTCGGCATCGCTGAAATCAACTATTCTTTGCATAAGAGAAAAGAGATCAGCAGGAGACGCCTGCGCACCCTCTTCCTGTACAGGGAGGTCTGGAACCTCGGACTCTATCGTGTCTGACATCTGCCTTCTGAACGATTCCGCTATCGCCTCGGCTTTCCCCAGCCGTTCCTGCTCCAGATCCCGTTGCCGTCTAGCATCTTCCAGGAAATTCTGGAATTGACGCAATTCCGCGAGTTCATCGTTAAGCAGGCGTATCTCTTCTTGCACGATGGCGAAAGCTTCCGGAGAAAGCACCTGCTCGTGCCATGCTTTCAAAAGCTCACGAGCCTCCTCTCGATCGGCGCGATATTGCTGAAAAATCTGCTCAAGGACCGAGGCAAGCTCACTCTCCTGCTCACGATTCTGGTCATCCATCATTCTCTCTCTATCTCCCTTTGCTTTCTCCTGCCAGAAACAGGCCAGACGCATTTTCCCTTCAGGCTAAACGTTGCAAGAAGACTTTTTTCTTGCATATCTTCCTTCTCTTACCATAAGACGTTAGAAAGCATGATAGCAAAAAATTTGCACATTCTCGAGTTTATAGACAAAAGTATATTTTTCGTCTATAATCGAAAAAACTTCCTTTTCGCATATTTTTTCATACGTATGCCAAAAGCGTTCTTCCTGTTTTCCAGTGGCAAGAATAACGCTTCCTGCGAAACCGCATAACCTGCACCAGTTTGCCTTGGTTGGGAGATATGGCATGGATCACGATGAGACAACACTCTTTTTTGATAGCACTCCACTACCGCAGAACGAGACCGCTATCACGCTCGAACTTTATAGTCTGGAGGATGATACAACCGTTCGCAATAAAACGGAGACCACCTCTTTCCAGCAAAAGGTACAGGAGGGCAAAATTACGCTGAATCCCAGCGGCATTCAACTTTTTGCGCTTCCCCCCCAACGACCAACCGCCTCTTTCTCCTTTGCTCCTGATAGAACAAAATGGGATCTCTATCTCGTCGTAATCCCTTTCACATTACACAGGCCAACCAGGACCAATGCTCATTATGCACGGGTCACCTTCTCCATCACTCTGAACAATCAACATGTCACGGCCCTTGACCTCTTTCCAAAAGATATTCTTTCTTCGGTTGAAGGCAGGAAATTTACGCTTTCTCGGGATGGGCGCTTCTCAACGACCGAGGATCCAACTATCAACATTGGCAGCTACCTGGACTTTGACGATCTGCAACCCATTATTCGTGCCGCCGGGGGTGGACAGAACTCGTTCTACTGGACATTTACAGGAACCGATGAGAGAAAAGGCGTGCCTTTCGATTCCACCAAAAATGTGCTCGTCGTCTTGCAGGTTCCACGAGACACATCTCTGGTCGAAGGAGAGATCAATTATCGGGTCGATATCAAAAGACCTTTTTTCCGCGTATGGAAAAGCGAGAACGCAAAAGTGGACCCCTATCCTATCCGCTGGCCGTTACAAAATCTTCCCGCCTTATTCTCCCCAGAACCTGTTCAGCCAGCAGCAACAAGCGTAGATGTGTGTCTCGTCTGTGCATTGCCGGAGGAGGCAAGAGCGCTGATTGAGGTAATCGAGGAACAATGCCAGGTTCAGTTTGCGGAAGGCCATAGTGAGAAACTCAGACGCGATTACCGTCATGCATTCATTCTCAATAAAGAGGGCGAGCCGCTCCATATCCTGATCACCTGGCAGCCCAATCCTGGCTCCATGGAGGCCGGTTTGCTGCTCAATGATTTCATTCGCGAATATCAACCTCGCTTTGTGGGCATGACCGGCATTTGCGCTGGCGATAGGGAAAAGACGGCGCTCGGAGATATTATTGTCGCGGAACGCGCCTTCTCGTATGAAACCGGCAAGATAGAACGCGATGAACAAGGTCAGAAAAAGCAAACACTTGATACCACCACCTGGCAACTTCAACCAGACATCCTGCAAATGCTCGGGATGTTTGACGGCTGGAAATCCACTACCCGACAGCTTAAACGGCCAATTTCTCTAAGACAACAACGCGACTGGCTTCTCGAAACGCTTTTACACACAACCTATCAGAATATCACCGTTATTCCCGAACAAGAATGTAACCTTCATGCGCCTCAATGGAGGCAGATCTGGCAGCAGTTACGTACAGGGCCTGCTCCCTCTATGACCGCTGAAGGCTCACTCACAGAGTATGCTCAGCAACGGCACACGCTCAGCGCAGATTTTCCCTATCACGATCCCCCCCACCCTCGAGTACACATCGGCCCTGTTGCAACCGGCGACAAAGTACGCACCGATGACCCATTTGCCGAGATCAACAAGCCAGTACGCAAAACGCTCGCCCTGGATATGGAAGGGGCCGCCTTCTATCGCGTCATGGCAAACTTTCCGGCTACTCCCGCACTCTTCGCCAAAGGCGTCTGCGACTACGCGACCTCCGAGAAGGATGATAGCTTTCATAGCTACGCCGCCAGTGTCTCCGCAATGTATATGCTCAGTTTCATACGCACATTCTTGACCACAAAACGCTTTCCCAGAAAATAGATTCATCTCTATCCGTGACATCCTTTGCCCTGCTCTTTTCTTCCTATGATCTGCCAGTCATCACTGTTGAGAGCGAGAAGGTGCTGGTATGCCACGGGCAAACCGTGCGCAACAATGTCCAACGCCGCAACATCACAACGGCCCATCACCCAGGAGCCATCTATATCTCTAAGCACACCATATCCACTGAGGAAATATCCCAACCGTGAAAAATCGCCCTTGATCTTTCCATTTCACATTACGTATACTCATACTATGAATACTCTACGCTTAATAAGATCCTGTATGGGATGTAATACGCACAGGCGGTTCTATCCGCCGTCCACACGTCCGCTTTTCTGGCTGTTCTGTTGTCTCTCTTTGTGTATCGTACTCTTTAGCGCTTGCGGTTCATCAACCACGCCGGCCTCATCAACGCCAGCGGCAACGCCGACGACGGCCGCGAAGGGCAGCGGCAACGTTCAGGTGATGTATGCTGGCTCGCT
>DATJHM010000343.1:0-9025 GCA_035493895.1 Ktedonobacteraceae bacterium
ATCTCTGCATCCTGATAGTGAGTCGTGGCCTTCACGATCGCTTTTGCGCGCTTCATCGGGTCGCCCGACTTGAAGATGCCCGAGCCGACAAACACGCCTTCCGCACCCAATCGCATCATCAGGGCGGCGTCTGCGGGCGTCGCCACGCCACCTGCGGAGAAATTGACCACCGGCAGCTTGCCTGTATGTGCGACCTCGAGGACCAGATCGTAGGGAGCGCCCAGGTTCTTCGCCTCGGCCATCAGCTCCTCCTCAGGAAGGGCTTGTAGACGACGGATGCCACCCATGATCGTGCGCATGTGGCGTACGGCTTCGACGACGTTCCCGGTGCCAGCCTCGCCCTTCGTGCGGATCATCGCGGCACCCTCACCGATGCGGCGCAATGCTTCACCGAGATCGCGTGCACCACAGACAAAAGGAACCGAGAAGAGATGTTTATTCACATGATAGCTCTCATCAGCTGGCGTCAGTACCTCGGACTCATCAACGCAATCGACGCCGATGGCCTGCAAGATCTCGGCCTCCACAAAATGGCCGATGCGGCACTTCGCCATCACGGGAATCGTCACGGCATTTTTAATCTCGATGATCAGTTCGGGATCGCTCATGCGCGCCACACCACCCTGGGCACGAATATCGGCTGGCACACGCTCAAGTGCCATGACCGCAGATGCGCCCGCCTCTTCCGCGATACGGGCCTGCTCCGCGTTAATGACATCGCAAATAACCCCACCTTTGAGCATTTCTGGAAAACTACGCTTTACCTGTATTGTTCCTGTCTGCTTTTGCATGCTTAAGTGTCTCCTGGCGTGTGTATATGTGTAGACTATTTGAAATTACCAGTGGGAATGTGGCGGCCTTATGACCCTACATCCAGAGGGATCTGGCAAATATTGTATGCCTCTATTATTCAAATTCTATCATAGAAGGAGAATGCCGCCTACAGCCAATTTGTGAGGAGAAGGCCAGCCATCTTCATTGGCTCATGCAGTATGAGCGCGCCGGGGACATACTCATGGGCAGATTGGCTGGCCGTTTTTCTGTTGTGTCTTACCGATTCTGTACTCTTGGCGAGAAGGATAAGTTATGGTCATTTAACGTTGTTTATTTTTGAGCACGTAGTTTATATGTAAGAGCAGACTGATAACGAGTGTAATCAGTGCGATGATAAGTGGTGGCACGGGTTCGAGTTTGATGGCGTTACGCAGGTTTATGGCCAGAGCCCAGCTTCCCATAAACCAGTAAATGATCAGGCAGGTAGCGAAAAAGAGGGCAAAGTATCTTTTTTTGAGAGCGACACAAAGCGATCTTAAAAAAAGGGCGATGATGAAGCTAAAGAACCAGACATACCAGCCAGAATCTGGGGCGTTACTCGGGTTGAGCAAGACTCCCAGGGCAACAGCAAGCACAAAATCGACGGCGCTCCCTCCATAAAAAAAGGATTGATTTTTGCTGTCTTTGAGGAAGCGAGGATTGAGCCAGGATGTATACCACCTTGCCTGCGAATGTGAGTGCGGTGTGTGGGCCCGGGACCCGGAGGAGCCTGTTGAGCTAAAGGAAAAGCCTCCCGGAGTGGCCGGGATGGTGCTGCTGGAGTTAATGGCGTTGCTTCCACCACTCGAGCCAGGAGCGGGATTGGCATAAAATGGGTTGCTACCAGCTGCACTGGCGTTGTTGCCTGCCGGTCCTGGCAGCACGATTGGTCCTGGCGTATTCAGGGGGGGAGTACCGACAGCTTGATAGGGAAAAGGTGAACCGTTATTGACCGCTTGATTGATGAACGGAGAATGATTGCCAGGTGTCTGGTTGCTGGCAGGCGTGGGAGCGGGCGCAGGAGATGGGAGCGGATTGAAGCTGCCCAGATTTATTGCGGGGGAGCCCGGAGTATTGTTTACTGGCGTCGGATCAGGTGTGTTTGCGGGAGGGGCAGGCGGCACATTGCCTGCGGGCGGATTGGGAGGAGCAGGCGGCGTGTTGCCTCCGGCGGCGTTTGCGCCAATAAATGAGCTGGCCGCTGGAGCCTGGTTGAGCAAAGGTGATGGTGCTGCTGGACTGGTGCTGCCAGCGGCGGCTGATATATTGCCAACCATATTTGCTGGTGTTAGTGGAGGATAGGCGGATTGCGCGGCAGGCTGAGGGCTCGGGCTGGCGGGCCGGTTATTTTGTGTGGACTGGTTGAGGGAGAGATAGGGGTTATTGATCGCCTTCTCAAAATCATCTGCAAACTCTTCTACGCGCCGGTAGCGATCCATTACTTGCTCGCTGAGTGCTTTGAGAATTACCGATTCCAGCGCGGGCGGAATGTTGGCAAGCTTTTTGCGCAGATCTGGCAGCTTTGTTGATTGCTGAGTGCGTATATCTATAGGCTTACCTTTGAACGGCAGGCTGCCACAGAGCCATTCGAAGATCACAATAGCCAGAGAATACTGGTCGCTGGCAAGCGCAGGATGGCCCTCTAACTGCTCAGGGGCCATGTAGCCATTCGTGCCCATAACGTCCTGTGTCTTGGGATAAGGGAGCGTCTGGCCGGGCATAGCGATGCCAAAGTCGCTCAGCAGGACATTGTTATTACTGTCCAGGAGCATATTTTCCGGCTTGATATCCCGATGAATAATGCGGCTATCGTGCGCATATTGCAAGCCGCTCGCTATCTGTTTGACATAATGTAAGACCTGTTGAAGAGAGAGAATACTGCCGCGTGGATGCTGCTGGCGCAGCGTGCCGTGGGGAGCGTAATCCAGGATCAGATAGGGTTTGCTCCCCTGAATGCCGCAATCGAGAAGCTTAATAATATGGGGATGGTCCAGATGTCCGAGATGGCGAGCTTCATTCAAAAATGTATCCTGCTCGTCTGGCGTGGGAAGTAGGATATTGAGTACCTTGATGGCTACCTCGTGCTGGTCGAGCAGGCGGCGTCCCAGCCACACCTCGGCGAAGCCTCCTGATCCCAGCAATTTCACCAGCGTATAGTTACTGAACTGATCGCCTACCTGTTGGGTCATATATACCTCCTATTTGGATAGAGGCAAAAAGAGCATTGCTTCTATTTGTATTTGCATGAATGAATACGGCGGCCAGACAATTTAGAAGATTGTCTGGCTAAGAGAGAACAGCGAGCTTATGGCCCCAGGCGATGATCGAGTTTAGTAGTGACGCTCTCGAGATGTAGGGCGACCTTTTCAAGCGTGTTCGCGCCTGCGTTGACCCCGGCTGCCGCGCTTGAGTAGTGTTGAATTGGAGCCAGCATATCACCCTTGAGCGCGTTAGGAAGTGCGCGCAGGGCCTGGACGAAGCGATCGACATCGACGGCCATGCTGCGCAATTCGGGTCCCGCCTCGCGTACCGACTTGAGGACATTCCTGATCTCAGCAGTCGCGGCCGCCATCTCGCTGGTTAATTTTCGTTGCTCCCCCTGCAGTGACTGCATAGAATTGAGAAGCTGCGTCTGCTCGGCGGCGGCTTTGCCCAGGACCTGTACCACCCTGTTCAAAGCATTTGTGCCTGTTTCCAGCTCTGATGCGGCATCGAGCAGAGACACGCCCAGTTTTTGCTGCTCTGCGAGAAGCTGATTGAAGCTAGTGTGTATCAGGCTATGGAGTTCGCCCCCTATTCTTGTCTGCTCGTTTATTTGTTGTGTGAAGAGCGTACTGAGCATCGTGCGTAGATCCTGGGTCGCCCGTTGTTGGTTGGTGGTATGCTGGTCCAATGTTGTTTGTAGCTGTTGCAGAGCAGAGTTCAGCAGTGTGTGTTGAGCCTGATTTGCCTGCTGTTGTTCTGTGAGTAGTTGATTGAGTCCGTTGGCGAGTACCGTTTGCAGTTCCTGACGCCATTTATTCTGGTCGGCCACGAGCTGTCCCAGTGATGTTGTCATAGCCTTGAGCTCAGCTAATCCTTGAGTTGCGGCCACGACCAGTGCAGGTATTTCTTTGACTGGCACCAGGATCTCCTGGAGGGTTGTAGTAAGATTGGTGTTCGTTTGTTGAATTGAAGTTGCGGCTGCAAGCATATCTTGTGACATTTTGGAAAGCGTAGTCGTGAAAGTCGTGAGATCGCCCCGGTTTTTGCGTTCTGCCTCCAACTCATGAATAAATTGTTCGGTCGTCTGTTTAAAGTTTTCGCCGAATTGGAACAGGTAGCGAGAGATATCATTTAGATTATTGGGTTGTCTGGCCTGTTGTTGGCGACGGATCTGAGCGAGGCAGAGAGCCGCATCACCTAAAGCATGAGAGAGGCGCATGCGGAGCAACTCGGCATATTTCTCATGCTGAGTGGTAATGAGATTCTGTCTCCAGGTTGTTGCGAGCGTAAGAATGAAAATGACAGCGAGGAGAATAGCGTCACCAAAGGCGAGATTATTCAGGATGAATATATTCGGCAATGTATGATTAAAGCCCTCTTGCCACAGGTAGAGAAATGAATGCAATTCTTGATTGCGATCGATTGTGACCAGTTGTTGATATTTCTCAGATGCCTGTGAGATGCCGAGCCAGGTGATCATAAGGGGCACGAGGACCAGACCGTTGCGCAGCCATTCCAGGAAACTGATGCTGCGTCCTGGTGTGGAGCGGCTCTTGATGGCCTCGGCTATCGGGCCAGGGTCAATGATTTGTTGAAGATTGGTCGCGGCCCAGTCTTCGGCGGTGGGATCGCCGCCGAGGGCAATCATAAGCTGGCGAATGCGCGAGGCTGAGATTACATCGCCATGACCTGATAAGGTTTCGGCCAGCTCGTCCAGTTCTTTCTGTATTGCTGTAGGATCAATCATACCGTTCCCCTTAATGCACAACCAGACAAAACGTTACTATTATAAATGTGCATGATGAGATAGTTACTCCCTAAAAATCGATTATTGAAAATCCTATTTATCCATCGGCAAGAAACGCCGCCAGCCATGATGAGGAGGCGTGACGCGTGCGAGTACATAATTAACATGTATGTAATCTTTCTCTCTGGACCTCCGTTCTTTTAGCCAGACTTCTAATTTTTTATCCTGTTGCCTGTACACCATCGCTTCAAAGTGTCTGCGCTTGATGAGCATGTACAGTGTTTTTTTGGTAATAGTTTCCACGGTTGAAGAGGGCTTGTTCCAGCCGGAAGATTTCACCATGTCATCGTAGATCAGGACAAGTTCAGTATGGATGCCCTCTTCAAACCCGTTGTAAAACTGCATATTTATTTGTTTCTGTGCGATTTGATTGTTGATCTCATCCTGAAACAGAATATGATCGATTAGCTCCTCAAGTGTGTCATAGCGGAATTTATCGTTGTTCTTAGATTGAAGAGTAGTTTTGATCGCATACCGTTCCTCTTTCTTTGGTTTGGGATCAGCCTTTTGCTGGGCAGTATTACCGCGTTCAATGGCTGCGATCTCATAGTCCAGCTTTTTGATTCTATAGCCCAGGTATGTCCGTTTATTTTCGATCGTTGATTCGAGATCTTCCAGCAGAATCTTTCTTTCTTTGACCGTTGCCACGATCTGTTGTTGCTCAGATTGGGTTGTTCGTGTTGCGTAAAGACCTTGTGGTTGTACTGATTGCCCTTCGTAAGACTGATGCGGTGCTACCTGAGGATTGGGCGGTGGATAGTCATTCAGGACAGTGCTCATTGCCAGTCTTCCTGAAACTATCGGTGATGTCGGACCCTGGCGCATCTGTTTGACTCGTTGTTCCTGTTCCGCCGTAAGGCGCAGATCAGAGTAGTAGTTCTTGAGCTTGCTGGTTGTTTGCAAGACGGTTTGAGCATCATTGGCGTGATAAGCCTGTACAAAACTTGTAGCCAGCCTTACAATATTGAGATCCTGCTCATCGAGATAGTGTTCGTAGACGGGCTGGAACAACCTGGCGATTTCAAAGAGGGCTGGCTCATCTATGGCATGCATGAATTTCAGGAAGAGGAGAGCTTTTTGCCACTCGGCGGCCAGATTCGGCGACCAGAGCGGCTCTGGCAGATATTTATCGCGGACCTGCGAAGTTGTCCCTTTGAAGAGTGCCAGGAAACAGGTATTAATGAAAGTTTCTTTCTCAATCGATGGAAGCCGACATCCCTCGGCAAGGATCGTCCTGGCATAAACCGCAATTCGGTAGGGAGGATCGTCCTGTCCATACTTTTCACCGGCAGCGGTTGCCATATCTTGCAGAAGTTGTCGTTCGGCTCCTCGACCCAGGTTATCAAGCACGCGGGTCAGATCGGCTTCGCTTGCTACCAGTTCGACCAGATGTGGGAGGAGCGTTGTTAACAGCTTTTTCTGAATATCTGGCAATGGCTGGACCATGTTGTGAATATTCTGGTCCAGAGCGCGCAACGAATCTGATGTCGCTTGGGGCTGAAGCAGAAACTGAGCAATGCTGTACCAGCCTGCGACCGATTGGTAGATGTGTGTGGGTAACTGCAAGGCAGGAGTCAGCTGCCTCTGCAAGAGCTGTCGCAGGAGTTTTTGCGTTGGGTCTGCATTGATATATCCCACATCGAAGTTCTTCAGGTAGTTTTCAAGCAAGTCCAGCATAGTGCGGGGAAGTTCATAACTGGTAATTAGCACCTGGCAGTGGTTTTCGAGCAGGTCTACGATGTCTCGAACGACTTTAATGTTCGCTGCCTGGAGAAGTTGTTCGACCAGATCTTTTTGATAGGAACTGGCGGTAACGAGTTGATCCAGTAGACGAAGCTTGTGCATATAGTTATTAGTAGCCAGAAGCCTGAAGAATTCGATAATGGTAAGCTGGTGAGCAGGCGATTTCATGAGCGTTTGTATGACTTCTTCAAACGCGTACGGGTTGGCTTTGACTACGTCGTGCACCTGAGTTGATGGAAACATGCGATATGAATCCAGCGCTTTTATGATTGCTACGCTGTTCCAGTCAGCGGGCAGGCCGAGTGCAAGGAATTGACCGAGGTCAGACCAGGACACCTCTAACCAGAGCCTGAGATTTGTTTGCGCTTCTTGCGTTTGTAGAGAAGGAGTTGTTTGCCAGGTTTTTAGTAACAGAGAGCGCAATTCCCAGTCGGTATAACGGTAGGTGTGATTACTGGCGAGAATACGAAGCAGATTGTTCCAGATTGTGGCGTCCTGAGCTGGTACGGCCGCATCCAATATCTGCAAAAGATGGCGAATTGTGGGAATGTAGTGCTGTTGTTTCTGGAGCGCCTCTTCATTGATAGCGACTACGAGCTGATTGACCGAAGCTTGCGCAAAAGAGAGAAGGAGGTCCGGGCTGAGTGATCTGGTATCAACGCGACCGCGTAGATCGTGTGTGGTTTTTTGCCCCTGCATATTCCACCAACGAATAAAGCCGGGAGTGGTAGCGATCATGCGCAACTCTTCGAGGAGCTGGAGCCAGAGAAGCGGGGCGCGCTCGTGAGGCGCTACCTGCACAAGAATAGTATTTCTGAAGTCAAGCTCGGCCGCCTGATCATTGCGGATCGCCTCGCGCAACGAAGAAGAAGTTTGGTTGGTAAAGAGCCGGAAACTCTTCTGCAAATTGCTCTCCGGTTGCTGACTTATCAGATTGGCAACTTTCTTCAGACCGGTTTTGCCAGAGCGTTGATACCACTGGTCACAGAGGGTGGTATAAGGGATCGTGCCCAGCGCATTCAGTAAAATGTTCCAGGCATCAGGCTCGCTCTGAGGGGGAGCGGATGCTGCAAAGAGCTCGCCCCAGAAGAGAACGGCTGCTGTGTCGGTCTGGGCAGGAGTATTGCGGAGGGTGTTGACTAGCTCTTGTGCGGCAGTAGAGGCAAAATTGGATAAGGCGCTGGAAAGGCTACTTTCTGCAACCGTGTTCGCGCGTTGCCGGAGTTGCTCAATGCGTTGCGTCCCCCGGTATTTTTCCCACCATACTTTGTATGTTTCCGTGTAACGAATATTGGTGGATAGCAATTGGAGTAGCGGCGTCCAGACCTCTATCCTGGAAGCATTTCCGTCGATATAGAGCTCCAGACCCTGGTGCCAGATGTGAAGCGTGGCCTGCTGGTCCAGACGTATTGTCTGGACCAGTTGATTGGCAATATTCACGGCCAGAGGAATGAAGGCGTTTTTCAGCTCTTGCTTCGTACGCAAAATATACTGTTTGATATGCTGTACAAAAGTCCAGAGCAGTTCTCGTGGTGGTATTGTATTGTTTGTATCCCTTAGAAATGATTGCAAAGACTTAGTCAGGTCGAGGCCCTGGTTTCTTTGCCATTGTTTGCTTGCTTCGATCCTTTGAAAAAAGAGCTCACATACGCTATCAAGCTGCTTTTCATCATAGGGACGTGTCAGTTCGTAGAGCCCTTTGATGAGTGGCTGGCCCTGGCCGGACCACCAGAGTGGGTCTTGCGCCATCAAGGATATAATGGATTGTTGCACATTATCCTGTGTAAGCACTTCTGCCTCGGCCTGAATGCTGATTAATTTCCCGGCTTCATCGATGATTGTGGGCAACTGCTTGTCTGTGCGTAGAGTAGTTATTGCCTGCTCTATTCGTGCTTTGATCTTCTGGTGCAGACCGCTGAGAAGCTCAGAGACGGCATTTTTGTCGAGGGTTTCGCTGCGTTGGATATAGTGGCGCAGGAAGTGATCAACCTCTGTGATATCGAGTTCTTCGGCTTTATCCAGCAGCCACGTAAGCCGGGTTGCGCCTGTAGGCCCTTCAGCAAAACGTTCGCGTACATAGCGTGTATATTTGACCATGAGTTCGGAAGGCGTAAAGGGCGTGTGTTTTTGCGGATTGTTGCAGTTAAAAGCGAAGCCATAGGTATTATCGGACTGATAGTAGAGTTCGGGCAGGTCCAGAACAGCATTTTCTCGTCCCTTTTTGAGATGGCCTGTGGGCCAGCTGATGCCGACGATCAGCGGTTTAGCGTCCGTTTCCACGTCGGACTCGAATGTGCTGAACGTCATATTGCGCATACAGGTGAGCGTGCGCGGCAGGGCGTGCGTCAATCCCCAGATCAGCGTTGCGACCGTCTCGGGGTTGCCGACCAGATAGAGCCGTTTCTTCTCAGTAGAGCGGGCAAGCGTGAGAAAAGCCAGCAATACCTGCTCAAAGAG
>DATJHM010000344.1:0-5487 GCA_035493895.1 Ktedonobacteraceae bacterium
CTACCGAACGCGTTCTGCTCGCAGGCAAAACCAATATCTTTCTGAGCGGCGAATACGTTGGCACCAGCGCAATTAACCAGATTGCGCCCACCGAGGAACTCAAACTCTTTCTGGGCATTGACGATAATATCAAGGTCAAACACGAGCTGATTGAGAAGGGCGTCGATAAAGGCAATCTCCTCCAGCGCGATGTACGCGTCACCACGTATGCATATCGCATCACGGTCCATAACTATACAGCACTGCCAAAAAAGATCGTGGTCCGCGACCACCTGCCAGTCTCCAATCACGAACGCATCAAAATCAAAATTCAGACTATCCAACCAACGCCCGCCGAACGCGATAAACTTGAAATGCTGGAATGGCGCTTCCCACTTCCCGCCGATAAAGAACAAAAAATCGAGTATCGCTTCACCGTAGAATACCCCCAGGACATGCAGGTCATCGGCCTACCATCATAATTCGCGAGAACGAATTAACCACTCTCACCCTGACCAGTAGGGGCGCGGTGCAGCGATAGCGGAACTGCGCCCCCGTCCCCCACCGGCTATCTCGCCCTCACCCATGCTTCTCGAGTGCGAGATAGCGAATGGCGTCCGGCCAGCCTATCACACATCCCGTTTCTCAAACGAGAATAGGGAACCCTTCTCCCCATTCTCGGTGAACGAGACTACCACTCCCATTTACTCTTTCTCCGAATGTCCACGCAATTCATCAGGCACCAATATCCGACCAAGCACCGGACTGACAAACTCCGTGGCAAGGCAATCCATATAGACGATATCCCAGAGCTTTCCGCCCATGAACTTTGCCTGCCTTCGTCGCCCAATTTCGCGAAAACCAGCTTTGGCATAGGCACGCTGCGCCGCCAGATTATATTCCCACGTTTCCAGAGCTACGCTGTGCAAACCGAGCGCAGTAAATGCATAATCAAGCGTCAGGCGAACTGCCTCTGTTCCATAACCACGCCCACGATAGTCCGCCTCGCCAATCTCAATACCAAAATCTGCTCTACGATCTCGATAATTGATATCTCCCAGATCTGTTCTCCCGATAGGACGCAATGTCGCATAATCATAGACGGTGAAGTAGACAACGCGGCGTTTCTGTTCCTCCGCAACCTCCTTCTCATATGCAGCCTGAATCTCTTCAAGCGTTGAAGGCCGTGGAATATGCAATGTACGCAGAACGGCGAAGTCATTAACCCAACGATGGTAGAGCGGCACCAGATCGCGCCGGATCGGACCCAACGCAACTTTCTCTCCGATAATGCTCATAACCGGGCTCTCCGGCACGTGTGTCTGCTGATCCTGTGACTGTTCCATTCTCTCTCTGTTCCTTTCACAATATAGGTGAGGGAGCACACCAGACGAGCCAGAAAAACGGAGAAACCGTGGACAGCAAGCTCGGCACGCTCGCCTCACGGTTTCTTTCTCTGGTCAGGGAAGCATAAAAGCCGCAGGCGATACTATCACCCACGGCCTTTTTTCTGTCGTTTCTGTTTGTAGAGGTTAACAACACCTCCTGAACCTGAAAAAGGGCACAGTACAGCCGTGGGCCAGCGACTGATGTGTGCAATGCCCACAACAACGAGTACGAAAACCGTACTTGCGCATGAATTTTACGACGACTATACTATGCATCTGTAATCTTTCTCACGACAGGAGTCTACAGGCTGCTTCTCCTGACACTAGCAAAATACTACCTGAGTTTTCATGCAGCGTCAAGACCAGCTCTATCAGATATGTTGACATAATACATGTTTTCCACTATGATGAGCGTACGCGCTCCCTTTTTACCTCTCCATTAATGAATAGATGCACTGGCCCATGCATACATCAGGGCCTTATGATTTCATGACAGTAGAACAGCTCCTACAAGAGCTTGAAGCATTGACCCACAAAGCCCGCATCCGTCGCATGATCGACCTTGGACGCTCTGCGGCACAAGATCCTGAAATTGCAGCGATCTTGACCACCCTGAAGCAGGGAGACTTTTACCAGCGTTTCCTCGCGCTCCACTCCTGCTTCAGCAGCCACGATGGATCACATGTCCTGCACGCACTCACTGACCCATCGCGCATCGTTCGCGGTCTTGCCATTCATCTCACTACACTGGCCTGCACCGAAGAACAGCTGGAGCAAGCACTGACGATTGTGCCCCGCGATGGACGCCTGCCCCTGCTCTGGAAGCTCTATCACTACGGCTACCGTACGCTCATCGACGATTTTCTTGAGTATCTGGCCTCCACGAACGATCCCCAATTGCAAAAACTTCTCCCCAGCGGCTCATCTACACTTGTACGTCGCTTTATCGCACGCTTTCAGCGCAGCATGGACCTGGCAGATTGGCGTCGGCTCGCACGCCGCCACCCTGCAATTGCCTTTGAGCTACTCCAGACCAGAGCAGAGACCACTACCAACCTCGATTTGCAACTTCTCTCTTTCGTCAATGGCATTCTCCCTATTCTGACAAACAAGCAACCAGATCTAGCCATGCTGCTGGTCAGGACACTGGCACGTTCTACCTCACTCACCCGTATTAATATGCAAGCGTTGAGCTTGCGGCGACCGGTGGAGCTGATTGATCTGATTCTGCAAGAAGGAGGAGACGGACTCGAAGAGATAAACCTCGATCAGATCGTACACGCACTTGATGACGCCCGTCTCTTTGCCCTGGCAGAAATACGCCCTGCGGAACTGGAATACTCCTATTGTTGGCTCGATCAAATGAAAAATCCTGCCAGACGCGCTACACTCTATTCCGCCTTCGTCCAGACCTGGCATAATCGCAATGTTTGCATGCCAGCATCGACGGTAGCCCTCTTACCACGTACTCTGCGCGAACAGGAAGCACGCCGTCACCTGGCACTCCTCACCCTGGCAACTCGTCCTGAAGAGCGCCTCCTATACGCCGCATTTTTACCCTGGGATGAAGCTCGCAGCCTCCTCGACCCGTTTCTCCATGACCCTCACATCAAAATACGCACGATCGTCTTAACCACATTGACACAATGCGTGCGTTATGAGCGAGAGCGCTTACCCGCTTTGTTGTCGATCTTACTCATGCATCTCAACGAACCCGACCCGCTGCGTGGAGCAATAGTAGACAAGCTGGAAGAACTCCCTCAAAACATCTGGCAGCAGAGCCACCTCGACTCCCTTGCACAGATCATCCACGCGGTCGTAAACGCTTTTGACACCTCCTCGTTCACCGTAGGCGCGCTATCACTCTTGATGGTCAAACTATTCGCATATGCGCCAGAATGGAGTGCAACACAGTTCGCATCAATCGTACAGGCGCATGGTCTCACCTTTACCTACAAAGGCGTTGACAGGTTCTCAGATGCTGATGTTCGACGTTTTGCTCCAGCTCTACGGCCAATACTGCTCTCCTGGGCCGAGAACAAAAACGAAACTGCATTAAACGATGCACTCTCTTTGCTCGGCAAACGTGTGCACGTGTTTGACGAACTGCTGGATGCGCTCGAACTACTCCTCCATCGTGGCACTTCTTTCGAATTCGGCAATACCATCCTATCCAATCTCATCAAATATCGACCAGCACGCACCGCACAACTCATTCCCGAGTTGCTCCAGGGAGATCGCAATTGGATTACCTATCCAGCCGTATCTACGTATCTATTCCAGCAAAGACAGGATTTACTCACGCCCTTCCTGGGCCAAAGAAAATATAGCAAGCTTTTTAATGACCCCAGGAGCACAAACTTCAGAAGACAATGGCGCGAGCACGCACCTCTCACCAGAGGTTTCGCACGCTGGACCTCTCGGCAACAGACCATCTTCGCTCACACGCTTCTCAAAGAGATACATGATGAGACCAACGATCAGCAAACCATCATCCGCGCTATCACTCAGCTCACAGCATTGCCCGCTATTCCCGCCAAACATCTGATCACTCTGACAAATAGCCAGCGCCCAATCGTCCGTGATGCGGCCATGATTCACTTGAGCAGGCTCGATACCAGCCAGGGCATACCACTATTATTGAAAGCGCTGCACGATCAGCGCGCTGTCAGAGCAATCTATGCCCTGCGCCCATTTTTGCTCACCATCCCTGTTCAACAAGCTCTGGCAATCCTGCGCACGATCCCATTCACAAAGGTGACGGTTGCCAAAGAAAAAGTACGTCTTCTGGGCGAGCTACCTGGCGAGGAGGCATACCAGGAACTCCTGGCTCTGGACGCTCAGGAGTTGCACCGCGATGTCCGTGTTGCCCTGCTACGCGCGTTATGGTTCCACTTAGAGCGGGACGAGACATGGCATATCCTGGAACGCGAGGCTCGCTCAACCGATATAATACTCGCTCTGAGCACGGTACGCATGAGCATTGACTACGAGAAGGCTAAAGAATATCGAGTTCGAGAACGTATTCGGCGGCGGAGACAACGTAGCCTGTATGCCATGTCAAGTTTTTCATGGCTCGCTGAGTGGAACCCTTTGACTATGGCGAGTCTGTCCGGGGAATATCTCTCACCAAAGGCGCAACAACGCCTGATGCTTCTTTTTGCATCACTGCTTGATCGCCCCGAAATAGAAGTGCGCGCCTCGGTACTCAGAGATTGTACACGCCTTGCCGGAGCCGATGAGGGACAACGCTTATTATCACGATTACTGGAGGCTCTACACTCGGACAACGAAGATATCTGCACAGCGGCATCCAAAGCTATCTTTGGCACCTGTGTCGCCGACGATGCGCCACTCATCGCGCAAGCTATCGGACGTCTCCTCCCTCATCGCCGCGCACTCCAGACAGCTCTACAGGTACTACAGGAAGCACTTTTTGCCCAGAAGCGGCAACTCCTTCCAGCAATAAGAGCCATTCTAGACACGCTGGCAACTGACCCGGTTACTATTAAATTACGTATTGATCTGGCAATCGCCTTGCTCCCCTGGGATGAAATTGCGGCCTTGCTGGAGATGGCTGTAACCAGAGAGGAATTACATGCCGGAGCGCTCAATCAGGCATGTAATTTGCTACACACAATGATCGATAGATATGCAGGCACACGTAGACCCGATGTGAAAAATATGCTCTATCTGGAAAAACGCTTGTCAGCCAGCCACGACGAACGCTTGCGCAGAATCGCGCTGGCTGCCCTCATCACTCAGTCCAATTTGCCAGAGGGCTGGAATGAAGAGCAACGTGCACGCTTACAAATCTACCGCGCCGACCCATCCGTGCTCGTTCGTGCCACAGCGCAATTCACCTTTCCCCCCGTTAAAGAAGAATAACCAGATACAAAAAACAAAATCATAAATCTGGGCGGGGTGTTCCCGCCCCTCCGGCCTTCTCGAACAAACGCTGAGGTAGGGATCGCGCTTTATGCCGATCCAATACGCATCAACCTAAGGGGCGAAATGGCCGGTGGGGGTCGTGGGCCGGCATAAAGCCCGGTCCCTACCTCAGCCATTCTTCGAGGAATGGGACCATCGGCGCCCCCTTGCCAAAGACGAGACGAGCCGC
>DATJHM010000345.1:0-5652 GCA_035493895.1 Ktedonobacteraceae bacterium
AAATGCGGGCATCTGTTCGTAAAGTATCGGCCACCACGTTTGCGGAACCGGCGGATTGCTCCACTTTGCGGGATCAGTATAGTTCGAACTATGGGTAGGCATTACCAGCGTGCCCGTGCCAGTGACCACATCCAGCAAAGCCTGCACCACGGCCACAGGCCCACCGCAGACCCAGCCGAGTTTGCTGAGCGAGGAGTGCACCTCCAGTGTCATGCCCGCCTCGACACCCAGCATTCGCAAATCGTGCGCCAGACTTTCGCGTGTACACGGCATAAGCGTTTTCTGTATCACATTCTGTTCAGTCATGGAGGCTTCTTTCTATGGTTCATCTTGCAAATGTTTTGCGCCCATTATGCATCTCGCGAAATGGCTCCCCGGACCCGCATCCGCGTTCCCCCCCAGCCATCTCTACGAGACAGGCAACGTCACAGGCAGTTTTCCTTGAGCCGGAATATCGCCGAAGATGACGCGGGTCGCTGCGAGCAGCGCCGGTAGCGTATCCTCGTAGCTGACGAGATAGGTCTTCAGCTCTGGAAATGCCAGCAGATCATAGGGATTAAAGGCCGCAAGACCGATCACCGATTTACCACTGGCAAGCAAGCTCTGAACCAGACTGGCCTGCTGCTGATCCCGGTTCGCATTCAACGTCACCGCAAGCACGACATCAGCGCTGTCCAGCGCCTCTTGCAGGATCGCGTTCTCCTCCGGCTCTGCTGAGGTGTGAACGACCAGCACGCGCGTATTGGCATGATGCTGTTGGAGCGTGTGAAGGATATCGGTATTGACGCTATGATCATCGATGGCCTTCGTGTAGCTTGTCGGCTCCAGGAAGAGCGTCAGAAGTCGCTGCTCTGGTTGCAGATGCAGGGGAATCAGGTGCTGCTCATTGCGAATCAGCGTCGTGGAAAGCTCATAGGCACGGTCGCGCAGTTGCAGATGAGCCGGAGATTGTACCACCTCGGGGCCGGGTGCGTTCGCCAGCTTTTCCCAGGAGAGATACTGCTGTTTCAATCTCAGAATGCGCTCGGCGGCATCACTGATGAGATCCGGCGTGAGCGAGCCATCCTCTACGGAACGTCTGAGCAGTTCAACGCTATCACGCTGGCGATCGTAGCGATGGGAGACCAGGAGCAGATCATTGCCCGCTTTCAGCGCGAGAAGCGCGCCCTGTGCGGTCCCGATCGTCTCTGAGACCGCGTTCATCTCCAGGCAATCGGTCAGAATCATTCCCTGAAAATCCAGTTTCGTGCGTAAAAGGTCACGCACGATTTCAGGAGAGACCGTTGAAGGCAGATCCAGCTCCTTCATCAGTTGGGGCAGGAAGAGATGTGCAATCATGACACTATCGGCTCCGGCCGCAATCGCCTGCTTGAACGGGATCAATTCGAGCTGCTCCAGGCGCTCCAGTCCGAAAGGGATGACGGGCAGGGCAAGGTGTGAATCGGTGGCCGTATCGCCATGGCCGGGGAAATGTTTCAGGTTCGTGATGACGCCAGCCGCATGATAGCCGCGCACCAGCGCGCTGGCAAGGCGCGCAACCTCTGCCGGATTCTCGCCGAACGAGCGCACACCAATCACCGGATTGGCCGGATTATTGTTCACATCGACAACCGGCGAGAGATTCATATTGATGCCCATCGCCTGCAATTCGCGGCCCGTTGCCTCCGCAATCTCATACGTGAGCTGCTCGGAGCCAATCGCACCCAGCGCCATATTGCCGGGAAAAATCGTCGCCTGTTCACCAAAGCGTCTGATCATGCCGTTTTCCTGATCGACAGAGATGAGCATCGGGAAGCGCTGGCCCGCTTCTCGTGCGATCTGTTGCAGGCTCTGCGTCAGCTCGCGCACCTGCTCAACATCCTGGATATTGCGTTTGAAGAGGATGATGTTGCCAACGTGATAATGTTGGATCAACTCAATAATCTCCGCATTCAGCGTCGTTCCCGGCAGACCAACCATCAAAAGCTGGCCGATCTGCTCATCCAGGCTCATGCCCGCCGTCAAGTGTTCAGACATTGTTCTTTCTCCCATGTTCTGTGGATTATTCTAGCGCATCAAGCGTCTGGCGCAAGTTCTGTTCATGGGCCGTCAGAAGCTGGCGTGCTTCCTCTGGTGAGACCTGAGCTCGAGCCATTACAATTGCGGTTTTCGTCTCGCCTTCGGCTGCCTGCAACAGGGCCTCGGCCCGCTCCTGATCGACGCCAGCCGCAAGCTGAACCGCTTTGGCCGCGCGTCGTTGCAGCTTATAGTTTGTCGCGTAGACATCGACCATCAGGTTGCCATAGGTCTTGCCCAGCAGGATCATACTGCCCGTACTGAGCAGGTTCAGCACCATTTTTTGTGCCGTACCCGACTTCAGACGCGTTGAGCCGGTGATCGCTTCAGGTCCAACGAGCGCCGCGATAGAAATATCGGCCAGTTCTTCCAGCGGCGAGGGGCGATTGTTCGCGATACCAATCGTGGCCGTTCCCTGTGCGCGAGCATAGGTCAGCGCGCCAAGCGTATAGGGTGTGCGCCCACTGGCCGTAATGCCGACCAGCACGTCTTTTGCCGTGAGCCCGCCATAGGAACCAAGCTGTGCAGCATCAGCCTGTCCCATGGCAAAGCTATCCTCGGCATCTTCCTGTGCCGTTGCCAGCGCTTCAAAGCCGCCCGCAACCCAGCCGATGACCTGCGAGGGCGAAATATTGAATGTCGGAGGACATTCCAGGGCATCGAGAACTCCCAGGCGACCCGACGTGCCCGCGCCCATATAGACCAGACGCCCACCCTGACGCAAGCGAGATGCGATAAGTTCGATAGCTTGAGCAATTGCTTCGGCCTCTTCTGCCACCGCCTGCGCAACCTTCGCATCTTCCGCGTTGATGACTTTGACCAGTTCGAGCGGACTCAGCCGATCGATTTCCAGCGTGGCCGGATTGACCTGCTCAGTCAGAAGCGACGTCACCGGACGTTCCGCTGTATTGCCAGGAAAAGAGGTGGTATCATTTGACATTGTAATGCCCTCCTTGCACGAACTTGTAGATGCGATATGGGCTCTCCGAGCATGAACTTGTAGAGGCGGGGTTTATCTCCGCCTGGGGTCTCCGCCCGAGATCACCGCCCGAGATCACCGCCCGGCCCTTACGAGAGAAGCTGCTCGCGTTTCATGCTGGTATAGAAGGTATACTTGCCGCCACAATAGACGGCGCGAGCGTATTCTATCGGCTGATCGCGCTCAGCATAGGTCGTACGACGCGTATAGAGTGCGGGACTACCAACCGCAACATTGAGGAAGCTTGCCTCTTCTTCCGTGACCAGGCCCGCCTCTAGTTCCTGCTCAGCCTCGACCAGCGTCAGACCGTAGCGCGTCTCCAGCAAACGATAGAGCGAGTTCTGCTCAAGATCTTCATCGAGCAGGCGCTCGCAGCCGATGAAGGAGATCTGCGAGACTTCAACTGCCAGCGGTTCGGAGTCTGCTAGCCGTAAACGTTGTAGATTGAAAATGCTCTGACCCGGATGGATGCGCAAACGCTCGGCTGTTAATTCATCGGCTGGAAGCATGCTGGCTGAGAGGACACGTGTCTCCGGACGTTGCCCGCGAGCACGCATATCCTCGGTAAAGCCGGTCAGACGAATGAGCTGCTGTGTGATCTTATGCTGGCTAACGAATGTGCCCTTGCCTTGCTCACGAAAGAAAAGGCCTTCATTGACCAGTTCGGTAATCGCCTGGCGTGCGGTCATGCGGCTGATACCATATTGCTCGCTCAACTCACGCTCGGATGGAATAAG
Source organism: Ktedonobacteraceae bacterium (assembly GCA_035493895.1). Taxonomy (GTDB): domain Bacteria; phylum Chloroflexota; class Ktedonobacteria; order Ktedonobacterales; family Ktedonobacteraceae; genus DATJHM01. Next base: position 3,772 of record DATJHM010000345.1, read on the forward strand.
GTCTCCCGGCTTCCATTCGCCAGAGCTCATTTTCCCGCGCATGATCTCTTTGAGTTGATAGTAGCGTGGCACTGGACCTTTACGTACAATGTTTGACATGTTGCTCCTGGTTCAAATGGGCTCTTCTGAGACCCTTGACAAGTGGTATAATTGGTATATTGTATATACCACCTGCATGTTTGCCATAATCTCACATTTTTCATGATACGTCAAGCAAAGGATACCATGCCAATATCAGGAAAAGAAAATCCTTCGTAGAGGCGTGGCTTGTCTGCGTCCTACAAAAGGAAGGTTGTATCCTCTGTCAATGCATGTATATATCAATATTACCATGTTCGAAGGAGAAAAGCACGATGCAGTTTACCTTGCACAATGCCCGCTTAGTTGATGCCGGACAGGATCGCATCAATACTACTATTACCATCAATGATTCACGTATTCACACGGTGAATCACAGTGAGCAATCACAAACATCTGCTGAAGCAAATAACGCCGTTCGCCAGATCGATGCCACCGATATGATCGTCACGCCCGGCTTTATTGAAGTGCATACCCACGGAGGCGGAGGCTATAATCTCCACACCACCGATGAGGAAGAGATCCAGAAATATATTCAATGGATTCCCAGCACAGGTGTCACCTCATTTCTCGTGACTGTCGTTGGTATCCCCGGTGCCGTCCCCGAAGCCCAATTGCAGACTGCCGTCGAGGCTATTCGGCATGCCCGACTGGGAGCCGAGCCCGTTGGCATTTTTTTAGAAGGTCCGTATATCGATGAGAAGAAGCGAGGTGCGCACCAGATACCCTGGCTCCGTCACCCCGATGAGCAGGAGACCGCGCGTATCCTCGAATTGACGCAAGGCGAGCTCCGCCTGATCACGATTGCCCCGGAGCTTGCCGGGGCCGCCACGATGATGCGTCAGTTGCTCGATGCCGGTGTCACTGTCAGCATCGGGCATACGGATGCAACCTATGAGCAGGCCCAGGAATCGATTCAGCAGGGTATCACGCATATGACCCACTGCTTCAACGCCATGCGCCCTCTTCTGCATCGAGATCCCGGTCCCCTTGCCGCCGTCGCCCAGGCCCCGCATGTGCGAGGCGAATTGATCGCTGATGGCGTGCATGTCCATCCCGCGATGATGGATCTGCTCATCACAAAAATCCTGGGACCGCAGCGTACCGTCATCGTCACCGACGCTCTCGCCGGTGCGGGCATCGAGAATGCCGAGTTCGAGTTTGCCGGACAGATCGCGAAGGTGATCTGCGGGGCCGCTCGCCTCAGCGATGGAACGATCACTGGAAGCGTGCTGACGATGAAAGGTGCCCTGCTCAACGTGCTCAAGTATACGCAGGTCTCGCTGCAAGAAGCGGTCGGCATGTTAAGCCTGAACCCGGCAAAATCCATAAAGTTGGATACCCGCAAGGGACTCATCCAGCCCGGCTACGATGCCGATCTTCTGCTCTTCGATAAAGAGCTGAACTTGCAGGCGACGATCTGCCGTGGCAAAGTAACATTCGCCACAGACGCCTGGAACGAACGTCTCGCAGGCCTGTAACCGTAGGCAACATAGCGGTGCGGTCTGTTTGTGGGCAATACGTACCAACCTGAGGCCGAGAGGCCGGTGGGGAATGTGGGCGGGCCTTCCTGTTGAGCGGAACCGGATCGCGTGTGGCATGGGGAGCATATAATCTCGCCTCGAAGAAAGGCAGAGGTAGGGATCGCGCTTTATGCCGATCCAATACGCATCAACCTAAGGACCGTGGAGCTCGCGGACAGGCAGGATTTTGGATCCAGTAGTGGCACGGTGGAGTGAGAACGGAACTGTGCCTGGGAACTCGCACGATGCTTCAGGCTCCGCAGGTAATGATGGCAACGGA
>DATJHM010000346.1:0-15295 GCA_035493895.1 Ktedonobacteraceae bacterium
CGATGAATGTTGTCTCAGACAGCGTTGAGGAGCCAGCCCGGGCTGGCTCCTCAACGCTGTCTGAGACAACATTCATCGTCCGCTGTAACAGGCGAATGCGCTTCGCTTATGCGCTTTCGACTGTTGGTGTAGGGCCGCTGGCGGGCGTTGCCGGTGGCGTCTGCTCCGAGGCAGCGGGAGGGGTCTGTGCAGCGAAATCGCCCTCCTGTGCGGGACGCTTAAAGATGTAGTAGGCGGAGTTGGCCGTGAGCGATTGAATGCCTACCAGTTCCCAGCCTCCTTCGCCCAGACCATCCAGGTAACGGCGCGCAAAAGTGCTGCGGCGTTCGTTCCCGATGAGCGTCTCAACGCCTTCACAAGAGATTCGTCCACGGTAGTCAATGTAGACAACTTTATAAGCCCATTGTGCCATAGAGCCCTCCTTTCTCACAGTGCTACAATTGCGCTGTGTTGAGGTAGTCGTGAATAAGTAAGTACAAGCAGAGTGTTAGATCTGTATTGAGCCACCACCGGAAGAGTTCCTTGATCGCAGATCCGCTGCCATCGTGCGTTTGAAATAGGTTTGGTCACCCTTATCTCGCCATGCCTCGCTAGCAGACGACCGGGTAGCCTGAAATGTATTTCGCTCGAGCACTTCGCCAGACGCCGGGTTCCACAATCAACGTCCAACGCGATGCCGTTCCCTTCCGGGTGGTTTCCTCTGCACAGTGGTAGTATACGGCCAGAAGAGGTTGAGCGCACCGCTCGATTCACCAGTTTTTCAAACCGGGCAAATGCTCTGGGGGATACCTGCTAAATTTGACAGGGTGGGACGCTCCCTATCACGATGTAGGGAGCGTGAAGGAGAATGTAGTTCCTCTTGGACCTTCGCTGGGTGCTTCGTCCATATGTGGCTCCAGGAGGAGCATTCCAGCGTGGGCTTCGATAATAGATTTTGCAATGTACAGGCCCAATCCAGAGCCGCGCCGATCGCTTGTTGCCTGGAGGCGCGCGTAGGGACGGAAGAGCTGGCTGATGTCCGATGAAGGAATGCTCGCTCCCTGGTTGTGCACGCTGACCTGCACGAAGTCGGGGGCTTGCGTGAGACGAATGGTAATGGTCGTTTGTTCGTCCGAGTATTTAATGGCATTATCAAGCAGATTGCCAAGGACCTGCTGGAGACGACCACTATCCCAGTTCCCGATCACTTTATCAGGGGGCGTTTCAATGTGAAACTTATGATAGGGTGCCACCGGACGCAACTGTTCAACGGTATCGCGGATGAGTTGCGCGAGATCGCAAGACTCTCGGAAGAGCGTGAACTGACCAGAAGTCAGGCGCGAGGCATCCAGTAGATCATTCACCAGACGCGTCAGGCGGCGGGCCTGGCTGACGATAATCGAGGTCTGGCGTTGAATGGTTGCCATACGACGCTGTTGCTTTTTTTCATCAGGCGCATCTTCTCCCTGAGAGGTCGTCGCCTGACGGGCCAGCATCTGGGCATAATTAATAATCGGTGCGAGTGGTCCACGCAGTTCATGTGCGATCATGGCCGTAAATTGTTCTTTACGCGCTAGCTGATCGCGCAAAAGTAGATTTTCGCTGGAGAGCTCATCTACCTGGCGTCGTAAATCCTCGATGATTTGTGCCTGAGTTCGTTTTTGAGGCTGCTCGCGGCGAACCTGCATAACCAATGTTTCTCCTCTGCAACTGACATCAGCCGGTTTCCCCATCTGGCTATTCACATGCAACAGTTCATCTGATTCAGATGAAAGACTTAAAATTGGTATTACCTGAAGGGGTTGTGTAATCAGTATACATCGTAGAGACGTATCACGCTCCGTGATGAGATAGCTATATAGGAATTTTGGGTGGTTTTATAGACGTAATGTAAAAGCTGGCGCTAACGGTAGAAGGTGGGGCAAAAAAAGTGTGGGGCAAGCTGCCTGTATCGCGTTCGCTGGCAAGCAGATAAAAGCGCACGTGCCGGACAGCGAATTACCTCTGTTCGGCGCAAGGCATAATCAGTAAAGACGAGAGGGGCGGCTATTGAATAAGGCCGATTTCTTCCAGTTCTTCCTGGACCCAGTCACTCAATTTGTGAACGTCAAATGAAGGGTCGGCATGCGCAATCTGGTGGCGCAGGCGCTCGATGATGGTCTGGCGAATGTAATGATCGTCAGTGAGGAGCAACTCGCTGACTGCAATCTCGATTTGCTGGCGTTGAATGGTCGCGAGGGCGTTCTCGCTTTGCATAACATGCTCCTTTCCGAAGCATAGACATAAACCCTGTCCAATGCACATCAACCTGAGATTTTACCGTAATCCGATCCCTAAACGCGGTTCACCTGCGCTTATCGGGATCGGATCGCTGGTCGTTTTAATTGCTGCTGGCCGCCGGAGCACTTTCGCTCTTGGAAGAAGAGGCGTTATTGGTGGCGGAACTGGACTCGGCGGGCTTGCTCTCGGCTGATTTGCCGTTGCTGCTGGCGTGGCCATTTTCGCCTGTTTTCGTCTCTCCGCCCGGTGGCAGTGTGCTACTATTCGCGTGATCGGTTTTGTAGAATCCGTGACCTTTAAAGACAACTCCCGCAGGGAAGAGGACACGGCGGATATGATTTCCACATTCGGGGCACACAGTCAAAGGCTCATCGGTCATTTTCTGCCACGTCTCGAAGCGGTGGCTACAGGTCTGACAAAGATACTCGTACGTTGGCATACACCAATCACCTCTTAAAGAAGATAAGTTATAAAAACTTCAATGAATGCGAGCAATAATAACTCGCGCTGTATTTTAAGTAGAAAAGGGGACATTCGCGAGAATGTCCTATCTTTAATAGTAACGCGAATTCACAAGGTTGTCAATTACCGCGTGAGAGTGCTAGCACTCTTCATCAGATCTGGATAAGCGAACAACCACATTCCCCGCCGTAGGGGCGCGGCTTGTCTGCGCCCGCTTCTTGTCTGCGCCCGGTTCCCATAAATCCCCGCCGTAGGGGCGCGGCTTGTCTGCGCCCGACTCCTATACATGAAAACGAGGAGAGCCGGGCGGTTTATTCCGCCCGTCCAATATATTCTTTGACCTTTTCCGCGGCATCGCGCGTCATGCCGTCGAGCGCGGCGAGATCATCGATGCTGGCACTACTGATGGCGCGCACGGAGCCAAAATGCTTGAGCAGAGCCTGTTTGCGTTTGGGCCCGATGCCGGGGATCTCGTCGAGCACCGACTTAAATGTGCGCTCGGAGCGGACCTTGCGATGATAGGTGATGCCGAAGCGGTGCGCTTCGTCGCGGATGCGCTGGAGCATATAGAGGCTCTGCGCGGCACGGGGCAATATGATCGGTTCGGGCGAGCCGGGAACGAAGATGGCGTCGGAGGTGGTCAGTTTGCTATGCGAGCCCTCCTCTTTGGCAAAGCCGATGATGGGGATATCCAGTTGTAGCTCCTTCATCACCTCCAGTGCCGCGTGCAGATGCCCCTTGCCGCCGTCAATGACGATCAGATCGGGTATGGCCCAGGTGTGTTGCAACTGACTTTGTGCGCCATCACTGGCCGCATCAAGCGTTTGCTCCGGTGGGACGATCTCTTCCACTGTGAGTGTATCGCCCTCGTGGTTCATCTCCTCCAGCGTCTCAGGCATCGTTTCCGTCTCAGCGGCGATCTGGGCTGTGGTGCCGGAGAGCTTGCGAAAGCGGCGGCGCAATACCTCCTGATGGCTGGCGTAATCGTCGGCTCCCTCAACTGTCTTGATTTTGAAGCGGCGGTACTCACTATTTTTCGGGCGACCCCCCTCGAAGACGATCATCGCTCCGACTGAATTCGTGCCCTGTGTATTCGAAATGTCGTAGCACTCGATGCGCTGTGGGGGCGCGACAAGATGGAGCGCCTCCTGTATTCCTTCCAGCGCGAGCTGCGTCTTCTGGCTATCAGTTAGCCATTTGATGCGCTGCTGTTCGAGCACCTGTTGCGCATTCTGTTTGACCATCTCGATCAGGCGCAGCTTCTCACCACGTTTGGGGACGGTGATGGCGATTGTGGTACTGGCGGCTGCCGTATTCTTACGCTTCTCGCGGAGCCAGTTCTGGATGAGCGCCCGTTCATCTGGCTCGACCTCTGTGACCAGTTCTGAAGGCACATGTGGAGCGTTATCATAGAACTGCTGAATAAACGAGGCCATAATCTCTTCAGAGGAGCTATCGCGTGTGCCTTGCAGAATAAAATACTCGCGCCCAACCAGCTTGCCAGTGCGGAAAAAGAATACCTGTGCGCACGTCTCATCGTCGCCACGCGCCAGTGCAATCACATCCTGATCATCCTGCCCCTCGGTATTAATGATGCGTTGCTTTTCCAGGACACGCTCAACGGCCTGAATGCGGTCACGAATCCGCGCCGCCTCCTCAAAGTTCAGCTCCTCAGCTGCCGCCTCCATCTTCTCCTGCAAGCTTTTCAGAACCTCGTCATGCTTGCCCTCGAGAAAGAGAATGACCTGCCTGATGATCGCGTCGTATTCTTCATGTGTCGCATAGGCAACGCAGGGCGCGACGCAGCGATGAATAAAGTACTGCGTGCAGGGACGAGCGAGCAACTTCTGTTTCCAGGCGGCGGGTGGATTGCCCGCGCGTGGAGGGGCCCAGGCGCTGCTCTCATACTGGCAGGTGCGGAAGCTAAAGAGCTTGTTCAAGAGATCGAGCGTGGCATCGACTGCGCCGGAATCGGTATAGGGACCGAAGTAGCGGTTGCCGTCACGGTGGAAGCTACGCACGCGATAGACGCGAGGAAAGTTTTCGGTGAGCGCAACCTTGATGTAGGGATAGTTTTTATCGTCCCGAAGCAGCACATTATATTTGGGACGATTCTGCTTGATGAGATTGCTTTCCAGGACCAGGGCCTCGACCTCGTTATTGACGACCAGGAACTCGATATCTTCGATTTTGGCGACCATACTACGATTTTTGGGACTCAGGTCGGTCGATTCCTGAAAATACGAGCGCACTCGATTGAAGAGCGAGATCGCCTTGCCCACATAGATAATCGTGCCCTCAGCATCTTTCATCAGGTAGACGCCGGGCTTGTGGGGAAGTGATTTGAGTACCGATTGAATTTTGTCGTTCATGCCTGGTTGCACTTCCTGGTTCTTCTTCTTCGATCTGTTGTTCTAGCCTCCTCATTATAGGGCGGATTGCTACCGAAGGTCAATGAAAAAACAACGCGACAAGCTCGGACACCGTGGCGGCGAAATACGTAGGAGCCGCCAGCTGAAGCTCCTCAAGCGTACCATACCCATAAGCAACCGCAATCGAATGCAGATCATTTTTCTGCGCCCCGACAATATCATGTTTTCGATCACCGATCATCACCGTCGTCTGAGCTGTGCTCCCCGGAAGTTTCCTCAGTACGGTCGCAATGACGTCCGCCTTCTCAGAATTGGTGCCATCGAACTCGCTTCCGGCAACGATATCGAAATACTGATTGAGCTGAAAATGGGCGAGGATGCGTTCCGCGAAGATCGTCGGCTTCGAGGTGGCGACTGCGAGCCGCTTGCCCGCACGTTGCAGGGCCGAGAGCAGTGCCGGGATCTCTGGATACACCGCATTCTCGTAGAGGCCAGTATCGGCAAAATATTCGCGATAGTAGCGAATCGCTTCTTGTGTCTGCTCCGGGCTCAAATCATAATAGCGCTGAAAAGATTCGCTGAGGGGTGGGCCAATAAATGGTGTGAGTGTTTCAAGATCATGAATCGGAATATGTAAATGTGCAAGGGCGTATTGAATAGATTTCGTGATGCCGGGTTTGGGATCGGTCAGGGTGCCATCGAGATCAAAAAGGATCGTTTGGTATGTGAGCATAAAGGGTTTTGCTACTCCTTTGCATGAGAGGGAAAAAGTTGTGCCAGGTGAAAGTATTGATTCCTATTATATGCCAGAGAATTGCCGGGTTGCCAATGGATTATGCCGCTAAAAAATGCCCGAAAAAAGGAAGACTGGCGAAATGCGCACGTTTCCTGCTATTTCTGGTTTGGAGCAATGTCGTGTGGATATGCTATGATGTATGCTAATCTGGAAATAAGGCCATCTGAGGTGCGTGTAGAGAGGGGAAGGAACATGAGTTGTATTGGAACGGCGGGCCATGTCGACCATGGCAAATCGACGCTGGTCAAGGCGCTGACCGGGATTGATCCTGATCGGCTGGCCGAAGAGAAAGAACGGGGCATGACCATCGATCTTGGTTTTGCCTGGTTAAAGCTGCCGAGCGGACGCGAAGTGAGCATCGTGGATGTACCGGGCCATGAGAGCTTTATTAAGAATATGCTGGCAGGCGTCGGGGGCATTGACGCCGCTTTGCTGGTTGTGGCAGCCGATGAAGGCGTGATGCCGCAGACGCGTGAGCATCTGGCGATATTAGACCTGCTGGGCGTGAGCAGCGGCGTTGTCGCGCTCACCAAGGCCGATCTCGTCGATGAAGAATGGCTCGAGCTTGTGCACGAAGAGGTAGAAGAGCAGCTCAAAGGGACCACTCTGGCAAATGCTGCAATACAGGCCGTCTCAGTCTATACTGGACGCGGTTTGCCGGAACTGCTCAGTGCGCTGGAAAAAGTGTTGCGCGAGGCTCAGGATCGCCAGAATATCGCACGCCCTCGTCTGCCTGTCGATCGCGTCTTTACCCTGACTGGCTTTGGGACGGTCGTGACCGGGACGTTGCTGGATGGAAGCTTCAAAAGCGGGCAGGAGGTCGAAATACTCCCTCAGGGAACACGCACCCGCATTCGGGGCATACAGACGCACAAGCACCAGGTCGAGAACGTCGGGCCGGGAAGTCGAGCCGCGCTCAATCTGGCAAATGTCGCCCGGAACGAGCTGGAGCGCGGGAACGTCGTCTGTCAGCCCGGGCAGATGCGTAGTACTGTGCTCTGCGACGTACGCTTGCATATTTTAGCGGATGCTGCACATCCGCTCGCACATAACACCCAGGTCGATTTCTATAGTGGCGCGCAAGAAATTAGCGCTCGTGTGCGTCTATTAGATGTCGATGAATTGCGCCCCGGAGAGAGTGGCTGGGCGCAGTTGCGTTTGAGCCGGGCGGCGGTGGTCGCGAAGCGCGATCGGTTCATTATTCGTATCCCTTCGCCGAGCATGACCATTGGCGGCGGCGAGATTATCGACGTCCAGGCGCGCCATCATCGCAGGCATCAGCCGCAGGTCCTGGACGGCCTGGAACGTCTGGAGCAAGGATCGCCAGAGGAGCAAGTCCTGGCTGCACTGGATCGGAGAATAGCGGGAAGAGGGACTGGCAAGAGCGTGGCAGGGGGCACATTTCAGGGGCGAACCGGCTATGAACTACCAGAAATCATCAGGCAGTGTAATTTGGCGGAGGATGTGACGTTAAAGGTACTAGAGACGTTGTTATCAGAGGAACGAGTTCGCAAAATAGGCGAGTATTGGTTTGCGCAACGTGTCTGGGAGGAGCTGGCTGAGGAAGCCGTACATCTGGTGAGGGAACAGCATCGACACTATCCTTTACGAAGTGGCTTATCGAAAGAAGAGTGGCGAGCACGTTTACATCTCGCACCGCGTATGGCCAATGAAGTCTTTAGTGTCCTGGCAACAGAGGAGAAACTGGAGGCGGTGCCTGAAGGCACTATCCAGCAAGCGACTGGCGCAAGTGCGAGTAGCCGTCCGGGCGTAGCGTTGCCGGGTGGGCTTATTCGTGTATTTAATTTTACGCCCAGGTTTAGCGAAGAGCAGCAGCGACAGATTGCACAGATCGTGAAGCGCTTTCAAGAGAATCCATACACGCCACCAGAGCGCAGTGAAGTAGAGAGAAGTATCGGAGGGGAGGTTGTCAGCGCATTGATCGAGCAGGGAAGATTCATCAAAGTAGGAACGAACCTGTTGTTTTTGCGAGAGGCGTACGAAGAGGCGCGCGAGCGCCTGATTGTGTACTTGCAAGAGCATGGAAAAATTACAGTTGCGGAGGCGCGTGATGTCCTGGGTGGATCGCGCAAGTACATATTGCCATTGTTAGAACAGATGGATGCATTACATATAACCAGACGAGTGGGAGATGAAAGGGTACTGGGGCAGGCGGTATTGCGCTCATAAGCAGAGAAACGTGATAGAACGGGACCTGAGAGGGTCGTTTGAGGCGCGGAAAAAGCAGGAAACTCCCATTTTTGAGGAGAGTGTTCCATTCTGTCACAGAATAGGTTAAAATAGTGGCGCAATAAAATTGGTTGATGTTATTCTCATTGACGGGGACCTGGCCTCCTGGTAGGAGAATCAAGAAATCGGCGATTAGGATAGAAGTCCTTCTCCTGAGACGAAATGCCATGGGGCAGGACATCTAATAGTAGGACGACCTGTCGAGTATCAAAATCGGGATACTTTTACAGCATTCGCCCCATAGGCAAAGAATGGCGGTTGTGAAGAGACAACGCCTGTACAGTGCGGAGAGCTATGCAAATCGAAGTTTTGGGTGAGCGATACCAGTTACAAGACCCCATAGGGCGCGGCGGCATGGCTACGATCTATCGGGGACATGATATGCGCATGGATCGCGTCGTGGCTATCAAGGTGCTCCGAGAAGTTTACAGTACCGATCCAAAGTTTGTGACCCGCTTTCAACGCGAGGCGAAAGCGGCCTCCGCATTGCAGCATCCGAATATCGTGCAGGTCTACGATTATGGGCAAAGTGACGGCAATTATTTTATCGTCATGGAACTCGTAGAAGGGACCGACCTGCGACGATATTTGCGCTCGCGCGGAGTACTGGCGACGGATCGCGCCATAATAATAGCCCATGATGTCGCGTTAGGTTTAGGCGCTGCGCATCGTCGCAGCATCGTGCATAGAGATGTAAAACCACAAAATATACTGGTCGGGCGAGATGGCTCCATTAAGCTGACAGACTTTGGTATTGCCAGTGTGTACAAAGACATCAATGCCGAACGCCTGACGACCACTGGCATGACGCTGGGGACTGTCCAATATTATGCGCCGGAGCAAGCGCAAGGTGAGATTGTCAGCCCTGCTGCGGATGTCTATGCCCTGGGCATTGTTATGTATGAGATGATGACCGGGCGCACGCCATTTGATGGCGATACCCCGGTCGCTGTTGCAATGCAGCATATTCAAGATGCGCCAATTCCCCCCAGACAGCTGAATCCTAGTATCCCGCCAGCTCTGGAAGAGATTATCCTGCGCTGTCTGGAGAAAGTGCCCGAAATGCGCTTTCGCGATGGGAGCACGCTGGCACGCGCGTTGGAGATGCTGGGTGAAGAAGAGCTAGGCGCTGTGGCTACGCCAAACGGGACAACCACGAGCGGCGTGCTAACTCCACCTCCAGGAGACTCAACCGTTGTCATCAATAATTCACGCAGCAGCGCGCCCCTGCCCTCATCTCCGAATCAGCGCGTGGGACCAGGATATAACGCGGCTTCGGTCTATGCCGAACAGACGCATGCGATGAACGCGAGCAGCAGTGGCGTAGGGTATAATAACGCGCCTCCTCCTATGATGGCGAATCCGGTGGGAACCTATGCCCCAGGTGCCGATGCAACGCGTCCATTTGACAGAGATGCGTTGCAGCCGGGAAGAAATGTGTCGGAGCAGAAGGAGACGCGTTTCGCAAATGTCGTGACGTGGCTCATTGTGCTGGCTGCATTGGTCCTGCTGGGTTTTAGCGTCTATCTCGCAAGTATGCTCGGACTACTGGATTTTCTGGGTGGCGGCAAGAGCAATAATCCTCCTCCTACTCCATCACCTACCGCAATCGTTATGGTCCAGGTTCCCGATCTGGTCGGACAGAAAGAAGCCGCTGCCAAACAAGCGGCACTGCATGCAGGGCTAGCCTGGCAGGAGCAGGGAAATGGACCAGATGTGACCGCTCAGAATATCCCGGCTGGCCGTAGTGTGAACAAAGGCACGACGATTGTCGTAACCCTGGGCACCTACGTGAAGACTGTGACAATCCCGAATGGGCTGGTCGGCGATACGATGGAGCATGTGCTTGCCAAATTAAAAGCTCAGGGAATTTCTTATACGATCCAAAAAGATCCATACGATCCAACGAAGGATGTAGGTGTTGTAACTCAGGTTGAACCAGGCCAGGGCCAGACTATGAAGTTAAGTCAGTCTGTGATCGTCCATGTCAATAGCGCACCGATCATGAGACCGACGCCGATACCAACGCCGACACCAACCCCGGCACCGACACCAACGCCAACACCGATACCTGTAGTATCACCGACGCCGACGCCCAACCCGTCGGCTCCGTCGGTGACGCCAACACCAACAAACACGTCACCGACGCCGACTACTACGCCGCCGACAGGTACATCGACGCCGACAAATAGTAATGGTGGAGGGGCGTCGTCGGGGACGCCAACACCAACGCCAACGCCGTAATATACAAATATGCCGATTTATTGAGTAAGTGCAATGAGGCAGGTTGAGAAGCCATGCGCATAACTGCAAAGCTTCTGACCTGCTTTTTGTTATTTTTCAGGATCGTGTGCATCCGTAGGGTGGACAAAAAGAGTGTAAATACGTAGTCGCCTCCGTATTTTGCGTGCGTGCGGAGGTGTCATACATCGGTACAGAGGGACGTGTTATACTTGAAGTAGAAGCATGTCATTGGCTGTCTGGTGACAAGACAGAGGGCAGGTAAGCAAACACGCGCACCACAACGCAGGCAACGCAGAATTGTAGCAGGGACGCTATCATAATGCTGTTCGTCAGGGCAGTGATTGGGGCTTCATTGTTGTAATGCGTAGCAGCGAGTGACTGTGGAAGGCCGCATCTTCCCTCCAAAATCAAAGACATAAGGATGCTTGTATGATGAAACTTGATGGAGCAATAACTCCAGCGAACACACTGTTTGTCTTGCTCTGTTTTGAAGGGCCTGATGTCTATTCGACCGCCGGTGGTTTAGGGACGCGTGTCTCTGAACTCAGCGAAGAACTGGCGGTGCAGGGATATACGACACACTTGATATATATAGGCGATCCCAATAAGCCATCAACTGAACTGCGCGTTGATGGGCGATTGATCCTCAAACGTTGGTCGCAATGGGTGAGCAAATATTATCCCAATGGCGTCTATGACGGTGAAGAGCAGAAGCTCTACGACTACAATGAGAGCGTGCCATATCATATCTATAATGAGATCGTACGTCCCGCGCTGGCTGAAAGCAAAACCGTCGTGATATTAGGGGAGGATTGGCATACCGCCGAGGTGATGTGTCGAACCTCAGATCTATTCAACTGGTATGGCGTGCGTCAACGGGTACTGATGCTCTGGAATCTCAATAGCTTGATGTCTTTGCATCGCATCAACTGGGGAAGGCTCAATTTTGTCACCACTTTATGTACCGTCAGTAAGTATATGAAGCACAAAATGTGGGAGTTAGGCGTCAATCCGCTGGTGATTCCCAATGGCATCCCCTCTCGGCATATGACGCCGGTAGATCCTCAGGCTGTAGAGCGTCTGCGCAAAATAGCGCGTCAGGGAGATCCCAGCCGTTTCTTCCTCTTTAAAATCGGACGCTTCGATCCTGACAAACGCTGGATCATGGCGGTAGAAGCGGCGGCACGCTTGAAACATAGCGGTCATCCCGTAACTCTCTTTGTGCGTGGAGGAATAGAGCCTCATGGCGCTGAAGTATTCCATCGCGCTTACAGTCTGGGTCTCAGTATTCAAGATGTCGTGGCACAGCGTCCTGATCTGAATCAATGTATGGATGCTATCGAGCAGGCGGGGCCAGCTGACATTTACAACCTGCGTTTCTTCTTGCCAGAAGAATTCGTGCGCACGACCTATGCGGCAGCAGACGCTACCCTGGCGAACAGTGGCCACGAGCCTTTTGGGCTGGTGGCTCTGGAAGTGATGGCGGCGCAGGGCATTGCCGTGACTGGTTCGACCGGTGAGGATTATGCAATCTCCTTTGAGAATGCTATCGTTACCGAGACAGAGGATCCCGATGAAATTGTAGGCTATCTGCTCTACTTGCAACGTCATCCAGACGAGCATGAGCGCATCCGCAAAGCCGGATATGAGACTGCACAGCAATTTTTGTGGGAGCGCGTCATTGCGAATCTTTTAGGGAAGCTGGAGTTTCTCGCGCGTAAACAGAATATTGTTCTGCCAATTGCTACCATTGCGAATGAGGAGCAAGGGAAGGAAAATGGCAGGAAAAGCCGGAATGGGGAGGTCGTGCGCGAGGAAAACCTGGCAGTGTAATTTGAGAGGGATGACATATGGTTGCGGATCTGGCGATCTACACCGTTGTGCATCAGCCGCGCCGGCTTAAGTTGCCGGCGCAGCCGATTCCACGGGGTGCTTCGATAGAGGATATTACTCACTGTCTCTTTGACGAACAGATGAATGAACGCTACTTCCGAAAAGTGGCTCAGTACAGCTATTATCCCGCTGCTCAGATGTTTCTAGATCTGGTGCGTCAGGGAATGCATCTTTCGATAGGCTTCTCGCTCTCTTTTGTGCGGCAGGCGGCAATCTGGGATGAAGAATTGCTGAACCTTTTTCGCGAGCTTGTCGCACACGAAAATGTGGAATTAATAGGCGTTGAGCCCTATCATAGTTTTCTTTTTCTGCTGGATCTGCCTGCCTTTGTCGTGCGTATGCGCAAAATGGCAGAGGAGCTCGAGCAGATCTTCGGCAAACGCCCGCTTGTAACGGATACTACTGAGATGTGTATGTCGGCAACCCTGTATGATGCGCTCGATAGCGCGGGCTTTCGCGGGGCCCTCATGGATGGCCGTCCCTGGGTGATGGAATGGCGTGAGAGCACGCATCTCTATCACAATGGAGACGATGGTCCCTATGCACGCCCGATAGAAGAGAAGAAGAGCGGATCACAGGCGCGCAGGATGATGCCGAAGTTGCTCGCAGAGTGTGACCATAGCAAGCCGCCGTATCTCCTCGCCCGGCATGTAGAGCTGAGCGATGATGTCGGCTATCGTTTTTCAAATCAGAGCTGGCATGGCTACCCTCTCTATGCTGACACTTATGCGAACTGGGTTGCCAATACCTGGGGCGATCTGCTGCTTCTGGGCTGGGATTTCGAAACCTTTGGTGAACACCACCGGAAGGATAGCGGCATCTTTGAGTTTATGCGTGCGTTGCCACAAGAATTAGCGCATCGTAACGTGGAGACTCACACTGCCAGTCAACTCATCGAGCGTCACCAGCGGCAGTCGTATCACCTCCCCTTGCCCGTACATCCTACTACCTGGGCAGGCAGCGGTGGCATGGAGTTCTTCCTGGGCAATAGTGCGCAACAGAATATTCTACAATTGATGGGTCATGTCTATGGCATGGCAAGGCTGACTGAGAACCCCGATCTAATCGACCTGGCAATCTGGCTATCGCAATCGGACAATCTGCACCTTATTCAATGGTATGGGCGCAGTGGGCCTGAGGCTGAGGTCTCAGCGTACTTCACGCCAGATGAGTGGTGGGAATTAGGACCAAATGGGGTTATTCATGAACAGCAGCAGGTCTATCTCAACGCGTTGCGTGCAATGGAGCCCTATCTTCCGGTCCGGGCATTGCGCAGAGGGACCTCCAAAGGGACAAAGGGGGGGACGCGCAGAGAACCGAAGGCGCAAGCCGGAGACTCGCGTGAACTGGCGATTGCCACCAGCTAGAGATGTCGCATTTCGTTCATAATTAGCACATCCGGGCAAAATAAAAGCAGGACAACAGCATGTCGTTGTCCTGCTTTTATTTTGCCCGATCGCTAATAAAGGAGATACTCTTTGGACCAGAAAGAACTGGTTGAGATGGAGGAGACGGTGTATTACTTTTCGCCCAATCATGCGCGAATAATTGACTTGATAGGGTCTATTTAGATAGACTCAACATCAAGAGTGCAGATGAAGAACAAAGAATTACTGTAATGAGGTAGGATATGTCAGAATTTAGGAGGACTCGGTTGCGTCAGCCTGCAATGGTCGAGGTGGCCGAGGAGAGTTACAAAATCGCTGTCCCCACTACTCCCCCACCCATTACCAGTCCATTATTCACTACAGAACAGGCAGAGTTCCCTCGCACAACCAGCCAGCTTGCATTTACGGAGCCGCCTGAGGTCAATACTGATAGCCTTGAGGATGCGGCACCTGTCTCCGGGACAGCAGGCTCAGGACGCGTGACACGCGATCTGCGTGTGGGTAACGTTACCCGCGATTTGCAAGGGCCAGGGGTGACCCGTGCCCTCTCAAACAGGACAACACCGTTAACTGGGACTCTGGCAGGGGCTGCTCCGGTACGTCCGAGTGTGGTGATACCAGGTAAGAAGAAAAGAGCGCGGAAGGGCGAGTCCAGACGTATGTCTCCTTATCTGCGCTATAGCCTGATCGTTGGGGCCATGCTGGGCCTTATTGGCATCGCTCTGGTAAGCCTCTCTCCACTCAATGATAGCCAGCAGGGCCAGTTGCCAGTGCTGGGAGGTGTCGCCAGATGGATACAAATACAACAGATTGCCTGGAACGTCAATAGCCATGTGAGTGATCAGCAAACAACAGGCGAGACCATCACTCCCCCCAATCCCGGTGTTCCCGTTTTGCCAACCAGCCAGTACATCGCGATCGCACAGCAGGCGGCCACGAATGCAGGGATATCGCCGGTCTATTTTGTGAACCAGATTAACGCTGAGAGCAGTTTTAATCCCAATGCCATCTCTCCCGTCGGTGCCGTTGGTATCGCACAGTTTTTGCCCTCAACGGCGGCAGGACTGGGGATCAATCCCTATGATCCCGTCCAGGCGCTTTACGGAGCTGCGAACCATATGGCCGCCCTGAGCAAAAGCTACAATGGAGATTATGCAAAGGCCCTGGCCGCATACAATGCCGGATCCGGTGCGGTGAATTATGCAATCCAGCGCGGAGGCGCAAGCTGGCTGAGCCTGATGCCCTACGAAACCCAACAATACATCTACAAAATCATGGGCTCATAGCGCTACTCATCGCATGGGCCATCATGGCCTCATATTGGCCATCATCGCATGGGCCATCATGGCCTCGTATTGGCCATCATCGTAGGGACGCCATGTCGAATGGCGTCCACCCCCACCGGCCATCTTGCCCACGTCTGTGCTTCTCGAACGCGTATGCGGGCGCGAGATGGCCGGTGGGGGCCGCGGACCGGCATAAAGCCTGGTCAATACGCATCAACCTAAGGACCGTGGAGCTCGCGGACAGGCAGGATTTTGGATCCAGTAGTGGCACGGTGGAGTGAGAACGGAACTGTGCCTGGGAACTCGCACGATGCTTCAGGCTCCGCAGGTAATGATGGCAACGGA